>NZ_JBVIDX010000002.1:283022-791311 GCF_055572155.1 Streptomyces sp. NPDC030814
CGCCGCTCGGGCGGACCCCCGCATTCCCCCTCTTCCCTGCATTTCTCTGACCTCCCCCCCTCCCCCCCCCCCCCCCCGCCAGCCCCCCCCCCCCCCCCCCCCCCCACGCGCGTGGCGGCTGCGGTGCTCAGGCTGCGGCCGGGGTGTAGTGGGCGGCGTCGTCGCCCTCGATGACGTGGCTGAGAGTGCCGTCGACACCGGCCGGGACGTCGCCCGCGACGGTCACCCGGTGCAGCAGGCGCGGCAGGTCGCCGTAGTCGTCGGGGGCGTAGTGCTGGGTGATGCGGTTGTCGAACAGGACGAGGTCGCCGGGCGTCCAGGCCACGCGCACGATGTTCTCGGGACGCGTGATGTACGACTGGAAGATGCGCAGCAGGTCACGGGAGTCGGACGGGCCGAGGCCCACGATGCTCTGGGCGAAGCCGCCGATGAACAGCCCACGCTCCCCGGTCTCGGGATGGACACGGACAACCGGGTGGGCGGTGCGGTACTTCCTGGAGACGAACCGCCTGCGGTGCTGGGCAGCCTTCTCGCTCTTCGGGGCGGCGTAGTCGTAGTCGTTGGTGTGCACCGCCCAGAGCTTGTCGGCCAGCTCGCGCAGCGGCTCGGGCAGATCCCGGTAGGCGGCGGCCGAGTTGGCGATGAGGGTGTTGCCGCCGTAGGGCGGGACCACGATGCTGCGCAGCGTGGACGCCTTCGGGGGCGTGTGGACGAAGGTGACATCGGTGTGCCATTGGTTGGCGCGGATGCCCTCGTCGCCGTCGACCGGCAGGATGTTCGGCTGGCCGTCGACGGAGGGGACCGTCGGGTGCGCGGTGGTCAGCTCACCGAAGAGGGAGGCGAAGCGGAGCTGGCCCGCGTCGTCGAGGTGCTGGTCGCGGAAGACGAGCGCCTTGTGTTCCAGGAGTGCGGAGTTGATCTCGGTGACGACGGCGGGGGCGAGGTCGACGGAGAGATCCACGCCGAGGATTTCGGCGCCGATACGGCCGCCGATCCTGCGGATGTCGAAGTCGGTGCTGGTGGTCATGCGCGGCTGTCCTTTCGAGGGGTGATCAGTCGGGAGGTCGTCAGGAGGTGATGGGCAGGGAGCTTCCCCGGGACCCCGGCGGGCTGAGGGGAGGGCCGATGGACCGCAGCGCGCCGGGTGTGCGGCCCCGTCCCCAGCCGATGTGACGGCGGTAGCTGCCGAGCAGGCCGGCACGGGCCAGGTGCTCCTCGTCCCGGGCGGTGGAGTCGTCGGGCAGCGGGTGGGTCAGGGGTGCGACGAACAGGGCGTCGGCCGGGCAGTTCGCCTCGCACTGGAAGCAGGTCTGGCAGTCGTCGCGGCGGGCGAGCACGGGGATGCCGTCCTCGCCTCGGTCGAAGACGTCGGTCGGGCAGACCTTGATGCACTTGTCGCAGGTGATGCAGCGTTCCGCCGAGACCAGTTCGATCATGAGGCCACCTCCAGGGGTGCGGCTGACGTGGCCGACGCGTTCGTCAGGGGCTCGACACGGGTCCACACCCGGTCCAGACCGCCCGTCGTGATGCGGTGGTGCTGGCCGGGGTCCTGCTCGGGGAAGTCCAGCCGTTTGGCCATGCCGCGGGTCTCGCTCCGGGCCAGCGCGGCCGCGTACATCCAGCGGGCGTGTGCCGCCATCGCCGCCGCCTGCCTCGCCCGTATGGTGTCCGCGCCCTCGGCGTGCAGGGAGGCGCGCGACTGCTCCCAGACGCTGTCGAGGACCTCCAGCGAGGCGGTGAGCCGGTCACCGTGGCGCAGGTAGTTCTTCTCGTACGGCAGCACCTCGGCCTGGACCGCGGTGACGACCTCGCGGAAGCCGTCGGCCGGACCCGCTGCCCCGGTGGGCCGGAGCCCGGCCCCGCCCGCGGCCACCAGGCGCCTCGTGGCGGCGCGTGCGCCGAGTGAGCGGGCGTGGCGGGCCGCGCCCCGCCCCGCCCAGATGCCGGAGGAGATGGCCCAGGCGGCATTGTGGCTGCCGCCGCCGGTGAAGCCGCCGCAGATCAGCTCACGGGTCGCCGCGTCGCCGGCCGCGTACAGGCCGGGGACGGTGGTGGAGCAGTCGTCGCCGGTGATGCGGATGCCGCCGGTGCCGCGTACGGTGCCCTCGGCGAGGAGCGTGACGGCGAAGCGCTGGGTGAAGGGGTCGATGCCGAGCCGGTCGAAGGTGAGGAAGAAGTTCGGCTGTGCCAGCCGCATCGCCTGCCGGGCCGCCTCGTCCGCACGGTCGAGGCGGCAGTACACCTTCTCGCTGAGCAGCGCACACGCGATCACGGACCGGCCGCCCTGGCTGGCCGCGCCCTCCAGGACCGTGCCGTCCTCGTGGTAGAAGGTCGCGAACGAGTAGAACGCGGTCTTGGTCACGGAGGTGCCCTCGGGCGCGATGCCGTACGCGTTGGAGAACTCCATCCCGGACAGCTCCGCGCCCGCCTCCGCGGCGAACAGCGCACCGTCGCCGGTGTTGACGTTGCAGCCCAGAGCACCGCTGAGGAACGCGCAGCCACCGGTGGCCAGCACGACCGCCCCGGCGCGCACCCGGTACGGCTGACCGGCCTGCCGCCGGTGCCCCCGGGCCCCGGCGACCGCCCCGGAGGGATCGGTGAGCAGTTCGGTGACCGGGCTGTGGTCGAGGACGCGCGCCCCGGCCCGCTGCACGCGGATCCGCATCCTGCGCATGTACTCCGGCCCCTGGAGGCCGTTCCTGAGCTGCTTTCCGTCCTCTCCCGTCGGGAAGGGATAGCGCCCTGCCGCGGCCAGTTCGTTCACCCCGGCGTACGTCTGGTCCAGCACCCGGGCCATCCAGCGCCGGTCGGCCAGGTAGCCGCCCAGGGCCTCCCTGCTCGCCATGGCCGCCTCGCGCGCGGCGGGTTCCGGGGGGACGTACCAGACGCCCGTTCCGGCGGAGGCGGTGGCGCCGCTGGTGCCGCAGTAGCCCTTGTCGGCGAGGAGCACGTCCGCCCCGTCCTGCGCCGCCTTGAGCGCGGCCCAGGTGGCGGCAGGGCCGCCGCCGACCACCAGGACGTCCGCGGTGAGGTCGAGACCGGTCACAGGGCGGCCACTCCCTCTCCTGCGGCGGCCGGTGCCAGCCGGTTGGCGGGACGGGCGAGGCCGTAGTGGTCGCGCAGGGTGCGCCCGGTGTACTCGGTGCGGAACAGTCCGCGCCGCTGCAGGATCGGTACGACGTGGCCGACGAAGTCCTCCAGGCCGCCCGGCAGATGGGGCGGCATGATGTTGAAGCCGTCGGCGGCACCCTCGGTGAACCACTCCTCGATCTCGTCCGCTATCTGCTCCGGCGTACCGGCGAAGACACGGTGACCACGTCCGCCGCCGAGGCGGGCGATGAGCTCGCGCAGGGTGAGGCCGTCACGGCGGGCGAGTTCGGCGACGAGCGTGAAGCGGCTCTTGTTGCCGTTGATGTCCCGCTCCTCGGGCAGCTCGGGCAGCGGCCCGTCCAGCGGCAGCCCGGTCAGGTCGGTGCCGAGCATCCCGGACAGCTGGGCGAGCCCGTACTCCGGAACCTGAAGCTCCGTGAGCTCTTCTTCCAGTGCGCGGGCCTCGGCCTCCGTGGAGCCGATGACGGGCGCGATGCCGGGGAGCACCAGCAACTGGTCCCCGGTACGGCCGTACCGGGCGAGCCGGGACTTGAGGTCCTTGTAGAAGGACTGGCCGTCGGCGAGGGTCTGCTGGGCGGTGAAGACAGCCTCGGCGTACTGGGCGGCGAACTCCTTGCCGTCCTCCGACGAGCCGGCCTGCACCAGCAGCGGGTATCCCTGCGGGGTGCGCGGTACGTTCAGGGGGCCCTGCACCCCGAAGTACGTTCCGCGGTGGTTGATCTCCCGCACCTTGTCGGTGTCGGCGTAGACGCCGCTCTCCCGGTCGAGCAGGATCGCGTCGTCCTCCCAGCTGTCCCACAGCTTGGTGGCGACGTCGACGAACTCCCGCGCCCGCTCGTAGCGCAACGCGTGCTCCAGGTGCTCGTCCTGCCCGAAGTTGCGGGCCTCGTTCACGGTGCCCGACGTGACGATGTTCCAGCCGGCCCGGCCACCGCTGATGTGATCCAGGGAGGCGAACTTGCGGGCGGTGTGGAAGGGCTCGTTGAAGGTGGTGGACACGGTGGCGATCAGGCCGACGTGCTTGGTGACCGCCGCCAGCGCGGACAGCAGGGTGAGCGGTTCGAAGCCGCCGAGGGCGTTGTGCCGGACCTTGCCCCACAGGGCGAGACCGTCGGCGAGGAAGACGGAGTCGAGCAGGCCGCGCTCGGCGGTCTGCGCGAGGTGCTGGAAGTAGCGCAGATCGGTGACCCGTTCGGGCTGGGTGCGCGGGTGCCGCCAGGCGGCGTCGTGGTGGCCCGCGTTCATCAGGAAGGCGTTGAGATGCAGCTGACGGGGTCTGGGCGCGGTCATGGGGTTCCTCGGATCGGGGACTGCGGGGCGAGCGGGTGACAGGGGAGAGGGGGAGGGCGGAGAGGGGAGGTGTGATGGCGGCAGGTCAGCCGCCCGCGGGTACGCGCCAGGAGCTGAGCCGCCGCTCGACGGTCACCAGGAACTGGTTGAAGACCACGCCGATGGCCGAGATCGTGATGATGCCCGCGTACATCTGCGGGATGGCGAAGTTGTACTGCGAGGCGTTGATCAGATAGCCCAGGCCCGCCTTGGCGCCGATCATCTCGGCGGCGACCAGCACCAGGATCGACACCGCTCCGGCCAGCCGGATGCCGGTGAACATCACCGGTACCGAGGCCGGCAGGATGACCTTCTGGAACAGGCGGGGTGCGGACAGGTCCATCGACTTCGCCAGCTTCAGCAGGGTCGGGTCGACGTTGCGGACCGCGCTGATGGTGTTGAGCAGGATCGGCCAGGCGCAGGCGTACACCACGATGGAGATCTTCGAGGTCTCGCCGATGCCCAGCAGCAGTACGAACACCGGCAGCAGGGCCAGAGCCGCGGTGTTGCGGAACACCTCCAGCAGCGGTCCGAGGAGGTCGGCGAACGGACGGTACCAGCCGATCAGCAGCCCGAGCGGTACGGCGACGGCTACGGCGATACCGAATCCGCTGAACGAACGCGCCAGGCTGGCACGCGCGTTGTCGGCGAGCTGACCGTCTGCGGCGAGCCCCCACCAGGCGTCGGTGACCTCGCTGAACGGCGGCAGGAAGGTCCGGTCCACCAGACCGGCTCGTGGCGCGATCTCCCACAGCAGGAGCAGGGCCACGACGGCCGCGGACTTGGTCGCCCCCTTCAGCAGCAGGTACGGCAGTCGGCGGACCGTCCGCAGCGCCGTCCGGCGGACACGGGCCGTGAGGGAGGGGGCCCGGCGCGCGTCCGGGGGTGATGAGGCGCCGGGCGCGGGGGCGGTCGATGTGCCGGCCGCAGGGGACGTGGCGGACTCGGCGGACTTGGTGAGGGAAGGTGCGTGGACGGTTTCTGACGTGTTCGCCGCGTCGGTCGTGGTGGTCGCGAGGGTCGCGTCGGCCTTCTCGGCGGTCGTGCCGGTCGTGGAGCTCATACGGAGGCCTCTTCCTTCTCCCATTGCTGGGCCCTGGCCACCTCGTCGTGCAGCAGCGACCAGATCTCGTGGCGGTGCCGTGCGAACTCGGGGCTGGAGCGGAGGTCGTCCGTCGTCGTACGGGAGCCGAGAGCGACCGGCACGATCTGCTTGATCCGGCCGGGCCTCGACGTCATGACGGCGACGCGCTGTCCCAGGTGGACGGCCTCGTCGATGCCGTGCGTGATGAAGACGACGGTCTTGCCGGTGCGCTGCCAGATGCGCAGGAGTTCGTCCTGCAGCGACTCCCGGGTCTGGGCGTCCAGCGCGGCGAACGGCTCGTCCATCAGCAGCACATCGGGGTCATAGGCGAGGCTGCGGGCGAGCGCCACCCGTTGCCGCATTCCGCCCGACAGCTGGTGCGGATGGCGGTGCTCGAACCCGTTCAGGCCGACCAGGTCCAGGAACTCCCTGGCTCGTGCGGCACGTTGGCGCCGTGGGACGCCGGTGGCTTCCAGGCCGAACTCGACGTTGCCCTGTGCCGTGCGCCACGGCAGCAGCGCGTATTGCTGGAACACGATGCCGCGGTCCAGTCCGGGCCCCGTGACGGGTTCGCCGTCCAGCAGGATCCGTCCGCCCGTGGGCTGGGCGAGGCCGCCGAGCAACTCCAGCAGCGTCGACTTTCCGCAGCCGCTGGGACCGACCAGGACGACGAACTCGCCGTCCGCTATGTGCAGGTCGATGCCGTCGAGGGCGGTGACCCGGGTGGCCTGCCCGGCCCCCGTGCGGTCCTTGACGGTGAAGTGCTTCCGTACGTCCTCGAAAACGATCTTGGGCGTCGGGGATTGCGTGGTCGCTTCCGGCATGGGATCAGCTCCCGCTCTTCGCGGCGGAGGAGGACTTCTTGTAGTCGTTGAACTTGTTGGTGTAGAGGTCGGACAGCGTGACCTGGCCCTTCTTGATGTCGCCCCGCTCGGCCAGCCAGTCGATCCACAACTGGAGTTCCTTGCCGGTGATCCGGCCCGCCGTCTCGGCGACGCCGTAGGACCGCCAGAACTTCAGCGGTGCGGTGTCCTCGTTGCGGCCGCGCTTCTTCACGATCTCCGTCATCCGGTCGACGACCTCGTCGTGCGGAGTGGAACGGGACCACTCGACGGCCCGCCCCACGGCGGTGACGAAGGTCCGGGCCGTGTCCGGGTTCTGCTTCAGGAAGCGGTCCGTCATCACGTACGTGCCGGCGCTGAACGCGCCGAGCAGCTGGTAGTCCGTGAACAGTGGGCGGATACCGCCGGTTTCCAGGGCCTTGTCGCGCAGGATGCCGCCGAGTACGGCCACGTCGATCTGCTTCTGGCGCAGGGACTGCTCGGTGTTGACCGGGGGCACCACAAGTGGCTCGACCTTGTCGATGTCGGCCTGGGACAGACCGCCTCGCTGAAGGTAGATGTCGAGCATGGCCTCGGCGTGGGCTCCGAGGGTGTTCATCCCGACCTTCTTGCCGATCAGGTCCCGGGCCGAGCGGATCGGGCTGTCCTTGAGGACGTAGAAGCCGTTGTAGGCGTACTTGTCGGCGCCGTAGTAACTGATGACGGCCTTGATGGGAGCGTTGTTGGCGGCCAGCTTGACGACCGCGCCGTTGAACGCGCCGCCGAAGTCGACCTGACCCGTGGCCGCGGACTGGATGTCCTGCGGTCCGCTGATCGTGTTGCCCACCCACTTCAGCTTCACGTCCTCCAGATAGCCGAGATCCTCGGCCAGTTCGGGCAACGTGACCTGACCGGCCCAGCCCTGATATCTCAGCGTCTTGGTCTGGTCCTTGGCGGCCGGTGTTCCGGACGCGGACGCGCCGCAGCTCACCGACACCGCCGAAAGACCGAGAAGGGTGAGGAAGTGACGTCGGGTCGATGCCGTCGTGGCCATGGCAGGTTCCTGTTCGGGAAACGGGGAAAGGAAAGGCAGACGTCGAACGGCAGAGAAAAAGGATCTCAGCAGAAATGGCTATGACGAGGGCCGACGTCTGTTGAAAAAGCAGCGGCTTGCGTAGAAGCCGACTGTGAAAGGGAGCGAAGGGGAGATGTGCCTGTCAGGGAGTGCGGCGACCGACGGCACAGATGGCGCTGGCCTGACGTCGCAGATCGACGTGCAGGCGCGCGGCGAGGTTCTCGGACTTGCTCACAGCCACGAGAGTTGCAGCGAAATCCGGCCAGGTCAATGTCGCTTGCGCATGCGTCATATGTTCTCAACGGTCCGACATGCGAATGAAGCGCGGCGTTCACAATTCTCCGGACAGGCGGTGTCGTGGTGACTGCCGTTCGAGCCGCCACCGCCGTCAGCGCAGAGATTGCACGGCGTAGGAGGCACCGAGGGCGGTGGCCAGGGCGCCGAGCAGGAGACGCAGTGCCGTTTCGGGTAGCCGAGGTTGCAGGTGTGCCCCGAGGTAGCCGCCGATCAGTCCGCCGAGGCCGCAGGCCAGACCGAGGTACCAGTCAGGGGCGATGTCACCGGAGCCCGTCAGGGACAGCAGCACGAACGCCGCGGCCCCGGTCACGGAGGTGGTGAACGTGGAGGTGAGGGCGGCCGGTGCCACGCGGGCGACGGGCATACCCCGGCCGACCAGTATGGGGCCGAGGATGGATCCGCCGCCGATCCCGTAGACCCCGCCGACGACCCCGACGACGAGGGCCAGTCCGGTGATGGTCCGGGGCGAGGGTTCCGCAACGGGGGCCGGCCGGGCGGGCCCTGGGGTGCGCCCGATGAGCCACAGGCCCAGTGGCATCAGCAGAGCGGCGACCAGAAGGCGGAAGACGGTGGCCCCCGGGACGGCGAAGACCCGTATCACAGCGCCGATGACCACCCCGGGCAGAGTGCCGCTCACGAGGCGCCGCGTCAGCCGGCCGTACAGCAGGCCCTCGCGGTGGTGGCGCAGCAGGGCGCCGGGCCCGGCCACCACGTTGAACAGCAGATTGGTGGGCGTGACCGCCGGGCTGGGCACCCCGAGGACACTCAACTGCACGGGCAGCAGGAACACCGCACCCGACACCCCCACCGGCGCGGTCACCACCGCTGTGAGCAGGCCGACCCCCAGCCCGGCCAGCCCAAGTGACCATGTCACGGCAGGCTCCGCTTCGAATGTCCGGTCAGTATCGCCGCCGTGGTCCCGGTTGCCGACCCACAGGGCTGCTGAGCACCCCGGTAGCGAGGGATCCTGGCAGCAGGTCGATCGGCTCAGGCATGGGCGGGACTGCGGAATCGCTCCCCGGAATCGGTCTCCTCGAACGTCCCCGCCTCCCGATCAGGCGGGCAGGACGAACGGAGGGTGGGCGCCGTTGAGAAAGTACTCCCCGACATCGCGGAGCCGGTGGGCGACGGGCTCGTACAGGGTGTGGGTCCTGGCATTGCGCCAGAACCGGTCGAAGCCCAGCCGCGCGGAGGTGGACCGGGCGCCGACGATGTCGAGGGCGCGGGTGGTGGACTCCTGCGCTGCCCGGGCCGCGGCGCTTTCGGCCATCGCCACGAGGGCGGAGATGTCCGCACACTCGTCGTAGGTGAGGTCCTCGCCGCGCTCAAGGCCGCCTCGCACGGCTTCCAGTGCTTGATCGGTGAGTGCCGACGCGGAGCGGGTCAGGACGGTGAGTTCTCCGTAGGCGGTCTGCACCTGCGGGTCGTGCGGGGTACCGACCGGCCAGGCGGGCTGCCACGGTGCATGGCCCGTCCTGCTGTACTCACGAGCCTCGGCGAGCACTCCCTCGGCCATGCCGAGAAGGAGCTGGGCGGAGAAGAGACGCCCGACCGGCGATGCCAGGGCGGCCCGGGGTGACAGCAGGTCCTCGTCGGCGGACAGGGAGCCGAGTACGTCGTCGGCACCCACCCGTACGTCGTCGAACTCCACGCTGCCGCCGGCCGCGAGCCGCTGGCCGAAGGTGTCGGTATCGCCGTCGATCACCACACCGGGACGGGTGGGATCCACCACGACGGCGAGTGGTTCACCCGTGTCCTCCCGCACGGCGCGCACGGCGAGACGATCGGCGACCAGGACCCCGGTGATGTAGCTCTGCCGACCGTCGAGCACCAGTCCCTCGGAGGTCCTGGCCAGCATCAGAGGCGGCTCCTGACGGGCGAAACCGCCGCCCCAGCACCACTGTTCGGCTGCGGACCGTTCCTCCGTCTGCGCTGCGAGAGCGGGCCCGGCGAAGAACCGGGCGCTCCGCGCCAGGAAGTAGTGACAGCCGAGCAGTTGACCGATCGCGCCGTCGGCCGCGGCGATCTCCCGGACGACGGCGTAGGCCGTGGGCCAGTCCGCGCCGCCTCCCTGGGACTGGGCCGGCACCGTGAGCGTCAGCAGTCCCGCCTCGCGCAGCCGGGACACCTCGTCGATCGGGGCCTTGCCCGCCTGCTCCCTGGCCACGGTGTCCGTGGCCAGGTCGTCCGCCGCCTCGCGGGCCACGCGCAGCCAGTGCGCATGGCCGGGCCCGGTTCGGTCGGACGGCGAGGTGGGGTGGGACGGCGCGGAGGCAAGGCCCATGGAAGTGGTCTCCTCAAGGTCGGCCGCAGAGCGCGGCGTTGGAGCTCTCCTGCTGGTCGGGCACGTACTTGTAGCCCACGCGCCGAACGGTGACGATGCGGTGCCGGTGAGCTTCGCCCAGCTTGCGGCGCAGGCGGGCGATGTGGACATCCACGGTGCGGCCGTCGCCGATGTGGTCGTAGCCCCAGACGGCGGCCACCAGTCGCTCACGCGTCTGCACGTGGTGGGGATGTTGAACGAGATGCGCCAGCAGCTCGAACTCCAGGTAGGTGAGGTCGAGTTCGCGTCCGTCGACCTCGGCGACATGTCGGGCCGGGTCGATGCGGACGACGTCGTCTGCCGTCCGTTGGACAGGGGCCGAGCCTGCGGCGGCGACCGGTCGGATCTCGGGCCGTTGCCTGTCCTTGGCGAAGAGCTCGGTGGGATCGGTGCCCTCGGGGACGAGCACGAGGTAGCCGACGAGCGGCGCGGAGGTGTGTCCCTGGGTGTCTCTCCGAGCGGTATCGCCCACCAGGCGAAGGCGGGGCGTGTCGGAGAGGAGCGGATCGTGTGGGGTGGCCTCGGTGGGAAGTGCCGTGGTCATGGCGGTTGTCCCTCAGAAGTGTGTCGGGCCATCAGGCGCAGTGGGTGGATTCGCCTGATCGCCTGGGAAGGGGGGGAGCGGAGCGGCACGGGCGAAGGCGCGAGTCGCGTGCCTTACGCGCGGCAGCAGGCGGCACTGACGACGTGACCGAAGTCGACATGCCGACGACGAACGAGTCGTTGCTGCTTACGGGACATGTTCACCATCCTGTGCACCCCCGGCGAACGCAGTCAAGGCTTCCCTAGTAATTCCATAGGAAAAGTAGGGAAGATCTCACATTCTGAGAGGTCGGCCGTCCGTCGGAGACGTAGCCGTCTCAGCCTCGGTGGCGCTCAGGGCACGCAGGAGCGCGCGGGCGACCGCGTCGTTCCGGCGGAAGGCCGACGTGGTGGGGGGGCAGGTGAAGGCGGCGACGGCCCGGCTGTCGGTGGGGGCGTCGAGGGCGATGCGGCGGGGATGGGGGCTGTCGAGGGACGGGGCGATGACGTGGCCGTCCGTGGGGGAGACGGGGAGCAGGCCGGAGCGGTGGGTGTAGGTGGGCTCGGCGATGACCTCCTCGGCGAGTGCGCCTTCCCGATACAGGCCCCGCAGGACTGCGTGTCGCCGTACCCCAGCGATGTGTCCGATGCCCAATGGGCTCTGATCGAGCGGACTTTGACGGCCTGACGAAAAGCCCGCCCCCAACGCTGGCCGACAGGACAGCCGGCCAAAGTCGAACTGCGCGACGTATCCCACGCACTCCTCTACATCAACCGCACCGTATCCCCGGGAGGTACTTCCCGCACGGCTTCCAGGGCCACGGCACCGTCTACTTCTCTGCCGTCGGGGAGGTCCCGATGAAGGGCCCCCTCGGACTCGAGCCTGAGCTGCTCGCGCCGGCCCAGCAGGGGGAAGTGCAGTTTCGGCGACTGGGTGAAGGCGTACGGTGCGAGGCCGTCGCCCGCGCGAATGCCGGGCACCTGCTCTGGAACCGGCGGCTCGCGACCGATCTGGGGAGCCCGCTCGCCGACCGCTCGACGGTCTGGCCCGCGAGATGGGGTCCGGTGACGGGATCCGGGTACGGCGAAGGGGGACCGGTCAACGGCTGCCGGCCTGAAGCCTGCGTCGGTGATGGCCGTCCCAGTGTCGCGGCGCCGGGCCGTGCGGGCACGGGTAGCCGACCCGCAGGTTTCCCTGCCGGGGCCGTGAGGTGCAAGCTGGAAGGGAGGCCGCCTGGCGATCCTGGGAGCAGGCTCGGGACAGCGGCCTCGCCACTCCGAGGGGCTCTTCGGGCCCGGCAGGAGGGAAGCGGTATGACAGAGCAGGTCAGCACCGGTCCGCCTTGGCGCCTGGCCGGTGATTGGTTCGATGTGTGCAAGTGCGCCATACCGTGCCCCTGCACGTTTGCACAGCCCCCGACCTACGGCGACTGCGAAGGCGTGTTGGTCTGGCACATCCGGGAGGGCAGCTTCGGCGACGTGCGGCTCGACGGTCTCAACGTCCTCATGCTTGGATCCTTCACCGGCAACCCGTGGGCCGGCACCCACACCGACCCGTACGCCGCGGTCTTCCTTGACGAACGGGCCGACGAGCAGCAGCGGGGTGCACTCGGGGCCATCTTCGGCGGTGAGGCGGGCGGATGGCCCGCGCAGTTCGGGGCGATGTTCCACCCCGAGATGCGCGGCACGGACGTCGCCCCAGTCCACGTCGAGATAGACGAGGATCTCGCCACCTGGCGGGCCGAGGTTCCCGGCAAGGTCACGGCCACCGCCGAGGCGCTCACCGGTCCGACGACGCCGGATGGCGCACGCGTCCAGGTCCACAACGCCCCGGGCGCCGAGGTCGGGCCCGGCCAGGTCGCCACCTGGGGACGGGCCACCGCCGACCGCGCCGACGCATTCGGCTTCTCCTGGGAACGCACGGGGAAGTCGAGCAAACACTTCCCGTTCGACTGGAGCGGTCCCGACTGAGAACTCCTAACGAAATAAGTGCCGGGGAACGCTACGCTCGGTGGCCATGAGTCAGAGCGGTTCGCAAGCGGCAGCATTCTTCCGAGACGTCTGCCGAAGCAGAGTGGTCTGGCTTGTCCGGGATGACGACGGAAGCCCGGTTCCCCTCTCCGCGGACGGCACGCGAAGTCTTCCCTTTTGGTCGACCTCGGCCCGCGCCAAGAGGGCAGCGACGATCTGGGGGCACGGGTACGCGTTGAGTCCATGCCCTTGGACACCTGGCGCGATCGCGAACTGCCCGATGCCACCCGGGATGGACTCATGATCGGCATCAACTGGAGCGGGCCGCGCCTGGTCGGCTGGAGTTTCACGCCCATGGAAGTTCTCAACCGACTGGCGGCGGCTGACTGAGGGCTGTCCCGTAACCCCCGGTGGATCAGCGCACGGCGTCGGATGCTGGGGGCACCTCCCACGCCGTTCAGACAGTGGGGGAGCATCGCAAGGCGGAGGGGCGTCCGCATACGGGATGTATGCGGGCGTGCCGACAACGCGGCGAGGTGCCGTAGCCGGCGTCGTGCGCCCGCCGGGGATCACGGGACAGCCCTTGGCCCCCTGGCATCGCTCGCCGGATCGCGAAGTCGTCGCCGGCAAATGAGTGCGCGCCCGAGATGAGGAAGCCTCGGGGATGTCGTCGCGGACCTCCCAGCGGATCCGCAGGCGGCGGAACCAGTGCCGATGAGCGAACCTTCCCAGGCGATCCCGGTGTGCAGCACGAACCGTGAGACGGGGACTTGCCTGCGCAGAGGTACGTCAGACGGAGGGCGAGGTGGTACGGTCGCCCGCCGCCCGGAGAGTCACAGTGGCCGCGACGCCCGCCAGGGCGCCCCAGAGCAGTGCGGCGGTCACCCCCTCCCCGAGGCCGGACGCCACATACAGCAACCCCGAACGCATCTGCGTCCCGTCCCCGGCGATGCGCAGCGCCTGTCCGGCCAGCAGCCCGAGGACGACCGCGCAGACCCCGCCCGCCGCCATCGCCGGGACGGAAACCCGGGTGAGTAGCCCGGGCAGCCACCGCAGGGCGCACCAGACCACGGCGAGGAGCAGGACGTCCCCGAGGCGGTACAGGAACCAGTCGCCGAGCGGTGCGCCGGCCGGACCGGACCAGGCGCCGAGCAGCAGCCACTGGCGCAGCAGGTCACCCGGTTCACCGAACAGCCCGCCGCCCGTGACGGCCGTCTGGAGCGTGGCGGCGTTCGACTGGTACGACAGGATGACCAGGGACACCGCGACCACCGCGGTTCCGACGGTGGCGGCCAGCAGGGCGGACCGCGCCGGAACGTCCTCGCGCGGCTGGGTCTCGGCGCCCTTCAGCGCCAGCCGCGCCACGAGCACCGTCCATGCCGCAGCGGCCAGCGCCACCGGTACCGCGATCTGCCGCCCGGCCGAGGAAAGGGAGGCCAGCTGCGGCAGGAACCGGTAGCTGCCATGCCCCCCGGCCGCGATGAGCCAGGGAGCCGACACCGTCACCGCCAGGGTTGCCGCCACCAGGCCCCAGGCCCACAGGGCGAGCAGTGCGGCCCACGTCCGGCCGCGCTCCGGGGGAAGCCGCCGGATCAGGAGGAGCGCCCCGGCCGCGTAGAGGACGAACACGGCGGCGAAGCGGATCTGCATCGCCGTGTGGTGCAGGCCGAGATAACGGGAGGCGTCGGTACCGTCGAAGTACCCGCCCGCGGTGCCGCCGGAGGGTTCGTACGCCCAGGGCAGCAGCCAGCTCTGGAGGCGGGCGACGGCCTCGTAGCCGAGAACGTCGGTGGCGCCCTGAAGACGCAGCGCGTCGGCGCTCGCGCCCGCCCACCACAGGAGCAACGTCACCATCAGCCCGCCCGCCACCGCCGGTATCACCGCGCGCCGGTACCCCATGTGCTGCCCCCGTGTTCGCTTCCCGTCCCCACGCGTCACCGTAGCCCGGGAGACTTTACGTGGCCGCGGTCGCATGCGGATCACAGCGCCGCTTCGTCCTGCCCGCATCCTCTGAACCGTGGCCTCGGCGCATGGTGCTCTTCGAGTGCGGCAGAAGTCGTGCATGTTTGAGGCGGGCGGCAGTGACCTTGTCGAGCAGCGCACCGACCGCCACCGCGGACAGGCGGGTACCTGGTCCGAGGTGTTCACTGCTGCCCGGCACCGTCTCAAGTCCGTGCGTTCGGCGGTCGGAAGTGTGCAGGGGACCGGCATCAAGGGAGCGTAAAGATTGCCATAACCAGGCAGTGTCTTGGCGTCGCCCGTAGGTGAGTATGCGGTCACCGACGCGGTGACAGTGGGGGAGAGGCGGTGAGCTCGGATGACCTGGTTTCTGGGTCTCGGCATCACAGGAGTTGTACTCCTCGTCCTGTCCCTCGTCTTCGACGGTGTCCTCGAGGGCCTCTTCGACGGCGTCGACGCGCTGGACGGCCTCTTCGACGGCTGGCTGTCACTCCCGGTCATCGCCGGATTCGTATCGATGCTCGGCTTCTCCGGCGCGATCGTCATGAGCACCACCGGGCTTGGCGGGCTCGGTGCCACCGCGATCGGAGTGCCCGCCGGGGCCGCCACGGGCTGGCTCGCGTACCGCCTCAGCCGCGCTTTGCTGAGCGACCGGTCCGGCGCCGCACCGCGCGAGGGGGAGCTGATCGGCACCGCCGGCTCCGTGGTGACGGCCATTCCGGCCGACGGCTACGGCGAAGTGCTGGTCCACCTGGCCGGGCAACCCGTGAAGCTCGCGGCGAAGAGCCCGACCCCGGTGGCGCGAGGAGCCGAGATCTGGGTGGAGGAGGCGCTGTCGCAGACAGCGGTGTCCGTACGTCCCGTCGAACGCTGACCGCCGCACGGCTTCGCACAGTTGGGGCGCCGACCGTTCGGCGCTCCTCACCCACATGAACCCGTATCGACCTGCCGTCCCCTGGGAGGGCTGAGGGGAAAGACATCATGAGCCCAGTTGTCATCGCCGTGATCGGAGTCGTCGTACTCCTTGTCCTGCTTGGCCTCGTTGTGGTGACCCGCTACAAGGTGGCGGGCCCCAGTGAGGCGTTCATCGTCACCGGGCGGCGTGGCAAGCAGGCCACCGATCCGGAGACCGGTCGGGTGTTCACCGACAACAGCGGGCAGAAGGTCGTGGTCGGCGGCGGGGTGTTCGTCGTGCCGTTCGTCCAGCAGAAGTTCACTCTCGACCTGTCGTCCCGTCACATCCCTGTGGCGGTGCGCGGCGCGGTCACCCTGCGAGGCGTGAAGGCGCATCTGGAGGGGGTCGCCATCGTCAAGGTGGGCGGCACCGAGGACTCCATCCGGGCCGCCGCCCAGCGGTTCCTGATGCAGCAGGACGGCATCGTCGGCTTCACCCAGGAGGTCCTCTCCGGCGCGCTGCGGGCCATCGTGGGCCGGATGTCGGTGGAGGACATCATCCGCGACCGGGCCGCGTTCGCCGGTCAGGTCGCCGAGGAGGCCGAGGCCAGTCTGTCCGGGCAGGGCCTGGTACTGGACGCCTTCCAGATCCAGGACATCAGCACCGAGGGCTCCTACCTGGAGGACCTCGGCCGCCCGGAGGCCGCCCGCGCCAAGCAGGAGGCCGACATCGCAGAGGCCGTGGCCCGGCGCGCAGCCGAGCAGGCACGGCTGAAGGCCGAGGAAGAGATCGCGATCGCGCAGCGCACCTTCGCGCTGAAGCAGGCCGAGATCAAGGCCGAGACCGACGAGGCCGCTGCCCGTGCGGCCGCGGCCGGTCCGCTGGCTGAGGCCGCACGGCAGCAGGAGGTGCTCGGCGAGCAGGAGAAGGTCGCCGAACGACAGGCCGCTCTGACCGACCGTGAGCTGGACACCAAGGTCCGCAAGCCCGCGGACGCGGCCCGCTATCAGGCCGAGCAGGAGGCGGAGGCCCGCAGGATCGCGCTGGTCAAGGAGGCCGAGGCAACGGCCGAGCGGGCCCGGCTGACAGGTGAGGGCGAGAAGGCGCAGCGCGCCGCGCTCGCCGCGGCCGTACGCATCGAGGGTGAGGCGGAGGCCGCCGCCATCGGTGCCAAGGGTGCCGCCGAGGCCGAGGCGATGCGGAAGAAGGCCGACGCCTTCGCCCAGTACGGCGACGCCGCCGTGCTGCAGATGCTCGTGGAGGTGCTGCCGCAGGTGGTCGCCAAGGCGTCCGAACCGCTCAGCGCGATCGACAAGATGACGGTGATCTCCACCGACGGTGCCTCGCAGCTGTCCCGTACGGTCGCCGACAACGTCGCCCAGGGGCTTGAACTTCTCGGATCCACAACTGGAGTCGACCTCGCCGAACTCTTGAAGGGCATCACCGGGCGGGTCGGCGCAGCGCAGCCCGCGCCGACGGCGCCCGCTGAGCTCAACGGGAAGGTCGAGATCACCGGCTGACGCCGACATCGAAGAGAGAACGCCCGGGCGGTCCGGCAACCAACCGCCCGGGCTTCTGCACGCAGCGTGGCTGCGAACTCCTGTGTCCGGCTCGGCCGGGATACGCAGGTGGGGCCGACCGGCCGGGACGCGTTGCGAGGCCACGGCCTGCGATGACTTCGGTCGGCCGTACATCTCTGCAGATGTGCGTGATCAGGGTTGTGCGGCCCTGCCCATCTCTGCGGTGAATCCTGCGGGGTCGCTGTGGAACCCGCGGACCATCTCGTGAAACTCCCACGCTCCGGAGACATGGCGGGTGAACTCCGCAATCGTTGCAGCGGTGTATTCGGAGACCTGCGCGAAGTCGTCCTTCAGAAGCTCCTGGTACCCCTCGACCACCAGCACTCCGGCGTTCGACAGGGCACCGAAGGTCTTGGGGCCGGTGTTCTGGTGGATGGCCACGCCCACGACGACCCGTGTGAAGGAGGAAGCGAGGCGATCGAGTTCCAAGGTCATCACTTCGACGTAGCCGAAGCCCTGGCCGGTCTGGCTGTGCCGGCCCATGTTGATGGTGCCGTCCGGTGAGCGGCTGTCGTAGTGCACGACGTACACCGGCGGCCCGTAGGGCGCATGCGCCGAGTAGGTCGTGGCGATGATGTCGAGATGGTGAGGTGGCTGATTCCAGGGACTCGGATCCCACTTGAGCCGTACCTCGGCCTTGCCCACGCCCTGGCTGTCGCCGCTCACCGGATCGCTGCCTCTCCCATGTCAACCCCAAGCGGGGTGATCCCCGCATGGTGAAGTATGGCTCTCGGCCATCGTGTCGAACCCTTGTGCCGCGGGTCCTTTCCACATGCCGCCGGGGCAATGACCTCAGGTCAGGCAGTCCGTCGATGACGGTGGGCGAGGGGGACTATCAGCTCAGGGCGGGAATCCGTTGAGGGTGTCGTCGCCATGCTCGCCGTTGTGGGTAACGCTGCAACGAGCGGAGGCAGGCGTTCCCCTCGCAGCTCGACCGAGGTCGAAACAGAGCACCGCCGGAGCCGCCCACTCGTGATCCATACCGGCCAACTCGGTTTCCCTGGATGCCAGTTGCGGAGGGCGATGCCGCCGGCTGCCTCTGAGCGGGGCGGCTTCGCCCCGCGGCCGTGGTCGGACTCGGGGTTCTGACGGCTGTGGGCGCCGCGCCAGGCGGCTTCTGCCAGGCGGAAGAGCTCCGCGACGAGGCTGGGCAGAATGCTGTTCGGTCAGTCCGTGGCCGCCGGGGCGGAGGGTCGGGCGGTGCTGCTGTTCGGTTCACGCCGGAGGTAGCCGCAGAGGGCGGCGGTGCGTGCTTCTCTTCGCTGCTTTTGCCTGCGCATCGCCGTCGCCGTCGCCGCTCTCTGCCGTCGGGGAGGTCCCGATGAAGGGCCCCCTCGGACTCGAGCCTGAGCTGCTCGCGCCGGCCCAGCAGGGGGAAGTGCAGTTTGGGCGACTGGGTGAAGGCGTACGGTGCGAGGCCGTCGCCAGCGCGAATGCCGGGCACCTGCTCTGGCACCGGCGGCTCGCGACCGATCTGGGGAGCCCGCTCGCCGACCGCTCGACGGTCTGGCCCGCGAGATGGGGTCCGGTGACGGGATCCGGGTACGGACGAAGCCCCGCTCGTGGTGTTCCTGCTCTCCGACGACGCCTCCTTCATCACCGGGGCGGAGAACCCGGTGGGGACGGCGGTCTCACCGCGCACGGCGGCGTCAAGTCCCTCTCGGACGCGCTGCGCAACGACCCGGCATGACAGGGCCCGACGGCGCGGCAGCCGTCGGACAGGCGATGTCCGCAACCACAGGGTGAGTTCGGGCACCGCCGGGCGGTCGGCCGGCACCACCGACGGCGCGTCGCTCGCCGTCGGGGACGTCCGCCCGGTGGTGTTCGTGTGTCCGACCCCGGTCGGTCACACCCGCGCCACGGGCCCTTCCCCGGCATTCGTTCCTCTTGGACCATTCCTAGCGCGCACTTCACATCCGACGCATCACGTCTGGACAAGAGGTCATCCACCCATGCCTGAAGTCAACCGACGGCGATTCCTCCAGGTAGCGGGCGCCGCCACGGCGTTCACCGCTCTGTCGGCCAGCATCCAGCGGGCCGCGGCACTGCCCGCGCACCACCGCTCCGGCACCATCGAGGACGTCGAGCACATCGTCGTCCTCATGCAGGAGAACCGGTCCTTCGACCACTACTTCGGATCGCTGAGAGGCGTACGCGGCTTCGGCGACCCGCACCCGGTCACGCTGGACAACGGCAAGACGGTGTGGCACCAGTCGGACGGCATCAAGGACGTCCTGCCGTTCCGTCCCGAGGCCGACGACCTCGGCATGCAGTTCCTGGAGGGGCTGCCGCACGGCTGGCCCGACGGGCACGCCGCCTACAACGGCGGCAAGTACGACAGGTGGGTGCCTGCCAAGGGCACCACGACGATGGCGTACCTGACCCGCGAGGACATCCCGTTCCACTACGCCCTCGCCGACACCTTCACCGTCTGCGACGCCTACCACTGCTCGTTCATCGGCTCCACCGACCCGAACCGCTACTACATGTGGTCCGGCTGCACGGGCAACGACGGCACCGGCGGCGGCCCGGTCCTCGGCAACGACGAACTCGGCTACGGCTGGACGACCTACCCCGAGCGCCTCGAAGCGGCCGGGATCTCCTGGAAGATCTACCAGGACATCGGCGACGGCCTGGACGCGGCCGGCTCCTGGGGGTGGATAGCCGACGCCTACCGCGGCAACTACGGCGACAACTCCCTGCTCTACTTCAACAGGTATCGCGACGCCAAGCCCGGCGACCCCTGGTACGACAAGGCCCGCACCGGAACGGACGTCAAGGCCGGCGACGGCTACTTCGACCGGCTGAAGGCGGACGTCAGGGCTGGTCGACTGCCGCAGATCTCCTGGATCGCCGCGCCCGAGGCGTTCTCCGAGCACTCCAACTGGCCCTCGAACTACGGCGCCTGGTACATCGCCCAGGTCCTGGACGCACTCACCTCCAACCCGGACGTCTGGGCGCGGACCGCGCTGTTCATCACGTACGACGAGAACGACGGGTTCTTCGACCACGTCGTGCCGCCGCTGCCGCCGCGCTCGGCCGCGCAGGGCAAGTCGACCGTCGACGTGGGCCCCGACCTCTTCGCCGGGAGCGCGACACATGTGGCCGGGCCGTACGGGCTCGGCCCGCGGGTGCCGATGCTGGTGGTGTCGCCGTGGAGCAAGGGCGGGTTCGTGTGCTCCGAGACGTTCGACCACACCTCGATCGTCCGGTTCATGGAGCGCCGGTTCGGGGTGCGGGAGCCGAACATCTCGCCGTGGCGGCGGGCCATCTGCGGTGACCTGACCTCCGCGTTCGACTTCTCCCGCAAGGACAGCCGGCCGGCCGCGCTGCCCGGCACGGACGGATACGAGCCGCCGGACCGCGAGCGGCACCCCGACTACCGGCCGACCGTGCCGGCCGACCCGAGCATGCCGGGGCAGGAGCGGGGCCTGCGTCCCGCCCGGCCGCTCAGGTACGCACCCCGGGTGGACGGTTCGGCCGATCCGGCCGCCGGAACCCTCACCCTCACGTTCGCCTCCGGCACGGAGGCCGGTGCCGCGTTCCTCGTCACCTCCGGCAACCGTACGGACGGGCCGTGGACCTACACCACCGAGGCGGGCCGGACGCTGTCGGACACGTGGGACTTCGCAAGATCGGACGGCTCGTACGACCTCACGGTCCACGGGCCGAACGGCTTCCTGCGCGTCTTCAAGGGGCCGGGCAAGGGCCCGTCGGCGGGGCTTGAGGTCACCGCGCGGCACGTCGGCCCGGATGTGGAGCTGACCTTCGCCAACAAGGGTTCCGCCGCGGTGAGCCTGCGGATCCGCAGCGGGTACGGCGCCGGCCAGGGCCGTACGGTCAGGGTGCGGGCCGGGGCCACCGTCCGGCGCATCGTGGACCTCCGGGCGAGCCACCGCTGGTACGACCTGACGGTGACCACGAAGACGGCGCCCGGCTTCCTTCGCCGTTTCGCGGGCCATGTGGAGAACGGCCGCGTCGGCGTCAGCGACCCCGCGCTGGGCCGGGGCTCCGGGGCGTGACCTCTCCGGGAGGGCGCCGCTGACCTCGGGGAAGGGGGACTGCGGTCGAGCGTCCGCGGGCACGTGGTGGCCGCTCGCGCAGTTCCCACAAACAGGACTCACTTACGCTCAGTTCACCGGAACGGTCAGTTTCGGGAGCAGCGGCGGCTCCGTGGGGGCCCGTTGGGGTTCCAGGGACAGGACCCCGGCTGCCGGGTGGTGCTCGTCGGCCCGGTGCGGGGCGGTCGGGGGGACGCGGGTCAGGAGGATCACACCGCGTCCCGCCACCATCGCGCCGGCGACGGCGAGGAGCATCCCCGCCACACCACCGCGCAGTCCCTCGCCGAGGAGGGACAGGCCGATCACCGCGGCGGCGACGGGATTCGCCAGGGTCACCACCGCGAGAGGCGCGCCCAGACCGCCCCGGTAGGCCGTCTGCGACAGGAACAGGCCGCCCACGGCGAGTACCGCGACCAGGAGGGCCACGACGACGACCTCGACGCTCAGCAGCGCGCCGGAGGGGTCGGTCGCGGCCACCGTCACCGTCTGGGTCAGGGCGGACGCGACCCCCGACGCCACCCCTGATGCGGTCGCGTGCCGCAGCCCGGGCTCGGTGCCGCGACGGGACAGCAGCCCGATCAGCACGGCCGTGGCCCCGGCGACGGCGACCACCTCCGGCACGCTCAGGACGTCGTCCGGCGCGGAACCGGACGCGGTGACCAGGATCGCCGCGAGCCCCACCAGCGTCAGGGCCGTACCGCGCCACTCCACGGCGCAGACCCGCCGCCCGGCGAGCCGCGCCCCCAGCGGCACCGCCGCCACGAGGGTGAGCGCGCCCAGGGGCTGGACCACGGTGAGCGGTCCGTACTTCAGGGCGACCACATGCAGCAGCGCCGCCCCGGCGTTGAGCGCGACCGAACTCCACCAGGCGCCGCGGGCCAGCATCCGCCGCACCCCGGTGCCGGTGTCGCGGGACGCGAGCCGCTCCTGGGCGACGGCGGCGGCCGCGTAGGCGACGGCCGAGACGAGGGAGAGGGCGACGGCGAGGAGCGTGGCGTTCACCGGCCCGCTCCGACCAGGACGGGCTCCACGGCGGGCGCGAGCCCCACCGGCCGCCGGGCGGTCGTGGCCGTCCGCCGCGGGAGCCCGATGACGGCCAGCAGCCCGCCCGCCACGATCGCGTCCAGCCAGTAGTGGTTCGCGGTGCCGACGATCACCAGCAGGGTGACCAGCGGGTGCAGCAGCCAGAGCGGACGCCAACGGGCGCGGGTCGCGGCCATCAGACCGAGTGCGACCACGAGGGCCCAGCCGAAGTGGAGCGAGGGCATCGCCGCGAACTGGTTCGCCAGGGAGTCGGTCGCCGGGACGGCCGAGTAGACCGTCGGCCCGTACACCTGTCCCGTGTCGACGAGACCCGCAGCCCCCGGCATCCGGGGCGGGGCCAGCGGAAAGGCCAGATGGAGCAGCAGGGCGGCGGCGGTGAGAGCCGCGAGGACCCGGCGGGCCCAGACGTAGCGCGCCGGGTGCCGCAGGTACAGCCAGACCAGGAACGCCGCGGTGGCCGGGAAGTGGATGGTCGCGTAGTGGACGTTCGCGAGGTGGACCAGCGTGTCGCCGTGCAGCAGCGCGGACTGCACGGACCCCTCGCCCGGCAGACGGAGCGCGTGCTCCCAGTCCCGGACGCGGTGGGCGTTGTGGAAGGCCTCGGCGGTGTGCCCGCTCGTCAGCGTCCGGCCGAACTTGTAGAGGAGGAAGAGACCTGCGACGAGCAGGAGCTCACGGACGAGGGGCGGTCGCGGTATCGCTGCGGCCGGTTCTCCTGAAGGCGCGGTGCGGCATTCCATCCCCGGCCCTTTCCCTGACGGCGCTGGTGGCGCTGGTTTCCCTGGCGGCACGACGAACGACACGCACGCGTGCCGCTACGGCCCTGTTCCGATACGGCCCTGTTCCGATACGGCCTCGTTCCGATACGGGGCAGTTCCGATACGTGAGTGTACCGATACGGGACTGTATCGAAACCGGGGGGTATCGATACGGAGCTGTACCGATACGCTCACGTCCCGGTACAGTGGCGTCTCGACAGCCCATGGATGTGACCCGACCGAAGGAGACCGGAGTCATGACGTCGCAGGCCGCGGACGGGCCGGACACGGCCGTCGCCTCGCGCCGCTCCAAGATCACGCCCGAGCGTGAGCAGGAGTTCTTCGACGCCGTGCTCGAACAGGTCCGTGAGTGCGGCTACGACTCGGTGACCATGGAGGGCGTCGCCGCGAGCACCAGGTGCAGCAAGTCCACGCTCTACCGGCAGTGGAAGAACAAACCCCAGTTCGTGGCCGCGGCGCTGCGCGCCCGCCGCAGCGTACGGTTCGGCGGCATCGACACCGGCTCCCTCCGCGGGGACATGTGCGAGGTGGCCCGGCAGGCGAGCGAGGGATTCGCCCTGGAGGGCCGGATCTACCAGGCTCTCGGCCAGGCCGTCGTCCAGGACGAGGAGCTGCGGGCGGCTCTGCGCGACGCCCTGATCGAGCCCGAGATCGACGCCCTCAAGGCGATGATCGACCGTGGTGTCGCGCGGGGCGAGGTGCCCGCCGACCATCCGGCGCTGGAGTTCGTCCCGGCGCAGATCTTCGGTGTCCTGCGGGCCCGCCCGGTCCTGGAGGGGCGGGACGCGGACGAGACGTACATCATCAGATTCATGGAGGCGGCGGTGTTCCCGACGCTGGGCCTCACCTGAGACTCGGGCCGCTGTTCATGGGATGACCGGACGGCGACCCGACCGCGCCGCACCGTGGGGACGGGGGCGGCGCGCACCCCCCGGCCGGGTGGGGTTCCGCTGGAGCGGAGAGGAACCCCACCCGGCCGACTCACACGTCCTGGCCGTTTCCGCCGCTGGTGATCGCCGCCTTCTTGATGCCCTTGGTGATTTCGTCGATCACCGACTGCTCGGGCGCCTCGTCGCTGACGTCGATGCCGAAGCGCACCACGACGAGCCTCGAGGAGTCGGCCGGGGACGGGAACGCGAGCGACTCGACATAACCGTCGTCGCCCTTGCCGGTGGCCACCTTCCAGCGGACCAGATAGCCCTTCTCGCCGGCCACGGTCACCGCCTTCGAGGCCAGCTCCTTGTGCGAGCTGATCTTGCCGTAGCCCTCGGCGCCGTAGGCGTCCTCGGCGTTCTTGGCGATGTCCTCCTTGGCGGCCGCCTCCGCCGTGGTGGCCTTCAGACCCAGCTCCTTGGCGGGCATCGAGTAGGCGCCGCCGCGGGTGCAGGTCTTCGAGGGGTCGGCGGGGCACTTGTACTTCGCCTCCGTCACCACCTGCGCGCCGACCGGCAGCGGGGAGGTGATCCAGCCGTCGGGCACGGGGATGCTGATGCCGCTGGCCGAGTCGGTGGCGTACCCGTCCTCGGTCTGCGGCGGCTGCCCGGACCCGTCCGGCGCCGGTGACTGTCCGCCGCCACCGTCGGAGCCACCTGAACCCCCCGAGCCGCCCGGCCCGCCGTCGCCGCCCCGGCCGTTCTGCCCGCCGGAACCCTGCGACGTCGTGGCGCCGTCGTCGCCGCCGTCACCGCCGACCAGGGCGTAGGCGCCGATCCCGATGCACGCCAGGACCGCGACGGCCACGGCGACGGCTATGCCCGTGCGCAGCCCGCGCTTCGGCGCCGGGGGGCCGTAGGCCGGGTATCCGGGATACACCGGTCCGGCGGTGGGCGGGTACGGTCCGGCGACAGGCGGGAAGGCCGGGGGGCCGAACGTCCCCGCCGAGCCCGCGGGCCGCACCTGGTCCGTCCACGCCCTGCCGTCCCACCAGCGCTCGGTGGGTGGCGCGTCATTCGTCTGGCCGGGGTCGGGGTACCAGCCGGGAGGAGTCACCTGCGTCATGACGCCACCGTATGAGGCCGGAGTGAAAAGCGGATGAGAGGGGACCGGAATTCGCCGTACCGCGCGCCGTTTCAGCCCCTTGGTGAGCTTTCGCGCGATGGTCTGCTTTGAGTCGATGTCAGGGTGACGCGCTCGTGGCCTGAAGTCCACCGCGGGGGTCCTCGCCCCGCTCCGGTCGGCGTGAGCCCGTCCGCCGTTGTCCGTGAGGAGCGGCCGAGTGCCCGCACGGCCCGCACGGCCCGCACGGCCCGCACGGCCCGCACGGCCCGTACGACCCGCACGACCACCAGCCGTACCGGCGGCCGATACGCCGCTCGCCGCGCCCCACGCGGTGAAGTCGCGAAGCAGCCCGCAGACCCTGAACTCGTCCCCCTCGATGAAGCCGCCGACCGACCCCGCGAACAGCGCCCGACGGAACGGTGCCGCCTGCAGCGCCAGGGCCATGCCGCCTCCCAAAGGGCCGCGACACGAAGGACCACGACCCGCCACCCTGGGGAACTGGCGTCCGGGTGCATCAGGTTGACTGCCCATCACCTCCCGCGCGGCAGGTGGACGGCCGGAAGTGTCGCCCGACGGCCACCCGGTGTCACCCCGGACGGCAACAGGTGCCCCGACCGGACTCCACTTCCCCCGCCGGAGGGCTACGCTCGATGACCTGTACGTCGTTTGGGCGACCTGGGGAGGTAGCGGGATGACGGAGGCACGGCCCGATACGGCCGCCTCGGCTTCCCTGTGGGAGCGCGACACGGAGATCGCCGCGATCACGGAAGCGATCGAGGAACTCTGCGTCGACCGAACCTCACCGGGCAGAGTCCTGGTCTTCAGAGGCGAGGCGGGCATCGGTAAGACAGCCCTCCTCACCGAGGCCCGCCGCATCGCCGAGGAACGCGGCTGCACGGCCTGGTACGCACGCGGCGGCGAGACCGTCACGTCCGTCCCGTTCAACGTCGTGCGCCAGTTGCTCCAGCCCGCGTTACTGGAGCTGATGGACGACGAGACCCCTGAGCAGCAAGGCGACTGGTACGACATCGCGGGCCCCGCCCTCGGCCTCGCCGAACCGGGCGAGGCACCCGCCGACCCCCAGCACGTGTGCGACGGCCTCGTCGCCGCCGTGGGCCGGCTCGTGCGCCGGACCTGGCCGCTCGTGCTGCTGATCGACGACGCCCACTGGGCCGACCAGGAGACCCTGCACTGGCTGTCCGCGCTCACCGGACGGCTGTCCGAGATGCGCGTCCTCGTCGTGCTCGCCCGCCGCCCCGGCGAGGCGACCGGGGAACGAGCCCGCCATCTGCAGGAGATCGCCGCCGAGGCGGGCCCCGTCGCGAAGATCAGCGCGCTCACGCCCGAGGCCACCGCCGGGCTCACCCGCATCACGGTCGGTGAGCACGCCGACGACGCGTTCTGCCGCGAGGTGTGGGCGGTCACCGCGGGCAACCCCTACGACACCGTCGAACTCCTCGCCAAGGTCAAGGACAGCCGGTTGCAGCCGGTCGAGGACTCCGCCGCCGAACTGCGCGCCCTCAACAAGACGGCGCGCGGCCACGGGCTCGTCGCCCGCCTGGAGAAACTCGGCGTGGAAGCCACCCGGTTCGCCTGGGCGGCCGCCATCCTCCACACCGGCATCACCGTCGACATCGTCGCCCGCCTGGCCGGGCTGCCCGCCGACACGGCGCGGGAGTGCGCCGAACTGCTCACCCAGGCCCGCATCCTCACCGCGCCCGATCCGGCCAACCGTCAACCGGACGACGGCGACCTGGTGTTCGTCCACCCCCTCATCGCCACCGCCGTCTACGACTCGATCCTGCCCAGCGTCCGCACCGCGTTCCACGGCGTGGCCGCGACCGTCGTCACCGAGTCCGGGCGCGGCCCCGCGGCGGCCTCCCGCCACCTCCTCGAGGTCCTCCCCGACGGCGAGTCCGAACTCGTCGAACAGCTCCGGGCCGCCGCGACCGAACACCTCGCCGTCGGAGCCCCAGAAGCGGCCCGCCGCTGCCTCGAACGTGCGCTCCAGGAACCGCCCCGGCCCGACGTCCGCGTACGCGTTCTCTACGAACTCGGCTGCGCCACCCTCCTCACCGCCCCCGCCAAGACCGTCGAATACCTCCGCTCGGCCCTGGCCGAACCCGGCCTCGACAGCGCGCAACGGGTGAACGCGGTGTTCCGGCTCTCGCAGGCGCTCGTCCACAACGACCAGCTGGGCGAAGCCATCCGCACGGTCGAGGAGGAGGCCTCCCGGCTGGAGCCGGGGCCCGCCCGGATGCGGCTCCAGGCCGCGCGCTACATGTGGGAGGGCATCCACGCGGGCGAGGAGGTGTCCCCGACCCACTCCCAGGAGCTCGCGCAACTCGCCGCGACCTGTGCGGGCCGCGACAACTCCGAACGCGCGCTGCTCATCCTGCGCGGCTTCGACGCGATGGCCCGCGGCGAGAACGCCGAGGTGGTCGTCGAGCACTGCGACCGCGCCCTGGTCAACGGCAGGCTCGCCCCCGGACTCGGCTGGACCGACACCGAGTGGGGCATGGAACTGCTGCTGATGCTCACCACGGCGTACGCCTACGCCGACCGCCTCGACCGTGCGGAGAGCCTGTGCACGGAGGCCCTGCGCACCTATGAGTCCGCCGGGTGGAGCGGCGGCCATCTGGCCCTGGCCCACGCCTATGTCGCGCTCGCCCACCGCAGGCGGGGCCGCCTCAGGGAGGCCGAGAAGTCCCTGCGCAAGTCACTGGTGTTCGCCGAGCGGGTCGGCTGGGGCCTTCCTCTGTTCTGGACGTCGACCTGCAACCTCATCGACACGCTGCTCGCCCGCGGCCATGTGCAGGAGGCCTGGGAGGTCGCCGAGAGGAACGGCTTCGCGCCCCCGTACCCGTCGCCCATCGTGCTGCCCGACCCGCGTTCCGTCCGCGGTCGGCTGCTCCTCGCCGTGGGCCGCACCGAGGACGGCATCAACGAACTGGAGGCCGCGGAGAAGGCGGCGGACGCCCGCGGGCACCACAACACCGTCCTCGTCCCCTGGGGCGGCGATCTCGCCCGCGCCCTCGCGGGCGTCGACCCGCGACGCGCCGTGGAGATCGCCGGGCTCGTCCGCCGCCGCGCCGAGCGCTACGGCACGGACACCGCCATCGGGGAGGCCCTGCGCGTCGAGGCCGCCCTCGCCACCGGAAAGCAGGCCGCCAACCTCTACGCCAAGGCCGTCACCTACCTCGAAGCCTCCCCCTCCGCCTACGAGCACGCCGCGGCCCGCGTCGAGTACGGCATCGCCGTCCGCTCCGCCACGGAACTCAGGCGGGGGCTCACCCTCGCCGAGTCCTGCGGCGCGGACGGTCTCGCCGAGCAGGCCCGGGAGGCACTTGTCGCGCTTGGCTAGTGCTGTGACCGGACAGGTTTGCCGGACAGCTCGTGGCGTCCGGTGCCGGGGGCACCTCCCAGGCCGTTCAGGCAGTGGGGGAGCATCGCAAGGCGGAGTATCACGCGCGTACTGGAGGTACGCGGGTGATGCGACAGCGCGGCGAGGTGCCGTGCCGGGCGTCGCGAGCCGGTGAACCTTTCCGGTCACAGCACTCGGTCGTGTCCGCCGTGCGGGCGGGACTTTGCGGACACCACCTACGACCTGTCGTTCCGTCCCTCCTCCGCGAGCACCCGTTGGGCCGTCGCGAAGGCCGAGTTGGCCGCCGGGACACCGCAGTAGACGGCCGTCTGGAGGAGGACGGCGCCGATCTCGTCGGGGGTGAGGCCGTTGCGGCGGGCCGCTCGGATGTGCATGGCCAGTTCGTCGTAGTGGCCGTGGGCGACCAGGGCGGTCAGAGTGATCATGCTGCGTTCGCGGCGGGAGAGGGTCGGGTCGGTCCAGATCTCGCCCCAGGCGTAGCGGGAGATGAAGTCCTGGAATCGGGCGGTGAAGGGCGACTGGCGGGACTGGGCTCGGTCCACGTGCGGATCGCCGAGGACCTGGCGGCGCACCTCCATCCCGCGCTGCGGATACCCGTCGAAGTGCGCGCGCATCGCGCCCAGCACCGCCTCCGGGCGTTCGGCCGGTGCCAGATGGGACGCGCCGGGGAGTTCCGTGAGCGACGCACCCGGCACCGCGTCCGCGATCTCCCGCAGATGCGCGGGCGGAGTCGCCGGGTCCTCCCGGCCGGCGATCAGCAGCGTCGGCGCCGTGATCCTTGGCAGCGCGTCGCGGATGTCGAACGCGGCGAGCGCGTCACAGCACGCGGCGTACGCCTCCGGGTCGGCCCTGCGGTGGTCGTCGACCAGCTCCGGCACGGTGAACCCGGGGGTGAACCAACGGGAGTCGGCGGTCTCGGCGAGCCCGGCCAGCCCCTCCCGCCGCACCAGTCCGGCCCGCTCCCGCCACGGCTTCTCCCCGTTGAAGTGGGACGAGGAGCAGATCACCGCGAGGGACGAGATCCGCTCCGGGTGGTGCGCGGCGAGCTGCAGACCCACCGCCCCGCCGAGGGACACCCCCGCGTACGCGAACCGCTCGATGCCCAGCGAGTCCGCCAGGGCGAGCACCAGGGCGGCCAGGTCGCCGACCGTCGCCCCGGCGGCGATCAGCTCGGCGGGGGAGTCGCCGTGCCCCGGCAGGTCCCAGCGGATCACCCGGTGGGTGATCGACAGTTCGGGCGCCACCTTGTCCCACAGTCTGCTGGAGGTGCCGAGGGAGGAGCCGAGCAGCAGCGGGGGAGCGGAGGCCGGGCCCTCCGCACGGTGGTTGAGCAGTATGTCCGTCAACGTCGCTCCAAGGCACGGTCGGTGAGGTCACCGGCGGAGCCGGTGTAGCGGGCGGGGTCCGTGAGGTCCGCCAGGTCGAGGTCCTTCAGGTCCGGCTCCTCCGCCAGCAGTTCGCCCAGCGGCCGGCCCTCGGTGTGGACACGGGCGGCGGTCCGGGTGAGCAGTTCCTTGGCGCGGGCCCGGCCGAGCACCGGCGCCAGCTCGGCGGCCAGCCGCTCGGAGACGATCAGCCCATGGGTGAGGTCGAGATGGTGCCGCATGGCGTCCGCGTCCACCCGGAGGCCCTGCGTCAGCTCCACCGCGTTGCGCGCGGCGCCCCCCACGAGCCGGAGCAGCTCCCGCAGCGGCTCCCACTCGGCGTGCCAGGCCCCGGCCGGCCGTTCGTCCTCGGCGGCCAGCGCGCCGTACAGCGTGGCCGCGAGCTGGGGCGCCCGCCGGGCCGCCGCCGCGATCAGCGTGGACCGCACCGGGTTCGCCTTGTGCGGCATCGCGGACGAACCGCCCCCGCTGCCCTCGGCGACCTCCGCGATCTCCGTTCGGGCCAGCGTGAGCACGTCGACCGCGACCTTGCCCAGGGCCCCCGCGGCGAAGGCCAGCGCCCCGGCGAGGTCGGCGATCGGGGTGCGCAGGGTGTGCCAGGGCAACTCCGGTTCCCGAAGACCCAGTTCACGGGCGTACGCGGCGACCAGGGCACGGGTGTCGACCGGCGTGCGCGGTGTCCCGGCGTCGGTCACCTGGGCGAAGACGCTGAACGCGGCCAACGTGCCCGCCGCACCGCCCAGTTGGGCGGGCAGGCCGGCCCGTACGACCGCGATCCGGTCCCTGGCGTCCAGCACCAGCGACCGCCATCCCGCCGCCTTCAGCCCGAAGGTCGTCGGCACGGCGTGCTGGGTGAGCGTCCGCCCGGGCATCGGCGTGTCCCGGTGTCCGGCGGCCAGCCCGGCAAGCGCGGTCTCCGTGCCGCCGAGGTCGGCCAGCACCAGGTCGAGGGTGCGCGCGGCGACCAGCATCGTCGCCGTGTCCATGATGTCCTGACTGGTCGCGCCCCGGTGGACGTACGGGCCGTACGCGGCGCCGACCGCCTCCGTGAGGTCGGCGACCAGTGGGATCACCGGGTTGCCGCCGCCACGCGCGCGCTCCGCGAGGGACCGTACGTCGAAGGCGCCGGAGCGGGCCGCCTCGGTCACCGCCGTCGCCGCCTCCGCCGGGGCGAGACCGAGAGTGGCCTGGGCGCGGGTCAGGGCGGCCTCGGCGTCGAGCAGCGCCCTCAGGTAGGCGCCGTCGCCGGTCGCGGCCGCCGCCGGGGAGCCGGTCCACCCGGGGGCGAGCAGACCGGCGTCGGGTTCGGCCGGGGGCACTTCCCGGCCGAAGGATGGGAACGTCACCGGAACTCCAGGAAGACCGTCTCGCCCTCGCCCTGAAGGCGGATGTCGAAACGGTAGGTGTTGTTGCCCTGGTCGTGGGCGATCAGTGTGCCGCGGCGCGCCTCCTCGACCCGGGAGAGCAGTGGGTCGGCGGCCAGCGCCGCCTCGTCGCCCGGCAGATAGATCCGGGTGAACAGGTGGACGAGGAGCCCGCGGGCGAAGACGCACACGCTGAGGTACGGCGCGTTCCGGCCGCGTGCGCCGGGCCGCAGGGTCCGCGCGGTCCAGTGCCCGCCCGCGTCGGTCTGGACGCGGCCCCAGCCGGTGAACTCGACGCCGTTGCGGCCCAGGAAGCCGCCGCTCGCGGGGTCGCGCCGCATGGAGCCGTCGACCTGCGGGACGTTGCCGTCCGGGTCCGGGCCCCACAGCTCCACGAAGGCGTCCGGCAGCGGACTGCCCTCGCCGTCGAGGACGTAGCCCTGGAGCGCGATGGTGTCGGAGTGGCCGACGGGGGCGATGTCGCCGCCGCCGGGGAACGGCAGGGCGTGACCGTAGAAGGGTCCGACCGTGTGCGACGGGGTCGGGAGCACCGTCTCGGGACGGCTTGTGTCGATCTTCGTCATGGCAGGTCAGCGTCCTTCTTCGATCCAGGTGGCGTGGGGCCCGTCGAGCACGATGTCCCAGACGTAGCCCATCGAGAACTCCGGCACCGACAGGTTGTGGTCGTATGTGGCGACCAGTCGCTGCCGCGCCGCGTCGTCCGTCACCGACTGGATGATCGGGTCGTACGGGAACAGCGGGTCGCTCGGGAAGTACATCTGCGTCACCAGCCGCTGGGTGAACGCCGTGCCGAAGAGCGAGAAGTGGATGTGGGCGGGCCGCCAGGCGTTGAGGTGCTGGCGCCACGGGTACGGGCCCGGCTGGATGGTCGTGAAGTGGTAGTGCCCGTCGTCGTCGGTCAGGGTGCGGCCGACGCCGGTGAAGTTCGGGTCGAGCGGGGCGTCGTGCTGTTCACGCTGGTGGGCGTAGCGGCCGGCCGAGTTGGCCTGCCAGATCTCGACCAGCTGGCCGCGGATCGGGCGCCCGTCGCGGTCGAGGAGGCGGCCGGAGACGGTGATGCGCTCACCGATCGGCTCGCCGTGGTGCTGTCGGGTGAGGTCGTTGTCGATCTCGGTGATGTCCCGTTCACCGAAGGCGGGGGAGGACAGCTCCACCAGCTCCGGGTCCTTGCTGACGTCGATGGAGACCGGCGGCTGCTTCGGGTGCCGCAGCACCGAGGACCGGTACGGCGCGTAGTCGCGACGCGGCTGGTGCTCGACCGGCCCGCCGTCGGCGACCCGCTTCTCGTAGGCGGCGTGCTGGGCCGCGATCTCCAGGTCGATGTCCGCTTGGGTGAGTGTCATGAGGGTTCCTTAGCGTTCGAGGGCCAGGGCGAGGCCCTGGCCCACGCCGATGCAGAGGGTGGCGACGCCGGTGCCGGAGCCCTTGCGGGCGAGTTGGTGGACGACGGTGCCGGCTAGGGGGTGTTGTGAAAGTCCCGCACAGCACCCGCGGCGCCCGGCACGCACCCTCGCCGCACCGGCCAAAGACCCACCTAGCGCCGCTACGAGGGCCTTCGTCCGGCACGCCGAGGCCACGCACCGGACACCGCGGGCACCGCACTGGACTTTCACAACACCCCCTAGGCGGGCGCCGGAGGCGCCGAGCGGGTGGCCGAGGGCGATGGCACCGCCCCGCGGGTTGGGGATCGCGGGGTCGAACTCGGGCCACTCGGCGACACAGCCGAGCGCCTGCGCGGCGAACGCCTCGTTCGGCTCCAGGACGCCCAGGTCGTCGAACGACCTGCCCGCCCGGGCCGGCGCGCGGTGGACGGCCTCGACCGGTGCGAGCCCGAAGTGGTGCGGGGTCCGCCGATCCCGGTGATCACCTTGCTGGGGATGACCCAGTTGGTGAGGTCGCCGCCGGTGGACACCTGCAGGGCACCGAGGGCCGCGACGTCGATGTGGCCGCCGCGGATCACCGAGAACCGCGAGGCCGGACGCCATCGCCCCGCAGTTGTTCGACACGACCCCGGGGACCGAGAGCCCGCGCTCGTGCAGCACCTTGATCAGCACGGTCGGCACGCCGCTCAGTCCGAAGCCGTCGGCGTTGAGCGTCGCGCCGTCCGGCACATCGGCCACCGCCTCCAGGGCTGTGGCGACCACCTTGTCCATCCGTGAGGCCCCATCTCGTCCGAACACCCGGCCCCTCGGTTAGTCAGGGCACTGAGCATTTCGGTGAACTTCCCTTCACGCTGCCACTCGTCGGGTCCGCCGTCAAGGCCCGTGAGAGAGGTGAGGTCAGATGCGTGCGCGGCGCTGGACAGGCTCAGGTGGGCGGCGGGTATCGTTCAGTGTACGAACGGATTTCCGTCCGTCCCGATCGAGCCGAGGAGCGAACAATGGCCGCGGTGGACCTCTCCACCCACCCCGGGCACCTGGCCCGACGGCTGCAGCAGGCGCACTACCTGCTGTGGAACGTGATGGTCTCCGAGGAGATCACCTCGCCGCAGTTCGCGGTCCTCAACACCCTGGTCGCCGAGCCGGGGCTCGACCAGCGCACGGTGGGGGAGAGGGTCGGTCTCGACCGCTCGACGATGTCCGAGGTGATCAGCAGGCTCGGGCGCCGGGGCCTGCTCGACAAGGTCCGCGACCCGCAGGACGGCCGGCGCTTCCTGCTGCGGCTCACGGAGGACGGCGCGCGGACGCACCGCAGGCTGACCGTGCGGACGGCCCGGATGAACCAGGTGTTCCTGGCCCCCCTGTCGGAGGACGAGCGGGACACGTTCTTCGAGCTGATACGACGGGTGGCCGACGCCGCGGAGGAACTGCGCAGCCCGACGGGGTCGCTCCGCTAGAGCTGTGACCGGAAAGGTTCACCGGCTACCGGCGTCCGGCACGGCACCTCGCCGCGTTGCCGTATCACCCGCGTACATCCCGTACGCGGGTGATGCTCCGCCTTGTGACGCTCCCCCGCTGCCTGAACGGCGTGGGAGGCGCCCCGGGCACCGGACGCCGCGCGCTGTCCGGCAAACCTTTCCGGTCACAGCACCAGCGTCCGGTCCGGCTGCGGCCGGTTCATGGTCGGGCGTTCGGTTCCGTGGGCTCCCGCTCCGGCGCGGGCCGCTCGGTTCCCAGGGCTCCGGCTTCTCCGGCTCGGCGTGAACCGGTCACTTCTTGACGTACACCACCCAGACCTGGCCCTTCGCGAAGTTCATGGGCCTGCCGTCCTCGGTCGTGAAGGTCGTGCCGTCCGAGGGGGTCTTCCGCTCCCAGTCCGCGTCGAAGGCGCGGCCGTCGCGCAGGACCTCGGCCTTCCCGGATCCCACCGTCGCGGTGTACGGCGTGTTGTTGCCGAGGTAGTCATGGAACTGGGACTTCCGGATGGTCACGTGCTGTACGACCACCGTGGCCGGAGCCACGCGTGCGCCGTCGGTCAGCACGGCTTCCCGGCCGTCCATGGAGACCAGCCAGCGCCGCTCCTCGTCGGACCAGGTGAAGGTGAAGCGGGCCGCCGGGTAACGGATCGTGCGGGAGTCCTCGGGGGTGCCGCCGGGAGGTGCCTGGCCGTAGCGGAAGCCGGTGGTCAGGGCGTCGGCGCCGGGCGGGGAGCGGAAGAGCTTCCCGGGGCGCAGATAAAGGTTGTGCGGGGCGGCCTTGTCGGTGCCCCGGTAGTACGCGGAGCCGGCGTCCCCCGGGGGCCTGGCGTCCACCGGTGCTTTGTCTATCAACGGGAGCAGCTTGCCCTGGGCCCCGGAGAAGGCGAGCGTCGGTTCGTCGAACTGGCCAAGGAGCTCCAGGTCGGACTCCCGGGCGCTGCGCACGGGCCCGACGGCCTCCGGGAGCCTCGTCGCATAGACCGCCATCAGCCGGCTCAGACCGCCCTCGACCTGCTCGGCGTAGACGATGTCCGCGGCGTCGAGCCCCGTCTGGGGTCTGGCCGCCCGCACGTTGTCGATCTTCACGGCGAGTATCGAGCCGACGGGCGCCGTGGTGCCGGGGCTCTCCTTGGAACCTTCGCCCTGGCGGCCGTCGTCGCCCGAGCCGCTTCCGGAGCAGCCCGCCAGGAGGGCGCCGGCCGTGAGCGCGGCGAATACCATCCCGGTCGTCCCCCGGCGCCGAGTCCGCCGCGCCTTCGGTTCCATGCCCACCCTGCCCGCCCTTCACCGTCTTTGCCTCTGATTGTGCGCTTATAGATCCATAGATGGCTATCCCTGTTCACTTCTGACCGCATCCCCCGGGGTGGGTTCGCTCGGCAGCGGTCGTGGTTCGGACCTGGGGCTCCGGGTACTCGTGGCGGATCTGTGAGGCCGAGTCGAGGGACGGAGCGGGACGCGATGAAGGCAGTGACATGGCAGGGCAAGCGGGACGTACGCGTCGAAACCGTGCCCGATCCGAAGATCCAGGAGCCGACGGACGCGGTCATCCGCATCACCTCCACCGGGCTGTGCGGCTCCGACCTGCACCTCTACGAGGTATTGACGCCGTTCATGACGCCGGGCGACATCCTCGGTCATGAACCCATGGGCATCGTCGAGGAGGTCGGTGCCGGGGTACCGGACCTCGCCGCGGGCGACCGGGTCGTGGTGCCGTTCCAGATCGCCTGCGGCAACTGCTGGATGTGCCTCACCGGTCTGCCCACCCAGTGCGAGACCACCCAGTGCACGGGCGAGGGCATGGGCGCGGCCCTCTTCGGCTACACCCGGCTCTACGGCGCGGTGCCGGGCGCCCAGGCCGAGTACCTGCGGGTCCCGCAGGCCCAGTTCGGACCGATCAAGGTGCCGGAAGGCCCGCCCGACGACCGGTTCGTCTACCTCTCCGACGTGCTCCCCACCGCCTGGCAGGCGGTCGAATACGCCCACATCCCGCCCGGCGGCAGTGTCGCCGTGCTCGGTCTGGGGCCCATCGGTGACATGGCCTGCCGGGTCGCGCAGGTGCGGGGCGCCGAGCAGGTGTTCGGCGTGGATCTGGTGCCCGAGCGGCTACGTCGGGCCCGCGACCGCGGCGTCGAGACGTTCGACCTCAGGGACTTCGACAGCCAGAAGGAACTCGTGGCCGCGATCCGCGACCGCACGGCCGGACGCGGCCCCGACTCCGTGATCGACGCAGTCGGCACCGAGGCCCACGGCAGCGCCGCCGCCAAACTCGCCCAGACCGCGGCCGGAATGCTGCCCCGCGCCATCGGCGCCAAGTTCGCGGAACACCTCAGCGTCGACCGGCTCGCCGCCCTGTACACCGCCATCGAACTGGTGCGACGCGGCGGCACCATCTCCATCTCCGGGGTGTACGGCGGCACCGCCGACCCCATGCCGTTGCTCACCATGTTCGACAAGCAGATCCAGCTGTGCATGGGGCAGGCCAACGTCCGCACCTGGAGCGACGACATCCTGCCGCTCCTCACCGACGAGGACCCGCTGGGCGTCGACACCTTCGCCACCCACCGCATGCCGCTCAGCGAGACACCGCACGCCTACGAGATGTTCCAGCGAAAGGACGACGGAGCGGTGAAGGTACTGCTGGAACCGTGAGCGGACCCGCGGCTTCGCGGGGGCCGGGCGGCTACGGACCGAGGATCTCCGCCAGGTCGAAGTTCACCGGCTCCTCCAGTTGGGCATAGGTGCAGCTCTCAGGCGTGCGGTCCGGGCGCCAGCGGCGGAAGCGGGCCGTGTGGCGGAAGCGGACGCCGTTCTCCATGTGGTCGTACGCCACCTCGGCGACCCGATCTGGCCGCAGCGGGACCCAGGACAGGTCCTTCTTCCCCGACCAGCGGCTCGGCGCGCCCGGCAGCCGTGCCGTCTCGTGCGCCGCCTCCTCGGCCCAGGCCGCCCAGGGGTGCTCCCCCGCGTCCGGCATCCGCACCGGCTCCAGCTCGGTCACCAGCTCGGCCCGCCGCTTCATGGGGAACGCCGCGGACACGCCCACATGCTGCAGGGTGCCCGCGTCGTCGTACAGCCCGAGCAGCAGGGAACCGACGACGGGCCCGCTCTTGTGCAGCCGGTAGCCGGCGACCACCACGTCCGCCGTCCGCTCGTGCTTGATCTTGAACATGACCCGCTCGTCCTGCCGGTAGCGCAGATCCAGCGGCTTGGCGATCACCCCGTCCAGTCCCGCGCCCTCGTACTGCTCGAACCACCGCTCGGCCACCGCGCGGTCCGTGGTGGCCGGGGCGAGATGGACGGGGGCCGTCACATCCGCCAGGGCCCGTTCGAGGAGCGCGCGCCGGTCGGTCAGCGGGACGTCGGTCAGGGACTCGTCGTCCAGGGCGAGCAGGTCGAAGGCGACGAAGGAGGCGGGCTGCGCCCCGGCCAGCATCCGGACGCGGGAGTCCGCCGGATGGATACGCTCGGTGAGGGCGTCGAAGTCGAGCCGGCCCTCCCTGACGATCACGATCTCGCCGTCCATCACACACCGCAGCGGCAACCGCCCCGCGAGCGACTCCACCAGCTCCGGGAAGTACCTGGTCAGCGTCTTGCCCGTACGGCTGCCGATCTCCACCTCCGGCCCGTCGCGGAAGACGATCGCCCGGAACCCGTCCCACTTCGCCTCGTAGTGCATGTTCGGCGGGATCTTCGCCACGGACTTGGCGAGCATCGGTTTCACGGGCGGCATCACCGGCAGATCCATGCTCCGATTCTGCGGCCCCGTGAGGAGATTCGCCCGGTATGCGGTATGCGCCGCCTCCGCCTACCGTGGCCGCATGGGTGATGCGGTGGAGTTGGAGGTGGCGGGTCGGACGGTACGGCTGTCCAGCCCCGACAAGGTGTTCTTCCCGGAGCGCGGTTTCACCAAGCTGGACCTCGCCCGGTACTACCTCGCCGTCGGCCCGGGCATCCTGCGGGCGCTGCGCAACCGGCCCACCACCCTGGAGCGCTATCCGGAGGGGGTGACCGGCGAGAACTTCTTCCAGAAGCGGGCCCCGAAGAACATGCCCGACTGGATTCCCACCGCCCACATCACCTTCCCCAGCGGCCGCAGCGCCGACGAGATGTGCCCGACCGAGGTCGGGGCCGTGGTCTGGGCCGCGCAGTTCGGCACCCTCACCTTCCATCCATGGCCGGTCCGGCGGGACGACGTCGACCGCCCCGACGAACTCCGCCTCGACCTCGACCCGCAACCGGGCACCGACTACGCCGACGCCGTCCGCGCCGCCCACGAGCTGCGCTCCGTCCTCCATGACTACGGCGACCTGCGCGGCTGGCCGAAGACCTCCGGCGGGCGTGGCCTGCACGTTTTCGTCCCGATCGCACCGCACTGGACGTTCACCCAGGTCCGACGGGCCGCCATCGCCGCCGCCCGCGAACTGGAACGCCGGATGCCGGACCAGGTGACCACGGCATGGTGGAAGGAGGAGCGGGGCGAGAAGATCTTCGTCGACTACAACCAGACCGCCCGCGACCGCACCATCGCCTCCGCCTACTCCGTACGCCCCCGCCCGCACGCCCCCGTCTCCGCGCCCCTCACCTGGGACGAGGTGGGCGACGCCGTGCCCCGCGACTTCGACCTCGCCACGATGCCGGTGCGCTTCGCCGAACGCGGTGATGTGCACGCCGACATGGACGACCACGCGTACTCCCTGGAAGCGCTGCTCGAACTGGCCGCCCGCGACGAGCACGACCACGGTCTGGGCGACCTGCCGTATCCGCCGGAGTATCCGAAGATGCCGGGCGAGCCGAAGAGGGTGCAGCCGAGCCGGGCGAGGAAGCGGTGACCTTGCCGGCGGCTCGGCTCCAGGTGCCTTGGCCCGCGGGGTTCTTCACGCGGCTGATCTGCGGGTAACCGCTGTCGGTCCTCCGACCCGTGGGCCGTCGACGACCCGCCCCGCACGCGGCAGCAACAGCACGCGGACGCCATTCGCCGGGCCCAGCCGCCGCCGCGGCACCGGGTTCCGGGTGAGCAGGTGTGCCCGGTCCGGGGCGAAGCCGATGTCGACATTCGTGCCTTCGGCCAGCGCCTCCTGCCGGTCGATGCCCGGTTCGGTGACCGTGATCGTGCCGCCGGTCGTCTCCGCCTCGTAGCCGAGGGTGGGTCCGTGGAAGGTGGAGCGCAGCACCACGCCCGGGCCGGTTCCGGCATCGGTGACCGCGGCGAGCCGGACGGTTCCGGGCGCACCGTCAGGTACGCGTCGGTGGCGCCGACGGTCCCCCGGGGAGGCATTCCCTCAGCAGTTCCTCGTCCGACGTCACGTCCGCCCGTGTGTTCACGCCGGAGCGGGCCGTCTCGTGGGTGTTGTCGGTGCGGTGGCGGCGGGGTGAGGACAGTTCCGCCCGGACCAGGGGGAGGGCCGGTGCCGCCGCGGGGCCCGTCTCGACCAGGCACGCGGCGACCTCCGGGCGGTGTACCGGCTGGGTGGTCCAGTGGTGCGACAGCATCGGCAGGGCCTCGTCGGCGTTCCCGGTGGTCGGCCACAGGGCGATCGCCTCGTCGATGCCCCGCTCAAGATCCCGCAGGCTCGCTGCCAGCGGGGTGGCCACCGGGCCGAGGGAGCCGATCACCCGCAGCGCCCCCCTTCGCTCGTGGCGGGGCCTCCCCGTTGCGCAGTGGCGTACGGCGGCCATTGAGCACAGCATGCCGTACGCCACTGACAACGGGCCGGGCACGAGCGGGCGCTACAGCTCCTTGATCCGGATGTCCCGGTAGGAGACCACGTCCGTCGTGCCGTGCACCTGGAGCCCGAGGTAGCCGGAGGCGAACCGCCGCCCGTCCGTGCCGGGGTCGTCCGGGCGGGGCGGGGCGAAGTCCTGGCCGCCGGTGTTGTCGAACTCGTTGATCAGCACCCCGTTGCGGTACACGGAGTAGTGCTGGTCGACCACGCGGATCTCGTAGTCGTTCCAGGTGCCCTTCTGGGTGACGCCCGCGCCGGCGAGCCCCACCCGGTCGAAGCCGTACACCGACCCCGTCTTGTACATGTCGCCGTCGGGCCGGTCCAGGACCTGCACCTCGTGGCCGTACTTGATGGCGACCCACTCCGGCCGCGACTCCTCCGGGTGCTCGTGCACCCACGGGAACCGCACGAAGACCCCGGAGTTGGCGTTGGACGTGCCGGGCGCGTCGTCACGCCACTGCAGGCGCAGCGAGAAGTCGCCGTACTTCCGCTCGGGGAACCAGAGCATGCCCAGGCCGGCCTTCGTCGTCCCGGACGTGATCGAGCCGTCGGCGTTGCGGGCGAACGAACCACCGCCCACCTGCTGCCACTTGGCGAACGACTCCGCCGTGCCGTCGAGGATCGTGCGGTAGCCCTCCGTCTGCCCCGGCCTGCCGATGCCGGACTCCGCCGCCGCCTCCTGCACCGCGTCGTACTCGCGCTGATCGACGACCCCGTCCTTCAGCAGCCTGTCGAGGACGGTGTCCACGTGCTTCAGGAACAGCGCGTGGGACGTCCACTCCTTCTCGTCCTCGATCAGCTCGTTGATACGGCACCGGTTGTTCGTGACCCGGTTCGGCACCCCGGAGTCGACCGTGCCGACGAACACCGTCAACCGCTCGTCGTACTCCGCGCAGTTGGGAGCCGGGACGCCGCCGCCCGCCGCGACCGTGAAGGTCACCGAGCGCGCCGGGGCGGTGTTGCCCGCCTTGTCGCTCGCCCGGTACGCCACCGTGTGCGTGCCCGCGCGGTCGACCACCACGGGGGAGGCGTAGGCGAGATAGGGGCCGCCGTCCAGGGAGTACTCGATCGCGGCGACACCCGATCCGCCGTGGTCCGTCGCGCTCACGGTGACCTTCGCGTTCCTGAGGTAGGCGCCGGCCGAGTTCCGCTCGCCCTCGACAGTCACCCCGGTCACCGGCGGCGTCGTGTCGGCGGCGGGCGGTGCCACGACCGTGAACCCGACGCTCTTGTCCGCCGAGACGTTGCCCGCCTTGTCCGTCGCCCGGTACCGCACCTTGTGCGTGCCGGCCTCGTGCACCATCACCGGAGCCGTGTACGGCCGCCAGGCGCCCGAGTCGTCGAGCGCGTACTCGACGCTGTTGACCCCCGAGCCGGTGTCCGACGCGGAGACGGTGACGGTGGCCATGGAGACGTAGTCGCCCTGCGGGTTGCGCTCACCGGTCACCGTCGCCGAGGTCTCCGGGGCGGTGGTGTCGTCGGTCGGCGGCGCGACGACGGTGAACTCCACGCTCTTCTCGGCCGCCGTGTTCCCCGCCCGGTCGACCGCCCGGTAGCGGACCTTGTGGTCTCCGACCCGGTCGACCACGACGGGCGTGGTGTAGGGCACCCAGGCGCCCGAGTCGCCGATCGCGTACTCGACCCGCTCGACCCCGGAGCCGCCCGCGTCGGTCGCGGTGACGGTCACGGTCGCCGAACCGACGTACGCACCCTGGGAGTTCCGGGTGCCGCTCACCGTCACCGCGGTCTCCGGCGCGGTGGTGTCCTCGCCGGTGCCCTCGGTGACCACGAGGATGCCCTGCATCTGTCCATGGCCGGGGATGGTGCAGTAGTAGCGGTAGCGGCCGGGGGTGAGCGTGACCTCGGCGGTGTGCCGGCCACCCCGGTCGTCGTTCGGGTTGGCCAGGACGTTCAGCGGGACGTCGTTGTTGTACTCGGGGTCCGAGACGTCGAACGTCAGGGTGTGCGGCATCCCCGTCGTGTTGCCGGTGGCCGTGCTGTTCTCGAACACGATGGTCGTCGCGCCCGCCACTGCTGTCCTGGGGGCGGTCGAGTACTGGGTGATGTCGTCGCCGGCGGTCCAGGTGAGCACCTGGGCCGCGGTCTCCCCGGCCGGCTCGGCACGCCCGGACGCGGGCGTCACAGTGAGGCCGAGCACCATCAGCAGGGCTGACACCAGGGTCGCCCACACGTGTCTTCTCCGCGTCACCGCGCCCTCCTCGCGAGCTGGCCGGCGGCCGGCGTGGGGCCGCCGCCCGTGTAGGTCACCCGCCACAGGGCGGACTTGGCGTCGGAGGTGAAGAATCCGCGCCCGTAGTCGAGGAGGTAGAGCGCTCCGTCCGGCCCGAACTTCCAGTCCATGAGGTTCTTGATGCCGTCGTTGCCGATCGGGATGATCCGTTTCAGCGTCTCGGCGTGGATCGGCAGTCCGCCGCCACCGTGGTTCTTCGGGTCGGTGAGCACGGCGTGCCGCGGCTGGTCGGCGTCGTAGAAGTCGCCGACGAACCACTTGCCGTCCCAGTAGGCGGGCCACTGGCCGGAGCCGGTCGCGGCGGGGTCGTAGCGGTAGACCGGCCCGTTCATCGCGGCCTGTCCGCCGCCCTTCAGCCACGGCAGCAGGTACTTGGCGTCCTCGTTCTTGTACGAGGGGATGCCGTTCGCGTCCCGTGGGAAGTCGGGGGCACCTCCCTGCGGCGAGTACCAGATGTTGTTGCCGGTCACCGGGGGCAGGTTGACGAGCCCGTCGTTGTTCGGGGACTCGTTCTTCGGGTGGTCGCAGTCGTACCAGCCCAGCGGCTTCGACGGGTCCGGCAGGTTGCGGTCCCGGTACGGCTGCTCATTGCCCATGCAGTACGGCCAGCCCCGGTTGCCCGCCTCGGTGATGACGGCGAACGTGTCGTACTTCGCCGGGCCCCAGGTCGTCGACGGCGCCGAGGCGTCCGGGCCGACCCAGCCCGCGTAGAGGACGTCGGTCTTCCTGTCGACGAAGATGCGCGCGGGGTTCCTGACGCCCATCACATAGATCTCGCCGCGGGTCTTCCCGCCGCCCTCGTCGGTCTCCTTCCCGGTGAAGAGGTTGCCGTCGGGCAGGGTGTACGTGCCGTCCGGCTCCGGGTGGATGCGCAGGATCTTGCCGTTGAGGTTGTTGGTGTTCCCGGCGGTGCGGCGCGCGTCGGCGAACGACACGCCCTTGTAGTTGGGCTGGGGGTTGTTGCCCGAGTAACCCGCGCTGAAGCCGCTGGAGTTGTTGTCACCGGTCGCGATGTACAGATTGCCCCGGGAGTCCCAGGCCATCCCGCCGCCCGCGTGGCAGCAGCTGTGGATCTGCACCGGCCACTTGAGCAGCACCTTCTCGCTGCCCGGGTTCAGCTTGTTGGTGGCGAGGTCGAGGGTGAACCGGGAGACGCGGCGCTCGGCCATCCGGGTGTCGCGGTTGATCCGCTCGTGGGGTGTGTAGTGCAGATACACCCAGCCGTTCTGCTGGAAGCCGGGGTCCAGCTCGATGCCCAGCAGACCTTCCTCGACCTTGATCAGCTCGTCGCCGCCGCCCTTGTTGCCGAAGACGGTGAGGTCGCCGGCCAGGGTGACCTGCCTGGTCCGCGGGTCGTAGACATGGATCTCGCCCTTGCCCTTGCCGATGTTCGGGTCGTTCCAGTCGGTGACCACCGGCTGCGAGGAGTCGGCGCCGCCGCGGCCGATGTAGAGGACGCGTCCGTCGGGGGCGGTGACCAGGCCGTGCGGTTCGCCGATCTGGTCGTTCTGCCCGGGCTGGTTGGGCCGGGTCAGCCGCTCCGCCTTGTAGTTCGCGTCGATCGTCGCCTTGCAGTCGGCACGGGTCAGCCGGGACGTCCACAGCAGGGCCCCGCGCAGATGCGCACGGAAGTCGGTCTCGTCGTACGCCGACACCGTCCCGCCCATGCCCGTGTAGAAGGAGCGGCCACCGTCGTAGTCTCGGCACCAACTCACGGGGTGGTCCCAGCCGTTGGCGCTCGCGCCCGGTTGATACGTCGACTCGCGCACCCGTGCCACGGTGTGCACGGCACCGGACGGGTTCTTCACCCAGTTGAGCCACCTGTCGGGTCGCTTCCACTGCACGGCCAGATCCCTGGTGGCCGGATGTCGCCGGTCGCCGACCTCGACGGTCGCGCGCTGCACACCGGTCGGGCTCGACGCGGCCGGGCGGGCGCCGATCAGTCCCGTGAACCAGTCCGAGTACGGCTCGGCGCGGGCCGCGTCATGGATGCCGACGAAACCGCCGCCCGCCTCCATGTACGCCTCCAGGCCCGCCTCCTGCTCGGGGTCGAGGACGTCGCCGCCGCCGGTGAGGAGGACCACCGTGTTGAAGCCGCTGAGGCGGGCCCCGTCGGTGAACACGGAGGCGTCGTCGGTGGCGACGGTCTCGAACCGCTCGGCCGCGGGCCCCGAGAGCCCGATCCGCTCGATCGCCTCGATCCCGGCGTTGACGAGCGGCGATTCCTCGCCGGCTGCCGCGGAGCCGTGGAAGACCAGCACCCGGGGGCCCGATCCGCCCGGGGGCGATGTGATCGACATCGTTGTCAGCGCGGGCTCCGGCGCCGGGCGGGCGTGGGCGGCGGGGCCCGACAGCAGCCCGGCGGCCAGGACCGAGGTGGTCACGGCGACCGCCCAGGGTCGTCTTCCCCGTGGTCGTGTGTCGCTCAACCCTCGTAAGTACATGGGCACCTCCTCGGTCACAGCCACAGCGCCAAGGAAGCTAGACCCCTTTGCATGGCACGCCAATACCTATGACCGGAATGCCACGAACTTTGTCCTGGGTGTGGAGAAACACCCGGGGGTGCCGCTACCGTCTCACGGGTTCGCCGCAGGCACACACGCGTCTTCATGAATGCCGTCTCCGCATGGGGGGTTCCGCATGGACGGAATGGACAGGCGAGGCTTCAACCGACGGTTGCTGCTCGGAGGCGCAGCCACCGCGACATCGTTGTCCTTGGCCGTCGACGCCGTCGGCGCCCCCGAGGCCGCGAGCGCCGACGCGGCGGCGAGAACGGCCCCCGCGGGCGGCGAGGTCAGACACATCAAGCTGTACGCCGAGAAACTGGCGGACGGTCAGATGGGCTACGGCCTGGAGAAGGGAAAGGCATCCATCCCGGGCCCTCTCATCGAGCTGAACGAAGGCGACACCCTGCACATCGAGTTCGAGAACACCGTGGACGTCCGGGCGAGCCTGCACGTCCACGGCCTGGACTACGAGACCTCCAGCGACGGCACCAGGCTCAACAAGAGCGACGTCGAGCCGGGCGGCACCCGTACGTACACCTGGCGGACCCACGCACCCGGTCGACGCAAGGACGGCACCTGGCGGGCGGGCAGCGCGGGTTACTGGCACTACCACGACCATGTCGTCGGCACGGAACACGGCACGGGCGGCATCCGCAAGGGCCTCTACGGCCCGGTCATCGTCCGCCGCAAGGGCGACGTCCTCCCGGACAGGACCGTCACGGTCGTCTTCAACGACATGCTCATCAACAACAAGCCGGCCCACTCCGGACCGAACTTCGACGCGACGGTGGGCGACCGGGTGGAGTTCGTCGTCATCACCCACGGGGAGTACTACCACACCTTCCACCTGCACGGGCACCGCTGGGCCGACAACCGCACCGGCCAGCTGACCGGCCCCGACGACCCCAGTCAGGTCATCGACAACAAGATCTGCGGTCCCGCCGACTCCTTCGGCTTCCAGATCATCGCAGGCGAGGGTGTCGGGGCAGGCGCCTGGATGTACCACTGCCACGTCCAGAGCCACTCCGACATGGGCATGGTCGGCCTGTTCCTGGTCCGCAAGCCGGACGGCACGATCCCGGGGTACGAGCCGCACGAGCACAAACACGAGCACAAACACGAGCACGCGCACTGACGCCCCGTCCGCACCCCGGACACGACCGCACGGACCAGCCACCCGGTGTGCCTCGCCTCAGCCTTCGCCGAGGTCCAGCACGCCCCACTCGGTGCTCGACCGCTCCTGGACGTAGATGCGCGGCCCTCGCGACACGACACGTCGCCGGCCGTCCACCGGGCTGCCGTCCGCGCGGGTGAGGCGGGTCGTGGTCAGGACGTCGACGGAGGTCTCGGCGAGCGAGGCGACGACCAGTCGGTCGCGGTCCTTGCGGTAGCCGCCGAAGAACGCGACGCGCTCCCCGTCCACGGCCACGCCCGACGCGCCGCTGACCCTTGTCGTCCGTAGCCGGAGCGGTTGGCCGTGCCGTACCTCCACCAGCGGGAAGCCGGTGTACGGATACACCCAGGCCGCTCGACGGGCCACGTTGAGCGCGTAGCAGTCGGCGATCCAGTCGGCGCCGGGCGGCGGGCTGTACTCCCACAGCGCCTCACCCGTGACGCTCCAGCGGCGGGCGCCGGCGGCGCTGAGGGGATCACCGAACACGCCCTCGTCGAAGTAGCCGATCCACAGGTCGCCGGACTCGTCGGTCAGCAGGTGCTCGACGGCGTCGCCGACGCGGAACGTCCAGGTGGGGCGCCCCAGCGCGTCGAAGACCTGGACCTGCTCGTCACCCGCCCGACTGCGCGTGTCAGCGACGACGAAGCCGCCGTCCGGAAGCGAGTCGACCTTGGGGTGGCGGGCCGACACCGAACTGAGCGCGGTCTCGTACGGGACGCCGTCATCGACGGTGACGACCACGGCGTCGTACGGTCCCTGCGGTGCTTCCGTGGGCGTCCGCAGCAGCCAGTGGGCACGGCCGAAGGCGTCGATCGTGCTGTGGAGGAGACGCAGACCGTGGTACGCGCGCGGCAGGCGGGCGTACGGGGCGAGGCGGTCAGGCGTCATGGGCCTTTCTCATGGTCATGACGTGATCCTCACGGACGGCCCCGGCCTGGTGCAACCGATTTCCGACAGACACCCTCACCCGGTCCGGGGAGCGCTCTCACGCCGCTATGGCCATGGTTATCCTGATCGGCAACCGCTCTTGAGGAGTCCTGAAGTGACCGAGGCAGTGTCGCGTCCCACATTGGAGGCCGTGGCCGCGCGCGCCGGAGTGTCACGGGCGACCGTGTCGCGCGTGGTCAACGGGGGCGAGGGCGTCCGCGAGCCACTGGTGGAGCGGGTGCGCAAGGCGGTCGAAGAACTCGGCTACGTCCCCAACCAGGCGGCGCGCAGCCTGGTCACCCGGCGGCACGACGCGGTGGCCGTCGTGATCGCCGAGCCGGAGACCAGGGTGTTCGCGGACCCGTTTTTCGCCCTCCAGCTCCGCGGCATCAGCAAGGAACTGACGGCGCACGACTCGCAGCTGGTGCTGCTGCTGACCGAGGGCCCCGAGGACCACGCGAGGGTAGGCCGGTATCTCGCGGGCGGGCACGTCGACGGGGCGCTCGTCTTCTCCCTGCACCTCGACGACCCGCTGCCGGGGCTGATTCACAACGCCGGTGTGCCGACCGTGTTCGGCGGCCGGCCCGGCTGGGGCGACGGCCCGCGCGCCGACGGCCCCACCGTCTACGTCGACAGTGACAACCGGGGCGGTGCCCGGGACGCCGTACGGCATCTGGTCGGTCTCGGCCGCACCCGGGTCGCTCACATCACCGGCCCCCTCGACCAGACCTCGGCGGTCGACCGCCTCGACGGCTTCCGCGACGTCATGGTGGACGCCGATCCCCGGCTGATCGTGGAGGGCGACTTCACCCCGGGAGGCGGCGAGCGCGCGATGCGCGAACTCCTCGACCGCTGCCCCGAGGTGGACGCGGTGTTCGCCGCGAACGACCTCTCGGCCTCCGGCGCCCTCCGTGTCCTGCGGGAACGGGGACGGCGGGTGCCGGAGGACGTCGCCGTGGTCGGCTTCGACGACATGCTGCCGGTGGCGGAGGGCGCCGACCCACCGCTGACGACGGTCCGTCAGGACATAGAGGAGATGGGTCGGTTGATGGCCCGGCTCCTGCTGCGCGGCCTGGAACGACGGGGACGGGACGAGGACCGGGGCCCGGGCCGGGACAAGGGCCTGGGCGGCGCACCGTCCAGTGTCGTCCTGCCGACGACACTGGTCCGACGCGCCTCCGCGTGAGCACGGGCCACCGCCGCTGAGGCGACGCCTGCCGACTGTCAGGCACCCACCGTCACCGTGAACCGGCGCGGGTTCCCGTCGTGCGCCGCCCCGGACACGTCCGGCTGCCCGTCGGGCCGCACGTCGTCGTAGGGGAACGCGTACCCGATGGGCGAGTTGGCGTGCACCACGCGGGACCAGTGGTTGGTCACGGTGCCGCGGTAGTAGTCGCTCGCCGTGGACCCGTTCGGCTGCGTGGGATGGGAGAGCATGAGCGAGCGGTTGAACCCGGCGGCGATACGGGCGAGGAGGGCCTTTTTGACGTCGGGGTCACCGGGGTCGTTGGCGAACGGGCCGTGGTTGCAGGTGAAGATGTCCTTCGAGGTGGGTCTGGCGAAGGAGTGGCCGCCGGGGAAGGTCAGCCGGTCGCCGCCGACCCGGCCGGTGAGCACGCCCCGGCCGCCCTGGAGATCGATCCTCAGGTCGGTCGAACGGTACTTGTCCCACACCTGGTTGATGTACGCGTCCCAGTAGGAGCGGAACGGCATCTCGTCCGGCCGGTCGAAGTACGGCGCCATCAGGTTCTGCGGCGAGATGACCCGCAGGACCCTGCCGTCGCCGCCCCGGATGACGAGCCGGTCCCACGGCTGTCCGTCCCTCGCCGCCTGGGCCACCAGGTCCGCGGCGATACGGTCGACCGCGCCACTCGGCAGCGGGGCCACGGTGTGCGGGGCGTCGCCCTCCAGGGTCAGGCCGATGGGGAGGGCCGTCACCAGGTCGACGTAGCTGATGTTGGCGAACAGCTGGGTGGGGTCGAACGTGAACTCGCAGAACGACCACGTCCTGCCGAAGTTCGGGTCGGCGGGCGCGGCGAACGCGGGCTCGACCAGCGCGGGGCCGGGGTTGAGGAAGAAGTCCAGGGTGCTGTCCCGCACGAAGTAGACGCGGGCGCCGAACATCTGGGGGAGGGTCAACACGACGGGGGCGGAGCCCGCCGGGCCGAGTGGGATGGCGCAGTCCACCGGCAGCGGTGTGTGCGGTGCCGGGGGCGAGGCCGGCCGGTAGACGCTGCCGCCCGCCCGCAGCAGCACCCAGGCGCCGGTCGACTGTTCGTGCCCGGTGACGTACGCCCGGACCGTGCCCGGCAACGAGGCGTTGCGCAGGGCGAGTTGGCAGGTGGTGGGAGCGGCGGCCCGGGCCGGGGAGCTGAGAGCGCTCCCAACGGCGGGTGCGCCGACGACGGTGGCGGCTCCGGCGAGGAACCTACGACGGGAGAGCATGGTGGGGCCTCCTGGGAGTGGGGAGTGGAGGCACAGGGGGTGGGGCCCCTGCTGTGTGCCCCCACTGTTCCCAGGGGATGTTGAGCCGTCAAGACTTATGACTGAGAGCGCTCTCAGATGTTTCCGGCGTTCAGGACTTGATTACGGCTCGTCATGCGGTCGACGCTGGGGGCGCCGAGAGCGGTGTCCGCACAGGTCGGAGCAGGCCGGCGCCGCTCTCACCGCGGACCGGTACCGGCGGTCTCACCCCTGCGGCGGCGCGCTCTTGATCACCGCGAAGCGAGCCCCGTACGGGTCCGTGAGCTTGGCGATCCGGCCTACGCCCGTCAGATCGGTTGCGGGCATACGGACGCCGCCACCGTGCTCCTGCGCCTTCCGTACCGTCTCGTCGGTGTCCATGACCTCGAAGTACGGCAGCCAGTACGGTTCGGAGTCCGCCTCGGTGGGGTCCTCGTCGAGTGGGACGAGGCCGGCGAACATGTCCTTCGGCTCCTTCCCGGCCGGGTTCACACAGGTGTAGCTGCCGCCCTCGAAGTCGATCGCCGAGGTCTCCCAGCCGAACACCGCGTTGAAGAACCCGGCGGCCGCGGGCAGGTCGGGGGTGTAGAGCTCCAGCCAGCACAGCGAACCCGGGTCCGTGACGACGTCGAGCCCCGTGGTGCGGCGGGGCTGCCAGATGCCGAAGGGGACGCCCGCCCGGTCGGCGAGGATGGCCATCCGGCCCTCCTGCGCCACATCCATGGGCTGCATCAGCACCGAGCCGTGCGCCTGCTCCGTCGCCTTGGCCGTGGCGTCCGCGTCCGGAGACTGGAAGTAGACGTTCCAGGACGGCGGGCCCTGCTCCGGTGGGTTCTGCATACCGGCGGCCGCGGTCCGGCCGCCGAGCTGGAAGAAGCCGTAGCCGCCCATCTCGGGGCCGGCCGACTTGAACCGCCAGCCGAAGAGGTGGGAGTAGAACGCGCCGGCTCCCTCGATGTCGGGGGTGCCGAGGTCGATCCAGTTCGGTGCGCCGGTGACATAACGGGTGGTGAGCATCCTGGCCCTCCTCCGAGAGGTCCTTGAGGGATCCCCCTGCCTTTGTGTCGAGTCTGGCACCGCCCACTGACAACCGCCGGGACGCTGCGACCGGGTTCGGCCGTAGGGGTGGCCGCCGGGCACGGGTCCGCCGCGGACGGGCGCGCATCCACCCGCGCCCCTCACCGTGCGCCCGCCCCTCCGCGCGCCGCCGTGCGCCGGAATGCTCCCGGCGGGGACCATGGAGGGCCCGGGACGCCGTGTTGATGCGACGTTGATCGAACGTTTTTCGTCGACCGGCACCATCCTGTCCATGCACATCGACACGATCACCCCGGTCGACATCGCCTGGCAGGAGCGGGCGCTGTGCGCGCAGACGGGGGCCGACTTCTTCTTTCCCGACCCCGGCAGCTCGGTGCGGGAGGCGAAGCGCATCTGCGGTATGTGCGAGATGCGCACCGCCTGCCTCGACTACGCCCTGGCCAACGACGAGCGCTTCGGTGTCTGGGGCGGCCTGTCCGAGAAGGAGAGGCTCCGTCTGCGCACCGGACGCGGCTGACCCGCATGCGGCGTCCGGCGGGACGGGCCGGTCCCACGACCCCTCGGGGCGGCGGACGGGGCGGACGGAGGCGGGGTGACCGGTCTCCGCTCACCCGGGGCGGGCGATCACGCCGTCGCGCGCGCCGCCATCCGGGCCTTGCGGGCTGCCAGCTTCTCGTCGAACTTGAGCGCCTCCGCGTCGAGGCCGTCCATGTAGAGGCCGAGTTCCTCCTGGGCCTTCAGGCCCTCGGGGCCGAGGCCGTCGATCTCCAGCACCCTGAGGAAGCGGAGGACGGGCTGGAGGACGTCGTCGTGGTGGATGCGGAGGTTGTAGACCTCGCCGATCGCCATCTGTGCGGCGGCGCGCTCGAAGCCGGGCATGCCGTGACCGGGCATGCGGAAGTTGACGACGACATCGCGCACGGCCTGCATGGTGAGGTCGGGGGCGATCTCGAACGCGGCCTTCAGCAGGTTCCGGTAGAAGACCATGTGCAGGTTCTCGTCGGTGGCGATACGGGCCAGCATGCGGTCGCAGACGGGGTCCCCGGACTGGTGGCCGGTGTTGCGGTGCGAGATCCGGGTGGCCAGCTCCTGGAAGGCGACGTACGCGACCGAGTGCAGCATCGAGTGCCGGTGGTCGTGCTCGAAGCCCTCGCTCATGTGGGCCATGCGGAACTCTTCGAGCTTGTCCGGGTCCACGGCGCGGGAGGCGAGCAGATAGTCGCGCATCACGATGCCGTGGCGGCCCTCCTCGGCGGTCCAGCGGTGCACCCAGGTGCCCCAGGCGCCGTCACGGCCGAACAGCGTGGCGATCTCGTGGTGGTAGCTGGGCAGGTTGTCCTCGGTCAGCAGGTTCACGACGAGGGCGATACGGCCGATCTCGGTGACCTTCGACTGCCCCTTCTCCCAGGCCTCGCCGTCCTCGAAGAGCCCGGGGAAGTTACGGCCGTCGCTCCACGGCACGTACTCGTGCGGCATCCAGTCCTTGGCGACCTTCAGATGCCGGTTGAGCTCCTTCTCGACGACTTCCTCCAGCGCGTACAGCAGCCGCGCGTCGGTCCAGTCGGAGGACGGGCTGCCGAGAAGGGGAGAAGTGATCGACACAGAGGCTCCAGGGGGACGACCGGGGATGAACATGTGTGCGGTCACGCGCGCGTGACCGAACCTACGGCATCGTAGGCTACGAATCCGTAGGTTACGAAGACGTAGGGGTTAAGTGCGTGGTAAAGACCCCTGATCAGCAAGCCCCTGCACGGTGCGTTCGCGTATGCCGAACAGCCCCTGGACGCGCAGGTCCAGGGGCTGAAGCGGTGAGGTGATCACCCGGTCAGGCGTACAGCTCCCGCAGCCGCACCGAGAGGCATGTCACACAGCCCTCCAGCTTCTCGAACTCGCTGATGTCGACCACGACGGGCTCGTAGCCGAGGTCCGCGTACAGCTCCGCGGTCTTCGGGGCGCTCGCCGCCATCAGCAGCTTGTCGCCGCCGAGCAGCACCACGTGCGCCCCGGCCTCCTCCGGCACCGGCAGGAAGCGCCCGAACAGCGACGGCGCGTCCATCTTCGGTATGTGTCCGACGACCGTGCCGTCCGGCAGCGCCGTGACCGCCGACTTCAGATGCAGCACCTTGCTCACCGGCACGGACACCACCCGCGCCCCGAGCGGCTCGAACGCCGCCCGCAGCTGCTGGACCCCGGCCGCGTTGGTGCGCCCGCCCCGGCCCACGAAGACGGTGTCGCCGACCTTGAGGACGTCGCCGCCCTCCAGCGTGCCCGGGTCCCAGACCCAGTTCACCGAGCAGCCGAGCGCGGCCACTGCCTCCTCGGTCCCCGCGGTCTCCTCCCGCCGGGACTCGGCGCCGGGGCGCGCGATCAGCGCAACGTTCTTGTACATGACCACCGTGTCCTCGACGAACACCGAGTCCGGGCAGTCGTCGGCCGGGTCCACCTCGATGGTCTCCCAGCCGTGTGTACGCAGGGCCTCCCCGTACGCCTCCCACTGCTCGACCGCGAGGTCGACGTCCACTTCCGTGCGTTCGACGTGCGTGACGAGGCCTTCTGCCAGGCGGGGGCTGGGACGACGGACGAGGGCCTTCTTGCTGGGCACGTGTGGGACTCCGAATCGAACGAGGGTGTTCCGGCGCCCGTGAGGCGACGCCGGTCCGCCATCATGCAGCCCCGGCCCACCAGGACAAAACCCCCGCAGCGAGGCTGTGCCCCTCCTGAGATACTCGGCGGTAGCCGGGGCGGGGGAGGGCGGTGGGGCCGAGCGGCGGAACCCGGTGCTCCGCCGCGGGGCACGGGTCCGTCGGCGCGTGCGGGCGCGTTGTGGTCGCGCGGTTCCCCGCGCCCCTGGGGGGTCGGGTCGGCCGCCCGCCCTTCGTGGGAAAGCGCGGGGAACCGAGCGAACAGTCCCCGCCCACCCGCACCCGCCGACGAACCGACCGCCAGGATCAGCCGGTGGTTCCGAGTTCCTCCGGTGTGGTGTCGCGCATCCCTCCCTCCTCCAGCAACAGCCACCGGGTGATGCCGAGCGACGCGAGGAACGGCAGGTCGTGGCTGGCCACGATCAGTGCCCCCTCGTAGGACTCCAGCGCCGTCGTCAGCTGCCGCACACTCGCCATGTCCAGGTTGTTCGTCGGCTCGTCCAGCATCAGCAGCTGCGGGGCGGGCTCGGCGAGCATCAGCGCGGCGAGGGCGGCCCGGAAGCGTTCCCCGCCGGACAGCGTCGCCGCCGGCTGGTCGGCGCGGGCGCCCCGGAACAGGAAGCGGGCGAGCCGGGCCCGCACCCGGTTGTTGGTGGCGCCCGGCGCGTACCGGGCCACGTTCTCGGCGACCGTCAGTTCATCGTCGAGGACATCGAGCCGCTGCGGCAGGAACCGCAGCGGAACGTGCGCCCGCACCTCGCCGCCCACCGGCTCCAGCTCGCCCGCGATCGTGCGCAGCAGCGTGGTCTTGCCCGCGCCGTTGCGGCCGACCAGCGCGATCCGCTCGGGGCCCCGCAGATCGAGGCCGCCGTTCACCCGGGCCCCGTACCGCAGCTGGAGGTCCAGGACGGTGAGCACGGTACGGCCCGGTGGCACGGCCGTGTACGGCAGGTCGACGCGGATCTCGTCGTCGTCCCGTACGGCCTCCACCGCCTCGTCGAGCCGCTCCTTGGCCTCGGCGAGCTTCTCCTCGTGCATGATGCGGTGCTTGCCCGCGGACTCCTGGGCCGCCCGTTTCCGGGCACCCATGACGATCTTCGGCTCGCGTTTCTGCTCGAACATCTTCTGGCCGTACCGCTTGCGCCGGGCCAGCTTGACCTGGGCGTCGACCAGCTCGCGCTTCTGCTTCTTCAGATCGGCCTCGGCGACCCGCACCATCCGTTCGGCCGCCTCCTGTTCGGTGGTGAGCGCCTCCTCGTAGTCGGAGTAGTTGCCGCCGTACCAGGTGACCTCCCCGGAGCGCAGATCGGCGATCTGATCGACCAGGTCGAGGAGTTCGCGGTCGTGGCTGACCACGATCATGACCCCGGACCACGCCGAGACGGCGTCGTACAGCCGGCGGCGGGCGTACAGGTCGAGGTTGTTGGTGGGTTCGTCGAGGAGCAGGACGTCCGGGCGGCGCAGCAGCAGCGCGGCCAGCCGCAGCAGTACCGACTCGCCGCCCGAGATCTCGCCGATCGTGCGGTCGAGGTCGACGTGGCCGAGCCCGAGTTGACCGAGGGTCGCCAGGGCGCGTTCCTCCATGTCCCAGTCGTCGCCGACGGCCGCGAAGTGCTCCTCGGCCACGTCGCCCGCCTCGATGGCGTGCAGCGCGGCGCGGGCCGCGGCGATGCCGAGCGCCTCGTCGACGCGCAGCGCGGTGTCGAGCGTGACGCTCTGCGGGAGGTAGCCGATCTCGCCCGCCACCCGGACCGTACCGTCGGTCGGCGTCAGCTCACCGGCGATCAGCTTCAACAGGGTCGACTTGCCCGACCCGTTGACCCCGACGAGCCCGGTCCTGCCGGGGCCGAACGCGATCTGCAGGTCCTCGAAGACGGTTGTGCCGTCGGGCCAGGCGAAGGACAGGGAGGTGCAGGTGAGGGAAAGGGGAGTAGACATGAAGGGCCTCGCGGTTGCTTGCGGTGGTCGGGGCAACGCGTGCGGACACCGCGAGCGCGACACATCGAGGCGAGGGCGAACCCGCTGGGCGGGGCCGAAGCAGGCCCGCTGCCGGGGGACGGCTCGTACGCCGAGGTCGCACGCAACGCACACAGGAGCAGCCGGGATACGGCGATGATGTGTGACGCGGTGTCTCAGGACCTCAGACGAGCAACGTCCTTCTCCAATCGACGGCAACAGGACCGCTGTACAACGTAGGAGGGGGCGTCAGGGGTGTCAACGCATTAATGCGACACCCGGACCGGCCGCCCCCGGCCCGGGCGGGGCGGCGTCGGAAGGCGTGGCCTCAGCAGGCGTCCCGCATCAGCTCGGCCAGATCGTGGTCCAGGTCGACCTGGTGATGTTCGAGGCCGACGGGAACCAGCTCGGTCGTACGGTCCAGGAAACGGCGCACCTCACCGGAGAGGACGTGCACCACAGCGGTGCCCTCCGGGGCGTGGAACTCCAGCACCAGCCGCTCGTAGCCGTACGGGCGCACACGCACGTCACCCTGACCGACGGCCTCGTCCATGCCGGTCACCAGCAGTTCGCGGGCGAAGGTCCAGCAGACCTCGACACCCTCCAGCGTCGCCGGGGCGGGGAACGTCATACGGACGGCGAAGGGGTCGCTCCGGTCGTAGTGGAGCGTTGCGGGAATGCTCGGCATCCGCGGCGCGGCGGCGACGAGACGGGCCTCAACGGGCTGCTCGATGACGGTGGACAACGCCTTGCTCCCTCGTGACGGCTGGACGGACACCGGATGGCTTGGCCGGGCATGTGAAGAGACGCTGGATCGGGCCAATCCGTGCACATGGGCTTCGAGTGACCTCTGTCACCGAGTCCAATCACTGAGGTGATCCATTTCTCGTCCCAGGGCCCCGGGATACCCGAGAGGACACCGCACGGGGCCCCGCGGTTCCCGCCGAGGCCATCTGGACGGCGCCCGGGTGGTGGGCTAGCTTCGCCCGCCATGAGGGCCACGGGGCAGTCGAGAAGCAGGATTCGGACGAGTCGGACGATGGCGATGGGACTGGCCGCGACGGCGCTCGCCGCCGCCATGACCGTGCCCGCGCAGGCACACGGGGACGGCCGGCCACCCCACTGGGAACTGAAGAACACCGGCACCGAGGTGCGCTTTCGCGGTCTCGCCGCGGTCAGCCGGAACACCGCCTGGGTGGCCGGAACCGCAGGGACCGTGCTGCGGACCAAGGACGGTGGCGAGCACTGGCGCGATGTGTCACCACCCGGCGCACAGGATCTGCAGTTCCGGGACATCGAGGCATTCGACGCCCGCCGGGCGGTCGTTCTGGCCATCGGCGAGGGCGAGGCCTCTCGCGTCTACCGCACGGACGACGGCGGCGCCAGCTGGACCGAGTCCTTCCGCAACACCGACCCGCGGGCCTTCTACGACTGCCTGACCTTCTTCGACACCCGCCACGGGCTCGCCATGAGCGACCCGGTGGACGGGAAGTTCCGCATCCTGTCCACCAAGGACGGCGGCCGCTCCTGGAGCGTCCTGCCGGACGACGGGATGCCCCCGGCCCTGGAGGGCGAGGCGGGCTTCGCGGCGAGCGGGCAGTGCCTGGTCAGCTCGGGGCGGCGCGATGTGTGGCTGGCCACCGGCGGGGCCGCACGCGCGCGTGTGCTGCACTCCGCCGACCGCGGTCTGACCTGGACGGCCACCGACACCCCCGTCCCGGCGGGCGACCCGGCCCGCGGCGTCTTCGCCCTCGCCTTCCGCGACCGGTCCCACGGCATCGCCGTCGGCGGCGACTACCGCGCCGACCAGTCGTCCCCGAGGGCGGCGGCCACCACCGACGACGCCGGCCGCGTCTGGACTCCTGCCGCGCAACCGCCGCCCGCCTACCGCTCCGGTGTCACCTGGCTCCCGTACAGCCGTACGACCGCCCTCGCCGTCGGCCCCACCGGAACCGATCTCACCACCGACGGCGGCCGCACCTGGCGCACCGTCGACACGGGCTCGTACGACACCGTCGGCTGCACCCCGGACCGCGGCTGCTGGGCCGCCGGGGAGAAGGGACGCGTCGCCCGGCTGGAGAACTGAGGGAAGCGCCGGTGAACAGGTGGCGGCCGGGACTGGATCCCGCGCACCGGGATACCCGTGGGGCGTTCGCATCACGAAGGGAGTGATCGGCATGCCACGTGGTTCGAGCCCCAAGCGGGAACGTCAGTACGAGCACATCAAGGAGAGTGCCGAGGACCGGGGTGAGAGCGAGTCGCGCGCCAAGGAGATCGCCGCACGCACGGTCAACAAGGAGCGCGCCCGGTCCGGTGAGTCCAAGACCGCGAGCCGTACGTCCACGCAGGACATGTCGTCCGGCAAGCGCGGCGGACAGCGCTCCCACAGCGGGTCCGAGGGACCCACGTACGACCAGCTGTACGAGGAGGCCAAGCGGCGCAACATCCGCGGCCGTTCCGACATGAACAAGAGCCAGCTGAAGCGCGCCCTCGACAAATAGACGCGCAGCCCCGGGAGGCGTGCTCGCAGCGGGGATGCGTACGCTCGTCGGACCATGACGACCGTACGCATCCCCGCGGGCTGGCCCGCCACAGACGATCAAGCCCGAGCCGTGCAGGACGAGTTGCGCGGCAAGGTGATCCTCGACGAGACCGGGCCGCCGCCCGGCACCGGACATGTCACCGGCGTGGACGTCGCGTACGACGACGAGCGGGACGTGGTCGCGGCGGCGGCCGTCGTACTGGACGCGGCGACCCTCGCCGTGGTCGCCGAGGCCACGGCGATCGGGCAGGTGTCCTTCCCGTACGTCCCCGGGCTGCTGGCCTTCCGCGAGATCCCGACCGTCCTGGCGGCCCTGGACGCGCTGCCGTGCGACCCCGGAGTCGTCGTCTGTGACGGCTACGGCCTCGCCCACCCGCGCCGCTTCGGCCTCGCCAGCCACCTCGGAGTCCTCACCGGGCTCCCCACGATCGGCGTCGCCAAGAACCCGTTCACCTTCACCTACGACGACCCGGGCACCCCGCGCGGCAGCGCCTCACCGCTCCTCGCGCCCGGCGGATCGGGCCCCGAGGAAGTGGGCTGCGCCCTGCGCACCCGTGACGGGGTCAAACCGGTGTTCGTCTCCGTCGGTCATCGCATGACCCTCGACAACGCCTGCGCCCACACCCTCGCCCTCACCCCGGCCTACCGCGTCCCGGAAACCACCCGGCGTGCCGACACGCTCTGCCGCCGGGCCCTGCGGGAGACGGCGGGCCGGGCCCTCGGGGGCGCACATGACTAAGGGCTGTCCCGTAATCCCCGGCGGGCGCACGACGCCGGCTACGGCACCTCGCCGCGTTGTCGGAACGCCCGCATACATCCGATATGCGGACGCCCCTCCGCCTTGCGATGCTCCCCCACTGCCTGAACGGCGTGGGAGGTGCCCCCGGCATCCGACGCCGTGGGCTGATCCACCGCGGATCACGGGGCAGCCCTTAGGTGCGGGCTTCGTACCTGAGTACGAGTACGGATAGCGGCGCGTCGCCATGATCGGCAGGCTGGACCGCATGACGACGCACCGCGCCCCGAAGCCCGCCGCCAGCCCCAGCCAGCCCGTCGAGCGTGCTGTCACGGCCGGCCTGCTCCTCGCGCTGATCGCCGGAATCGCCTGGATCGGCGGGATGGTCTACACGCTGACGGGATGGGCCTGAGCAGCCCGAGGGCGGCGAGGGCGGTGTGCGCACGGCCGCCCCTGGGGGGCCGGATCCCGCGTCACCGGGAGGCGGCGACCCGGAACGTGATGCCCGCCGCGCGCAGCCGTTCGATCAGCGCGTCGCCCATCGCCACCGCCGTCGTGACCTGGCCCGCGGTGGCGGGAAGCTCGTCGAAGGCCAGGCAGAGCGCCGACTCGGCGAACATCTTCGCCGTCTCGCCGTAGCCGGGGTCGCCGCCCGCGACCTCCGTGAAGACCCGCCGTCCGCCCCCCTCGCCCACGAACCGCACCGAGAACCAGCTCTTGGCCCGCTTCTCCGCGCCCGGCCCCTCGCCGGGCTTGTGCAGGTTGCCCAACCAGCGCCGGGCGGGCGGCACTTGCGCGGCGGCGACGACCGCACCCACGAACGCGACACCGCCCACCGCGAACGGCAGGGTCCTGACGGCCGCGTAGTGGCGGTAGCGGAAGTCCGGTCCGTAGCGCCGCAGGGCGCGCGCCGATCGCTGCACCACCCGCGCGTCGATGGTCGGCAGCGGCAGCGCCCACGCACCGACCTCCTTGGCGAAGCGGGGCGCGCTCACCGGCGCGTGCGCTCGCCGCCCCACTGTCCGCGGCTCGTGCCGCTTGCGGTCCCGCGTGGCGGCGGCCATCTGCCGGGGCCGCGAAAAGATGGTCAGCGCGGAGTTGAACGTGCCGCCCGAGAACATCCCCGACGCCCGCACGAAGCCGTCGACGGTGATCGGCACGTCCTCCGGGAGTTGCTGCACCGTGAAGTACGCCCCAAGATCGTGCGGGATCGAGTCGAAGCCCGCCGCGTGCACGATCCGCGCCCCGGTCTCACGCGCGCGTGCGTCGTGCCGGACGAACATCAGGTCCACGAACTCGGGCTCGCCGGTGAGGTCCAGGTAGTCGGTGCCCTCGTCGGCGCAGGCGGCCACCAGTTCTTCGCCGTACGTGATGTACGGGCCGACCGTCGTGGCCACCACCCGTGCCTGCCGGGCGAGTTCACGCAGGGAAGCCGGATCCGACACGTCCGCGCGGAGCACGCCGATCCCCGCCCCGCCGGGCAGCCGCTCCCGCAGCGCGGCCAGCTTCTCGGCGTTACGGCCGGCCAGCGCCCAGCGCAGCCCCTCGGGCGCGTGCTCGGCGAGATACTCCGCGGTGAGCTCGCCGACGAACCCCGTCGCTCCGAAGAGCACGATGTCGTACGCCCGATCCGCCCTGCTCTGCGTGCTCATTGAACCCCTCAGCCCTCGCCCCCGCGCCGTTGTCGGTGGGTGAGGCTAGCGTGAGGGACGAGCAGTCGAACGCGCGGGATCCGGAGGTGGCCGTGGCCGTGCCCAGGAACGCCCTGAAAAAGTGGGGGACGGTACGTGAGTTCGCTCTCGGGATGCCCGGCGCGGCCGAGGAGTTCCCCTGGGGCGAGAGCGTCGCCAAGGTCAACAGGAAGGTGTTCGTGTTCCTCGGCGTGGACGACGGCAGCCACCCGCTGGGCGTCACCGTGAAGCTCAAGGACGAGGAGACCCACGCCCACGCCCTGACCTGCCCAGGAGCCGAACCCGCCGGATACGGCCTCGGCAAGGCAGGCTGGGTGCGCGTCCCGCTGGAGGAGCCGGGCGCCCCGGGCACGGACCTGCTCTGCGACTGGATCGAGGAGAGCTACCGCGTGATCGCCCCGAAGTACCTGATAGCGGAGCTGGACACCCACTGAGCCCGGCCGACGCGCGCCGGGACATCCGGCACGACCTTGGGCACAATGGCTAAGCGTTTGCTCACCCAAGACCTTGTGTGCGGTGGAACACGTTCTTAACATCACTGGTGTTACATCATCGGTGTCACAGAGCTGGGGGCTCCAGATGGCAGTGGCGAAGACGCCCGGGCACGGCCCGCTCGCCGGTGTGCGCGTGGTCGAACTCGCGGGCATCGGCCCCGGACCGTTCGCCGCCATGCTCCTCGGCGACCTCGGCGCCGACGTCGTCCGCGTCGACCGGCCCGGCGGCGCCGGCCTCGCCGTGAATCCCCTGTACGACATCACCAACCGCAACAAACGGTCCGTGATCGTCGACCTCAAGTCCGGCGACGGCCCGGACACCGTCCTCGCCCTCGCCGAACGGGCCGACGTCCTGATCGAGGGCTACCGCCCCGGGGTCGCCGAGCGCCTCGGCGTCGGCCCCGACACCTGCCACGCCCGCAACCCGGCCCTCGTCTACGGCCGGATGACCGGCTGGGGCCAGCAGGGCCCCCTCGTCCAGCGCGCCGGCCACGACATCGCCTACATCGCCCTGACCGGCACCCTCGGCATGATCGGCACCCCGGACCTCCCGCCCGTCGCCCCCGCCAACCTCCTCGGCGACTACGCGGGCGGCTCGCTCTACCTCGTCGTCGGCGTCCTCGCCGCCCTGCACCACGCCCGCGCCACCGGCACCGGACAGGTCGTGGACGCGGCCATCGTCGACGGCACCGCGCACCTCTCCACGATGATCCACGGCATGCTCGCCGCCGGCGGCTGGCAGGACCGCCGCGCCGCCAACCTCCTCGACGGCGGCTGCCCCTTCTACGGCACCTACGAGACCGCCGACGGCCGGTACATGGCCGTGGGTGCCCTGGAGCAGCAGTTCTACGAGGAGTTCATCGACCTCCTCGGTATCAAGGACCGTGCCCCGGCCCGCAAGGACGTCGCCGCCTGGGGCGAACTGCGCGAGACGGTCGCGGCCCGCTTCAGGACGCGTACGCGCGACGAGTGGACGGCGGTCTTCGAGGGCTCCGACGCCTGCGTGGCGCCCGTGCTGTCGCTGCGCGAGGCCCCGGACCACCCACACCTCGCGGCCCGCGGCACCTTCACCGACTTCGGCGGCATCACCCAGCCCGCCCCCGCACCCCGATTCTCCGCCACCCACACCTCCGTGCGCGGCGGCCCCGCGCAGCCGGGCGCCGACACCACGGACGTGGCCCGCGACTGGGACATACCCGGGCTCCTCGCGGATCGCTCCCCGGCCGCCGCCATGAATGTCTCCCTGACGGAAGGCATACCCGACGGCCAGGTCGGCGCCTGACGCCCGACCGACGCGCCCCCGACCGACACCGGCTCTCCACCGCCACCCGAAAGGCCAGACCCGTGAGCACCGAAGCGTACGTGTACGAGGCGATCCGCACCCCGCGCGGACGCGGCAAGGCGAACGGCGCCCTGCACGGCACCAAGCCCATCGACCTCGTCGTCGGGCTGATCCACGAGGTCCGGCGGCGGCACCCCGGCCTCGACCCGGCCGCCGTCGACGACATCGTGCTCGGCGTCGTGGGCCCCGTGGGCGACCAGGGCTCCGACATCGCCCGGATCGCCGCGATCGCCGCCGGACTGCCGGACACCGTGGCCGGTGTACAGGAGAACCGCTTCTGTGCCTCCGGCCTGGAGGCCGTCAACCTGGCCGCCGCAAAGGTCCGCAGCGGCTGGGAGGACCTGGTGCTCGCCGGCGGCGTCGAGTCGATGTCGCGGGTACCGATGGCCTCGGACGGCGGCGCCTGGTTCAACGACCCGATGACCAATCTGGCCGTCAACTTCGTGCCGCAGGGCATCGGCGCCGACCTCATCGCCACGATCGAGGGATTCTCCCGCCGGGACGTCGACGAGTACGCCGCCCTCTCCCAGGAGCGGGCCGCGGCGGCCTGGAAGGACGACCGATTCGGCGCCTCCGTCGTCCCCGTGAAGGACCGCGCGGGCCTCGTCGTCCTCGACCACGACGAGCACCTGCGGCCCGGCACCACCGTCGACTCCCTAGCCAAGCTGAAGCCGTCGTTCGCCGACATCGGCGAGCTGGGCGGCTTCGACGCGGTGGCCCTGCAGAAGTACCACTGGGTCGAGGAGATCGACCACGTCCACCACGCGGGCAACTCCTCCGGCATCGTCGACGGCGCGGCGCTCGTCGCCATCGGTTCCCGCGAGATCGGCGACCGCTACGGCCTGCGTCCGCGCGCGCGGATCGTGTCCGCCGCAGTCTCCGGCTCCGAGCCCACCATCATGCTCACCGGCCCCGCGCCCGCCACCCGCAAGGCCCTCGCCAGGGCCGGACTGACCATCGACGACATCGACCTCGTCGAGATCAACGAGGCGTTCGCGGCCGTCGTCCTGCGCTTCGTGAAGGACATGGGGATCTCCCTGGACAAGGTCAACGTCAACGGCGGCGCCATCGCCCTCGGCCACCCGCTGGGCGCCACCGGCGCGATGATCCTCGGCACGCTCATCGACGAGCTGGAGCGCCAGGACAAGCGGTACGGACTGGCCACGCTGTGCGTGGGCGGCGGCATGGGCATCGCGACGATCGTCGAACGCGTCTGACACCCGGCGGAACCACCAGACTTCTACGGAGACCCCCTCATGACCGAGAGCACCACCATCCGCTGGGAACAGGACCGCTCGGGCCTCGTCACCCTCGTCCTCGACGACCCCCACCAGTCCGCGAACACCATGAACCAGGCGTTCCGCGACTCCCTCGCCGTGATCACCGACCGGCTGGAGGCCGAGAAGGACTCCATCCGCGGCGTCATCATCACCTCCGCCAAGAAGACCTTCTTCGCCGGCGGCGATCTGCGCGACCTCATCCGGGTCACGCCCGACACCGCGCAGCAGCTGTTCGACGGCGGCCTGGAGATCAAGCGCCATCTGCGCCGCATCGAGACCCTGGGCAAGCCCGTCGTCGCCGCGATCAACGGCGCCGCCCTCGGCGGCGGCTTCGAACTCGCCCTCGCCTGCCACCACCGCGTCGCCCTCGACGCCCCCGGCTCCAAGATCGGCTGCCCCGAGGTCACCCTCGGCCTGCTCCCCGGAGGCGGCGGCGTCGTCCGCACCGTACGGCTCCTCGGCATCGCCGACGCCCTCCTGAAGGTCCTTCTCCAGGGCACCCAGTACAGCCCGCGGCGGGCCTTGGACAACGGCCTCATCCACGAGGTGGCCGGCACGCACGACGAGCTGATGGCCAGGGCGCGCGCCTTCATCGACGCCAACCCCGAGTCCCAGCAGCCCTGGGACAAGCCGGGCTACCGCATCCCCGGAGGCACGCCCGCCCACCCCAAGTTCGCGGCGAACCTGCCCGCCTTCCCCGCCACCCTGCGCAAGCAGACGGCCGGCGCCCCCTACCCGGCCCCGCGGAACATCCTCGCCGCCGCCGTCGAGGGCGCCCAGGTCGACTTCGAGACCGCCCAGGTCATCGAGGCCCGCTACTTCGTGGAGCTGGCCGCCGGCCAGACCTCGAAGAACATGATCCAGGCCTTCTTCTTCGACCTCCAGGCCGTCAACTCCGGCGCCAACCGCCCCAAGGGGATCGAACCGCGCCCGGTCCGCAAGGTGGCCGTTCTCGGTGCCGGGATGATGGGCGCCGGCATCGCGTACTCCTGCGCCCGCGCCGGCATCGACGTCGTCCTGAAGGACGTGTCCGCGGAAGCAGCCGAGAAGGGCAAGGGCTACTCGGAGAAACTCTGCGCGAAGGCCGTCGCCAAGGGCCGTACGACCCAGGAGAAGGCCGACGCGCTGCTCGCCCGGATCACCCCCACCGGCGACCCGGCCGACCTGGCCGGCTGCGACGCGGTCATCGAGGCCGTCTTCGAGGACACCGCCCTCAAGCACAAGGTGTTCCAGGAGATCGAGAGTGTCGTGGCCCCGGACGCGCTGCTGTGCTCCAACACCTCCACCCTTCCCATCACCACCCTCGCCGAAGGCGTGGAGCGCCAGTCCGACTTCATCGGCCTGCACTTCTTCTCGCCCGTCGACAAGATGCCGCTCGTCGAGATCATCAAGGGGGAGCGGACCGGTGACGAGGCCCTCGCCCGCGCCTTCGACCTGGTCCGGCAGATCAAGAAGACCCCGATCGTCGTCAACGACTCGCGTGGCTTCTTCACCTCCCGTGTCATCGGCCACTTCATCAACGAGGGCGTCGCGATGGTCGGCGAGGGCATCGAGCCCGCGTCGGTCGAGCAGGCGGCGGCCCAGGCGGGCTACCCGGCGAAGGTCCTCTCCCTGATGGACGAGCTGACGCTGACCCTGCCCCGCAAGATCCGCGCGGAGACGCGGCGGGCCGTCGAGGAGGCGGGCGGCACCTGGGAGGAGCACCCCGCGGAAGCGGTCATCGACCGCATGGTCGACGAGTTCGGCCGCACCGGGCGCAGCGGCGGCGGGGGTTTCTACGACTACGGTCCCGACGGCCGCCGCACCAAGCTCTGGCCCGGCCTTCGCGAGCACTTCACCCGGCCCGGCCACCGGATCCCCTTCGAGGACATGCAGGAACGCATGCTGTTCTCCGAGGCGCTCGACACCGTGCGCCTCCTTGAGGAGGGCGTCCTCACCTCGGTCGCCGACGCCAACATCGGCTCGATCTTCGGCATCGGCTTCCCCGGCTGGACCGGTGGAGTCCTCCAGTACATCAACGGCTACGAAGGCGGCCTGCCGGGCTTCGTGGCCCGGGCGAGGGAGCTGGCCGACCGCTACGGTGCCCGCTTCACTCCGCCGGCTCTGCTGGTGGAGAAGGCGGAGCGGGGGGAGAGGTTCGCCGACGCCTGACCGTCCCGGGGGTGCGGGGTTCGTTGCCGGCCGCGGGTTCGTTGCGGCTGGTCGCGCAGTTCCCCGCGCCCCTTGAGGGGTGGGGCTGGCGGCCAGGCCTTCATCCTGAAAAGCCCCTGAAAAGCACGGGGCGCAGCCCCGGCCGCTTTTCAGGGGCGCGGGGAACTGCGCGACCAGCCCCCACCCACCGGCGGACGAATCACACAGCCCGCGGGAGGGTTCACCCCTCCTTCAGCCACTCCCGCAGCTCTTCCCGCAGCGAGCGCTGGAAGGTCGTCAGCAGGGCCTGGACCACCAGGGGCTGCATATGGGCCGACAGGGACTTCACCGCCTGGGGATCGCGCTCGGCCACCGCGTCGCGGAAGAGGCCCGACAACTCGTGGGCCGCCGCCCGGGCGTGCTCGATCAGGACGTTCCGCGCGGCCAGGATCGACTCCTGGGACAGGGGTACGTCGAGGAGCTCCGCCCCCAGCCGCAGCAGACCGGGGTCCACCCGGAACCCGTCGCCGTCCCGTTCGACCAGGCCCATCGCCGTGAGCCGCTGCACATCCTCCTCGTCCAGGGGCCGACCGGCCCGCGGCTCCAGCTCCTCCCGGGTCACCGTCTCCACCGCGTCCGGCGCCCAGGAGGCCACGACGGCCCGCTGCAGGGCCAGATCACGCGGGGACAGGTCCGGCGGCAGCTGCCGCAGATACCGCTCGATGGCGGCCAGGGTCATGCCCTGTCGCTGGAGCTCCTCGATCAGGGCGAGCCGGGCCAGATGACCCCGGCCGTACCGGCCGACCCGACGCGGACCGATCACCGGCGGCGGCAGCAGCCCCTTGGTGCTGTAGAAGCGGACCGTGCGCACCGTGACCCCGGCCCGCGCGGCCAGCTCGTCCACGGTCAGGGCCCCCTCCTCGGTGTCCTCGGCCGTGTCGGCGCCTTCCCCGGTCCCGGTCGTCATGCACAGCAGTATCGCTGTCCCACCAGTACTGTGAAACCTTCAACGGCTGCTCGGGGCGACTGTCAGTGGTGGCCCGTACGGTGGGGGCCATGTCAGGGATCACCTACGTCAGGGGAGACGCCACGGTGCCGCTGGGCAAGGGCGTCAAGGTCATCGCCCATGTCAGCAACGACCTCGGCGGCTGGGGCAAGGGCTTCGTCCTCGCCATCTCCCGCCGCTGGCCGGAACCGGAAGCGGCCTACCGGGCCTGGCACCGCAACCGCGCGCACAACGACTTCGGACTCGGCGCCGCCCAGTTCGTCCAGGTCGGCCCGTACACCTGGGTCGCCAACCTGGTTGGCCAGCGGGGCATCCGCACGGGCAGCAAGGGCGTCCCCGTCCGGTACGAGGCCATCGACTCCGCCCTCGCCCTGCTCGCCGACAAGGCTCTGGAGCTCGACGCCTCCGTGCACATGCCGCGCATCGGCTGCGGCCTCGCCGGCGGCACGTGGTCACGAGTGGAGCCCTTGATCACCGAGCGGCTCGTCCGGCGGGGGATAGCGGTGACGGTGTACGACCACGGGGACTGACGGCCCGGCAGCGGACCGGGCCGAGCGACGGCTGTTGGGGTGAACAGCCGTCGATTACCGGTCAACTCTGGCGCAGACGTGCGATGCCTCGCGCGTGTGAACGGGTAAGCCATCGGTATGGACCTTCTCCCGGTGGACATCGGCCCGTTGAACCCCCCGGTTCCGGAACTCGTCGTCGCGGCGGTGCTGTTCGCGCTGGTCTTCCTCTTCTTCGTCCGGCTGGCGCCCCGGGTGCAGCGCGTACTTGACGAGCGGGAAGCGGCCACCGACGGAGCCGAGGCGCAGGCCGAGGCCGTCCGGCGGGAGGCGGAGAGCAAGCGGGCGGAAGCGGCCGCGACCCTGGCCGAAGCCCGCCACGACGCCGCCCGCATCCGCCAGCAGGCGTTCGAGGAGGGCACGACCCTGGTGGCCGAGGCCCGCGCGGAGGCCCAACGCGAGTACGCGACGATCCTCACCCGGGGTCAGGCCCGCATTGCCTCCGACCGCGCCGCGGCGGAGGCCGAACTCCGCGTCTACGTCTCGGAGCTGGCCTCGAACCTGGCGAGCAGGGTCCTTGGCGAACAGATCGAGGCAAGTGCCGAACCGCGCCTGTGACAGCGGGGGAGCGCAGCCCCCGCCGCCACAGGGGCGCGGGGAACCGCGCGGACGGCCACGCCGAACCCGCCGCCCCCACCCGACGACAGGACCCACTGCCGTGCCGGGCGTCGTGAGCTGTCCGGCAGACCTCTCCGGTCACAGCACTAGCGACCGTTACCGTGCCCGCCCTCACGCTCGTGCGCGTGCACGGAGTTCGTCGCCGCGATCTTCTTCCAGGACTTCGGTGCCTTCACCACCCCGGCCGCACGTGAAGCGATCCCCGCCCGCCCGGCCGCGGCGGCCCCCGGCTTCACCGGCCGGTACAGCCACGTGTCGAACAGCGTGTCCAGTGCCCGCCCCGACACCTCCTCCGCGTACGCGACGAAGTCGCCCACCGTCGCGTTGCCGTACGCGTACCTCGTGGGCCACCCCTTCAAGATCTCGAAGAACGCCGCGTCACCGATCTCGTTCCGCAGCGCCTGCAACGCCAGAGCTCCCCGGTCGTAGACGGCGATGTGGAACTGGTTCTCCGGGCCGGGATCACCCGGCCTGACCGTCCAGAAGGGATCGTCGGCCGCACGCGAGGCGTACACATGGTCGGCGATCTCCTGCGCCGTGCCCTCGTTCTCGTGCTCGGACCACAGCCACTGCGCGTACCGGGCGAAGCCCTCGTTGATCCAGATGTCCTTCCACCCGGCGACGGAGACGAGGTCGCCGTACCACTGGTGGGCCAGCTCGTGCACCACCACCGACACGTTCGAGCCGTTCGCGAACTGCCGGGGGCTGTAGAACGGCCGGGTCTGTGTCTCCAGGGCGTACCCCACCTCCGGGGTGTTGGGCACGTATCCGCCGAGGCCGCTGTACGGATACGGCCCGAAGTACTCGGACAGCCATGTGGCGACCTCGCCGGTCCGCTCGACGCTCACCCGGGCCGCGCCGTAGTCGTCGCCGAGGTCCTTGCTGTAGGCGTTGACGATCGGGATGCCGTTCTCGGTCCGCCCGGTCGTGATGTCGAACTTCCCGAGGGCGAGCGTGGCGAGATACGTGGCCTGGGGTTTGTTGGAGCGCCAGTTGTAGCGGGTCCAGCCCGCGCGGGACGAGGTCGACCGGAGCGTGCCGTTGGAGAGGGCCTGCGTGCCGTCCGGGACCAGTACCGAGACGTCGTACGTGGCCTTGTCGAGCGGGTGGTCGTTGCTGGGGAACCACCACCAGGCCGCCTCGGGCTCGCCCGCCGCGACACCGCCGTCCGGGGTGCGCAGCCAGCTGGTGAAGCCGTACGCCTTCTTGGACGACGGCACCCCGGAGTAGCGCACCACGACGCTGATCTCCGTGCCCTTGGGCAGCGGGTTCCTCGGCGCGATCTCCAGTTCGTGCTCGCCGGAGGTGGCGAAGGCCGCCTTGGTGCCGTCGACCCGTACCTCGCTCACGTCGAGCAGGAAGTCCAGGTTGAAGCGGGACAGGTTCTCGGTGGTGCGGGCCAGAAGGGTCGCGGTGCCCTCCAGCCGGTCCGTTTCCGGCTGGTACTTGAGCCGGAGGTCGTAGTGGGAGACGTCGTAGCCGCCGTTGCCGTAGGCCGGGTAGTAGGGGTCGCCGATCCCCGGCGCACCGGGCTCGTACGAGGCCGCCGATGCCGGGATCGCCAGCAGGAGGGAGGCCACGAACGCGCCCGGGGCGATGAGTCTGCGGTGCACGAATCACTCCAAGTCGTCGGTGAACGGTTCCGCTTGTCTGTCCGGAGCCTATTGAGTCCCGGTGAGCCCACCCGTGTCCATGACCCCCGCTGTCACACGATCGCCATTCGGCCGACATGAGTCACCCCTCCCGACGCTCCTTTCCGGCCAACCGTGTGGCCGAACTCCCGAGCGCCCCAAGCGGCCCTCTTTTGAGCGGGAGTTGACAGTTGTACCGTCCGCGCATGCCGATACCTGCGCGACGCACACGCCTTTCGACCTGGAGACCGCTCGCGACGGTCGCCACGTCCGCCGCCCTGATGGCCGTCTTCGTCACCCCGGCGGTCGCCGGCACCACGACGCCCCAGAAGAGCCGGCCCGTCTACGCGTACGACAAGGCGATACGCGAGGCCGTCTGGGTGGACACCGGACTCGACGGCGACCGCGACGGGAGGAAGGACCGCGTCGCCGTCGACATCGTCCGCCCGAGCGAACCGGCCCAGCGGGGCCGGAAGATACCCGTGATCATGGACGCCAGCCCGTACTACTCCTGCTGCGGCCGCGGCAACGAGAGCCAGCGCAAGACGTACGACGCGAACGGGAACGTCGTCCAGATGCCGCTGTTCTACGACAACTACTTCGTGCCCCGCGGCTACGCCTTCGTCGCCGTCGACCTCGCCGGAACCAACCGCTCCGACGGCTGTGTGGACGTCGGCGGCCGTTCCGACATCCAGTCGGCCAAGGCGGTCGTCGACTGGCTCAACGGCCGCGCGAAGGCGTACACCACCCGCACCGGCACCACCAAGGCCAACGCAGGCTGGACCAACGGCAGAACCGGCATGATCGGCAAGAGCTACGACGGCACCGTCGCCAACGGCGTCGCCGCCACCGGCGTCGAGGGCCTGGAGACCATCGTCCCGATCGGCGCCATCTCCTCCTGGTACGACTACTACTTCGCCAAGGGCGCCCCCCTCTACAACTCGGGCCCCGACTGGCTGTCCGACGCCGTCGAGAGCCCCGAGGCCCGCGCCAAGTGCGCCCACGTCCAGCAGGCGCTCGTGGACGGCGCCCCGCGCACCGGCGACTGGACACGGCTGTGGACCGAACGCGACTACGTCAAGGACGTCCGCAAGATCGACGCCAGCGTCTTCGTCATCCATGGCCGGCAGGACCTCAACGTCCGGCCCAAGCACTTCGGCCAGTGGTGGGACGCCCTCGCGAAACACGGCGTCGAGCGCAAGATCTGGCTCTCCCAGACCGGCCACGTCGACCCCTTCGACTTCCGCCGCGCCGCCTGGGTCGACACCCTGCACCGCTGGTTCGACCACGAACTCCTCGACTACGACAACGGCATCGACGACGAGCCCATGGCCGACATCGAACGCCATCCCGACCAGTGGGTGAAGACGAAGGTCTGGCCGCCGCGCACGACGAAGACCACGACCCTGCGCCCCGCCAAGGGCACTCAGGCCGGTGTCGGCGCCCTCGGCCTGCGCCAGCGCCCCGGCACCGAGACATTCACCGACAACCCCGCCCTCGACGAGACCGACTGGGCGGCGCACATCGACCGGTCCACCCCTGACAAGGCGGGCTTCGTCACCGCGCCGCTCACCAAGGACCTACGGCTGTCCGGCTCCGCCAAGGTGACCGTCACCGCCACGCCCACCACCTCCACCGCGCATCTCTCGGCGATCCTCGTGGACCTCGGCCCGGACACCATCCGCGACTACGCCACGGCGGGGGAGGGCATCACCACCCTCACCGACCGCACCTGCTGGGGCCCGAGCACCACCGGTGACAGCTCCTGCTACCGGGAGACCCGGGCGAAGACCGCCGCCGTCGACTACACGATCTTCAGCCGCGGGTGGGCCGACCTCGGCAACCACTCCTCCGGCACCGGCGCCCCGCTCACCCCCGGCACCCCGTACACCCTCACCCTCGACCTGCACGCGAGCGACCACGTCGTCCCCGCCGGCCACCGGCTCGCCCTCATCGTCGCGGGCACCGACAAGGACCTCATCGACCCGCCGTCGACGACCCCCACCCTGACCCTCGACCTCAAGCGCACCTACGTCAAGGTGCCGTTGGTCGGTGGACCCGCCGCCTTCAAGAAGGCGACCTCGGGCGCCACCCCCGCACCGAAGGGCGCCGTCCTCGACGGCGTCGGCGATCCGACCGGGCCCGCACGCCTCCCCGGTGACGGCGCATGAGGGCCTGGACCGCCGCGCTGATCGCCACCGTGCTCGCCGCGCCCCTGGTGTCGACCCCCGCGTACGCGGCGGACACCACGCCCCTGCCGCGTACGGGATTCGAGCAGTCGGGCGGCGCCCGGTGGACGAGCCAGCCGGAGGAACTGGAGTTCCTCGCCGCCGTGGACCGGGCGAGCGACCGGGTGTCGGTCAGCCGTATCGGCACCACCGCGCAGGACCGCCCGCTCCACCTCGTCCGTGTCGGCACCCGCCCCACCTCGCGGGCGGTGCTCCTCGTGTGCAGCCAGCACGGCGACGAGCCCGCCGGCCGCGAGGCGTGCCTCACCACCATCCGGGACCTCGCCCGGCCAGCGGACCGGCGGACCGAGCGATTACTGAAAACCACCACCGTGCTCGTCGTGCCCACCGCCAACCCCGACGGCAGGGCCGCCGACACCCGGGGCAACGGCGACGGCATCGACATCAACCGCGACCATCTGGCCCTGCGCACCGCCGAGGCAAGGGCGCTCGCCGCCGTCGTCCGCGACCGCAAACCGGACATCGTCTACGACCTGCACGAGTACGGGGCTGCACCCCCCTATTACGACAAGGACCTGTTCGACCTCTGGCCACGCAACCTCAACACGGACGCGGCCGTCCACACCGAGGCACGCACCCTGTCGCTGAACCACGTACGGCCGGCGGCGCGGACGGCGGGCTACTCGACCGGTACCTACGGCATCTGGACCGACCCGGTCACCGGCGAACCGATCCGGCAGGTCGCGGGCGACGGCCAGGAACGCATCCTGAGGAACATGTCCGGTGTGAAGCACTCCGTCGGCCTGCTCATCGAGAGCCGTGTCGAACCGCCGACGCAGGACACTCCTGAAGCGGTCAACAACCGGCGTCGTGTGGACTCCCAACGCGCCGCTCTCCGGGGCCTGTCCGGGTTCGCGGGGGAGCGGGGCCGCCAGGTCGACGCGGCGACCCGCGCGGCCCGCCTCGCCGGTCTGCGCGACAACGGACCGGTCTATCTCGGCGGCGCCGACAACGACCCCGCCGAACCCGCCGAGGTACTCCAGGACCCGCCCTGCGGCTACCGGCTCACCGCGCAGCAGTACGCGGAGGTCGGGGACGAGCTGGCCCTGCACGGCGTCCGTGCGCGCTCCGAGGGCGACGGTGCGATCGTTCCGTTGCGCCAGCAACTGCGTGCGCTCGTCCCGTTGCTCCTCGACGAGCGGGCGCCGTACCACCTGACGGAGGGAGAGCCCGAAACCACCTGTTGAAGAAGAAAGCACCGGGGTCACATGTGGTGGGGCTCGCTGGGCAGGAGTAGCTCAGTTCCAGCCACTCTCGAAAGGTTCCACCTGTGACGCAGGATCACACCACCACCCACCACGGGGGAGGCGTGCTTCCCGGCTCGGAAGCGGGTCTCCCCGGCGGCGGGCGGCCCCGGACCGATCGCGTCGTGTTCGGCGTGACGGCAGCACTGACGCTGGCATTCGTGCTCTGGGGCGCCCTCGCCACCGACTCGCTCGAAGACGTCTCCGGCAAGATGCTGAGCGGTCTCATCCACAACGGTGGCTGGGCGTTCATGCTGGCCGCCTCCTGTTTCGTGGTCTTCGCCCTGTGGCTGGCCGCCAGCCGCTACGGCCGTATCCACCTCGGCGTCGAGGGCGAGCAGCCCGAGTTCCGCACCGTCTCGTGGGTCGCCATGATGTTCAGCGCGGGCATGGGCATAGGCCTGATGTTCTACGGCGTCAGTGAACCCCTGGCGCACTTCACCACGCCTCCGCCGGGCACCACCCCGCAGGGTGCCGGTGAGCGCATGGAGACGGCGATGGCGACCACGCTGTTCCACTGGACACTGCACCCCTGGGCGATCTACGCGGTGGTCGGTCTCGCCATCGCCTACAGCACGTTCCGCAAGCGCCGCCGTCAGACGATCAGCGCCGTCTTCACCCCGCTGATCGGCGAGAAGCACGCCAACGGCACCGGCGGCCGGGTCATCGACATCCTCGCCATCGTCGCCACCATCTTCGGCTCGGCGGCCTCCCTCGGTCTCGGAGCGCTCCAGATCGGCTCCGGCGCACGGCAGCTGGACTGGATGGACAAGGTGAGCACCGGGCTGCTCGTCGGCATCATCGCCGTCCTGACCCTGGCCTTCGTCGCCTCCGCGGTGTCCGGGGTGGAGAAGGGAATCCAGTGGCTGTCCAACACCAACATGGTGCTGGCCCTGGCGCTGCTCCTCTTCGTCTTCGTGGCCGGCCCGACGATCCTGGTCCTCGACCTCCTGCCCACCTCGGTCTTCTCCTACCTCGGCGACCTGCCGCAGCTCGGCGGCCGCACCGAGGCGTCCGGCGGCCAGGGCGTGGCGGACTGGCTCAGCAGCTGGACGGTCTTCTACTGGGCGTGGTGGATCTCCTGGACGCCCTTCGTCGGCATGTTCATCGCGCGCATCAGCCGCGGCCGCACCATCCGCCAGTTCATCGGCGGTGTCATCCTTGTCCCCAGCTCCGTCAGCCTCGTGTGGTTCGCGGTGTTCGGCGGCACGGCCATGAAACTCCAGGACCAGGGCCGGCTCGGCGACGAGTCCACCCCCGAGGGCCAGCTGTTCGCGGTCCTCAACCAGTTCCCGGCGGCCACCGTCAGCTGTCTGCTGGTGATGGTGCTGGTCGGCATCTTCTTCGTCTCCGGCGCCGACGCCGCCTCCATCGTCATGGGCACGCTCTCCCAGCGCGGCGCGCTGGAACCCGGGCGCTTCGTCGTCGTCTTCTGGGGCGTCCTGACCGGAGCCGTAGCCGCGATCATGCTCCTCGTCGGCAGCGGCCAGGGTGACGCTCTCACCGGCCTGCAGAACCTCACGATCCTGGCGGCCGCCCCGTTCGTCCTCGTCATGATCGGCATGTGCGTGGCGCTGATGCGCGACCTGCGCCGCGACGCGGTGATCGTGCGCGAGGAGATGGCCTCCGAGGCCGTCGAACTCGCCGTCATCGAGGGCCACAAGCGCTACGACGGAGAGTTCGAGATCAGGGTCGGGCCGGGTCAGGGAACGGAGGTCGAGGGCGACCCCATCGGGCACCGGCAGGAATGAGTTCCGCGAGGAGGGGGCGGCGGAGCGCGGCCGAGGATGCGCTCGTGAGCCGCTCGCTCAGCCCCGCGCCCCCTCACGGTCACCCGGCGGCGAGTCGCGCGGCCTCCCGGGCGCATCCCCAGGCCACCGTCACGCCCGCCCCGCCGTGCCCGTAGTTGTGCACCAACAGCCGCCCGGCCCCCAACCGCTCACTCTCCAGCCGCACGACGGGCCGGGACGGCCGCAGCCCCACCCGGTGCTCGATCACCCGCGCCCCAGCGATCTCCGGCCGCACGCCCGCACACCGTCGCACGATCTCCTCGGCGGTCGCGGGATCGGGTGTCATCGACCACGCGTCCTCCTCGGCCGTGCCGCCGAGGATCAACCCGCCCGGCTGCGGGATGAAGTACGTGCTCGTGGCGCCGGCGTGGTCCACCGACGTCATCCACGTGGTGACACCCGGGTTCTCCACCACGACCAACTGCCCCCGCACCGGACGCACGGACGGGTCCGGCACCAGGTCGCGGGCGCCGAGCCCCGTGCAGTTGACGACGACGCGGGCGTCGACCACGGTCAGGTCCGTGACCGCGCGCTCCTCGACCGTGCCGCCCGCCGCGACGAACCGCTCGCGCAGCCACCGCAGATGGACCGGCATGTCGATCACCGGCAGCCGAGCCCACAACCCCGTCCCCGCGTACTCCTCCGCCGTCGCGGCCCGCAGCCCCGCCACCCGCGCGGCCCAGGCACCGAGTCCGTCCAGTGTGGTCTCGCCGTGTACCCCCTCGACCAGGCGTACGCCTGTCTCGTCGGGCCGCGCCGCCAACTCCTCGTACACCGCGAGCGAGGCGAGCGCCCATGCGCCGACGAGCGCCTCCGGCTCGATGCGGTACGGCCACCACAGCCCGCCCGCGACGGCGGACGTGGTCCGCTCCGCGGGCTCCCGCGCCCAGAGGCGGACCTGTTGGCCGCTCTCCGCCAGGGCGACGGCGGTCGTCAGACCGACGATGCCGCCACCGACCACGATCACATCGCTGTTCGATTCCTTGCTCACGCAGGGACGTTAACGGAATATGTCATGCCGTGCTCACAAGTCTGCCTTTGTGGGGATACTCACACCATGTCTGCCGAGTACGCGACCTTCGGCCTGGCGCCGGCGATCCGAGCCGGTGGCGTCCTCGCCGACGGTGCCTACCAAGCCCACCGGGACTTCGTGGACTTCATCGTCGACGGACGCCCGCTGCTGTTCCAGCTCTCCGACCTCGACGCCGTCTCCCCGCTCGCCTCCGACATCCCTCCCTCGATCTTCACGGCGCAGGTGCGCAGCCTGCTGCTGGACGCCGACGCGCCCCTGCCCGGCGGCCGGTACGTCATCTACGGCTGCCCCGAGTGCGCGGATCTCGCCTGCGGAGCCGTGACGGCGGTGATCGAGCGGGACGGCGACGACTATGTGTGGCGGGACTTCGCCTGGCAGACGGAGGAGGAGGCCGACCTCAAGCTGAACGCCTACACCGGCATAGGCCCCTTCCGGTTCCACGGCTCCGAGTACCGGAGCGCCCTGCAGTCGCTGTTGCGCGAGTCCGCTGACGAGGTGCCGCCGCGCCGACGGGTCCTCCTCATCGGTGCCCGCGTCGCGGTCCTGACCAAACTCGCCGCCGCCCTGCGGGCCGTCGGGATCGGCGCCGACCTGGCGCACGACGCCGCCGGCGTGCCGGACGAGGAACTGCGCGGTTACGGCGCGGTCGTCTTCGGCCGGGCCGTCGGTGAGGCGGACCGTGCCGCGGTGCGGCGGGCCTTCGACCGGGCGGGGGTGCGGGTCGCGTACGTCGACGGGCTCGCCCCGATCATTCCGCTCCTCGTCGCACAGATCGAGAACGCGCTCGACCGCAGTCCGGCGGAGCAGCGCCGGCTCACCCGGCTGATCGCGGCGGACGGGCAGGCCGGTGTCGAGATCACCTCCACCTGCCGGGTGGAGCTGATCGCGTACCGCCTCGACCGGTTGTCCCGGACGCGCACGTACAGGTTCTTCGACGGGATCCTGCCGGCGGGACGGCACCGGATCGGGCTGGACGCGAAGTCGGTGAAGGGCGAGTCGTTCATCGTGGCCCGGACCGCGGGGACGGTGTTGGTGGAGCCGATGGGGCGGTGACCGGCCGCGGGCTCGGCGGGGGCCGCCGGACGCCCGGCCCCCCGCGCCCCTTCGCGGCGCTTCACCGGCGCCGGCCGGATGGCGGCTCGGCGTGAAGGACATGGTGTGCGGGTCGTTAGGATCGCACCCTGTGACCGCCACCCTCGTCGTCAAGAACCTCGCCGCCGGCCACGGCGACCGCTCGCTCTTCTCCGGGCTCGATCTCGTGGTCGCGCCCGGAGATGTGATCGGGCTGGTCGGTGCCAACGGCGCGGGCAAGTCCACGCTGCTGCGGCTGCTCGCGGGGCTGCTCCCGCCGGAACAGGGGGAGCTGCGGCTGTCCCCGCCCACGGCCACCGTCGGACACCTCCCCCAGGAGCCGGAGCGTCGTGAGGGAGAGACGGTCCGGGAGTTCCTCGCCCGGCGCACGGGGGTCGCCCAGGCCCAGAGAGTGATGGACGAGGCCACCCAGGCCCTGGTGGACGGGGCGCCCGGCGCGGACGACGCGTACTCGACCGCCCTGGAGCGCTGGCTCGACCTCGGCGGCGCCGATCTGGACGAGCGGGCGGCGGAGGTCGTCGACTCCCTCGGCCTGGCCGTCGATCTGGACCAGCCGATGACCGGCCTCTCCGGCGGTCAGGCGGCCCGCGCCGGCCTCGCCTCCCTCCTGCTCTCCCGCTACGACGTCTTCCTCCTCGACGAACCCACCAACGACCTCGACCTGGACGGCCTCGAACGGCTCGAACGCTTTGTGCGCGGCCTGCGCGCCGGCACGGTCGTCGTCAGTCACGACCGCGAGTTCCTCACCCGCACGGTCACCAAGGTCCTCGAACTCGATCTGGCGCAGCAGCAGATCAACCTCTACGGCGGTGGCTACGAGGCCTACCTGGAGGAGCGCGAGACGGCCCGCAGGCACGCCCGCGAGGACTACGAGGAATACGCCGACAAGAGGGCCGCGCTCCAGGACCGCGCCCAGATGCAGCGCTCATGGATGGACAAGGGCGTCAAGAACGCCCGGCGCAAGGCGGGCAACGACAACGACAAGATCGGCCGCAAGTTCCGCAGCGAGGCGAGCGAGAAGCAGGCCGCCAAGGCGCGGCAGACCCAGCGCATGATCGAGCGGCTCGACGTCGTGGAGGAGCCGCGCAAGGAGTGGGAGCTGCGCATGGAGATCGCGGCGGCCCCGCGCTCCGGCGCCGTCGTCGCCACACTGCGCGACGCGCAGGTCACACGGGGCGACTTCGCCTTCGGCCCGGTGTCGCTCCAGATCGACTGGGCCGACCGCATCGCCATCACCGGTGCGAACGGCGCGGGCAAGTCCACGCTCCTCGGCGCCCTGCTGGGCCGGATCCCGCTGGACTCGGGCCACGCCTCGCTCGGTTCCGGAGTCCTCGTCGGCGAGGTCGACCAGGCCCGTGCGCTCTTCCACGGCCCCGAGTCCCTCCTCGACGCCTTCTGCGCGGCCGTGCCCGACACCGAGCCGGTCGAGGTACGTACTCTCCTTGCCAAGTTCGGCCTGAAGTCCCACCACGTCCTGCGCCCGGCCGTGACCCTGTCACCCGGTGAACGCACCCGCGCCGCCCTCGCCCTCCTCCAGGGCCGGGGCGTCAACCTGCTGGTCCTGGACGAACCCACCAACCACCTCGACCTGCCCGCCATCGAGCAGTTGGAGTCCGCCCTCGACGCCTACGAGGGCACGCTGCTTCTCGTCACCCACGACCGCCGCATGCTGGACGCGGTACGGGTCACCAGACGCTTCGCGGTGGCATCGGGCAAGGTCACGGAGAGCTGAGCCGCGGGCCCACGGCCTCGCGGTACACCGGTGCCGGACACCCCCACGACCGGGGCGCCCGGCACCGGCACGATCACCTCAGCGCCGCTTGGGGTCCAGCAGCCCCGCCTTGCGCAGCGCATCCGCCATCGCGCTGTTCGACGGAGCCGGCGCCGAGCCCTGCTGCCGGGAACCGCCGCCACCGCCACGGCCCTGCCGCTGCTGAGGCGCCCGAGCACCCCGCTGCGGCCGCGCACCCCCGCCGGACTGCGCCTGAGGCGCGGCCTCGTCGTCCAGCCGCAGCGTCAGCGAGATCCGCTTGCGCGGAATGTCGACGTCGAGCACCTTCACCTTGACGATGTCGCCGGGCTTGACCACATCGCGGGGATCCTTCACGAACGTCCTGGACATCGCGGACACGTGCACGAGCCCGTCCTGGTGCACCCCGACGTCCACGAAGGCCCCGAAGGCCGCCACATTCGTCACGACCCCTTCCAGCACCATCCCGGAGACCAGGTCGGAGATCTTCTCGACGCCCTCCTTGAACGTGGCCGTCTTGAAGGCCGGTCGAGGGTCGCGCCCCGGCTTCTCCAGCTCCTTCAGGATGTCCGTCACGGTCGGCAGACCGAACGTCTCGTCCACGAAGTCACCGGGCCTCAGTGACCGCAGCACACTCGTGTTGCCGATGAGCGACGCGACCTCGCTGCCCGCCGCCTTCACCATCCGCCGCACCACGGGGTACGCCTCGGGGTGCACGCTGGAGGTGTCCAGCGGGTCGTCGCCGCCCCGGATGCGCAGGAAGCCCGCACACTGCTCGTAGGCCTTCGGGCCGAGCCGCGCCACGCCCTTGAGCTGGGAACGGGACGTGAACGGACCGTTGGCGTCCCGGTGGGCCACGATGTTCTCGGCGAGGCCGGAGGAGATGCCGGACACCCGGGCGAGCAGCGGCGCGGAGGCCGTGTTCACGTCGACGCCGACGCCGTTCACACAGTCCTCGACGACCGCGTCCAGCGAGCGTGAGAGCTTCACCTCGGACAGGTCGTGCTGGTACTGGCCGACGCCGATCGACTTCGGGTCGATCTTCACCAGCTCGGCGAGAGGGTCCTGCAGCCGCCGCGCGATCGACACGGCACCGCGCAGCGAGACGTCCATCCCGGGCAGCTCCTGCGAGGCGAACGCCGACGCCGAATACACCGAAGCGCCTGCCTCCGACACCATCACCTTGGTGAGCTTCAGCTCCGGGTGTCTGTTGATCAGCTCACCGGCGAGCTTGTCGGTCTCCCGGGACGCCGTGCCGTTGCCGATGGCGATCAGCTCGACCGCGTGCTCCTTGGCGAGACGGGCCAGCTTGGCGATGGCCTCGTCCCACTTGTTGGCCGGAACGTGCGGGTAGATGACGTCGGTCGCGACCACCTTGCCGGTCGCGTCGACCACGGCGACCTTCACGCCCGTACGGAAACCGGGGTCGAGGCCCAGCGTCGCGCGGGTACCGGCGGGGGCGGCGAGCAGCAGGTCGCGCAGGTTCGCCGCGAAGACGTTCACCGCCTCGTCCTCGGCGGCCGTGCGCAGCCGCAGCCGCAGGTCGATGCCGAGGTGCACGAGAATGCGGGTCCGCCAGGCCCAGCGGACGGTGTCCGTGAGCCATTTGTCGGCGGGGCGCCCACGGTCGGCGATCCCGAACCTGTGGGCGACGATCCCCTCGTACGACGACGGGCCGTCCGTCGGCTCCTCCGGCTCCAGGACGAGGTCGAGGACGTCCTCCTTCTCGCCCCGCAGCATCGCGAGGATGCGGTGGGAGGGCAGTTCGGTGAACGGCTCCGCGAAGTCGAAGTAGTCGGCGAACTTGGCGCCCGCCTCCTCCTTGCCCTCCTTCACCTTGGCCGCCAGCCGGCCCCGCACCCACATGCGCTCGCGCAGCTCGCCGATCAGGTCGGCGTCCTCCGAGAACCGCTCGGTGAGGATCGCCCGCGCGCCGTCCAGCGCGGCCTGCGCGTCGGCGACACCCTTGTCGGCGTCGACGAAGGCCGCGGCGGCGGCCAGTGGCTCCACGGTCGGATCGCCCAGCAGCCCCTCGGCGAGCGGTTCGAGCCCCGCCTCGCGGGCGATCTGCGCCTTGGTGCGCCGCTTCGGCTTGAACGGCAGGTAGATGTCCTCCAGCCGCGCCTTGGTCTCGGCGCCGCGGATCTGCGCCTCCACCTCGGGCGTCAGCTTGCCCTGCTCACGGACCGAGTCGAGGATCGCCGCACGCCGGTCCTCCAGCTCGCGCAGATACCGCAGCCGCTCCTCGATCGTGCGCAGCTGCGCGTCGTCGAGCATCTCGGTCGCTTCCTTGCGGTAGCGGGCGATGAAGGGAACGGTCGAACCGCCGTCGAGCAGTTCCACCGCGGCCTTCACCTGCCGCTCCCGTACGCCGAGTTCCTCGGCGATCCTGCCTTCGATGGACCCTACTTCGATGGATCCGGGTGTCGTCACGATCCCGTACCGCCTTCTCCACTGAGGTTGCGCGGCAATTGTGGCAGGTGACGCCGACAACGGGGGATCAGGGCGGCGCGTGCCGGTCATCCGACCCGGACGGGTGGGAGCCGGATCCGGACGGACGAGGAGCCGGACGCGCCCGCGTCCGGCTCCCTCGGTCAGCGGCTCGGCCGGGATCAGGCCCGACGGGCGCGTCCGGTGCGGCGCGTGGAACTCGAGGCGCCGCCGAACAGCCGGGCCACAGCCCGGAACGGCAGGGTCACCACCGTGGCGACGGCCCCTCCGATCTGCCGCAACACATCTGCGATCGCACGGAACACGTACTTCCCCTTTCCTCTCCCGGCCGACCGGGCCGGGAGAGGACGGGTACCGCGTCCGGCTTCCTTCATGCGTGAACGGGGCGGCCGCCTGCGTGAACCGCCCGCTCGGCCGGCGCGAGGACCAGATCGGCCGACGCGCCGCCCCCGGCCTGCCCCGGCCCGCTGCGCCCGCCCGCGCCGATCACGCGCCGGTCCCCCGCCGATCAAGCGCCGGCCCGCAGGTCACCCGCCGGTCACTTCTTGCCGATCATGCCCGCCGGGAACGCCCCCGCGCCGAGCATCGTCGTCACGATGCCGCCCATCAGTTCGGTGAGTCGTTCCACGCCGGCCGCGCCCAGATGCTCGTACGGGGCCCGGTCGAGGCGGTCCGTCGCTGTCTCGATCTCCTCGCGCAGTGCGACACCGGCCTGCGTCAACTCGCCCTCGCCGTCGATCAGCCCGCGCTCCTGGAGCCGCCCCTGGGCCGCCTCCCAGTCGGCCCGCGTCCAGCCGCGGGTGCCGAGCATCCACTTCGGGGACATGCCCTTGCCGGTGGCGGTGTGGCTGACCAGGGCCTCGACCGGGTCGAGACCGGCGCCGAGGAGGACCGTGAGGTGCCCGTCGCCACGGTGCTCGCGCAGCAGCGTGGCCGCGTGCCACAGCGCGAGGTGCGGGGGCTCGGGCACCGGCAGGTCGGCGTGCGCGGCGTACAGGGGGCGTGCCGTCCGCACGCACGCCTCGGTGGCGCGCAGGGCCAGCTCGGCCGCCTCCGCGACCTCCTTGGAGCCGATCAGCTCCTCGCCGAGCAGCCGCCGCATCGTGGCGTCGGCGACGCGCTCGCGGGCCGCCAGTACCACCGAGGGCGAGGCGGTCTCCCACACGGCGGGCACATGCCTCGCCACCAGCTCGTGCCGGAAGTTGAAGAACGTCGCCGTCACCACGCCCGGTCCGACCGGGCCCATGGCGGCGGCCCGCACCGCGAAGTACGCCGCGCTCGGGTGCTCGACCCCCACCGCGCCCAGCTCCTGCCCGAGTTCCGGGGAGAAGTAGTGCGCGGAGTGGAACGGGTTGAGCAGGTTGTGGCAGCGCCGTTCGGCGCGCTCCGGCAGGGAGGTAGACGTCATGCCCCGCAGGTTACCGACTGGTCGGTTCGTGAGGTGGGGGCGACCCCACGTGCCTCTGCTCACATCGCGTCGGCCGGGCCGTCACCCATGGCAGGAAAGGTGGGGAACTCGTCATTGCGGCCATCACCGGCTCTCCCAAGAATCGAGGCATGCGAACAGTCCTGGTCGTCCTCTTCGACGGCGTGCAGAGCCTCGACGTCACGGGTCCCCTGGAGGTCTTCCAGGGCGGTGAGCTGCACGCCCCGGGCTCGTACCGCATCCGCACGGCCTCCCTCGACGGCGGCCCCGTGCGCACCTCCAGCGGCCTGACGATCGTCCCCGACCAGGCGCTGACGGCAGCGGTGGTCCCGCACACCCTGCTCGTCCCCGGCGGTCAGGGCACCCGGCACCCGGCCCCGGACGTCGTCGCCTGGCTGCGGGAGCACGGACCGCGCGCGGAGCGCCTGGTGTCGGTCTGCACCGGCGCGATCCTGCTCGCCGAGGCGGGCCTCCTGGACGGCCGCCGGGCCACGACCCACTGGGCGTACTGCGACAAGCTGGCCCGCGACCACCCGTCGGTCGACGTCGACCCGGACCCCATCTACGTCCGCGACGGCCAGGTCGCCACCTCCGCGGGTGTCACGGCCGGCATCGACCTGGCCCTGGCCCTCGTCGAGGAGGACCTCGGCCGCGAGGTCGCCCTCGGCGTAGCCCGCCACCTGGTCGTCTTTCTGCGCCGCCCCGGCAACCAGGCCCAGTTCAGCGCCCAGCTGGCCGCGCAGACCGCGCGCAGGGAGCCACTGCGCGAGGTGCAGCAGTGGATCACCGAGCACCCCGGCGGCGATCTGAGCGTCGAGACCCTGGCCGCCCGGGCCCGCCTCTCACCCCGGCACTTCGCCCGCGCCTTCCACGCCGAGACCGGCATGACCCCGGGCCGCTATGTCGACCGGATCCGCCTCGAACACGCCCGCCGACTGCTGGAGGACACCTCCGACGGCGTCGAGGAGATCTCGCGCGCCTGTGGCTACGGCACCTCCGAGGCCATGCGCCGGGCCTTCGTCAAGGCCCTCGGAACGGCCCCCGCGGAGTACCGCCGCCGCTTTCGACCGGCTTCCGCGCCCACCCACTGAAGGGAAACCCATGCAGATCGCCATCGTCCTCTTCGACCGCTTCACCGCACTCGACGCCGTCGGCCCCTACGAGACCCTCGGCCGTCTCCCCGACGCCGACCTGGTCCTCGTCGCCGAGGAGACCGGTCCCGTCCGTGCCGACACCGGCGCCCTCGCGATCACGGCGGACAGGACGCTCGCCGAGGTCCCGGCTCCGGACGTCGTCGTGGTCCCGGGCGGCCCCGGCCAGTTCGCGCAGATGGAGAACGAGACCCTCTTCGCGTGGCTGCGCGCGGCCGACCGCACGAGCACCTGGACGACCTCCGTCTGCACCGGCTCCCTGATCCTGGCCGGCGCCGGTCTCCTCGAAGGCCGCCGGGCCACCTCGCACTGGCTGGCGCTGGACTTCCTCAAGCAGTACGGGGCCGAGCCGACGGGGGAGCGGGTCGTGACCGACGGCAAGTACGTCACCGCGGCCGGGGTCTCCTCCGGCATCGACATGGGCCTCACCCTGATCGGCCGGATCGCGGGCGACGAGCACGCCCAGGCCGTCCAGCTGATGACCGAGTACGACCCGCAGCCGCCGTACGACGCCGGCGCCCCGCACAAGGCGCCCGCCCACCTCGTGGAGGAGTTCCGCACCAACAGCCGCTTCGCCCTGATGTGACCCCCGCCCGCCCCGGGCCTCATGTCACGGCTCTCACACCGTCCAGGTGAACCGGGGCTGACGGCGCTCCAGGAACGCGGCGACACCCTCCGCGGCGTCGCCGCTCCCGCGTGCCTGCTCGGCCCAGTGGGCGTCCCGGTCCGTCCGGCCGGCGGCGAACTCCTTCGCCGCCGCCTGGGTCAGCCGGGAGCGCGAGACCAGCACCCGGGTGAACTCCGCGACCCGCTCGGCCAGCCCGCCGCCGGGAAGCACCTCGTCCACCAGCCCCGTACGCAGCGCCCGCTCGCTGTCGATCAACTCACCCGAGAACAGGAGGTACTTGGCGGTGCCGGGTCCGACCAGCGACACCAACCGCCGGGTGGAGGACGACGGATAGACCAGCCCCAGCTTCGCGGGGGTGATCCCGAACAGCGACCCCTCCTCCGCGAACCGCAGATCACACGCCGCCGCGAGCTGCGACCCCCCGCCCACACAGTGCCCCCGGATCGCCGCGAGCGTCGGCTTGGGAAAGGCCGCGAGCGCCTCCTCGGCGCACAGCGCAAGACCCTGGGCCTCGCCGGGGGACTGCCGTAGCGTGGAGATGTCGGCCCCCGCGCAGAACGTCCCGCCCTCCCCGGTCAGCACCAGCGCTCGTACGGAGGGATCGGTGGCCAGCCGGTCGAGCAGCGGCGGCAGCGAACGCCACATCCCGGCCGTCATGGCGTTGCGCTTGGCCGGGTGGTGGATCACGACCGTCGCGACCCCGTCGGCGGTGGAGTGCAGCAGTTGAGGGTCCATGCACGGGATGCTAGCCACCCCCCGCACCCATACGATCAAGAAGGGGGCCCGAACGCGAGGGAGGCCCCGCATGCCCAGATCCAGGCACTCCAAGGACACGCACACCACGCGAGGCACGAACCCCGCCACGGGCGGGCGCAAGGACGCGGAAGCCGAGACGGCCAGGCTCGGAAGGGACTTCGGCTGGATCGCCGCCCTCGGGGTGATCCTGGTGATCGCGGGTCTCGTCGGGCTGCTCTACGCGGGAGTCGCCACCCTGACCACCATGATCCTCTTCGGCTGGCTGCTGCTGATCGGCGGCGTGATCGGCCTGCTGCACGCGGTGCAGGCCCGCGGCACCAACTTCTTCTGGCTCGGTGTCGTGGTCGCCGCGCTGAACATCGCGGCCGGCGTGGTCGTGCTCAAGACCCCGGAGGCGGGGGCCGAGGCGCTCACCATGTTCGCCGCGCTGCTGTTCCTCACCGGCGGACTGTTCCGGCTGGTCGGCAGCCTCGTCGTGCGCGGCCCCCAGTTCGGCTGGTCATTGCTCCAGGGAGCCTTCGACCTGCTCCTCGGCATCCTGGTGCTCGCCGCCTGGCCGAGCAGCAGCAAGTACGTCATCGGCACCTTCGTCTCGCTCGCCCTGCTCTTCGACGGCCTCGGGCTGATCGCCACCGGGTTCGGCGGACGGCGCATCGTGGGGCTGGTCTCCGAGAAACTCACGGAGAGTCACCGGCCGGCCGGCGGGAAGAGCGGGCACGGCGCCGAACCCGTACAACCCGAATAGTGCCCAAAGCGGCATGCGCCCGCCAGGACCGGTCATTCCATCAATGGATCCGAACGCAATCAGTTGCAAACTCGTCGATACGTGACGACTTGCGTGCAGGCAGTCGTGGACGGCGCCGAGTCGCCAACACTTAACGTGTGGTGACAATCGAGCGCAAGGGCGGCGACCGGACCATGGATGACCCAGGGCGCGGGAGCGACCCACGCCCTGGCGGCGGGCACGCTCCCGACGACCAGGGGCCGCCGAAGCCGCTGCCGTACGAAGGGGTCTGGCGGTTCACCGCGGCCGCCGTCGACGCCTCGGTGCCGCATGCGCGGCGCGCCGTCCGGGAGTTACTCGCCCGCCAGGGCGTGCCGATCTCGGACGGCCTCGTCCACGGGGTACTGGTGATCGTCTCCGAGCTGGTGACGAACGCCGTCAAACACGCGGCGGTGCTCTCGCCCACGCTCGCCGTGGAGGTCGCGGTCGGAGCGGAGTGGGTGCGTGTCGCGGTGGAGGACAACCACCCCTACCGCCCGACCGCCCTGGAGACCGACCACGGCCGACTGGGCGGCCGGGGGCTGCTGCTGGTGCGTGAGATCACCAGGGAGGCCGGCGGGGTCTGCGATGTCGAGCACACCGCGAGCGGTGGCAAGGTGATCTGGGCCGCCCTGCCGCTCAAATCCGCGCATCCCCTGTGACGGTCGCGGTCACCAGCCCGCGGACGGGCCCGTCAGTTCCCTGACCGCGGGACGAGCCGCGTCCAGCACCGTCATGAACCATGCCGAGAAGGTGTCCTTGGCGTGCCGCTCCGCCAGCTCCGCCGGGGTCACGAAGGCCGTGGCCCCGACCTCCTCCGGGTCCGGCCGCAGCGGGGACCGCACCAGCCCGACGAAGAGATGGTTGAACTCCTGCTCCACCAGTCCCGAGGCCGGGTCGGGGTGGTTGTAGCGGACCGTGCCCGCCTCGCCGAGCAGCGCCGGGGACGCCCCGAGCTCCTCGTACGTCCGCCGCGCGGCCGCCGCGAAGGGGGACTCGCCGGGGTAGGGGTGGCCGCAGCAGGTGTTCGACCAGACCCCGGGGGAGTGGTACTTGCCGAGGGCGCGCTGCTGGAGCAGCAGCCGGCCGCGCTCGTCGAAGAGGAACACGGAGAACGCCCGGTGCAGCCGCCCGGGCGGCTGGTGCGCGGAGAGCTTCTCCGCCGTGCCGATCGTCGTGCCCTCCTCGTCGACCAGCTCCAGCAGGATCGCTTCCGTGGTGCTGTCCGGTGAATCGTGCATCGCGGTGGCAGGTGTGATCGGCATGCCCATCCTTCGCTTCGTTCCTCGAGCCCCAAGTCTGCCGCAGGCGAGCGGCACACCTGGCACTTCACGCCAACCCGCATGTCCTACCCCCGCACCCCCCGCGGGGACACCCACGGATCGCGGGCCGGCCTTCAGGAGCGGACGAACACCTGGTCGTCCGGGGTTCGGGCGTCCGGTGAGGGCTCGGTTCCAGATCCCGTACGGCCGGGCGCGACCGTCGAAACCCGGCCGGATGGCGTACCCGGATGCACCTACGAAGCAGGCAGGCGGACCCGTGGCGCACCGCGTGTCCGACGGCGGAGGCCGGCTGCGGAGGCCGGTGGCCGGTGATCAGTGGCAGAGCTTCGCCTCGTGCGCCGCGTGTCCGCCGGGCTCCAGCTGGAAGGTGCAGTGCTCGACGTCGAAGTGGTCGCCGATACAGCCCTGGAGTTCGTGGAGCATCTTCTCGTTGCCGATGGAGTCGAGCGTCTCGGAACCGACCACGACATGGGCGGACAGGACGGGCATGCCGGAGGTGATGGTCCAGGCGTGCAGGTCGTGGACGTCCTCGACGCCGGGCAGGGCGAGGATGTGGGCCCGGACCTCCGCCATGTCGACGTTCTTGGGGGCCGCCTCAAGCAGGACGTCCAGGGTCTCGCGCAGCAGCTTCACCGTGCGCGGCACGATCATCACTCCGATGATCAGCGAGGCGATCGGGTCGGCGGCCTGCCAGCCGGTGAGCAGGATGACCAGGGCAGAGACGATGACCGCCAGCGAGCCGAGCGCGTCCGCGGCCACCTCCAGGAAGGCGCCCCGTACGTTCAGGCTCTCCTTCTGGCCCCGCATCAGCAGCGTCAGCGAGATCATGTTGGCGACCAGGCCGATCGCGCCGAACACGACGGTCAGACCGCCCTCGGTGCCGACCGGGGTGATGAAGCGCTGGATCGCCTCGAAGAGCACATAGCCACCGACGCCGAGCAGCAGCAGGCAGTTGGCGAGTGCCGCGAGGATCTCGGCGCGGGCGTAACCGAAGGTGCGGTTGCCGCTGGGCGGGCGGTTGGCGAAGTGGATCGCGAGGAGCGCCATGCCGAGGCCCACCGCGTCCGTCGCCATGTGCGCCGCGTCCGCGACGAGTGCGAGCGAGTCGGCGAGGACCCCACCGACGATCTCGACCACCATGACGGTGAGCGTGATCGACAACGCGATCCGCAGCCTCCCGCGGTACGCCGCTGCCGCCGTACCACTGGTCGGCGCATGATGCGCGTGCCCGTGATCGTGCCCAGCCCCCATGGAGTCCGCCCTTCCGTGTCCGTGTGTCCGGCTCCGGGACCACAGTCAACTACGGGCGGGGGGTATACGGCAACGCGGCACTGAACACCGTTGTCATGTGCTCTGACCTGCGGAAACGATACGCAGGTCAGAGTGGTGTCATGATCGGGAACCGGGCTGGAGACCGCGGTGCAGGCGCCAGCCCGCCCATGCCGACTCGACCATCTCGCGCACCCCGCGCCGGGCCGTCCAGCCCAGCTCCCGCTCGGCCAGCGCGGCGCACGCGACGGCGCGCGGCGCGTCACCGGGGCGGCGCGCTTCGACGAGCGCGGGCCGGCGGTCGCCGGTCACCTCACCGACCAGCGTGACCAGTTCGCGCACCGAGACGCCCTCGCCACGGCCGATGTTCACGGTCAGGTGGTCGGTCGTGTCCAGCGCGGCGAGCCGTCGGACCGCGGCGAGGTGCGCCTCGGCGAGGTCGGCGACATGGATGTAGTCGCGGACGCAGGTGCCGTCCGGGGTCGGGTAGTCGTCGCCGAAGATCCGGGGTGCCTCGTCGCGGGTGAGGCGGTCGAAGACCATCGGGATCACATTGAAGACGCCGGTGTCGGCGAGCTCGGGCTCGGCGGTGCCCGCCACGTTGAAGTACCGCAGACACACGGTGGCCATGCCGTGTGCCCGGCCCGCCGCGCGGACGAGCCACTCCCCGGCGAGCTTGGTCTCGCCGTAGGGACTCATCGGGGCGCACGGGGTCTCCTCTGTGATGAGGTCCACGTCCGGGTTGCCGTACACGGCGGCGGAGGACGAGAACAGGAACCGTCTCACTCCCGCACCGGCCGCAGCGTCGAGCAAGGTGGCCAGTGCGCCCACGTTCTCCTGGTAGTAGCGGATCGGCTGGGCCACCGACTCGCCGACCTGCTTGCGGGCCGCCAGATGCACCACACCGGTCACGGCGTGCTCGGCGAGAGTCCGCTTGAGGAGGTCGCCGTCCAGGGCGGAGCCGTGGACGAGCGGGATGCGGTCGGGGAGGCGGCCGGGGACGCCGGTCGAGAGGTCGTCCAGGGCGACCACCTGTTCTCCGGCATCGGCCAGGGTCCTCGCCACGTGTGCGCCGATATATCCGGCTCCGCCTGTGATCAGCCAAGTCATGGGCACCTACCTTAACGGTGCCGCCCTGGCCTCGTTGATAGTTTCTGTTGGTTGATGTTGAAGATTGTTGACTCTGTGGCAGTCGGTCGCGGGCTTCGTCGTATATCGCCTATGAGCCGATATGCGAACCGGAGTTTGTGGCGTGGCCCCCGAATCCCCGATGATGATCGCGGCGGAGCCCCAGCAGGCCCACCTGATCGGGCCGTGAACGGGCGGTGAATCCTCGTTTCCCTTCATCCGATAACCTCTGCCGACACGCCGCCGGACCGTAGCGGGCCGGGGTCTCTCCACCACGCACATGCCCGGCGCGGTCGCGTCGGCACCCAGGGAGTGAGTTCGTCTGTCGACCGCCATCCTCACCGGTCAGCCGGTCCCCGGATCGTCGCTGGAGGGCGATCTGCGGTCGCTCGGCTTCGACGTGCGGGTCGCCTCCGACGCCGGTGACGCCGAAACGCTCCTGGCCACCGTTCCCGCCGGTCAGCGGGTCGCGATCGTCGACGCCCGGTTCGTGGGACACGTCCACGCGCTGCGCCTGGGCCTCACCGACCCCCGGTTCGAGGCCGCCGCCCTGCCGGGCGCCGTGACCGTGCAGGCCGCCGCACGCCAGGCCCTCGACCGGGCGCTGGCCCGCGAGAACTCCGACGCGGGCGGCACCACCGCCGTCGCCGTGGACAGCATCGCCGACCGGGTGGTCGCCGCGCTCGATGCCGACGGCGTCCCCCTGTACCGGCCCGACCTCGGCACCCTGGTCGCCGTGGTCCCCGCCGACCCGCAGACCCGCGACGAGGCCCGCCAGGCGGTCGCCGCCGTCGACGACGAGGCAGTCCGGCTGCGGACGGCCGTGAAATCCCGCGACGGCTTCTTCACCACGCACTTCATCAGCCCCTACTCCCGCTACATCGCCCGCTGGTGCGCCCGCCGCGGTCTCACCCCGAACCAGGTCACCACGGCCTCACTCGTCACCGCCCTGATCGCGGCGGGCTGCGCGGCCACCGGCACCCGCGGCGGGTTCGTCGCGGCCGGCCTGCTGCTGATCTTCTCCTTCGTCCTGGACTGCACCGACGGTCAGCTGGCCCGCTACTCGCTGCAGTACTCGACGCTCGGCGCCTGGCTCGACGCCACCTTCGACCGCGCCAAGGAGTACGCCTACTACGCGGGCCTCGCGCTCGGCGCCGCCCGGGGTGGTGACGACGTGTGGGCGCTCGCCCTCGGCGCGATGGTCCTGCAGACCTGCCGCCACGTCGTCGACTTCTCCTTCAACGAGGCGAACCACGACGCCACCGCCAACACCAGCCCCACCGCCGCCCTCTCCGGCAAGCTCGACAGCGTCGGCTGGACGGTGTGGGTACGGCGCATGATCGTGCTGCCGATCGGCGAACGCTGGGCGATGATCGCGGTCCTGACGGCGGCCACCACGCCCCGTATCACCTTCTACGCGCTCCTCATCGGCTGCGCGTTCGCTGCGACCTACACCACGGCGGGCCGTGTGCTGCGCTCGCTGACCCGCAAGGCACAGCGGACGGACCGGGCGGCACGGGCACTGGCCGACCTCGCCGACAGCGGCCCTCTGGCCGAGGCTCTCTCCCGCGTCATGCCGAGCCGCTACCCGGTCCTCGCCAAGCTCCTGGCCCTCGCGGGCGCCGCCGTCCTGGTGCTCGCTGCCTGGATCGACGGGCCCGGCTGGTCGGTCGTCCTCGCCGCCGCCGTGTACGTCCTGGTCTCGGCGGACGCCGTCGCACGTCCCCTCAAGGGGGCCCTGGACTGGCTGATTCCCCCGCTGTTCCGCGCCGCCGAGTACGGCACCGTTCTTGTACTGGCGGCCAAAGCCGAGGTGAACGGAGCCCTCCCCGCGGCATTCGGGCTGGTGGCGGCTGTCGCCTACCATCACTACGACACGGTGTACCGCATCCGCGGTGACGCCGGCGCGCCGCCGCGGTGGCTGGTGCGGGCGATCGGCGGTCACGAAGGCAGGACGCTGCTGGTCACCGTCCTGGCCGCGCTGCTCGCGCCCACAGAGTTCACAGTCGCGCTCACGGTTCTCGCCGTGGCCGTGGCGCTCGTGGTGCTCCTCGAGAGCATCCGCTTCTGGGTGACCGCCCATAAAACCGGCGCACCCGCCGTACACGATGAAGGAGAACCCGCATGATCGGCCTCGTGCTGGCGGCCGGCGCCGGACGGCGTCTGCGCCCCTACACCGACACCCTGCCCAAGGCTCTGGTGCCGGTCGGCCCGGAGGGGAACGAGGACAGCCTCACCGTTCTCGACCTCACGCTCGGCAACTTCGCCGAGATCGGCCTGACCGAGGTCGCGATCATCGTCGGGTACCGCAAGGAGGCCGTCTACGAGCGCCGTGAGGCGCTGGAGCAGAAGTACGGCCTGAAGATCACCCTGATCGACAACGACAAGGCCGAGGAGTGGAACAACGCCTACTCCCTGTGGTGCGGCCGTGACGCCATCAAGCACTCGGTGATCCTCGCCAACGGCGACACCGTGCACCCGGTCTCCGTCGAGAAGACCCTGCTCGCCGCGCGCGGCGGCGACAAGAAGATCATCCTCGCCATCGACACCGTGAAGTCGCTGGCCGACGAGGAGATGAAGGTCGTCGTCGACCCCGAGAAGGGCATGACGAAGATCACCAAGCTGATGGACCCGGCGGAGGCCTCCGGCGAGTACATCGGCGTCACCCTCATCGAGGGCGAGGCCGCCGACGAGCTGGCCGACGCGCTGAAGACGGTCTTCGAGACCGACCCGCAGCAGTTCTACGAGCACGGCTACCAGGAGCTCGTGAACCGCGGCTTCAAGATCGACGTGGCGCCCATCGGTGACGTCAAGTGGGTCGAGATCGACAACCACGACGACCTCGCCAAGGGACGTGAGATCGCGTGCCAGTACTGACGAGGCTCATCCCCTCGCCGGTCGTCGTGGACATCCGTCCCGGCGCGCTCGATGACCTGGCGACGATTCTGTCGGACCAGCGCATCGCGCCGTCGGGCCGGATGGCCTTCGCCATCAGCGGCGGCTCCGGCCAGGCGCTGCGCGAGAGGTTCGCCCCCGCGCTGCCGGAGGCGGACTGGTTCTGCGACGCCGACGGCACCATCGACGGCGCCGTACGGCTCGCCGACTCGATCAAGAAGGGCGGTCACTACGACGCCGTGATCGGGCTCGGCGGCGGCAAGGTCATCGACTGCGCCAAGTACGCCGCGGCCCGGGTGGGCCTGCCGCTGGTCGCGGTGGCCACCAACCTCGCCAACGACGGCCTGTGCTCCCCGGTCGCCACGCTCGACAACGACGCGGGCCGCGGCTCGTACGGTGTGCCGAACCCCATCGGGATCGTCATCGACCTCGATGTCATCCGTGAGGCCCCGGTGCGCTTCGTGCGGGCCGGCATCGGCGATGTGATCTGCAAGATCTCCGCCGTGGCCGACTGGGAGCTGTCCAGCCGCGAGACCGGCGAGAAGGTCGACGGACTGGCCGCCGCGATGGCCCGCCAGGCCGCCGAGGCCGTGCTCCGCCACCCCGGCGGCATCGGCGACGACGACTTCCTGACGACCCTGTCCGAGTCCCTCGTGCTGTGCGGGATCTCCATGTCCGTGGCCGGCGACAGCCGTCCCGCCTCGGGCGCCTGCCACGAGATCAGCCACGCCTTCGACCTCAGCTTCCCCAAGCGCAACGCCCTCCACGGCGAGCAGTGCGGACTGGGTGGCGCCTTCGCCACGTTCCTGCGGGGTGACAAGGAGATCGCCGGTCAGATGACCGAGGTCCTGCGCCACCACGGGCTGCCCGTCCTCCCGGAGGAGATCGGCTTCACCATCGACGAGTTCGTCAAGGTCGTGGAGTTCGCGCCGCAGACCCGGCCGGGCCGCTACACCATCCTCGAACACCTCGAACTGAGCACCGAGCAGATCAAGGACGCATACGCCGACTATGCCAAAGCCATCGGTAGCTGAGCTCCGACCGGTCGTTCACCCCCCGGGGGTGAAGGACCGGCGGAGCGGCGAGCACTGGGCCGGCCGGCTCTACATGCGCGAAATCTCCCTGCGCATCGACCGGCACCTGGTGAACACCCGGGTCACGCCCAACCAGCTGACCTACCTGATGACCGTCTTCGGCGTCCTCGCCGCCCCGGCCCTGCTCGTTCCGGGCATCTGGGGCGCCGTCCTCGGTGTGCTGATGGTCCAGCTGTACCTGCTGTTCGACTGCGTCGACGGGGAGATCGCCCGCTGGCGCAAGCAGTACTCGATCGCCGGCGTCTACGTCGACCGGGTCGGCGCGTACCTCTGCGACGCGGCCGTGCTCGTCGGCTTCGGCCTGCGCGCCGCCGACCTGTGGGGCACCGGCCGGATCGACTGGCTGTGGGCCTTCCTCGGCACCCTCGCCGCTCTCGGCGCCATCCTGATCAAGGCGGAGACCGACCTCGTCGGAGTCGCCCGGCACCAGACCGGGAAGCCGCCGGTCCAGGAGTCGGCGTCGGTGCCGCGCTCCTCCGGCATGGCACTGGCCCGCCGGGCCGCCGCCGCGCTCAAGTTCCACCGGCTGATCCTCGGTGTCGAGGCGTCCCTGCTGGTCCTGGTCCTCGCGATCGTCGACCAGGCCCGGGGCGACCTCTTCTACTCCCGGCTCGGAGTGGCCGTCCTCGCGGGCATCGCCCTGCTGCAGACCCTGCTGCACCTGGTGTCCATCCTCGCCTCCAGCAGGCTGAAGTGAGCGGCGGCATGAAGGTCGGCGCGGTCATCATCACCATGGGCAACCGCCCCGACGAACTCCGCGCCCTCCTCGACTCGGTCGCCAAGCAGGAGGGCGACCGGGTCGAGGTGGTCGTCGTCGGCAACGGCTCACCCGTCCCGGACGTCCCCGAGGGCGTCAGGACCGTCGAGCTGCCCGAGAACCTCGGCATCCCCGGCGGCCGCAACGTCGGCATCGAGGCGTTCGGCCCCGGCGGCCGGGACGTCGACGTCCTCCTCTTCCTGGACGACGACGGTCTGCTCGCCCACCACGACACTGCCGAGCTGTGCCGCAAGGCCTTCGAGGCCGACCCGCGGCTCGGCATCATCAGCTTCCGCATCGCCGACCCCGACACCGGTGAGACCCAGCGGCGCCATGTGCCCCGGTTGCGTGCCTCCGACCCGATGCGCTCCTCCCGGGTCACCACCTTCCTCGGCGGCGCCAACGCCGTACGGACCCGCGTCTTGGCCGAAGTCGGCGGGCTCCCGGACGAGTTCTTCTATGCACACGAGGAAACCGACCTGGCATGGCGGGCCCTCGACGCGGGCTGGATGATCGACTACCGGTCCGACATGGTGCTCTACCACCCGACGACCGCGCCCTCCCGGCACGCGGTCTACCACCGCATGGTCGCGCGCAACCGCGTCTGGCTCGCGCGCCGCAACCTCCCCGCCCTGCTCGTGCCCGTCTACCTGGGCGTCTGGCTGCTGCTGACCCTGCTGCGCAAGCCCTCGGGCCCGGCCCTGAAGGCGTGGTTCGGCGGTTTCAAGGAGGGCTGGACGAGCGCCTGCGGTCCCCGCCGGCCCATGAAGTGGCGTACGGTGTGGCGCCTGACCCGACTGGGCCGACCTCCCGTCATCTGACAAGCTCGATATCTGAGAGCATGCGGCGGTACCCGGTCCCAGGTTTCGGCCTCGGCCCGACCAGGCTGCGCACTTTGAGGACGAAAGTATCCATTTGTGAGTGAGACAACGCATGACGGCAGGCTCGCGGTGAGCGACCGCCCGTCGCCCGATGACGGGCTCTCCGCGGCGGAACTGGCCGCCAAGTACGGGCTGTCCGTGAGCGGTGCCCGTCCCGGACTCGCCGAGTACGTCCGCCAGATGTGGGGGCGGCGTCACTTCATCCTCGCCTTCTCCCAGGCGAAGCTCACCGCGCAGTACAGCCAGGCCAAGCTCGGCCAGCTGTGGCAGGTGGCCACCCCGCTGCTGAACGCGCTGGTGTACTTCCTGATCTTCGGCCTGATCCTCGACGCCGACCGCGGCATGTCCCGCGAGGTCTACATCCCGTTCCTGGTCACGGGTGTGTTCGTCTTCACCTTCACCCAGAGCTCGGTGATGGCGGGCGTCCGCGCGATCTCCGGCAACCTCGGGCTGGTGCGCGCGCTGCACTTCCCCCGGGCCTCCCTGCCCATCTCCTTCGCGCTGCAGCAGCTCCAGCAGCTGCTGTTCTCGATGATCGTGATGTTCGCCGTGGCGATCGGCTTCGGCAGCTACCCCAAGCTGTCCTGGCTGCTGATCCTCCCGGTGCTGGCGCTCCAGTTCTGCTTCAACACCGGCCTGGCCCTCGTCTTCGCCCGCATGGGAGCCAAGACCCCGGACCTCGCCCAGCTGATGCCGTTCGTCATGCGCACCTGGATGTACGCCTCCGGCGTCATGTTCTCCATCCCGGTGATGCTGGCCAAACATCCCCAGTGGATCAGCGACGTCCTCCAGTGGAACCCGGCCGCCATCTACATGGACCTGATGCGCTTCGCGCTCATCGACGGCTACGGCTCGGAGAACCTGCCCCCGCACGTGTGGGCGGTCGCGAGCGGCTGGGCCGTGCTGGTCGCGCTCGGCGGTTTCGTGTACTTCTGGAAGGCGGAGGAGAGGTACGGCCGTGGCTGACACCCGAGTCCCCACCGTCATCGCGGACGAGCTGCACATCGTCTACCGCGTCAACGGCGCCAAGACCGGCAAGGGCAGCGCCACCGCCGCACTCAGCCGCATCCTGAAGCGCGGCGAGGAACGGGGTGTCCGCAAGGTGCACGCCGTCAAGGGCGTCTCCTTCGTCGCCTACCGCGGCGAGGCCATCGGCCTCATCGGCTCCAACGGCTCCGGCAAGTCCACCCTGCTGCGCGCCATCGCCGGTCTGCTCCCCGCGGAGAAGGGCAAGGTCTACACCGACGGCCAGCCCTCCCTCCTCGGCGTCAACGCCGCCCTGATGAACGACCTCACGGGCGAGCGGAACGTCATATTGGGCGGCCTCGCGATGGGCATGTCCCGCGAGCAGATCAAGGCGCGCTACCAGGAGATCGTCGACTTCTCCGGCATCAACGAGAAGGGCGACTTCATCACCCTGCCGATGCGCACCTACTCCTCCGGCATGGCGGCGCGGCTGCGCTTCTCCATCGCGGCGGCCAAGGACCACGACGTCCTGATGATCGACGAGGCCCTCGCCACGGGTGACCGCAAGTTCCAGAAGCGCTCCGAGGCCCGCATCCGCGAGCTGCGCAAGGAGGCCGGTACGGTCTTCCTCGTCAGCCACAACAACAAGTCGATCCGGGACACCTGCGACCGGGTCCTGTGGCTGGAACGCGGCGAGCTGCGCATGGACGGTCCGACCGAAGAGGTCCTGAAGGAGTACGAGAAGTTCACGGGCAAGTAGCCCGTCACGACGCCGGGCCCCGCCGGAACTGCTCCGGTGGGGCCCGGCGTCTGCTGAGGAGACGGGAGCCGGGCGTCCGCAAAGGAACGGCCAAGTCCGGCAAGGAACAGTCAACTCCGGCCACCCAGAGGAACCTTGGGGGCAATCGGTGCTTTCTTGTGATGCGCGGGACACCCCGACGGAGCACGGTGCGTTGTAGAACGTAAGCTGTACCGGTGCCGAATCGCGGCAAGTGGGTCCATAATGCGCGACACCCGGCATCCGTCGCACACGCTGACTATCGGGCGGCGTGTCCGAAATAGTGCGTATTGGGTCGGCAGTGTAGAACGGGAGATGTGACGGCCATGGCTTCGGAAACTCCCCAGCTCAACAACGCTTCCGCCGTCCCCGCGCCGGGTGACGGGCGGTGACCGATAGCGGGACGGCGCGCACCGGCGACCCGGAGCGCGACACCCTCCACAAAGCCGCGGCCGAGAACTTCCCCGTCGCGCCGTTCTTCCTGCCCAGGGCCTGGCGTGACGACCTGACGGCGCTCTACGGCTTCGCCCGCCTCGTCGACGACATCGGCGACGGCGATCTCGCCCCCGGTGGTGCCGACGCCCGCCTCCTGGGAGTCTCCCCCGAGGACGCCGACGACCGGCTCCTCCTCCTCGACGCCTTCGAGGCCGACCTTCGCAAGGTCTTCGACGCCACCCCGAGCCACCCGCTGCTGCGCGGCCTCCAGCGCACGGTCCGCCGCCACTGCCTCAGCCCCGAGCCCTTCCTCGGCCTGATCGCCGCCAATCGCCAGGACCAGCTGGTCAAGCGGTACGAGACCTACGACGACCTGCTCGCCTACTGCGAACTGTCCGCCAACCCCGTGGGTCACCTGGTGCTCGCCGTGACGGGCACCACCACCCCCGAACGGACGCGCCTCTCCGACGCCATCTGCACCGCGCTCCAGATCATCGAACACCTCCAGGACGTGGCCGAGGACCTCCGCCGCGACCGCGTCTATCTGCCCGCCGAGGACCTGAAACGCTTCCATGTCCAGGAAGCGGACCTCGCCGCACCCGTCGCGGGCGCATCGGTGCGCGCACTGGTCGCGTACGAAGCGGAACGCGCCCGGAACCTCCTGGACGAGGGCACCCCGCTGGTGGGGAGCGTCCACGGCAGGCTGAGGCTGCTCCTCGCGGGATTCGTGGCGGGAGGAAGGGCGGCCGTCCATGCGATCGCCGCCGCCGGATTCGACGTACTTCCCGGCCCACCCAAGCCCGGCAGGCTCCGGTTGCTGCGGGAAGTGGGCGCGGCCCTGCGAGGAGAGGGGTGATCCGGACCGTGGAGTCGGAACCACACGCGTCCGCGCCGGTACTCGCCGCCTACAGTTACTGCGAGGCCGTCACCGGACAACAGGCCCGCAACTTCGCCTACGGCATCCGGCTGCTGCCGACGCCCAAGCGCCGTGCGATGTCCGCTCTCTACGCGTTCTCACGACGCGTCGACGACATCGGTGACGGCGCGCTCGCCGCCGAGGTCAAGACGGCCCGGCTGGAGGAGACCCGGTCGCTGCTCGACCGCGTCCGCGCGGGCACCGTCGACGAGGACGACACCGACCCCGTGGTGGTGGCCCTCGCCCACACCGCGAGCCGCTTTCCCGTCCCGCTCGACGCCCTCGACGAACTCATCGACGGCGTCCTGATGGACGTACGCGGCGAGACCTACGAGACCTGGGACGATCTGAAGGCCTACTGCCGTTGCGTCGCCGGCGCCATCGGACGGCTCTCGCTCGGCGTCTTCGGCACCGAACCCGGGGCGCGGGGAGCGGAGCGCGCGCCGGAGTACGCCGACACCCTCGGACTCGCCCTGCAACTCACCAACATCCTCCGGGACGTTCGCGAGGACGCCCAGGGCGGCAGGACCTATCTGCCGAGCGACGACCTCGCGAAGTTCGGCTGCTCGGCGGGGTTCGCCGGGCCGCTCCCGCCGGCCGACTCCGACTTCGCGGGTCTGGTGCACTTCGAGGTGCGCCGGGCCCGCGCCCTCTTCGCGGAGGGCTACCGACTCCTGCCGATGCTGGACCGGCGCAGCGGAGCCTGTGTCGCCGCCATGGCCGGTATCTACCGGCGGCTGCTCGACCGCATCGAGCGCGAGCCCGGGGCGGTGCTGCGCGGTCGTGTCTCGTTGCCCGGCCGCGAGAAGGCCTATGTCGCGGTGCGCGGCCTCTCCGGTCTGGACACCCGCCATGTGTCCCGGCGTACCGTCAGGAGGCGCGTCTGATGGACAATGCAGGCAAAGGTGAACTCATCGTGGACAAGGGGTACGCAACCCTCCGCACCGCGAGGGCGTCCCTGACTGCGACGGCCTGTCGCGGACCGATCCCTGGCCCCGGCCGGCCGGCAGGGGAGGGTGCGCGATGACCGACGGAGCACAGTCCTCAGGACTCCCGGGCGAGGACCGGACGGGCCGGCCCCGCAGCACGGCCGTAGTGGTCGGCGGGGGACTGGCGGGCGTCACGACCGCGCTCGCACTCGCCGACGCCGGTGTGCGGGTCACCCTGCTGGAGGGGCGGCCGCGCCTCGGCGGACTGGCCTTCTCCTTCCAGCGCGGCACCCTGACCGTCGACAACGGCCAGCATGTGTACCTGCGCTGCTGCACCGCCTACCGCTGGTTCCTCGACCGGATCGACGCGGCGGCGCTGGCTCCGCTGCAGAACCGTCTCGACGTGCCGGTCCTCGACGCGCGGGGCAGACCCGGCCGGCGGCTCGGCCGCCTGCGGCGCGACCCGCTGCCCGTCCCCCTGCACCTCGGGCGCAGCCTGGCCACGTACCCGCACCTCTCGCTCGCCGAACGCGCCAAGGTGGGGCGTGCCGCGCTGGCGCTCCGGACACTCGACCTCGACGACCCGGCACTGGACGAGCGGGACTTCGGCGGCTGGCTCGCCGCACACGGCCAGTCCGCGCGGGCCGTCGAGGCACTGTGGGACCTCGTGGGCGTCGCCACCCTCAACGCGGTGGCCCGGGACGCCTCCCTCGGCCTCGCCGCGATGGTCTTCAAGACGGGCCTGCTGTCCGACCCCGGCGCGGCCGACATCGGCTGGGCCCACGTCCCGCTGGGCGAGCTCCACGACCGCCTGGCCCGCAAGGCCCTCGACTCGGCGGGCGTCCGTACCGAACTGCGGACCCGCGTCACCGGCGTCGCCGCCGGCGAGAACGGCGGCTGGCAGGTCGAGGTGGTCGGCGAGAGCCTGCACGCCGACGCGGTCGTCCTCGCCGTACCGCAGCGCGAGGCGTACGACCTGCTTCCGCAGGGTGCGCTCGACCACCCCGAGCGACTGCTGGACCTCGGCACCGCGCCGATCCTCAACGTCCATGTGGTGTACGACCGGAAGGTGCTGAGCCGCCCCTTCTTCGCGGCGCTCGGCTCGCCAGTGCAGTGGGTCTTCGACCGCACCGAGGCGTCCGGGCTGGGCGAGGGCCAGTACCTGGCGCTGTCCCAGTCGGCCGCGCACGACGAGATCGACGAGCCGGTGGCGGTGCTCCGCGAGCGTTATCTGCCCGAACTGGAGCACCTGTTGCCCGGCGTGCGCGGCGCGCGGGTGAAGGACTTCTTCGTGACCCGGGAGCGCACCGCGACCTTCGCTCCCACCCCCGGCGTCGGACGGCTCAGGCCCGGCGCCCGCACCAAGGCACCCGGCCTGTACCTGGCCGGAGCGTGGACCGCCACCGGGTGGCCCGCGACCATGGAGAGTGCGGTCCGCAGCGGCGTCGGCGCGGCGGACGCCGCCCTCGCCGCACTGGGCCGGCCCCGGGACCATCTCTTCGACTACGAGGAGGCAGCGTGACGCTCCAAGCGCACCCGAACGGTTCCCGCACTCTCGGCACCGCAACTAGAGGAGAGACTGTGCCCACTGTGCCCCCGGCCGCGACGGCAGCCGACGCGGTGGACGTGACCGCGCTCCTGGAGCGCGGGCGGACCCTGGCCACGCCCGTGCTGCGGGCGGCGATCGAGCGGCTGGCGCCCCCCATGAACACCGTCGCGGCCTATCACTTCGGCTGGATCGACACCCACGGCAACCCGGCCGACGGCGACGGCGGCAAGGCCGTGCGCCCCGCACTGGCCGTCATGTCCGCGGAGGTCACCGGCGCCGCCCCCGAGGTCGGCATCCCCGGCGCGGTCGCGGTGGAGCTGGTGCACAACTTCTCGCTGCTGCACGACGACCTGATGGACGGCGACGAACAGCGCCGCCACCGGGACACCGTCTGGAAGGCGTACGACCCCGCCCAGGCCATCCTCGTCGGCGACGCCCTGATGGTCCTCGCCAACGAGATCCTCCTCGAACTCGGCACCGCCGAGGCGGCCCGCGCCACCCGCCGGGTCACCACGGCCACCCGTGCGCTCATCGACGGACAGGCCCAGGACATCTCCTACGAGCACCGTGAGCGGGTCACCGTCGAGGAGTGCCTGGAGATGGAGGGCAACAAGACCGGCGCCCTGCTCGCCTGCGCCTGCTCCATCGGCGCGGTCCTCGGTGGCGCGGACGACCACACCGCCGACACGCTGGAGAAGTACGGCTACCACCTCGGGCTCGCCTTCCAGGCCGTCGACGACCTGCTGGGCATCTGGGGCGACCCGGTCTCCACGGGCAAGCAGACCTGGAGCGACCTGCGCCAGCGCAAGAAGTCCCTGCCGGTGGTGGCCGCGCTCGCGGCGGGCGGCCCCGCCTCCGAGCGGCTCGGTGAACTCCTCTCCGCCGACGCCAAGAGCAGCGACTTCGAGAACTTCTCCGAGGAGGAGTTCGCCGCCCGCGCCGCCCTCATCGAGGAGGCCGGCGGCCGGGCGTGGACCGCCGAGGAAGCGCGCCGCCAGCACGCCATTGCCATCGAGGCGCTCGACTCGATCCGGATGCCCGAGCACGTACGCGACCAGTTCGCGGCGCTCGCCGACTTCGTCGTCGTGCGGCAGAGATGACCGCCATCGACCGACCGCCGACCGCCATCGGTCGCATAGCCCCCGCGTAGTCGCCGGCCGGTGCCTGTTCACCGGACACGCACCGGCCGACGGCCGACCCACCGCAGAGATCCGTCCACTGCACGAAGGGGAAGCCATGACAGCGACGACCGACGGAAGCACCGGGGCACTGCCGCCCCGCGCTGCCTCGGCCAGCGAAACCGACACCGACACCCCGGTGGCGGCAGGGGTCCAGGACGCCGCCGAGCGCGCCCTGCGGCGTGCCACCGAGTTCCTTCTCGCGCGTCAGGACGCCCGGGGCTGGTGGAAGGGCGACCTGGAGACCAACGTCACCATGGACGCGGAGGACCTGCTGCTCCGTCAGTTCCTCGGCATCCGCGACGAGGAGACGACCCGGGCCGCCGCCCTCTTCATCCGGGGCGAGCAGCGCGAGGACGGCACCTGGGCGACCTTCCACGGCGGTCCGCCCGAACTCTCCGCGACCGTCGAGGCGTATGTCGCGCTGAGACTGGCCGGTGACGATCCGTCGGAGCCGCACATGGCGAAGGCGTCCGCGTGGATCCGGGAGCGCGGAGGGATCGCCTCGTCCCGGGTCTTCACCCGGATCTGGCTCGCCCTCTTCGGCTGGTGGAAGTGGGACGACCTGCCGGAGATGCCTCCGGAGATCATCTACTTCCCGAAGTGGATGCCGCTGAACATCTACGACTTCGGCTGCTGGGCACGGCAGACCATCGTGCCGCTCACGATCGTCTCCGCCAAGCGCCCGGTCCGGCCCGCGCCGTTCCCGCTCGACGAACTGCACACCGACCCCGTCCGGCCCAACCCGCCGAAGCCCCTCGACCCGGTGGGCACCTGGGAGGGCGCGTTCCAGCGGCTCGACAAGGTGCTGCACGGCTACCACAAGGTGGCGCTGAAGCGGCTGCGCAGGGCGGCGATGAACAGCGCGGCCCGCTGGATCATCGAGCGACAGGAGAACGACGGCTGCTGGGGCGGCATCCAGCCACCGGCCGTGTACTCGGTCATCGCGCTCCATCTGCTCGGCTACGACCTCCAGCACCCGGTGCTGCGGGCCGGCCTGGAGTCACTGGACCGGTTCGCCGTGTGGCGCGAGGACGGCGCCCGCATGATCGAGGCCTGCCAGTCGCCCGTGTGGGACACCTGCCTCGCGACCATCGCGCTCGCCGACGCCGGTCTGCCGGCCGACCACCCCCAACTGGTCAAGGCCGCCGACTGGATGCTCGGCGAGGAGATCGTCCGCCCCGGCGACTGGTCGGTCAGACGCCCCCAACTGCCGCCGGGCGGCTGGGCCTTCGAGTTCCACAACGACAACTACCCCGACATCGACGACACCGCCGAGGTCGTGCTCGCCCTGCGCAGGGTGAGGCACCACGACCCCGAGCGCGTCGAGAAGGCCGTCGCGCGCGGGGTGCGCTGGACCCTCGGCATGCAGTCGAGGAACGGCGCCTGGGGCGCCTTCGACGTCGACAACACCAGCATGTTCCCCAACAAGCTGCCGTTCTGCGACTTCGGCGAGGTCATCGACCCGCCCTCCGCCGACGTCACCGCCCACGTCGTGGAGATGCTCGCGGTCGAGGGCCTCGCGCACGACCCGCGCACCCGGCGCGGCATCGAGTGGCTGCTCGCCGAACAGGAGCCGTGCGGAGCCTGGTTCGGCCGCTGGGGCGTCAACTACGTCTACGGTACGGGGTCCGTGGTCCCCGCGCTGGTGGCCGCCGGGCTGCCCGCCGCGCACCCGGCGATCCGCCGGGCCGTGGGCTGGCTGGAGACCGTACAGAACGCCGACGGCGGCTGGGGCGAGGACCTGCGCTCCTACCCCGACCCCGCCGAATGGGCGGGCAAGGGCGCCTCCACCGCCTCCCAGACCGCCTGGGCGCTCCTCGCGCTGCTGGCCGCGGGGGAGCGGGACGCCAAGGCCGTGGAGCGCGGCGTCGCATGGCTCGCACAGACCCAGCGCGACGACGGCGGCTGGGACGAGCCCCACTTCACGGGGACCGGCTTCCCTTGGGACTTCTCCATCAACTACCACCTCTACCGGCAGGTCTTCCCGCTCACCGCCCTCGGCCGGTACGTCCACGGCGAACCGGGCGTACTGCAGGCCGGGGCGAGCTGATGGACGCGGCCGCCGCCCCGGCCCCGCTGCTGATCGCCTGCGCGCTCGGCATCGAGCAGTTCGCCCTGCGCAGCGGCGGCGACCGGGGCGGCGCCGGCGGACCGGTCACCGTGCTGCGCACCGGCATGGGCCCGAAGGCCGCCGAGCGCGCCGTCACCCGGCTCCTCGCCGACCCGGCGCTGGCCGGGGCCGCCGTACTGGCCACGGGGTTCTGCGCCGGGCTCGCCCCCGGTATGCACCCCGGTGACCTCGTCGTCGCCGAGGAGACACGCGGCCCCGGCGGCGCCGTCACGCCGTGCTCGGGCATCGAACGACTGGTCAAGGAGCTGGAAAGGGGAGTACCCGGGCGCACGGTCCACACCGGCCCGCTCACCGGATCCGATCACGTCGTACGCGGTCAGGAGCGGTCGGACCTGTTCGCGACCGGAGCGATCGCCGTCGACATGGAATCCGCGGTCACGCTCCACTGCGCCGTGCGATCGGGCGCACGCCCGGTTGCGGCCGTCCGAGTGGTCGTGGACGCTCCAGAACATGAACTGGTCCGGATCGGCACGGTACGCGGTGGAATATCGGCTTTCCGCGTTCTCCGTGCCGCCCTCCCCGCTTACTACGAATGGCACCGTTCCTTGCTGCTCCCCAGGAGGTGAGCCAGATGGCCATGCCGCTCCGCCAGTCCATCAAGGTGGCGACGTATCTCGCTGAACAGAAGCTCCGCAGGCGCGACAAGTTTCCGCTGATCGTCGAATTGGAACCGCTCTACGCCTGCAACCTGAAGTGCGAGGGCTGCGGCAAGATCCAGCATCCGGCCGGGGTGCTCAAGCAGCGCATGCCGGTGGCCCAGGCCGTGGGCGCCGTTCTCGAATCGGGCGCGCCGATGGTGTCCATCGCCGGCGGTGAGCCGCTGATGCATCCGCACATCGACGAGATCGTGCGGCAGTTGGTGGCCCGCCGGAAGTACGTCTTCCTCTGCACCAACGCGCTGCTGCTGCGCAAGAAGATGGACACCTTCAAGCCCTCGCCGTACTTCGCGTTCGCCGTGCACATCGACGGGCTGCGGGAGCGGCACGACGAGTCGGTGGCCAAGGAGGGCGTGTTCGACGAGGCCGTGGCCGCCATCAAGGAGGCCAAGCGGCGGGGCTTCCGGGTGACCACCAACTCGACCTTCTTCAACACCGACACCCCGCAGACCATCATCGAGGTCCTCAACTTCCTCAACGACGACCTGAAGGTCGACGAGATGATGATCTCGCCCGCCTACGCCTACGAGAAGGCCCCCGACCAGGAGCACTTCCTCGGTGTGGAACAGACCCGCGAACTGTTCAGGAAGGCGTTCGCGGGCGGCAACCGGCGCCGCTGGCGCCTGAACCACTCGCCCCTGTTCCTCGACTTCCTGGAGGGCAGGGTCGACTTTCCGTGCACCGCGTGGGCGATCCCCAACTACTCGCTCTTCGGCTGGCAGAGGCCCTGCTACCTGATGAGCGACGGCTACGTCCCTACCTACCGCGAGCTGATCGAGGACACCGACTGGGACGCGTACGGCCGCGGCAAGGACCCGCGGTGCGCCAACTGCATGGCCCACTGCGGCTACGAGCCCACCGCGGTCCTCGCCACCATGGGGTCGCTGAAGGAGTCGCTGCGCGCCCTGCGCGAGACGGTCTCCGGGAAACAGGGGTGATGTCATGACCGCCGTGCCCCTCGGCGTTCCCGAGATGCCCGTCCGGCCGGTCGCCGAGCGCCGCCCCTCGCGGCGTATCCAGGTCGGGTCGGTGGCCGTGGGCGGCGGGGCCCCGGTGTCGGTGCAGTCGATGACGACCACCCGTACGTCGGACATCGGTGCCACCTTGCAGCAGATCGCGGAACTCACCGCGTCCGGCTGCCAGATCGTGCGCGTCGCCTGCCCCACACAGGACGACGCGGACGCCCTCGCCGTCATCGCCCGCAAGTCGCAGATCCCGGTGATCGCGGACATCCACTTCCAGCCGAAGTACGTCTTCGCCGCGATCGAGGCCGGGTGCGCGGCCGTACGGGTCAACCCCGGCAACATCAAGCAGTTCGACGACAAGGTGAAGGAGATCGCGCGGGCGGCGAAGGACCACGGGACGCCGATCCGCATCGGGGTCAACGCCGGGTCGCTCGACCGGCGGCTCCTCCAGAAGTACGGCAGGGCGACCCCCGAGGCGCTGGTGGAGTCCGCGCTGTGGGAGGCGTCCCTGTTCGAGGAGCACGACTTCCGGGACATCAAGATCTCCGTCAAGCACAACGACCCGGTCGTGATGGTCGAGGCGTACCGGCAGCTCGCCGCCCGCTGCGACTACCCGCTGCACCTGGGCGTCACCGAGGCCGGGCCCGCCTTCCAGGGGACCATCAAGTCCGCCGTGGCCTTCGGGGCGCTGCTCGGTGAGGGCATCGGCGACACGATCCGTGTCTCGCTGAGCGCGCCGCCGGCCGAGGAGGTCAAGGTCGGCATCCAGATCCTCCAGTCGCTGAACCTGCGGCCGCGGCGGCTGGAGATCGTGTCCTGTCCGTCGTGCGGACGGGCGCAGGTCGACGTCTACCGGCTGGCGGACGAGGTGACCGCCGGGCTGGAAGGCATGGAGGTGCCGTTGCGCGTCGCGGTCATGGGCTGTGTCGTCAACGGGCCCGGGGAGGCGCGGGAGGCGGACCTCGGGGTCGCCTCCGGCAACGGCAAGGGGCAGATCTTCGTGAAGGGCGAGGTCATCAAGACCGTCCCCGAGTCGAAGATCGTGGAGACCCTCATCGACGAGGCGATGAAGATCGCCGAGCAGATGGAGAAGGACGGCGTCGCGTCGGGGGAACCGGCGGTCACCGTGAGTTGACGACACGGGCTGAAGAGCACGGATCGAGAGGGGGCCCGACGTGACGATTCTGGAGAACATCCGGCAACCGCGCGATGTGAAGGCGCTGACCGAGGCGGAACTCGGTGCACTGGCCGAGGAGATCCGGGAGTTCCTGGTGCACGCGGTCGCCAGGACCGGCGGTCACCTGGGGCCCAACCTGGGAGTGGTGGAGCTGACCATCGCGCTCCACCGGGTCTTCGAGTCACCCGTCGATCGCATCCTGTGGGACACCGGTCACCAGAGCTACGTCCACAAGCTGCTGACGGGGCGACAGGACTTCTCCAAGCTGCGCGGAAAGGGCGGCCTGTCCGGCTATCCCTCGCGCGAGGAGTCCGAGCACGACGTCATCGAGAACAGTCACGCCTCCACCGCCCTCGGCTGGGCCGACGGCCTCGCCAAGGCCCGCCAGGTCCAGGCGGAGAGGGGCCACGTCGTCGCCGTCATCGGTGACGGGGCGCTGACCGGCGGCATGGCCTGGGAGGCGCTCAACAACATCGCCGCCGCCAAGGACCGGCCGCTGATCATCGTCGTCAACGACAACGAGCGCTCCTACTCACCGACCATCGGCGGCCTCGCGAACCACCTCGCCGCTCTGCGGACCACCGACGGCTACGAGCAGTTCCTCGCCTGGGGCAAGGACGTCCTGCTGCGCACCCCCGTCGTCGGCCACCATGTCTACGAGGCGCTGCACGGGGCGAAGAAGGGCTTCAAGGACGCGTTCGCACCCCAGGGCATGTTCGAGGATCTGGGTCTGAAGTACGTGGGACCGATCGACGGCCACGACACCATGGCGGTCGAGTCGGCGCTGCGCCGCGCCAAACGGTTCCACGGACCCGTCCTCGTCCACTGTCTGACCCAGAAGGGCCGGGGGTACGAGCCCGCCCTCGCCGACGAGGAGGACCACTTCCACACGGTCGGCGTCATGGACCCGCTCACCTGCGAGCCGCTCGGTCCCATCGGCGGACCGTCCTGGACCTCGGTCTTCGGTGACGAGATCGTCCGGATCGCCGACGAGCGCGAGGACGTCGTGGCGATCACGGCCGCGATGCTGCACCCGGTGGGCCTCGGCAGGTTCGCCGAGAAGTTCCCCGACCGGGTCTGGGACGTCGGGATCGCCGAGCAGCATGCGGCGGTGTCGGCGGCCGGCCTCGCCACCGGCGGCCTCCACCCGGTCGTCGCCGTCTACGCCACCTTCCTGAACCGGGCCTTCGACCAGCTGCTGATGGATGTCGCCCTGCACCGGTGCGGGGTGACCTTCGTCCTGGACCGGGCCGGGGTCACGGGCGTCGACGGGCCGTCGCACAACGGCATGTGGGACATGTCCGTCCTGCAGGTCGTACCCGGGCTGCGGATCGCCGCGCCGCGCGACGCGGAACAGCTGCGGGCACAGCTGCGGGAGGCGGTCGCCGTGGACGACGCGCCGACAGTGATCCGGTTCCCGAAGGAGTCGGTGGGGCCCGAGATCCCGGCCCTGGAGCGGGTCGGCGGCATGGACGTCCTGCACCGCCCCCCGGCCTCCGGGGAACCCGGGGTGCTGCTGGTCGCCGTCGGCGTCATGGCGCGGGTGTGCCTCCAGGCCGCCGAGCTGCTGGAAGCGCGCGGCATCGGCTGCACCGTCGTCGACCCCCGCTGGGTCAAGCCGGTCGATCCGGCGCTGCCCTGGCTCGCCGACGAGCACCGGCTGGTGGCGGTCGTGGAGGACAACAGCCGTGCGGCCGGGGTCGGTTCGGCGGTCGCCCTGGCCCTGGGGGACGCCGACGTGGACGTACCCGTACGGCGGTTCGGCATTCCCGAGCAGTTCCTCGCGCACGCCAAGCGGGGCGAGGTGCTGGCCGACATCGGGCTGACGCCGGTCGACATCGCCGGACGGATCAGCGCGACTCTGGCCGGGAAGGACGCGTTCGAAAAGGGGGCGGTCGCGAAGGACGCGCTCCAGGGGGAGGAGTCCGCGCAGAGGGCGCCGGCGAGGGGCGCACCGTCGACGGCAGACCCGACCGACGCCGAACCCGCCGAGGAGACACCGTCATGACCACCGCCGAACCCGCCGCCGGAGCCAGGGAGTTCGACCTCGGCAGACTGCTCGCCGAGCGCGGCGCCGAGCGCTACGAACTCCACTCCCGGCACCTCAACCACCAGCTGCCGCGCATGTTGCACACCATCGGCTTCGACAAGGTCTACGAGCGGGCCGAGGGCGCGTACTTCTGGGACTCCGACGGCCTCGACTACCTGGACATGCTCGCCGGGTTCGGGGTGATGGGCCTCGGCCGCCACCACCCCGTGGTCCGCAAGGCGCTGCACGACGTCCTCGACGCGCAGCTCGCCGACCTCACCCGCTTCGACTGCCAGCCCCTGCCCGGACTGCTCGCCGAACGGCTGCTCGCCCACAGCCCGCACCTGGACCGGGTGTTCTTCGGCAACAGCGGCACGGAGGCCGTCGAGACCGCCCTGAAGTTCGCCAGGTACGCCACCGGCCGGCCCCGCGTCCTCTACTGCGACCACGCCTTCCACGGGCTCACCACCGGCTCGCTCTCCGTGAACGGCGAGAACGGCTTCCGGGACGGCTTCGCCCCGCTGCTGCCCGACACCGCCGTACCGCTCGGTGATGTCGACGCACTGGCGAAGGAGCTGAAGAAGGGTGACGTCGCCGCGCTGATCGTGGAGCCCATCCAGGGCAAGGGGGTGCACGAGGCACCGCCCGGCTATCTGCGCGCCGCCCAGGAACTGCTGCGCGGTCACAAGGCGCTGCTCATCGCCGACGAGGTGCAGACCGGGCTCGGGCGGACCGGTGACTTCTACGCCTACCAGCACGAGGAGGGCGTGGAGCCGGACCTGGTGTGTGTGGCCAAGGCGCTCTCCGGCGGATATGTACCGGTGGGCGCTACCCTCGGCAAGGAGTGGATCTTCAAGAAGGTCTACTCGTCGATGGAGCGTGTCCTCGTCCACTCGGCGAGCTTCGGCTCCAACGCCCAGGCCATGGCCGCCGGGCTCGCCGTCCTGGCGGTGATGGAGAACGAGGAGCTCGTGGCGAACGCCCGCGCCACGGGAGAGCTGCTCAAGAGCCGGCTCATGGCGCTGGTCGACACGTACGAGCTGCTCAGTGACGTGCGCGGCCGGGGTCTGATGATCGGCATCGAGTTCGGCAGGCCGAGGTCGTTGAAGCTGCGCGGCCGGTGGACAATGCTCCAGGCGGCGCGCAAGGGGCTCTTCGCGCAGATGGTCGTCGTGCCGTTGCTGCAACGGCACCGCATCCTCACCCAGGTCTCCGGCGACCATCTGGAGGTGATCAAGCTGATCCCGCCGCTGATCATCGGGGAGCGGGAAGTGGACCGGTTCGTTGCGGCCTTCACCGAGGTGATGGACGACGCGCACAGCGGCGGCGGGCTGATGTGGGACTTCGGCAAGACCCTGGTGAAGCAGGCGGTGGCCAACAGGTAGGGCCCGCCGAGCGGCTCTTGGCCCGCAGGCAGGAGCGGAAGAGTTGCTTTGCCTCTGAGGCAAGAAATTTGCCCCCAAGGCAAAGTCGCGGCTGAATGGGGGCATGAGCCCTTCCGAGGGTACGGCCCCTCCCGAGCCCACGGCGGACGCGGACCTGCCCGTCGTCGCCCCCCAGCTGCGCGCCCTGCGCCGCCGCGCCTCCCTGACACTGGAGGCGGCGGCCCGGGCCGCCGGGCTGTCGCCCGCGCACCTCTCCCGGCTGGAGACCGGGCAGCGTCAGCCCTCGTTGCCGATGCTGCTGGCCCTGGCCCGGATCTACGGTACGACCGTCTCCGAACTGCTCGGCGAGACGGTCGCCGGACGGGACGCCGTCGTGCGGGCCGACGACATGGAACCCACTGGGGCCGGCGGCTGGACCTACTGGCAGGCGGGCGCCCCAGGACGCGGGATGCAGGCGTTGCGCGTCCATGTGCCGTACGGCTCGCAGGGCGACATCGTGCGGGTCCACCCGGGCGAGGAGTGGCTGTACGTCCTGAAGGGGCGGCTGCGGCTGCGCCTCGGGGACACCGCGCATCTGCTCGCGCCCGGGGACAGCGCGCACTTCGACTCGCTGACCCCGCACCGTATCGCCGCCGCCGATCATGACGGCGCCGACCTGCTGTTCGTCCACACCCTGCTGCAGAGCCCGACCGCCGCGCTGTGCCTCGGGCCGACCACCCCGGAGACTTCCCATGAGTGACCTGGAAGAGAAGTTCCCCCGCGCCCTGTGGGTGCGTCTGATCATCTACATCGCCGTCGGGCACCTCTTCGCGGCCTTCATCTATCTGCTGTTCGAGGTGGGCGCCAAGCAGTGAGCGACGGACCGGCGCCGGCGGACCTGCGACCCGGCGATCTCCTCCCGTGGGGGCTCCCGGCCAGGGCCGGGAGCCCCCACGGGGTTCAGTTGTCGAGCAGTCGCTCGCGCAGCCGCTCGCGGTTCTCCGGGCTCAGCTTCAGGCCCTGCTCCAGATAGGTGTCCACGTCGCCCCAGGTCTCCTCGACCGTGTCGAAGGCCGCCTGGAGATACTCGGCGCGGGCGTCGAACAGGGGGCTCAGGAGCTCCATGACCTCGGGGGAGTAGGCGCTCGGGGAGCTGCTGCTGCGGCGTACCTTGTAGCGGCGGTGCTTGGCGTTCGACTCCAGGTAGTCGGAGACGATGGCCTCGTGCTCCACGCCGACGGCGAGAAGCGTCACGGCTATGGAGAGGCCCGCGCGGTCCTTGCCCGCCGCGCAGTGCATCAGCGCGGGCACGCTGTCCTCGGCCAGCGCGTGCAGCACATGGGAGTGCTCGGCCGTGCGCTGCCTGATGATCGTGCGGTAGGAGGCGATCATCCGGCCGGCGGCCTTGCCGTCGTCCAGCAGCGCGCGCAGCTGGTCCACATCGCCGTCGCGGACCATCTTCCAGAACTCGGCGCCGTCCGCCGGGTCGGACAGCGGCAGGTTCACATTCCGCACGCCGGGCAGCTCGACGTCCGGGCCCTCCAGCTTCTGGTCTGCGGCATTGCGGAAGTCGAAGATCGTGTGCAGACCCAGGGAACCCAGAAACGCGGCGTCCTCGTCGGTGGCGTGCGCGAGATGCCCGCTGCGGAACAGCACTCCCTGACGCACCCGACGGCCGTCCACGGTCGGCAGGCCACCCACATCGCGGAAGTTGCGCACTCCGGTCAGCTCGGGCTCGGTCGACGGGATCTGCTGCGTCACGGGGGCTCCTCCCATCCGGCCGTCGGCGCCGATCGTCGACGGACACGCGCTCGGCATCGAGACGCCCCATGACGATACGACATGGGTGCGTACCGCAATGAGTTGTCCACAGGCGCTCACGGCGGGGCCGGAGGCGGTTTTCCACAGGCGGCGGGGCGCCCGCGCGGCGACCTGCAATGATGTTGGAGCACGATCGCGCCTGTTCGAATTTGTGAGGCCTTGATGTTGGACATCGCCACGGACGGCCGGACCTGGCTTCTCGCGGGCCCCCGGAGCAGCTACGCCCTGCGGCTCACCCAGAACGACGAGCTGTTGCACCTGCACTGGGGTCCGAGGATCACCCTCGCCGAGGCCGAGGAGCTGGGCGGCCGGCAGGAGTTGCCCTACTGGCCTTTCGAGGCCCCCGTCGACGGACATGAGGAGTACCCCGTCGAAGGCGGCCCCCGCTTCACCCGCCCTGCCCTCTCGGTCCGCACCGAGGAGCGGCGCGGTACCGAGTGGACCTTCCAGGAGTACGAGGCGGACGGTGACGAGCTGCGCCTGCGGTTCGCCGACGACGGTCTGCGGATCACGCTGCACTACCGGATGCGCGACGACATCGTGGAACGCTGGGTGACCCTCGCCAACGAGGGGCCGGCCGTGGAGCTGCTGAGGGCCGACTCGGCGACCTGGACGCTGCCCCGCCGCGAGGAGAGCTGGCGACTGTCCCAGCTGCACGGCCGGTGGGCGGCTGAGTCCCGGCTGGTGCGCGGCGAGCTCACCTACGGCGAGAAGGTCATCGGCAGCCGCCGCGGCCACACCGGGCACCAGCACCTGCCCTGGGTCGCCCTCGACACCGACGCCACCGAGGAGCACGGCGAGGTCTACGGCTGCGCCCTCGGCTGGTCGGGCTCCTGGCGGATCGCCGTGGCCCAGTTGCCGGACGCGCGGGTGCAGATCACCGGCGGCGCCGGGTACGACGAGGCGGGCCTGCTGCGGCTGGAGCCGGGGGAGACGTTCACCGCGCCCGTCTTCGCCGGACTGTGGAGCGACCGCGGCCACGGCGGGGCGAGCCGGGCCTGGCACGCCTACCAGCGGGCGTACGTCATCCCGGACGCCGACCAGGACCGGCCGGTGCTGTTCAACTCGTGGGAGGCCACCGAGTTCGACATCTCGGAGGAGCAGCAGAGGGCGCTCGCGCAGCGGGCGGCGGCCATCGGTGTCGAGCTGTTCGTGGTCGACGACGGCTGGTTCGGGGCGCGCACCAGCGACCGGGCCGGACTCGGTGACTGGACGCCCAACCCGGACCGCTTCCCCGCGGGCCTGAAGCCGCTCGCCGACCAGGTGCACGCCCTCGGGATGCAGTTCGGTATCTGGGTCGAGCCCGAAATGGTCAACCCGGACAGCGAGCTGTACCGGGCGCACCCCGACTGGGCACAGTTCCAACCGGGACGAAAGCGGACGGAATTCCGCAATCAGCTGGTGCTCAACCTCGCTCGGCCGGACGTCCAGGAGTATCTGTGGGAGAAGCTGGACACCCTGCTCTCCAGTGCCCCGATCGACTATGTGAAGTGGGACTTCAACCGCTGCTTCACGGACGCGGGCTGGCCCGGTGAGCCGTACCCGCAGAAGCTGTGGGTCGAGCACGTGCACGCCTTCTACGCCCTGCTGGACCGGCTGCGGGCCGCTCACCCCGGCGTCGCCTTCGAGTCGTGCTCGGGTGGGGGCGGCCGGATCGACTTCGGGGTCATGTCGCGGACCGACCAGGTGTGGACCTCCGACAACACCGACCCGCTGGACCGGCTCGCCATCCAGCACGGGTTCAGCCACATCCATCCGGCGCGGGTCATGGCCGCCTGGGTGACGGACAGTCCGAACAACCAGCTCAACGGCCGGGTCAGCTCCCTGCGTTTCCGCTTCGTCAGCGCCATGGCGGGTGTGCTCGGCGTCGGCGGCGACCTGACGAAATGGAGCGAGGAGGAGCTGGCCGAGGCGCGCGAGTGGGTGGAGCTGTACAAGGAGATCAAGCCCGTCGTGCAGCGCGGCGACCTCTACCGGCTGCGCCCGCCGAGCGGAGGGCTGAGCGCCGTGCAGTACGTCCACGGTGACGAGGTGGTCGTCCTCGCATGTCTCCAGGCCCAGCACTACGGCGAGCCGTTGCCGCCGCTCCGGCTGCGCGGCCTCGACCCCGCGAAAACCTATGAATGCCGTGAAACGGGCGAAACGTACGGAGGGGCGGTGCTGTTGCACCACGGTCTGCGGACGGGGCTGCGCGGTGACCTCGACGCGACGGTTGTCCGTCTGCGTCGCACTTGAGCGACTTGTCCGAAATGATGCCGTTAATCCAACTAGCCCTGGAATAAAGACTACTGAGGCGTAGGCGCGTGAGCAGCGTCATACCCGTGACGCACTGTCGCCGCCATGTTCATGTAATCTGCACGCTTTTTCAGGGCGGTTGGAAATGGAGATACGGCACTCCTTTACGGAGCGTAATCGGGATTCGGTGTAAGGATCACGCAGGGAGACGCCCGGGAAATGCCGATGGTTGTCTCTGTGGGGACAAGTCGCTTACGTTCAGCCTCGATCCGGACGGACGCCCAATCCTGCCGCCGACCGGAGCCGCGTACCGACCCGATCCACGGCAGGAGCGGGGGACCCACAGGAAGTACCGCCTGTTCCGGTCTCCGGAACGGCTAGGGGTAAAGCCGGGCGCAAGCCCGGCCGGGCATCTCCAGTCCGCACCCGACAGCTCACCTCGCAGGCGCCGGAGAGGAATTCGCCATGCCCGCGAAGGGTAAGCATCGCCGTCCCAAGTCCCAGCGCTTCACCCGCTCGATCGCCGTCGCCGGAACCGGTGGAGCCGCGCTCGCACTGCCCCTGATGGGGGCCGCCGGCGCCCATGCCGCGACCCCCACGGCCGCCGTTTCCGGGGTTTCCGAGAAGACGGTCACGGCCGCCCCCGAGAAGGCCGTCGGCAAGCAGTCCGCCGCCAAGAAGAAGACGACCAGGACCTACACGGTGAAGGCCGGCGACTACCTCGCCAAGATCGCGGACGAGCAGGACGTCCGGGGCGGCTGGAAGCGGCTCTACTCGGACAACCGTTCCGCGATCGGCTCCGACCCCTCGCTCATCCACCCGGGTCTGAAGCTCGTCATCGGCGGCAAGTCCGCTTCGGGCGCGCCGTCGCACTCGTCGACGAAGACACGGTCGTCACAGTCGTCGACGAAGACCCGGTCGTCGCAGCCGTCCAAGCCCTCCACGGCGTCGAAGACCTCCCAGTCCACGACGAAGGAGACGACGGGTACGTCCGCCGGTCAGGCCGCCGAGTCCAGCAGCTCCGGCTTCACCCTGCCCATCCAGGGCGCCACCGTCGGTACCGCTTACAAGACCGCAGGCAGCATGTGGTCCAGTGGCTACCACACCGGTGTCGACTTCGTGGCCCCGACCGGCACAAGCCTCAAGGCCGTGGGCGCGGGCACCGTCGTCTCGGCCGGCTGGGGCGGCGCGTACGGCAACCAGGTCGTCATCAGGCTCGCCGACGGCTACTACGCCCAGTACGCCCACCTGTCCTCGATCGGCGTCTCCGCCGGCCAGTCCGTCAGCGGCGGTCAGCAGATCGGCCTCTCGGGTGCCACCGGCAATGTCACCGGCCCGCACCTGCACTTCGAGATCCGTACGACGCCCGACTACGGCTCGGACATCGACCCGCTGGCCTACCTGCGGTCGAAGGGCGTCAGCGTCTGACGAGCAGCGCACCCCCGGCTCAGTGCCGACGAAGGCCGGACCCCGCGGTTGGGGTCCGGCCTTCGTCGTGCCCGGGCTGGGCGAGAAGCCGGGCCGCGCAGCCGGAGCGGCGGCGACGGTCCGCCGCGGGCATTTCGCCTTCCGGACGACCTGGAGTCACTTCCGGATCCAGGACTTCCGGGTATGGAGGTATGGAGGCTGTCCTGACCTGGCGTATTCCTGGATTGATCGATTCTTGAAGCGTGGTCTATCTCACCGCCCGTCAACCCCTTATTACGGTCGCGTAGGTCACATACGAAGGTGAATCATGTGCCGATGTGGCAGACGATTCGAAGAACAGCAGATCAGTGATCGGGTCGTACGTGGCGGTGGGGGACAGCTTCACCGAGGGCGTCGGCGACCCCGGCCCCGACGGGGCGTTCGTCGGTTGGGCGGACCGGTTCGCGGTGCTTCTCGCGGACCGGGTGCCCGAGGGCGACTTCAAGTACACCAATCTCGCGGTGCGGGGAAAGCTCCTCGACCAGATCGTCGAGGACCAGGTGCCGAGGGCTCTCGACCTCGCGCCCGATCTCATGTCCTTCTGCGCGGGCGGGAACGACATCATCCGGCCCGGCACCGACCCCGACGAGGTCGCCGAACGGTTCGAGCGGGCGGTGGCCCGGCTCACCTCGGCGATCGGCACCGTGATGGTGACCACCGGGTTCGACACGCGTGATGTGCCGGTGCTCAGGCATCTGCGGGGCAGGATCGCGACATACAACGGGCATGTGCGGGCGATCGCCGACCGGTACGGGTGCCCTGTGCTCGACCTGTGGTCGCTCAGGACCGTGCAGGACCGGCGCGCGTGGGACGACGACCGGTTGCACCTGTCGCCCGAGGGACACACGCGGGTCGCTCTGAGGGCCGGGCAGGTGCTCGGCCTGGAGGTGCCGGCGGACCCCGAGCAGCCGTGGCCGCCGCTGCCGCCGCGGGGGACGTTCGAGGTGCGCCGGGACAACATCCACTGGGCCCGGGAGTATCTCGTGCCGTGGATCGGACGGCGGTTGCGCGGGGAGTCGTCCGGTGACCATGTGTCGGCGAAGGGGGCACTGTCGCCCGACGACATCAGGATGCGGATCGGGTCCGTGGCCTGACGGTTCCTGACGGTTCCTGACGGCGCCTGCGGCCTGCGGCGCGTGGCGGCAGGGGTCGTGCCGGTGCGTCAGCCCGTCGCCCGGTGCCCTACTGCTCGGGGGAGAGTAGGGACATGGGGCGCGGTCCCCGGGCCGCCGTACCACGGGCTCGACGCACTGGCACGAACCCTTCCGCTCGGGCTCGACGCACTGGCACGAACCCTTCCGCTCGGGGGCGGCTGACGGGCCGTCGTGGTCAGTTCGTCGGCGACTGCGGCAGGTTCAGTTCGCGGGCCAAGGCCTCGTCGGCCCATTGCTGGGCCTTCGTGTGGGAGACCGCTCCGCCGTAGGACGTCAGTTGGACGGCCAGGCCGTCCAGGAGCGCGGTGAGACGCAGGGCCGAGGCCTGGGGGTCGGGGCAGTGGAACTCGGCGGCGGCCACGCCCTCCTGGATGAGGCCGGTCAGCGCGGCCTTCCACCGGAGGTCGAGGTCACGGGTGACCTCGCGGAGGGCGGGGTCCCGGAGGGAGACCGCCCAGCCCTCGATCCACAGGCGCCAGCCCTTGGCCTGACCGGTGGGGGCATACCAGCGGACGGCTGCCCGCAGGCGGCGCAGTGCCGTCGTACGGCGGGCGAGCAGCCGGCGGAGGTGGGCGAGGTCGTCCTCGGCGGCGTAGCGGAAGGCCTCGGCGACCAGCTTCTCCTTGGTCGAGAAGTGGTACAGCACCAAGGCGTTGCTCACGCCGAGGGACGAGGCCACATCGGCGATCCGTACCGCCGCCACACCCCGTGACTCGATCTGTTCGATGGCCGCCCGCAGCAGCTCCTCGCGCCGCTCGGCCACGCTCAACCTGACCCTGCCCACACGGCAACCCTACCCAGGGGTCAGATCGGGCGGCGGCGCCCATGGCGTGCCTCGATGACGGGGAGGCGGTCGGTGGCGATCGCGTGGGCGGCCGCCCGGGGAGTCGTGCCGTCACTCTCGGCGCGGGACAGCGTCAGGTCGACCAGGGCACGCATGGAGCGGCGGATGTGCTCGAAAGCGCTGTGTGCCTCCGGAGCGATGTCGCCGAACAGGGTCCACCACCACCAGGCGTTCGTGGCGGAGTTGACCACCACGTCGGGGAGGACCGTCACCCCGCGGGCGGCGAGCAGGGCCTCAGCCTCGGGGAGGACCGGCATGTTGGCCGCCTCGACGATCAGGCGGGCGGTGATCAGCGCATGGTTGGCCGCGTCGATCGCGTACGAGACGGCCGCGGGGATCAGGACGTCGGCGTCCGCGGTCAGCCAGGCGTCCGAGGAGGTCTCCCGGTCTTCCGGGCGGAGGGCCGAGCGGTCGACCGTGCCGTGGGCGTCGCGGGCGGCCAGCAGCGCCTCCACGTCCAGGCCGGCGGGGTTCGAGACCGTGCCCTTGATGTCGGCCACGGCGACGATCGTGAGGCCCGCGCGGGCGAGGAAGCGGGCGGTGGCGCCGCCCATGGTGCCCAGTCCCTGCACGGCAACTCTGGTGCCGGCGTACGGCCTGCCGGTCCGGTCCAGGGCCGTCAGGACGGATTCGGCGACACCGCAGCCGCCCACCAGTTCGTTGAGTCCGATGCCGTCCACCTGGACGGTGAACGCGTCCGCCAGCCGTCGCCGGGCGGCCCGCTCGTCGTCTAGGAGGGGGTAGACGGCCTGGACGGTCGAGACGAGGCCCGCCTCCGCGGCCGCCCGGTCCACCAGGTCCTGGGTGAGCCCGAGGTCCTCACCGGTGGTCCAGAAGGCCTCGATGTACGGGCGGGTCGCGCGCAGGTAACGCACCAGGACGCCGTACGCCTCCGGGTGCCGGGGGTCGCAGTCGATACCGCCCTTGGCGCCGCCGAGCGGGACGTAGCGGCCCTCGGGGTCGTAGTGCAGCGCTTCCTTCATGGACATGCCGCGGGCCAGACCGGCGACCTCGTCGAGCGTGCAGCCCGGCCGCATCCGCAGACCACCGCTGGCCACGCCGCGCACCAGCCGGTCCACCACGAGGAAGCCGAGACGCCCCGTGACGTGATCGGTCCAGGTGAGCGAGAGATAGGGGGTGGTCATGCGGGGCTCCTGAAGGACGGCAGGGGGAAGTGGCGGTGGCGGGCGGGAACGGATCGGGGGCGGATCGGGTTGTAGGAAGCAGGCGCCCGATCGGTGGTCCCCGGGGGGGAACAGACGGTTCTACTGAACCGTTGGTCAGTATGTCACCGTGCCCGACGGATCGGGCGCGGTGCTGTCAGAGGGGCGGACCATAATGGAATGCCTCAGCGAATCCACCAGGAGGTGCCGTGTCCGGTTCCCGTTCGCAGAGCTCGGGGCTGCGCGTCCAGCCAGCCGCCTTCGGTGCGGTTCCGACCGGCGCCAGGCTGGAGCGGATCCGCCGGTCCCCGCATTTCGCGAACGGCGCGTTCGTGAACCCGGAGGGAGCCCGCATCGGCCCCTCGCGCGGTGTCGCGCTCGAGATGGCCAAGGGGTACTTCCGCAAGGACGAGCGTGTCCGCCGCGCCCCCGCCGGTCTGATCCCCGTGCACTCCACGACCCTCGCCGACCTGGCCAGACCCCCGGCGAGCGGTCTGCGCATCACATGGATGGGCCACTCCAGCGTGCTTGCCGAGATCGACGGACACCGGGTGCTCTTCGACCCCGTCTGGGGTGAGCGCTGCTCCCCGTTCGCCTTCGCCGGGCCCAAGCGGCTGCATCCCGCGCCGCTGCCCCTGGCCGCGCTCGGCCCGGTCGACGTCGTCGTCATCTCACACGACCACTACGACCACCTCGACATGCCCACGATCAAGGCGCTGGCCAGCACGGACACGGTCTTCGCGGTCCCCCTCGGTGTCGGCGCCCACCTGGAGCACTGGGGTGTCTCCGAGAGCCGCATCCGCGAGCTGGACTGGAACGAGGCGACGCAGGTCGGCGGCCTCACCCTGACCGCCACCCCCGCCCGGCACTTCTGCGGCCGCGGCCTGCGCAACGCCCAGCAGACTCTGTGGGCGTCCTGGGTCGTCGCCGGTGACGAGCACCGGATCTACCACAGCGGCGACACCGGCTATTTCCAGGGCTTCAAGGACATCGGCGGCGAGCACGGCCCGTTCGACGTCACCATGATCCAGATCGGCGCCTACAGCGAGTTCTGGCCCAGGAACCACACGGATTCCACGCCGCTGCCGGGGGCGTGGCCGGACATTCACATGAACCCCTCGCAAGGGGTCCAGAGCCACCTTGACCTGCAGCAAGGCCGACCGGGCGGTGTCATGCTGCCGATCCACTGGGGAACATTCAACCTCTCGATGCATCCCTGGGCCGAGCCGGGGGAGTGGACGCTGGCCGCAGCCGGCGCGGTCGGACAGGCCGTCGCCGCCCCTGTTCCGGGCCAGCCCTTCGAGCCCGCTGGAGACCTCCCCACGCGCCCGTGGTGGCGGGATGTGTCCGCGCCACTGAACCGCAAGTGGCCTGTTCCGGAGATCAGGCCGGAGGCGTCTCGTGAGGATCTCGACCTTGTGGGTGAGGGCTGACCGTGGATGAGCTGAGGCGCGTGACGGAAGTCTTTGCAGCCATGTCGGAGGCCGAGCGAGAGCAGGTCCTGCGGCTCATCGATGGGCCGCCGCGTCGGCATAGCCAGGAACGGGTGTTGGAGTGCTCGCGGCGGCCCGTGGAGCCTGGCTCGTCTTCGAGGAGGAAGCCGGCTTCTCCATGACGCCGCCGCAGGCGAAGACCTGGTCGCAGCGCGGCCGAACCCCCGTGGTGCGGGTCCGGGGCCGTTCCCGCAGACGAGTGTCGATTGCCGCGCTGACCTGCTCCAAGCCGGGCCACCGGTCCCGGATGATCTACCGGCCGCGCCGGGACGACGGCCGGCGTGACGGCCGCAGTGCGGGCTGACCTCGCCGCGCTGCTCTTTCTGGGCGCGTTCTTCGGCTTCCAGTTCATCATCACCACAGGCGTACGTGTTGGCGGCGACTTCCGCCCGAGCCGCCGCATGGTCCCAGCTGGTGTACCGTCCACCGACACAGCACTGGTCGTAGGGAAGTTGGGGCCGCTCGGTGATCGCACTGAAGATCCCGGAGATCTACTGGGACGACGAGAAGGCTGTGCGCCTGCTGGTCGAGTACTTCACCCGGCGACGCTCAAGCGGTGACCTGTTCTACACCCGCGCGTTTCAGGCGCTCAACCGGCTCCACTCGGCGGGACACGATCCACCTGGCCGTTGTGGTTTCACCTGCCACAAGCGGTACCGGCGCCTCGCCGACTCCCTTCTAGGCGCGTGCTTCTGAGAACTGGTTAGATCGGTCCGGGCGAACGGGGGATGAGGACGTGACGGCGGCCCGGGCGTGACAGAGGGAGACAGAATGAGCATGGCCGCGAGGACGGACACGACGTCGAGCGCGCCGCGTTGTATCGCCGACAGCCACGACATGATCCGCGTGCAGGGCGCGCGGGTGAACAACCTCAAGGACGTCAGCGTACAGATCCCGAAGCGGCGGCTGACGGTGCTGACCGGCGTCTCCGGATCCGGTAAGAGTTCGCTGGTGTTCGACACGATCGCCGCGGAGTCGCAGCGGCTGATCAACGAGACGTACAGCGCCTTCTTACAGACCTTCATGCCGACGCTGGCGCGGCCTGAGGTCGACGTGCTGGAGGGGCTGACCACGGCGATCATCGTCGACCAGGAGCGGCTGGGCGCCAACGTCCGCTCCACCGTCGGCACCGCGACCGACGCCAACGCCATGCTGCGGATCCTCTTCAGCCGGCTCGGCGAGCCGAGCGCCGGGCCTGCGTTCCACTACAGCTTCAACGTGCCTGCCGGCGCGTGCCCCCGGTGCGAGGGCACGGGCCATGTGACCGACCTCGATCTGACGCAGTTCTACGACGACAGCAAGTCGCTCAACGAGGGCGCGATCACCGTCCCCGGCTACAAGGCGGGCAGCTGGTTCGTGCGGATCTTCGCCGGGTCGGGTTTCGTCGACCCCGACAAGCCGGTCCGTGACTACACGGAGACGGAACTGCACGACTTCCTGCACCGCGAGCCGACCAAGGTGAAGGTCGACGGCATCAACGTCACCTACGAGGGACTGATCCCCAAGGTGCGCAGGTCGATGCTGGCCAAGGACAAGGACGGGTTGCAGCCGCACGTCCGGGCGTTCGTGGAGCGGGCGGTCACATTCGTCATCTGCCCCGACTGCGACGGGACCCGGCTGGGCGAGGCGGCCCGGGCGTCCAGGATCAAGGGGATCAACATCGCCGACGCGTGCGCAATGGAGGTCCGGGACCTGGCCGCGTGGGTGGGCGGGCTGGACGAGCCGTCAGTCGCACCCCTGCTGGCGACACTGCGGCAGACCCTCGACTCGTTCGTCGAGATCGGGCTCGGCTATCTGTCGCTGGAGCGGCCCGCCGGCACACTGTCGGGCGGTGAGGCGCAGCGCGTGAAGATGGTGCGCCATCTCGGCTCCTCGCTCACCGACGTCACCTATGTCTTCGACGAGCCCAGCACTGGTCTGCACCCCCATGACATCCAGCGGATGAACGGCCTGCTGCTGCGGCTGCGGGACAAGGGCAACACCGTGCTCGTGGTGGAGCACAAGCCCGAAGTCGTCGCCATCGCCGACCATGTGATCGATCTGGGACCCGGCGCCGGGACGGCCGGTGGCACCGTCTGCTTCGAGGGCACCGTCGAAGGGCTGCGCACCAGCGGAACGCTGACCGGCCGTCACTTCGACGACCGGACGTCGCTGAAGGAGTCGGTGCGCAAGCCGGACGGTGCGCTGGAGATCCGCGGGGCGCGGGCGAACAACCTCCAGGGTGTCGACGTCGACGTCCCGCTCGGGGTGCTGACCGTGGTGACCGGGGTCGCCGGGTCCGGAAAGAGTTCGCTGCTGCACGGGTCGATCCCGGCGGGCGCGGGTGTGGTGTCGGTCGACCAGGCGCCCATCCGCGGCTCGCGGCGCAGCAACCCGGCCACCTACACCGGTCTGCTGGAGCCGATCCGCAAGGCCTTCGCCAAGGCCAACGGCGTCAAGCCCGCCCTGTTCAGCGCCAACTCCGAGGGCGCCTGCCCCACCTGCAACGGCGCAGGTGTGATCTACACCGACCTGGCGATGATGGCCGGAGTCGCCACCACCTGCGAGGAGTGCGGGGGCAAGCGGTTCCAGGCTGCGGTGCTGGAGTACCGGCTCGGCGGGCGGGACATCAGCGAGGTGCTGGCGATGCCAGTCAAAGAAGCGGAGGAGTTCTTCCGCGCCGGCGAGGCGCGCGTCCCCGCCGCCCATGCCATCCTCGGCCGGCTCGCGGACGTCGGGCTCGGCTACCTGACCCTGGGCCAGCCGCTGACCACGCTCTCCGGCGGTGAGCGGCAGCGGCTGAAGCTGGCCACGCACATGGCGGACAAGGGCGGGATCTACGTCCTGGACGAGCCGACCACCGGTCTGCACCTCGCCGACGTCGAGCAGTTGCTCGGGCTGCTGGACCGGCTGGTCGACTCCGGCAAGTCGGTCATCGTCATCGAGCACCACCAGGCGGTGATGGCGCACGCGGACTGGATCATCGACCTCGGCCCCGGCGCCGGCCACGACGGCGGCCGTATCGTCTTCGAGGGCACCCCGGCCGACCTCGTCGCCGCCCGCTCCACCCTCACCGGCGAGCACCTGGCCGCCTACGTCGGCGCCTGATCCGTCGGTCTCTCCCGTGCGTCTCCGTGCGGGCCGCCGTCGGCATCAGCGGCGGTCCGCCGTGGGGGAGGGGGTGAGGTGCCTGCGCAGGATCTCGCACACGCGGTCCCGCTCGGTGTCCAGGAAGAAGTGGTCGCCGGGCAGTTCGTGGAACGCGAAGTCGTGGCGGGTGAGGCGGGACCAGGCGGCTGCCTCCGAGGGCCGTACATACGGGTCGGCGGTACCGATGAGGCTCACGATCGGGCAGTCGAGGGTGGGCTCGTCGCTCCGGCCGTACGTCTCGATGGCCCGGTAGTCGGCCCGAATTGCGGGCAGCAGGACGCCGAGCAGTTCACGGTCGGCGAGGATGGCCGGATCCGTCGCGCCCAGGCGCTCCAGTTCCGCGGCCAGCAGGCCGTCGGGCAGGGAGTGGACCCCGCGGTCGCGGCGGGCCGCGGGAGTGCTCTGGCCCGAGACGAACAAGGTCCGCAGCCGGTGGCCGCGGGCCTGGAGCCGGAGCGCCACCTCGTAGGCCACGGCGGCTCCCATGCTGTGCCCGAAGAAGGACAGGGGCTGGTACAGGAGCGGACACACCGCGTCGGCCACGCGGTCGGCCAGCTCGCCGACCGTGTCGACGAGCCGCTCCCGGAAGCGTTCTTGTCGGCCCGGGTACTGCACGGCGAGGATGTCGACGTCCGGAGCGAGCGCCGTCGCCAACGGACGGTAGTAGGCCGCGGTGCCGCCGGCGTGAGGGAAGCACAGGAGTCGCACGGGCGCGGTAGGCGCGAGGCCGAAGCCGCGGATCCAGGAATCGACCGGGAAGAGCACGTGTTCTCCGAGGTGTTTCGGGGCATGGTGGGCATCGCATTTCCATGATTGCGGCCGGGGCATTCCGTGTCCCGCCGGCGGGACACCCAACTGCATTTCCGCTCGCCAGGCCGGGGGTGTGCCCGGTGGCGCTTCCCTTGATGCGTCTTTCCGTCCGCCGATATGGTTTCGCGAGCCAATAAGAGCTCCGAACAAAAGGGGAGTCCGATCAGCTTGCGGCGTGTGGTGCGTGCGATCGCAAGGCGCCGGAAGCTCCTCGTAGCGGAGCTACTAGGGGCTTTCGGCAACGCGGCGAGCGTGCGTGCCAGACGCCGCGAGCCGGGCTCCCCTTTTGTTCGGAGCTCTAAGTCGGTGCGGGACACGTCGGCGAACGCCTGCGTTCATTTCTTGATGGTGCCGTCGGAGGGGAAATCGACAATAATGTCAATCGATGTGTTGGCAGTCGACGTGGGGAAAGCCCTCGACAGCGTCGACGAATGGCTGAACTCCTATATCTCCCAGCCCCATGAGCAGCTCGGTCGGTCCGGCGCGGTGTGTCCGTTCGTGGCGCCCGCCCGGCGGGTCCACGCGGTCGAGACGGCGGTGCGGCTGGTGGGTCCCGTCGCCAGTCTGTCGTTGATCAAAGAGGTCATCCGCTGCGGTCTGGACGAGTTCGAGCAGCTCGACTGGCAGACGTCGAACCCGACCCTGCGGTCGCTGCTCATCGTGCTGCCGGATCTGCCGCCCGATGCGTTCGTGCTGCTCGACGAGGCGCACGCGCAGGTCAAGACCGAGAGCGTGGAACGCGGCCTGATGATCGGCCAGTTCCATCCGGACTGTGACGAACCAGCGGCCCGCAACCCGGCCTTCAAGGTCAGCCGGTCCCCCGTCCCGCTGGTCGCGGTGCGGGCGATGGCGGTGCACGACATCCTCTTCCTCGGTGAGCGGGCGGACTGGTTCGCCGAGTACCACCGCCGCTTCGGCGAGCGGTACCGGTCCCGGCCGCACGGCATCGCCCCCCTGCTGACGACGCTGTACCACAAGGCCCTGACCCTGCACGGACCCGGAGGGACGCCGGATGACCGCCGCGCGACCGGGTGACGGGCAGGACGACGCGGCGGTGACGCGCTGCCCCTACGGCGGGGCGGCGGACGCGCCCCCGACGGCGTACGCCGAGTACGCGGAGATGGACGCCCTCCTCGCGTTGCAGCATCCCCGCACGGCGGCGGCCACGGAGCCCGGCTTCATCATCATGAGCCAGGTCATGGAACTCCTCTTCAAGCTGCTGCACATCGAATTCACGACGGCCCGCGACCGGCTTGCCGACGACGACGTGGACGCCGCGTTGTGGGCGTTGCGCCGGGCCGCTCGGGTGCAGCAGGTGGCCTTGTCGTCGTGGGATTTCTTCAGCGCGATGACGCCCGGGGAATTCGCCGAGTTCCGCGAGGTGCTGGGCACCGCCTCGGGTTTCCAGTCCGCCTCGTACCGGCGGCTGGAATTCCTGCTAGGGAACAAGAATCCGCGCATGGTGCTGCCGCACCGAGATGCGTCGAGCCATGAGGCGGTGTCCCGGCAACTGCACGAGCCGAGCCTCTACGACACCGCGCTGGCCCTGCTGCACCGCCGCGGCCTTCCGGTTGCGGACGCCGTGCTGGCGCGCCCGTACGAGGCGCCGTACGAACCCCACGACAGTGTCGAGCGGGCCTGGCGCGAGGTGTACGAGAACTGCGCCGCCAACCGGCCGCTGTTCCTCCTCGCAGAGGCGCTGACCGATGTCGCCGACTCCTTCGCCCGATGGCGCTACACCCACCTGACGGTGGTGCAGCGCGTGCTCGGGGGCAAACCCGGCACGGGCGGCACGGACGGCGTGTCGTGGCTGGAGCGGATCAGTGGGCACCGGTTCTTCCCGGAGCTGTGGTCCGTGCGGTCGCTCCTGTAGGGCGGGCTGCCCGCCAATCCCGCTGTCACCCATCGATCACCGACCCACGAGGGAGCCCATATGGCCAAGGCTGGCCCCGTCGACCACGAAGACCTGACCCGGATCCTCTTCGGCGCCTCCGCCTTCCACCTGCTGCATGCCGGCTGCGAACTCGGCCTGTTCACCAGGCTGTACGAGGATGGGCCGCTGACCGCGGAGCAGATATGCGCCACGCTGAAGCTGGAACCGCGGGCGACGCAGATCCTGCTGCTGGGCACGACCTCGCTCGGTCTGACCGTCCGCCACAGTCGCCGCTATCGCAACGCCGAGCTGATTGACTCGATGCTCTCCGACGACACCTGGAGCATCATCGAGGACATCGTGCGGTTCGAGGACCGGATCGCGATGCCGGCCGCCGCCGACCTGGTGGAGGCGCTGCGGCAGAACACCAACGTCGGCCTGCGCCGCATCCCGGGCGAGGGCGGCGACCTGTACCACCGGCTGGCGTCTCAGCCGGAACTGGAAGCGCTGTTCTACCGCTGCATGCGCTCGTGGTCGCGCCTGTCCAACCCGGTCCTGGTGGACCGGGCCGATCTGAGCGGGGTGTCCCGGGTGCTGGACGTCGGCGGCGGCGACGGGGTGAACGCGATCGCGCTGGCGGAGGCGAACCCGGAGACGTCCTTCACGGTGGTCGACATGCCCGGCGCGCTCGACATCGCGAGCCGGAGGATCGCCGAGCGCGGTCTGGACGACCGTATCTCCGTACGGGCGGGGGACATCTTCGCCGACGAATTCCCGTCGGGACACGACTGTGTGTTGTTCGCCAACCAGCTCGTCATCTGGTCGCCCGAGCAGAACGCGGCCCTGCTGCGCAAGGCGTTCGACTGCCTGCTGCCGGGCGGGCAGGTACTCATCTTCAACGCGTTCTCCGACGACACAGAGGACGGGCCGCTGTACGCCGCGCTCGACAACGTCTACTTCGCCACGCTGCCGGCGCCGGACAGCACCCTCTACCACTGGGGGCAGTACGAGGAGTGGCTGCGCGAAGCCGGGTTCCAGCGGGTCGAACGGCTGCCGGGTGAGACGTGGACGCCGCACGGAGTGCTGCGCGCCTGGAAGTAGGGCAGACGGGGGGGAGACAGGCGGGCGCCTGCCTCCCCCCCCGGCGGGTGTCACCCGGGAAGGCTGGCCAGCGCCGCCTCGTCGAGAGCCCGGAGCACCCACTGCTCGAACTTGTCACCGGAGAGTTCGGCGGCCTTGCGCCACCGCTGCACCCGCTCGGCCGGGGCGCTGAGCTTGGGCAGGTAGTCCTTGGGCGGTTCGCCCTTGCCGTTGCTCTGCCGATGGGAGCGGATGTTGCGGCGCAGTTCGTTGCGTGACCAGTTGAACTCGTCGGCCAGGTCAAGCCACTTGTCCTGCTCGCAGGGCGGCAGCGAACTCACCTCGGCGTGGTGTTGGAAGCTCAGCGTCTCACGCCGGCGACTCAGTTCGAACTTGCGGGCGACCCACGCGTAGTTGCGCAGCGTCTGGTAGTCGAGGCCGCAGGCCTCGATCGCCCGCAGATACCGGTCGGAGAACTCCTCCTGGCCGTACACCAGCCAGTCGCCGAGGCACCAGGACGAGGAGTCGACGATGCGTGAGATCTGCGAACCGGCATGCTGCCATCGTTCGAATGTGAGGGCGGCGGGGATCCTCAGTCCGACGCGCGTCGTGAGGACGTCCATGCCTTGCTGTCCTCTGTCGGTTCCGTTCCTCCGAAGGGGCGCGCTGGTACGCGGGCGGTTTCGCTGAGCGCGGTCCACGGAGTGCTGCATACGAACCTCTCTTCCGGCGTCGGTCATGCCTCTGGGCGTGCAGAGGCCGCATGGTTGAGGTGATTCGGCGACGGACGCGGCGAAGCGCTGGTGGGCGCCGGATGCCGACCGCGGCCGTGCACTGGAGTGGCCGAGCGCTGAACAGCGGTCGGCTTTTTGGGTGGGTCTTCGCGATGGCAGCTGTCAGGAGGCGTGGAGAGGTCGAAGCCCGCCCGCTGCGAAATGCGCGCCAAAGGGCGCGATATATGGGATGGGTCTGATTGCCCGCGATGATCGAACCAAAGGAAATACCCCCGTTGAAATAGCGGCCTGTCGACAAACCGCGTCGCCGCCCGGTTGGCTGACGCCAACTGGCTTTGCCATGCACATATTATCGGATCAATGCCGACGATGGGGCTGAGCGTAGCAAGAAGTTCCGCTCTCCAGCAGGGGGCGTTGATCGGTTGGCTTGATAGTGATTCACGGTCATGACCGCGCCGGAAAACGAACGACCGGGACGCGCCGGCGGACGGCGCGTCCCGGTCGGGGAACGGCGGGTCAGGAGGCCTGGGCCTGCGCCTCCGCGAGGCGCTCCTGCGCCTCCGCGAGGTCCTCCGCGGTAGGGGCGTCGTCCTGGGTGAGCTTCAGGCGCCAGTAGCCGGAGAACTCGATCCGGCTCTTCGGCATGCCGCGGTCGTCCACCAGGTGCCGCCGCATCCGGCGCACCAGACCGGCTTCGCCGGCGATCCAGGCGAACCCCTCGCCGTCGGGCAGCGCGGCCGCCCGCAGCGCGTCGGCCAGCGCCTCGCTGTGTCCCGGCTCGATGGTGCCGCGGTGCAGCCACGTGGTGGTCAGATCGGCCTCGGTATGCAGCGGCTGCTCGTCGGCCGAGGCCTGGACCTCGACGAACGCCAGCGCCCGCTTGCCGGGCGGCAGGCTCTCGACGATCGTCGCCATCCCGGGGACGGCGGCGTCGTCACCGGCCAGCAGCACCCAGTCGGCTTCCGTGAGCGACGCGGACAGCGGCTTGGGGCGCGCGAAGTAGTCGCTGGGCCCGAACACGCCGAGGCAGTCGCCCTCCGTGGCATCCATCGCCCATCGTGTGGCCGGTCCGGCGTGCCGGTGCAGGACGAAGTCGAACGTGAGGGAGTTCGTGGCCGGGTCGTGCGCGCGGATCGTGTAGCTGCGCATCCACGGCCGCTCATCCTCCGGGATGGCGCTGTACGCCTGGTACCACGTCGTGAGGTCGGTGGTCTCGGTGACCTCAGGCAGGACCGGCCGGGGCTGGCCGGGGCGCGGAAAGTAGAGCTTGACCTGTTGGTCGGGTTCTGTGAGGGAAAAGCCCCGGACATCGTCGCCGGTGAGAGTGATGCGTGCCATATGTGGGGTGATCTGCTCTGTCCGGCTGACGTGCAGGAGCCAGATCGGCAAGCTGTTCATGGATTCCTTCGCGCGATAGGGGCGGATGGCGAGCGGGTGTCGCCCGGCCGGTGCCGCCGCCCCGGCCGTGACATCTCCCGCGACCCTCTTGCCCACAACACTTTACGGCATAAGGAGCTGTTGGCGCAGGACTGCGAGGCGGCACCGGTCACCCCTGGCCATCGGTGTACGCGGCGAGTTTCTCCCCGACCAGCCGGCCGATCGCCTCCAGCGAGGCCTCCCGGTTCAGCAGGGTGCCGTGCTCGCCCGGCAGGGCGTGCCGCTCGATGCGCCCCTCCACGTACGGCGTCCACGCGCGGTGGGTCCGCGACGGCTCCTGCTGGTCGTCGGCGGTCAGCAGCAGCAGGTCGGCGGCCAGACGCTCGGGGCGGTAATCGATGAGCAGCCGGGTGTTGTTGGCGGAAATCTCCATGATCGCCCGCAGCTGCTCCTCCCCGAGGTTCGCCAGCGCGCTGCCCCGCTGCCGCAGGATCTCCTTGGTGCGTTCGAACGTCAGCCGTTCCCCCTCGCCCAGTGCGAACGACTCGTCGACCAGCCCCACGAGGTAGGTGAGATGCTCGTGCAGATCCTCCTCGTCCAGTTCGGGGACGTCGTCATGGGTCAGCCCCTTCCAGCCCGGGCAGGCGTCCACGACGGCGAGCACCCCTACGCGCTCCCCGCGGCGCCGCAGCTCCACGGCCACCGCGTAGGCCGCCACCCCGCCGAACGACCAACCGAGCAGGTGATAGGGGCCCGCGGGCTGGACCCGCTGGATCTCGTCGGCGTAGTCGGCCGCCATCGCCTCCAGCGTGTCCGGGCGGGGCCCGGGCTTGCCCAGACCGCGCGCCTGGAGCCCGTAGACCGGCCGCTCGGGGTCGAGATGCTTCAGCAGACCGGCGTAGGACCAGCTGATGCCGCCGCCGGGATGCACACAGAACAGAGCCTCGCGCTCACCCCGCGGGCGCAGCGGCAGCATCACCTCGTAGCCGTCGCCCGTATCGGCGGTCCGGAGGCGTCCGGCCATGCCGGACGGGGTCGGCGTCTCGAACAGCGCGCGCAGTCCCACGTCCACGCCGAAGGCCGCGCGGATCCGGGCCTTGAGCCGGGCCGCCAGCAGCGAGTGGCCGCCCAACTGGAAGAAGTCGTCGTCGACCTGGACCCGGGGCAGGCCGAGCACCTCGGCGAACAGCTCGCACATCAGCTCTTCCTGCGGCAGCCGCGGAGCACGGCCGTCCAGGCCGGAGTCGAGCTCGAGGGCGGGCAGCGCCGACAGGTCCAGTTTGCCGTTGCGGGTCAGCGGCAGCCCGCTGAGCGGCACCACCGCGCTGGGCACCATGTACTCCGGCAGCTGCCGCCGGGCGTGCTCGAGCACACTGCCCACCAGCGCGCCCGCCGCCCGCGCGGTCAGCGGCGCCCGTACCCAGCGGGTCAGCGGCGTGCCGGCGGCCAGCGGGGACCGCGGCCGGTACAGGTCGACCAACGGATACGCGGGATCCGGCTCGGTGAACACCACGTCCAGGCGGCAGGGGTCGGCCGACCAGGTCACGTGCGCGGCGAGGCCGAGCCGGGCGGCCAGCTCGTCCACCCCCGCGAGCGGCGGAGCGTCCTGCGGCACCTCCGGGTCGTGTTCGTGGATCGCCGCCTCGACGGCCGCGTCCTCGGCCAGGCGCTCGTTCGGCACCCCCGTGACCCGCAGCGGCGAGCGCGCTCGGCGGAGCGCCTCGTCCAGACCTGCCAGCCCGGTCGCGTCGTCCCACCCGACGACGGGCATCTCGCGCGCCGAGGTGAGCGGCGTACCGCCGTCCTTGAAGAGGGTGACGTCGTAGCGGTACCGCGTCAGCTCGTTGGCGAAGGTGCCCCGCTTCACCTCGACCCGGGCACCCGCGAGGCCGTCGACGTGCTCGCCCAGCACGGTGAACAGCTCGGGTGCGACCAGCAGTTCCTTCTCCATCACCAAGGCGCGCTCGACGGCCTGCCGCAAACTCGCGCGGTCGTGCCGGTCGTGCACCTTGCGGGCCAGCGCCGCGGAGGTGAGCATGCGGTGCAGACGCAGATCGCGTACGTCGCCGAGGAACAGGGCACCGCCCGGAGCCAGCAGCCGCATGGCCGACTCGATCACCCGCAGCAGATACTCGGCGCTCGGGAAGTACTGCACGATCGAGTTGAGCACGACGGTGTCGAAGTGACCCTCCGGCAGATCCCCGGTCTCGTGGGCGGCCAGGACCTGCAGCCGCACCCGCTCGCGCAGCTGCGGATCGCACGCCACGTGACCGCGCAGCGTCTCGACGACCGCCGGGGAGAAGTCCGTGGCCCAGTACTCCCGGGCGTCCCGGGCGAGCCGCGACAGCAGCAGACCCGTACCGGCGCCGATCTCCAGCACCCGGCGCGGCCGCAGCCGTCGGACGCGGGCCACCGTCTCGCGACGCCACTCGCGCATCTCCTCCAAGGGGATGGGTGCGGAGTCGTAGCTGCTGTTCCAGCCGGAGAAGTCCTCGCCGAACGCGGCCGTCGGCGCGGCGTACAAGGACTCGTAAATCCCCTGCCAGGCCTGAACCTGGTCCTGCTCGGCGGTCTCGTCGTGCCCCGCGGCCTCCGGGTCGGCGACCACGTACGCCACCAGGCGCGGATCGCCCGGCCGGTCCTCGCGGACCAGCACCGCCGCCTGCCCCACGGCCGGGTGGCGCAGCAGCACGCTCTCCACCTCTCCCGGCTCGACACGGAAGCCACGCAGCTTGACCTGGTCGTCGCCGCGCCCGACGTAGTCCAGGGCGCCGTCCGCCGTCCACCGCACCAGGTCCCCGGTCCGGTACATGCGCGTGCCCGGCTTGCCGAACGGATCGGCGACGAAACGCCGCGCGGTCAGACCGGCCCGGCCCGGATAGCCCCGGGCGAGTCCGGTACCGGCGATGTACAGCTCGCCGACCACCCCGGGCGGGACCGGGCGCAGGTCCGGATCCAGGAGGTACAGCCGGGTGTTGGCCATCGGGCGCCCGATCGGCACCGACGTGGCGTCGGCGGGCAGCACGTCGACCGGCCAGCTCGCCGCGAAGGTGGTCGTCTCGGTCGGCCCGTACCCGTTGACGACGAGCAGTCCGGGGCAGGCCGCCAGCACGGTGCGCACCGCGTGCGGCGACACCGCCTCACCGCCCGTCCACACCTGCCGGACCGCGGACAGGCACGCGGGCATGCTCTCGGCGACCAGCGTGAACAACGAACTGGTCAGCCACAGACCGGTGACCCGCTGCCGCACGATCGTGTCGGCGAGCGCGTGCAGGTCGAGATCCCCGTCCGGGCCGATCACCACGGTGCCACCGGTGAGCAGTGGCACCCACAGCTCGTACGTCGACGCGTCGAACGCCGGTGACGAGTGCAGCAGCACCCGCCGCTGGGCGTCGGTGCGCCAGCGCGGGTCGGCCGCCAGCTCGGCCACGTTGCGGTGGGTGACCCCGATGCCCTTGGGGCTGCCTGTGGAGCCGGAGGTGTACATGATGTACGCCAGATCGTCCGGACCCGGCCGCTCGGCCGGGGCGGGGCCGGGAGTGCCCTTCGCCGAGAGGAAGCCGTCACCGAGGTCGGTGCCGGCGAGGACGACCGTGGTGCCCTCCGGGAGCGACTCCGGCGCCGGTGCCCGGTCGGTGATCAGCACCCGGGCCCCCGTCTCGGCCAGTACCGTCCGCGTCCGGGCCGCCGGGTAGCGCGGGTCCAGCGGCACATAGGCGGCGCCGGCCTTGAGGATGCCGAGGACCGCGGCGACCATGCCGGGGGAGCGCGGCATGAGCAGCGCCACCGTGCCCGCCCGGCGCACACCGCGGCGCGCCAGCACCGCCGCGACGTGCTCGGCGGCGTCGCGCAGTGCCCGGTAGCCGATCTCGCGGTCGCCGTGCACCAGGGCCGGCGCGTCGGGGCGCTCGGCCACTTGCGCGTCGAACAGCTCCGGCAGACCGGCCTCGACCGCGGGCCGGTCGGTGTCGTTGTGCCGCTCCAGCAGCAGGCTCTCCCGCGCGGTGAGCAGATCGGCCGAACCGATCGTCCGGTGCGGCGCCGTGACCAAGGACGTCAGCAGCCGCACCCAGCGGTCGAACAGGTCGGTGACCGTGCCGGCGTCGTACAGGTCGCTCGCGTACTCGACCACACCGGTGATGCCCTGCGCGCCACCCGTGTCGTCGAGGTGTTCCGACAGGCTGAAGAACAGGTCGAACTTGGCCGAGCCGGTGCGCCCCGGCTCGATGTCGACGCGCAGCCCGGGCAGCTGGAAGGAGCCGGCCGGCGCGTTCTGGAGCGCCAGCATCGTCTGGAACAGCGGATGCCGGCCGAGCGAACGCGGCGGGTTCAGCTTCTCCACCAGGTACTCGAACGGCACGTCCTGATGGGCGTACGCGCCCAGCGCGGTGTCGCGCACCCGGGCGATCAGCTGGCGGAAGCTGGGCCGCCCAGAGGTGTCGGTGCGCAGCACCAGCGTGTTGACGAAGAAGCCCACCAGGTCGTCGAGTTCCTGGTCGGTGCGTCCGGCGATCGGACTGCCGACGGGGATGTCCGTGCTGCCGCTCAGCCGTGACAGCAGCGCCGCCAGCCCCGCCTGGAGCACCATGAACACCGTCGCGCCGGACTCCCGGGCCAGTTCCGCGATCCGCCGGTGCAGCTCCGCGTCGATGCCGACCCTGACGTAGTCGCCCCGGTAGGAGGCCACCGTCGGCCGCGGACGGTCGGTGGGCAGCCGCAGTTCCTCCGGCAGGTCGCGCAGCCGCCGCACCCAGTAGTCGAGCTGCGTGGCGAAGAGGCTGTCCGCGTTGCCCTGGTCGCCCAGCAGGTCGTTCTGCCACAGCGTGTAGTCGGCGTACTGCACCGGCAGCGCCGCCCAGGACGGGGCCTCACCCCGGCACCGCGCCTCGTACGCCCGGGCCAGGTCGCGGGCCAGCGGGCTCAGCGACCATCCGTCACCGGCGATGTGGTGCACCACCAGCAGCAGCACGTGCTCCTCGGCGGACAGCGCGAACAGACGTACCCGAAGCGGCGGTTCGGCGGCCAGGTGGAAGCCCTGGCGGGCGGCGGCGTCCAGCCGCGCGGACAGGCCCTCCTGGTCCGTGGCCACCACATCCACCGCCGGGATCGCCTCCGCGGGATCCAGCACCCGCTGCCACGGCACCCCGCCGCTCTCCGGGAAGACCGTGCGCAGGCTCTCGTGGCGCGTCACCACATCGGCGAGGGCCGCCCGCAGCGCCTCATGGTCCAAGGACCCGGTCAGGCGCAGCGCGAGAGGGATGTTGTACGTCGGGCTGGGCCCCTCCAGCTTGTGGATGAACCACAGCCTGCGCTGGGCGAACGACAACGGCAGCCGCTCGGGCCGGTCCCGGCGGGCGAGCCGCAGCCGGCTCGGCGCGGCGCTGTCGAGTCTCGCGGCCACCGCCGCCGGGGTGGCGTCCTCGAACAGCGCCCGCAGGGCCAGCTCGACGCCGAACGTGGCGCGGATCGCGGCGATCAGCCGGGTGGCGAGCAGCGAGTGCCCGCCCAGCTCGAAGAAGCTGTCGTCGGCACCGACCCGGGGCAGGCCCAGGACCTGTGCGAACAGATCGCACACGATCTGCTCCTGCGGGGTGCGCGGTTCGCGTCCGGTGCCGCCCGCGGTCAGCATCGGCGCGGGCAGCGCGGCCCGGTTCAGCTTGCCGTTGGCGGTCAGCGGCAGTGCGCTGATCGGTACGAAGGCGCTGGGCACCATGGAGGCCGGCAGGGTCCGCTCCACGTGCCGGCGCAGCCGACCCATCAGCGTGCCACTGGTGCGCGGCACCATCGGGTCGCTGGTGAGGGCCGACAGCACGGTGCGTGGACCGGACGCGGACGCCGACGGGCAGGTGCCGGTGAGCGGGGCGTCCCCGCGGGCCAGCACGAAGTCGACCAGGCCGGGATCCGGCGACCAGGCCGCCGCCGTGCGGTAGCCCAGCTCCGCACCCAGCCGGTGCAGGTCCGCCAGGTCCACGGTGGGCGCAGGCACCACCTGGCTGTCCCCGGTGCGGACAGCCTCGGCCAATGCCAGTTCGGCCGCGACCCGGTCGTTCGGGACACCGGTCAACCGCAGCCGCTCCGGGCGCCGCTCGGCCAGATGCGCGCGGACCGCCGCCAGGTCGCCGAGGTCGTCCCAGGGCTCCGCGGGGGCGTCCCGGACGTCGGTCGTGCGCGCGCCCCGGTGGTGCAACGTCACGTCGTAGCGGTAGCGGCTCAGCTCGTTGTCGTAGGAACCCTCCTTCAGCGACACGCCCACCCCACCGATGTCCGGGAGGCGCTCGGCGAGCGCGGTGAAGAAGTCCGGGTCGACGAGGAGTTCCTTCTCCGTCATCAGATCGTGCTCGACCTCTCGGCGCAGCGCGGCGAGGTCCGGCGGCGCGGACATCCGGTGCGCGTGGACACCGGCCTTCAGCGCCCGCAGCAGCCGCACGTTGCGCACGTCGCCGACGAACAGCGTGCCGCCGGGCGCCAGCAGGCGGGTCGCGGCGGCGAGGACCTCGATCAGGTAGTCGGCGCTGGGGAAGTACTGGACGACGGAGTTCAGCACGATCGTGTCGAAGTGCCCGGCGGGCAGCCCGCTCGGGTCGTGCGCCGCCTGCACCCGCAGCGTGACCCGCTCGCGCAGCGCCGCGTCGGCCGCCACGTGTCGGTCCAGCTCCCCGATGACGTGCTCGGAGAAGTCGGTGCCCCAGTACTCCGCGCAGTGCGGCGCGACCCGGGACAGCAGCAGGCCCGTGCCCACACCGAGCTCCAGGACGCGGCGAGGCCGCAGGTCCAGGATCCGCCGCACCGTGTGCGCCCGCCACTCCCGCATCTCGGGCAGCGGGATGGGCTCGCCGGTGTAACTGCTGTTCCAGCTGGCGAAGTCCTCGCCGAACGGCGCTTTCGCGGCCCCCGCGTACACCGAGTCGTACAGCAGCCGCCAGTCCTCCAGCTGATGCCGCTCCGCGCCCTCTTCCCGCGCGTCCGGCGTGGCACCGGGCACGACGTACGCCACCAGCCGCCGGTCGCCGGGCCGGTCCTCGCGCACGGTGACGGCGGCCTGCCGCACCCCGGGCTGCCCGTCGAGGACGCGTTCGATCTCGCCGAGCTCGATCCGGAAGCCGCGCAGCTTGACCTGGTCGTCGGCGCGGCCGGCGAACTCCAGCTGCCCGTCGCCGGTCCAGCGGGCCAGGTCCCCGGTGCGGTACATCCGCTCACCGGGCGCCCCGTGCCGGCAGGCCACGAAACGGGAGGCCGTCAGGCCCGCCCGGCGCAGATAGCCCTGGGCCAGTCCGGTCCCGGCGAGATACAGGTCCCCGACGACACCGGGCGGTACCGGTCGCAGACGCGCGTCGAGCACATACGCCCGGGTGTTGTCGATCGGCGTGCCGATCAGCGGGGGCCGCGTCCCCGGCTCCCGGCTTGCGGTCGACCAGATCGTCGTCTCGGTTGGCCCGTACAGGTTCAGCACCTCGCCCAGCCCGGCCAGGTCCGCCGCCAGCCGCTCGGGCAGCGCCTCGCCGCCGGTCAGCACCCGCAGCCCGCGCAGCGGCGCCGGGTCGTGCGCCACCAGCGTCCGCCACAGGGAGGGGGTCGCCTGCATGACGGTGACCCCTTGCGTGGACACCCACTCCAGCAGCGCCGACGGCTGCCGCACCACGTCCCGGGGAGCGAGGACGACTCGGGCGCCCCGCAGCAGCGGCAGCCAGATCTCCAGGGCGGCGATGTCGAACGAGACCGTGGTGACGGCCAGCAGCCGGTCCTCCGGGGTGAGCGGAACCAGCCGCCCCATCGCGTGCAGGAAGTTCGTCAGCGCCTCGTGTGGTACGACCACGCCCTTGGGGGTGCCGGTCGACCCCGAGGTGTAGAGGACGTACGCCGACTGCCGCGGCGCGATCCGGATCCGCGGTGGGGTCTCCGGGCGGGCCGACAGGGCCTCCACCGTCCTCGGGTCGTCCAGCGTGATCCGCGCCAGGCCCTCGACATCGGGCACCAGCTTGCCGGTGGCCTGGGTGGTCAGCAGCACCGCGGGCCGGGCGTCGCGCAGCATGAAGTCCAGCCGGGACGCCGGGTACTCGGAGTCGAGCGGCAGATAGGCCGCGCCGGTCCGCAGTACCGCCAGCAGCGCGACGGGCAGCACCTCCGTGCGCGGCAGCGCCAGGGCGACCACCGTGCCCGGCCCGCCGCCGTGCGCCAGGATCTCCCCGGCCAGCCGGTTCGCCCGCTCGTCCAGCTCGCGGTACGTCAGCGTGGCGCCGTCGGCCACCACGGCGACGGCGTCGGGCGTCGCCGCCACCCGCTCCGTCAGCAGCGTCGGCAGCGGCTGCGGCGCGACCGGCACCGAGGTGTCGTTCCACGCGCGCAAGACCTGCTCGCGCTCGGCGGCCGTCAGCACGTCGACGTCCGCGATCGGCCGGTCCGGGGCGTCGGCGACGGCGGCCAGCAGCCGCTGCCAGCGGGTGAACAGGGCGCGGACCGTGGCCGGTTCGTACAGGTCGCCGGAGTACTCCACCGCGCCTTCGATGCCGTCCGGCGCCCCGTCGTCCGTCGTGCGTTCCACCAGGCTGAAGAACAGGTCGAACTTGGCGGTGCCGGTGCGCGCCTGGGAGACGGTGACCTCCACACCGGGCAGCTCGAACCGGCCCTCCGGCGCGTTCTGCAACGCCAGCATCACCTGGAACAGCGGGTGATGGGCCAGCGAGCGGGCCGGGTTGAGCACCTCCACCAGGTACTCGAACGGCACGTCCTGATGGGCGTAGGCGTTCAGCGCAGTCTCCCGCACCCGCCGCAGCAGCTGGGTGAACGTCGGGTTGCCGGACGTGTCGGTGCGCAGCACCAGGGTGTTGACGAAGAACCCGATCAGATCGTCCATGGCCTGGTCGGTGCGCCCGGCGATCGGGCTGCCGATCGGGATGTCCGTGCCGCAGCCCATCCGCGTCATCAGCGCGGCCAGACCGGCCTGGAGCACCATGAACACCGTGGTGCCGTTGCGCCGGGCCAGCCCGGCGAGGGCGCGGTGCAGGTCCGCGTCCAGCCCCACCTCGACATAGTCGCCGGCGTACGAGGCGGCTGCCGGGCGCGGCCGGTCGCCCGGCATCGTCACCTGCTCGGGCAGGCCCTCCAGCGTGGCCCGCCAGTAGGCGACCTGCCGGGCGAGCAGGCTGTCGTCGTTGTCGTGCTCGCCGAGCAGGTCGTTCTGCCACAGCGTGTAGTCGGCGTACTGGACGGGCAGCGGCGGCCAGGCGGGTTCGGTCCCCTCGGCGCGCGCGGCGTAGGCGTGGGTGAGGTCGGCCGCCAGCGGGCTCAGCGACCAGCCGTCGCCGGCGATGTGGTGCAGGACCAGCAGCAGGACGTGCTCGTCGGGCGCGAGAGCGAACAGCTCGGCCCGCACCGGGCATTCGGAGTCCAGCACAAACGCGTGCCGGGCCGCCGCGGCGAGAAGGTCCGGCAGGGTCTTCGCGGTGGCCGGGGTGACGGGCAGCGGCGGGACGGCCTGCTCGGGGGCGAGGACGCGCTGGGTGGGGACGCCGCCGGTCTGCGGGAAGACGGTGTGCAGGCTCTCGTGGCGGGCGACGACGTCACCGAGAGCGGCTCGGAGGGCGGCGTGGTCGAGAGTGCCGGTGAAGCGCAGCGCGAGCGGGATGTTGTACGTCGCGCTCGGTCCCTCCAACTGGTGCAGGAACCACAGCCGCCGCTGGGCGAACGACAGCGGCAGCACTTCCGGGCGCGCCCGCCGGGTCAGCGCCGGGCGGGCCGGGCCGCTGTCGTCCAGCCGCTGCGCCAGCGCGGCCGGGGTGCGAGCCTCGAAGACGGCGCGCACCCCGGTCTCGGCGCCGAAGGTGGCGCGGATCCGGGCGGCGAGCCGGGTGGCGAGCAGGGAGTGGCCGCCCAGGTCGAAGAAGTCGTCGTCGGCACCGACCCGGGGAAGGCCCAGGACCTGCGCGAACAGATCGCACAGGATCTGCTCCTGCGGGGTGTGCGGGTCCCGGCCGGTGCCGCCCCGGGTGAGGTCGGGTGCGGGCAGGGCGGCGCGGTCGAGCTTGCCGTTGGGGGTGAGGGGGAGGGCGGGGAGGGGCACGACGGCCGCGGGGACCATGTAGTCGGGCAGCCGGTCCCGCAGGAAGCCGCGCAGGACGTGCGGGTCCGGCGCGCGGTCCGCGACGGGCACGACATAGGCGACCAGCCGCTGATCGCCGGGCTGGTCCCGGCGCACGAGGACGGCGGCCTGCGCCACCTCGGCGTGCTCGGTCAGCGCCGCCTCGATCTCGCCGGGCTCGATGCGGAAGCCGCGGACCTTGAGCTGGTCGTCGGCGCGGCCCAGGAATTCCAGCTGCCCGTCCGGCGTCCAGCGGGCGAGGTCGCCGGTGCGGTACATGCGGTCGCCGGGCCGGCCGTAGGGGTCGGCGACGAACCGCTGGGCCGTCAGCGCGGGCCGGTCGAGGTAGCCGCGGGCCAGGCCGACCGTGTTGGTGTACAGCTCGCCGGTCGCGCCGGGCGGCACTGGGCGCAGGGCGTCGTCCAGGAGGTAGACGCGCACGTTGTCGATGGGCCGTCCCAGGGGCGCGACGGCGGGCCATCCGGCCGGGTCGGCGGGCAGGGTGTGGGCGGTGAGGACCTGGGCCTCGGTGGGCCCGTAGTGGTTGTGCAGGTGGCGCGGAGTGTGCTCGTGGAAGGCACGCAGCTGCCGGCTCAGCGTGAGCGCCTCACCGGCCTGGGCGATCTGCCCCAGTGACGGGATGCGCAGGCCCGCCTCGGTGGCCGCCTCGGCGAGGGACTCGAGGACGGTGCTGGGGGCGAAGATCTCGTCCACCCGGTGCTCGGTGAGCCAGGCGGCGAAGCGCCGCGGATCGCGGCGGGTGTCCTCGTCGGGCACCACCAGCGTCTTGCCGAACAGCAGCGCGGAGAGCACCTCCTGCACGGACACGTCGAAGCTGATTGCGGTGAACTGCGCGGTGCGGGTGCCGGGGCCGCCGCCGAGCTGGTCGTGGTGCCAGCGCAGCATGTTCGCCACGCCCAGCCCGGTCATCTGCACCGCCTTCGGCCGGCCCGTCGACCCCGAGGTGTAGATGACGTACGCCGGGCTCGCGAGCGTCAGCGGCCGCGGCCGCTCGGCGGGGGAGGGGTCGGTGTCCGGGCAGTCGCCGATCCGGGCGGCGGTGTGCGGATCGTCCACGACCAGCAGGGGAGTCGGGTCGTCGTCCGGTATCGCGGCCCGGGTCCCGACGCCGGTGAGCAGGACGGCCGGGCGGGCGTCCGCGAGCATGTACCGGATGCGCGCGGCTGGATGGTCCGGGTCGAGCGGCAGGTGCGCGGCGCCGGCCTTGACGACGGCCAGCAGGGCGACGATGTGTGCGGACGAGCGGGGCAGGGCGAGCGCGACGATGCTCTCCGGTCCGACCCCGCGCCGGATCAGGGCGTGCGCGAGCCGGTTGGCGCGCCGGTTCAGCTCCGCGTACGACAGGGTCTCGTCGCCGAAGCGGACGGCGAGCGCGTCCGGAGTGGCGGCGACCTGCGCCTGGAACCAGTCCGGCAGCAGCGGCAGTTCCCCCTCGCGCCGGGTGTCGTTCCAGGTCTCCAGCAGCAGACGGCGCTCCTCGGGGCTGGTCACGTCGACCCGCCCGGTGAGCGTGCCGGGGTCCTCGGCCACGGCGGTGAGGACCAGGCGCAGCCGGTCCAGCAGAGCCTGCGCGGTCGCCCGGTCGAAGAGGTCGTCGCGGTAGTCCAGCCGCAGGTACAACCGCCGGCCCGGGGCGGCGACGAGGGTCAGCGGAAAGTGGGTGGCGTCCCGGCCCCGTTCCAGGGCCGGAGCCACCCGCACCTCGGTGCCCAGACCGGTGGCGACGTCCTGTGCGGGCCCGTCCCACGGGTAGTTCTCGAACACCATCATCGTGTCGAACAGCTCCGGCACACCCGCCGCCCGCTGGATGTCCGACAGCCCCAGATGGTGGTGCGCGGTCAGTGCGGACTGGCTGCGCTGCACCTCGCCGATCAGCTCCGACAGCGACCGCTCCGGCGCGACCCGCACCCGCACCGGGACGATGTTGATGAACAGGCCCACCATCGACTCGACGCCGGGCAACTGCGGAGTACGGCCGGAGACGATGGCGCCGAACACCACGTCCCGGTGCCCGGTCGTACGGCTCAGCACCAGCCCCCACGCGGCCTGGAGCAGGGTGTTCACCGTCACCCCGAGTCCCTGCGCCCTCGTTCGCAGCGCCGCGGTCAGCTCCTCCGGCGCCTCGGTCACCACCCGCTCGGGCAGCCGGGGAACGCGCGCCGGATCGGCCGGGGCCAGCCGGGTCGCCTGGTCCACCCCGGCCAGCTCCCGCCGCCACGCCTCCTCGGCAGCCGCCCGGTCCTGCCGGCCCAGCCAGGCCAGATAGTCCCGGAACGGCGTCACCTTCGGCAGGGCGCCGGCGTCCCCGTCACCGGCGTACAGGGTGAGCAGCTCCCGCACCACGATCGGCGTCGACCAGCCGTCCAGCAGGATGTGATGGCTGGTCAGCATCAGGCAGTGCCGCTCCGCCGCGAGCCGGACCAGCGTGAACCGCAGCAGCGGGGGCTGCGCCAGGTCGAAGCGGCGCCGGTGGTCCTCCCGGCCCAGCCGGTCCAGCTCCTCACGCGCCTCCGCCTCTGGCAGCCCGCTCAAGTCCACCTCGGTCCACGGCACGGTCACCTCGGCCGGGATCACCTGTACCGGCTGACCGTCCGTCACCTGCGGAAAGGCCGCGCGCAGATTGGGATGCCGGGCCACCAGCGCCTGCGCCGCGGCGCGCAGCCGCCTTGGGTCCAGCGGACCCGTGAGGTCGAAGACCTGCTGCACCATGTACACATCGGGGCCGTCCAGGTCGTACAGCGAGTGGAAGAGCATGCCCTCCTGCATGGGTGTCAGCGGGAGGATGTCGACCAGATTGCCGCGGGTCATTACCGAGTCCTCCACATGTCCTCGAGCTGTTCGACATCGTGCTGAGCGAGTCCGACGAGCGGGAAGTCGGACGGGGTGAAGCCGCCGCCCCCCGGTTCGGAGCCGTTGCGTGCCAGGCCGCGCAGGGCCTGGAACCAGTACTCCGCGACCGTCCGTGCGTCCGTCTCGGGCCACATCCCGGGCGCCCACCGCCACGTGGCCGTCAGGCGCGGCCCGTCCGGGTGGTCGCGCACCGCCGCGTCGACCTCCAGGCCGTGCGCCAGCGGGAGGGCGGCGTCGCTGCCGCCGACCAGCCCGATCTCGTCCGCCACCCGCCAATCGGGGTGCTCCCGGACGATCGCGGTGCCGGGCGCCGGGAACCGGCCCACGTAGTTGAAGCCGACCTGCGGGACGGCTGCCGTGGCCAGCTCGGCCGCGGTGCCGGGATTCAGGTAGCGCAGCAGGCCGAAGCCCCGGCCGTGCGCGGGGACGGCGCGCATCTGCTCCTTGACCCGTTTGACCGCGGCCGCCGTGACGGGCGCACCGGCGGTCACGTCCTCCCACGCGTGCGCGCCGGGGTCCAGCCGGACCGGATACAGGCTGGTGAACCAGCCCACCGTGCGGGAGAGATCGAGCCCGCTGCCGTCCTCGTCGCGGCCGTGCCCCTCCACGTCGATCAGGACGGCGCTGCCCTCGTCGCGTCCCCGCTCGCGGCGGAAGTGGCCGAGCGCCAGGGACAGTGCGGCCAGCAGCACGTCCTGCACCCCGGCGTGGAACGCGGTCGGCACGCTGGTGAGCAGGGGTTCGGTGACGTCGGGCGGCAGGGTGGCGGTGAACTGGGCGGCGGTGCCGGTGAGGTCCCGTGCCGGGTCCAGTGCGCGTGCGGTCAGCAGGGGGTCCGGTTCGCGCACGATCCGGGCCCACCACGCCAGTTCGCCGACCGTCTCGGGCTGCCGGGCCCGGGCGTGCAGACTCCGCGACCAGGTGCGCACGGAGGCACCGACCGGGGGCGGCGGGGTCCCGTCCAGCGCGGCCAGCAGGTCGGGCACCAGGACGCGCCAGGAGACCCCGTCGACCGCAAGGTGGTGGATCACCATCAGCAGCCTGCTCTCCCGGCCGGGCCCGGCGTCCAGCCAGACGAACTGGGCCATCCGTCCCTCCTGGGGGGAGAGCCGGTCCGTCGCGGCCTCGGCCTCCCGCTCGACGGCCGCCCGCAGGACGTCCGCGGTCCGCTCCGGTACGTCGCCCGCGTGGCCGGGGCCGGCGGACGGCAGCTCCGCCACGTGGACCAGATCGGCCGGGTCGACGGCGTCCGCGGGGCGGATGTCCAGGGCCCAGCGGTCCCCGTCCGGCTCCCGCGTCAGGCGGGCGCGCAGGGCGGCGTGACGGTCGGTCAGGGCGGCCACGGCGGCGGTGAGCCGGTTCCCGTCCAACCGGTGGGGTGCCCGCAGCAACAGGGACTGGGAGAACCGGTCGATCGGGCCGCCGCGGTCCTGGAGCCAGCACATGATCGGGCTGGGCGGGACGAGTCCGTTGCCGGATCCGGAGTCCTCGGCCGGGGCTGGCGCCGTCAGGTCGCCGACGGCCTCCGCCAGACGGGCGGCCGTACGGTGCTCGAAGACGTCCCGCACGCCGGCGTCCAGGCCGGCGGCGCGGGCCTGGGAGACCAGCCGGATCGAGAGGATGCTGTCGCCGCCGAGGGCGAAGAAGTCGTCGTCGGCACCCACCGGGTCCCGGCCGAGCACCTGGGAGAACAGCTCGCACAGCAGCTTCTCCCGGGGTGTGCGGGGCTCCCGGTGGTCCGTCACGGGCAGGGCCGGTTCCGGCAGGGCGGCCCGGTCGACCTTGCCGTTGGGCGTCAGGGGGAGTGCGGGCAGCGGGACGAAGGCGGCGGGGACCATGTAGTCGGGCAGCCGCTCGGCGGCGTACGCCCGCAGCGCGGCGGGGTCGGCCGTCGTACCCAGATAGGCGACCAGCCGCGCACCGCCGGTGTGGTCCGGGCGGGCGAGCACGGCGGAGCGGACCACGTCCGGATGCCCGGTGAGCACCGCCTCGATCTCGCCCGGCTCGATCCGGAACCCACGGATCTTGACCTGGTCGTCCGAGCGCCCCGCGAACTCCAGCACCCCCGCGCTGCTCCAGCGCACCAGGTCGCCGGTGCGGTACATGCGGGCGCCGGGCGGGCCGAACGGGTCGGCGACGAACCGCTGGGCGGTCAGCGCGGGCTGCCCGAGGTAGCCGCGGGCCGGCCCCGAACCGGCGATGTACAGCTCGCCGACGACTCCCTCGGGCACCAGGTGCAGACCGGCGTCCAGGACGTAGGTCCGGGTCCCGGCCAGCGGCCGGCCGATCGGCACGGCCGGGGCGTCGGCCACGAGGTCGCGCACGGCGTGGCTGGTGGCGAAGGTGGTGGTCTCCGTGGGGCCGTAGCCGTTGACCACCACCGTCCCGGGGCAGGCGGCCAGCACCCGGCCGACCGCGGCCGGGGACAGCGCCTCGCCGCCCGCCCACACCTGCCGGACAGCGGCGAAGCTGCCGGGGTCGTGCTCGGCCATCACGTCGAACAGCGCGGCGGTCAGCCACAGACCGGTGATCCCCGACCCCGTGATCAGCCCGGCCAGCGTGGGCACATCCAGGTCGCCGGGCGGCGCCACCACCACCTGGCCGCCGCGCAGCAGGGGCACCCATAGTTCGTAGGTGGATGCGTCGAACGCCAGCGGCGAGTGGAGCAGCACCCGGTCGTGCGCGGCGCCCGACCAGCAGGGATCCGAGGCGAGCGCGGCGACGTTCGCGTGGGTGACGGTGATCCCCTTGGGCCGGCCCGTCGAACCCGAGGTGTACATGACGTAAGCGGCGTCGGCGGGTGACGCCGGGAGGCGGAGGTCCGCCGCCGGTCCGGCCGCCGGCTCGGCGGCCGTGGCCGGGTCGTCGAGCTCGAGGCGGGGGACGCCGTCGAGCGAGGGCGCGCCCCGCGTGGTGAGCAGCAGGGCGGGCCGGGTGTCGCGCAGGATCAGCTCGGTCCGCGCCGCGGGCTGCCGGGGGTCGAGGGGCACGTAGGTGCCGCCCGCCTTCAGTACCGCCAGGATCGCCACGACCGCGTCGACGGACCGCTCCAGGCGCAGGAGGACCGCGTCGCCCCGCCGGACACCGCGGGCCCGCAGCACGCGGGCGAGCCGGTTGGCCCGGGAGTTCACATCGGAGCGGGTCAGCCGGGTGTCCCCGGCGACCAGCGCCACCGCGTCCGGATCGGCCGCGGCACGCGCCTCGAACAGCGCGGGCAAGGGGAGGTCCGGGGCCGGCTGGTCGGGGCCGGTGCCGTGGCGGAGGATGCGCTCCCGCTGCGCCGGGGTGAGCAGGTCGATACCGGCGACGGGGGCGCCGGGGTCGGTGACCGCGGCGTCGAGCAGCCGCATCCAGCGCTCCCACAGCGTCAGCACCGACTCCGGGTCGAACAGGTCGTCGGCGTACTCGACGAGCCCGTGGATCCCGGCGGGCCGCCCGTCGCCGTCGTACTCCTCGCTGAGGCTGAGGAACAGGTCGAACTTGGCGGTGCCGGTGCGGCCCAGCTCCGAGCGCACCTGGAGACCGGGCAGATCGAAGGAGGCGTCCGCGGCGTTCTGGAGGGCCAGCACGACCTGGAAGAGCGGATGGTGGGCCAGGGAGCGCGACGGGCTGAGAACGTCGACCAGATGCTCGAACGGCACGTCCTGGTGGGCGTGGGCGGCCAGCGCCGTCTCCCGCACCCTGGCCACCAGCTCGGTGAACGACGGGGTGCCGGAGGTGTCGGTGCGGATCACTTGGGTGTTGACGAAGAGGCCCACCAGGTCGTCGAGCGCCTGGTCGGTGCGCCCGGCGATCGGTGTGCCGACGGGGATGTCGGTGCCGGCGCCGAGCCGGGTCAGCAGGGCCGCGAGGCCCGCCATGAGCACCATGAACAGGCTGGCGTTCGCGGCCCGTGCCGTCTCCAGCAGCCGCCGGTGCAGGTCCGCGTCGATCTCGGCGGCGAGGTAGTCCCCGCGGTGCGAGGCGACGGCGGGCCGCGGTCGGTCGGTGGGCAGATCCAGGCATTCCGGCAGCCCCGCCAACTGCCGTCGCCAATAGGCGACCTGAGCGGCGAACACGCTGTCGGCGTCCTCGGGGTCGCCGAGCAGGTCGCGCTGCCACAGGGTGTAGTCGGCGTACTGCGCCGGCAGGTCGGGCAGCTCGGGCCGCTCACCCCGGCTGCGGGCGCCGTAGGCGGTCGCCAGGTCGCGGGAGAGCGGCCCGATCGACCAGCCGTCCGCGGCGATGTGGTGCAGGACGAGCAGCAGGACGTGCTCGTCGGCCGAGAGATTGACCAGCTCGGCCCGCAGCGGCGGCTCGGCGGCGAGGTCGAACCGGCGCCGGGCCGCCTCGGCCACCCGGTCGGACAGCTCCGCCGGGTCGCTGTCCCGCGCGGTGAACGGCGTCTTCACGCCCGACAGCACGACCTGGTACGGGACGCCGTCCCGCTCGCGGATCACGGTGCGCAGGCTCTCGTGCCGGGCCACGACGTCATCGAGGGCGGCGCGCAGCGCGGCCCGGTCCACCGGGCCGGACAGCCGCAGCACGAACGGGGTGTTGTAGGTGGCGTCCGGCCCGTCCAGCCGGTGCAGGAACCACAGCCGCTGCTGCGCGAACGACAGCGGCAGCACCTGCGGACGGTCCCGCCGCGTCAGCGCCGGGCGGGCCGGTGCCGCGTCGTCCAGCAGCCGGGCCAGCGCGGCCGGTGTCGCCGCCTCGAACAGGGCGCGCAGGCTCAGCTCGACGCCGTACGCCGTGCGCAGCCGCGCGGTCAGCCGGGTCGCCAGGACCGAGTGACCGCCGAGGTCGAAGAAGTTGTCGTCCGCCCCGACCCGGTCCACGCCGAGGACCTCGGCGAACAGATCACACACGGCCTGCTCGCGCGGCGTCCGGGCGGGCTGGTGCGGGCCGCGCGCCGACACCCCGTCCGGGGCGGGCAGCGCGGCCCGGTCCAGCTTGCCGTTGGGGGTGAGGGGGAGCCGGCCGAGCAGGACCACCGCGGCCGGCACCATGTGCTCCGGCAACCGGTCACGGGCGAACGCGCGCAGCTCCTGCGGCCGCACCACGGCTCCGGCGGCGGGCACCACGTAGGCGACCAGCCGGTCGTCGTCGAGTCGGCCCCGCCGGACCAGGACGGCGACCTGGGCGACGCCCTCGTGCTCGGCGAGGGCCGCCTCGATCTCACCGGGTTCGATGCGGAACCCGCGGATCTTCACCTGGTCGTCGGACCGGCCCAGATACTCCAGCAGCCCGTCGGCGGTCCAGCGGGCCACGTCCCCGGTGCGGTACATCCGCGTGCCGGGCGGCCCGTAGGGGTCGGCGACGAACCGCTGCGCGGTCAGCTCCGGACGGCCCAGATAGCCGCGGGCCAGTCCGGCCCCGGCGACGTGGAGTTCGCCGGGGACGCCGGGCGGCACGGGGCGCAGCCCCGCGTCCAGGACGTAGGTGCGCAGGTCGCTCAGGCCCGTGCCGATCACGCTCGTCTCGGCGGTGGCCGCCTGGTCGCGGTCCAGGTCGAGCCGGGTGACGTGGACGGTGGTCTCGGTGATGCCGTACATGTTGACCAGGCTCGGCGCGGTGTCCGGGTGGCGCTCGTACCAGGGGCGCAGCCGGTCCGGGCGCAGCGCCTCACCACCGAAGACGACCGTGCGCAGCGCGAGGCGGTCGCCGTGCGCGGGCTCCTCGCGGTCGGCCTGTATCAGCTGGTAGAAGGCGGACGGCGTCTGGTTGAGCACCGTCACGCCCTCGTCGGCCAGCAGCCGCAGCAAGCGCGCGGGGGTACGGCTCACGTCGTACGGCACGACGACCAGGCGGGCCCCGTGCAGCAGCGCACCCCAGATCTCCCAGGTGGAGAAGTCGAACGCGGCGGAGTGGAACAGGGTCCACACGTCCCGCTCGTCGAAGGCGAACCGCTCCCGGGTGGCGTCGAACAGGCGGACCACGTTGTGGTGGGTGACGAGGACGCCCTTGGGCCGGCCGGTGGAGCCGGAGGTGTAGATGACGTAGGCGGGATGGTCCGGCCTCAGCGGGCGGGTCCGGTCGCCGTCGGCGGGGTCGGTCGCCGGCTGCGCGTCGAGCAGGCGGGTGGTGGCGCCCTCGTCCAGGACGAGCGTGGGAGCGCCGGACGGCAGCGACGGCGCGGTGTCCCGGTCGGTGACCACCAGCACCGGGGCGGCGTCCGCCAGCATGAACTCCAGCCGGGAGCGCGGATAGGCCGGGTCCAGCGGCAGATAGGCCGCGCCCGTCTTGGTGACGGCGAGCAGGGCGACGATCAGTTCGACGCACCGGGGCAGCGCCACCGCGACGATCTTCTCCGGCCCGGCGCCGTGGGCGACCAGCAGGCGCGCGAGCCGGTTGGCCCGGGTGTTCAGCTCCGCGTAGGACAGCCGGATGCCGCCGAGGGAGACGGCGGGCGCGTCCGGGGAGGCCTGTGCCCGCGCCTGGAACAGCCCCGGCAGGGTGGCGCGGCGCGCGGGGACCACGGCGGCCGGGGCCGGCAGGAGCCGGCGGCGTTCCGCCGCGGTCAGCAGGTCGATCCGGCCGATCGGGGAGTCCGGGTCGGCCTCGGTGACCGCGTTCAGCAGGGCCACGAACCGGTTCTGATGGTCCGTCAGTGTCTGCCGGTCGCAGACCTCGGGGTGGGCGGTGAGGTCGATCTGGAGGCCGGATCCGTCCCGCCGGTCCCACACGGCGATCGCCAGGTCGCCGACCAGGCCGGAGGAGAGGTTGTGCACGGTCGCGGGGTGCTCGCCGAACCGCAGGTCGTAGTCGAACGACATGACGTTGACCAGCGGCGCGTACCGGGCGGCGGCCGTGTCCGGCAGCGCGATGTCCCGGTGCAGGTCCTCACCCCGGTACCGCTGGTGGGCCACCACGTCACGGACCCGGTCGCTCACCTCGCGCAGCAGCCCGGCGACGCTCAGGTCCGGCCGTACCGGCACCCGCAGCGGCAGAACGTTGGAGGTCATGCCCGGGGTCTGGCGCACCACGACGTCCGTGCGCGCCGCGACGGGCAGGCCGACCACCACGTCGTCGGCGCCCGTCATCCGGTGCACGTACGCCGCGGCCGCCGTGATCGCCAACTGGGACCAGGGCACCCGGGCCCGGCGGGTGATCTCGCGGATGCGCTCCAGACGGTCCTGGCCGAGTCGGGTGGTGCTGCGCAGCAGCTCCGCCGGCGTGCTCCGCGACGGCACCACGAGCCGGGGCGTCGGCGGCCGGTCGGCGAACAGGCCGGTCCAGAACGCCCGGTCCCGGGCGAACTGTTCGGAGGAGCGGTAGGCGGTGTCGCTGTGGACCAGCCGGCGCAGGGACCCGAACGGCGACGCCTCGCACGGCCGTCCCTCGGCGAGCGCCGTGTACACCGCCGCCACCCGCCGGGCGATGAGCTGGGCGCCGAACGCGTCCATGACGATGTGGTGGTAACTGTGGTACCAGATGTGGCAGTCGTCCCCGAGGCCGATCAGCGCGTGCCGGAACAGCGGCCCGCGGGCGAGGTCCATCGACCTGCGGAGGTCCCGCTCCATCCACGCGGTCGCCGCCGCAGACGGGTCCGGCCGGTCGCCGACGTCCACGTACGGCAGCGGCCAGTCGGCCACCTGCCGTACGGACTGCCGGGCGTCGTCGCCGGACTCGGCGAACCGGACGTGCAGCGCGTCGGCTTCACCGACCGTCTGTCGCAGCGCCCGTTCGAACAGCGCGGTGTCGAGCGGGCCGTCGATCCGCACGTACTCCCCGACCCGGTAGACACTGTTCGCCGATTCCAGGCGCTGTTCCGCGAACCAGATCTCACGCTGTGCGGCCGACAGGGGCAGAATCGCACCCTCGGGCTCACGACCAGACAATCTTCAGCCTCCGGTTGCGTAGCGCCGCCTGATTTCGATATGTCGGCGGGAAGAATGCAAGCGGTTGTTGTGCGAGCCGGTTTCCCGTTGTCCGGGCACCGCCCGAACCTAACACGGCGGTTCATGGAGTCAATGTCGTGAGCAGGCCCGCGGGCAGCGTCGGTTGTCCCGCCGGCGGGACAGTGAATTTCCGTCTGGTGCGCCCATAATCACCCTGTTGACTTCCCGATTCTTCCAGCCGGTGAGGGAGAGGCATGGCAATCGCGTCCTGGTGGGGTGAATCATTGCTGGACGCCGGTGCGGACCGGCAGCCCTGGGCAATTTCACGCACTGCGGAATCCAGATCCGAACTGCGTTCCGCGGTGGCCGAACTCGGTCGCGCCTTCCGCGAACAGGGAATAGGTGAGAACAGTACCGTTCTGCTCCGCATGAGGCCGAGCCTCAGCTATGTGCGGGTGCTGCTCGCCCTGTGGAGCCGGGGCGCGCAGGTCCTCCTGGTCGACTTCCGGGCGACACCCGCCGAGTACGAGCCACTGGCCGAACTGCTCCAGCCCCAGTACGTGATCGACTCCGACGGGCATCCGGGACCGGCGACCGGCTTCGAGGAGGAGGTCGCCTTCCGTGTCGGCGCCAGGCCGTCCGGGCGCCCCGCCGCGTCCGACGCCTGCCTCGTCCAGTTCAGCTCCGGCTCGACCGGCCGGCCCAAGGTGATCGGCCGCACCCCCGCGTCGCTCCTCGCCGAACTCGACCGTCACGCCGCCCTGCCGGAACTGCCCGGCGCCGGCGACCGCCTGGTGCTGCTCAACTCCCTCGTGCACACGATGGGCCTGGTCACCGGCGTGCTGCACGCCCTGCGGCAGGGCGCGACGGTGGTGCTGCCGCCCCTGCCGACGCCGGCCGAGGTGCTGCGGACGGCCCGGGAGGCCGGGGCGATGGCGATCTACGGGGTGCCGGCTCACTTCGAACTGCTGACCAAGACCCCGCAGGTGCCCCCGCTGCCCGCGCTCCGGCTGGCCGTCACCGGCGGCGAACGGCTGCCCGTCGAGGTGTACGAGGAGTTCCACCGCAGGTACGGGGTCCGGGTGAGCCAGGTGTACGGCGTGACCGAGACCGGCCTGCTCGCGGCCGGGCTGCACGGGCCGCGGCCGCCGGTGCTGGGCAGCACGGTGCCCGGGGTCGAGACAAAGATCGTCGACCAGGAGCTGTACGTACGCCTGGACCGGTCGCCGTATCCGCTCGACGACCAGCCGGACCGCTACGTCGACGGGTGGCTGCGCACCTTCGACCGTTTCGCCGCGGATGACGTCACCGGCGAGCTGAGCATCCTCGGCCGGCTGGACTCGCTCGTCACCATCGGCGGCCTCAAGGTCGACCTCGCCGAGGTGGAGACCGTGCTGCGGGCGCACCCCGCGGTCGCCGAGGCGGTGGTCCTCCACCACGAGGTGATCGAGGCGTACGTCGGGGGCGAGCCGGCACCGGAGGCGGGCGAGTTGATCGCCTGGTGCCGGGAACGGCTGAGCGCCGTCAAGGTCCCCAAGCGGTTCTTCGTCGCCCGCGCCCTGCCCCGCAACAAGACCGGAAAGCTCGTCCGCGACCGGAACGCGATCCGCGCCGGTCTGTGACCCCACCCGGAGGGAAAACGTCAGTGATCAGCAAGGATGAGATCAGAGAGATCCTCTCCCAGAGCCGCTCGTTGGCGCTGTCCGCCGACGTCGGCGACGACGCGGAGTTCGTCATGGACTCCTTCACCCTGGTCACCCTCCAGGCCTCCCTGGAGGACCGGTACGGCATCCGTCTCGACCCCCGGTTCGAAGAGCTCCAGACGCTGAACTCGGTCGACGACATCCACGCGTACCTGCTCGACCGCTTCCCCGGACAGGTGGCCGGCTGAGGCGGCCGGCCGCGCCCCTCTTCCCCTCCCCGGTCCCGGCGCCGCGCCGGGACCGGGGAGGGGCGCGTGCTAATGTTTTACGCCGTAATGAGATAGCGGAAGGAGGGGGAGTGACATGAGTGCGGACACGGCGGCAGAGCCCGCCATCGAGGTCACCGACCTGCGCATGAGCTACGGATCCACGACCGTCCTGCACGGGGTGACCTTCCGGGTCGCCAGGGGTGAGGTCGTCGCACTGCTAGGCCCCAACGGCGCCGGGAAGACGACGACGATCGAGATCCTCGAGGGCTTCCGGATGCGCTCCGCCGGTGAGGCGCGGGTGCTCGGCACCGATCCGGCGCACGGCGACGAAAGCTGGCGGGCCCGCCTCGGCGTGGTCCTCCAGTCCTGGCGGGACCACGCCAAGTGGCCCGTCCGCGAGTTCCTGGCGCACTACGGCTCCCTGTACGCGCCCTACTCCACCGAGCGGATCACCCGCCCGCGTGACGTGGACGAACTGCTGGAGGCCGTCGGGCTCACCGAGCAGGCCGGCCGACGCGTCGGACAGCTCTCCGGCGGCCAGCGGCGGCGGATGGACGTGGCGATCGGCATCGTCGGCCGCCCCGAGGTGCTCTTCCTCGACGAGCCGACCGTGGGCTTCGACCCGGAGGCCCGCCAGGAGTTTCACGCGCTGGTGCGCCGGCTCGCCGAGGTCGAGGACACCACGATCCTGCTGACCACCCACGACCTGGACGAGGCCGAGAGGCTGGCCGACCGCATCGTGATCCTGGCCAGGGGACGGATCGTGGCCGATGCCACCCCCGAGGAACTGGCCCGGCAGGTGGAGACCGGCGCCGAGGTGCGCTGGATCCGCGACGGCGAACGGTTCACCACCTCGACCCGGACCCCGACCCGGTTCGTGCGTGAGCTGTTCGCCGCGCACGGCGCCGACGTCGACAAGCTCGAGGTCCGCCGGGCCACCCTGGAGGACACCTACCTGGCCATGGTGCACGCCGCCGAGTCCGGCCGGGACGGCGCCGGACTCCCGGAGCTGGGCGCATCCCGGGCGGCTGTCGAGCGGGTGGCGGAGGTGTCGTCATGAGCGTGACCGCGACCGCGACCGCCGTCCGCAGCGGACTGGCGGCGGGCCGGATCGAGACCCGCCAGTCGCTCTCCAGCGTCCAGGACGTCCTCGGCATGCTGTTCATCCCGATCGTCCTGCTCGTTGTCGCCCTGCTGCGGCGCGGCTCCGACATCGGCGGCACCGGCTTCTCGCTCGGTTCCACCACCCTGGCCGGCCTGCTGGGTCTGACGCTCGCCTTCAACGGCTTCCAGGCCGTGGCCTTCAACCTGCTGATGGAACGGGAGGACGGCACGCTGCTGCGGGCGAAGGCCGCCCCGAATGGCATGGTCGCCTATCTGATCGGCAAGATCATCCACTCGGCGGCGACGACCCTGATCACCACCGCCCTGCTGCTGGTGCCCGGCCTCCTCCTCTTCGACGGGGTGCGCCTGGACAGCGTCGGCGCCTGGTTCACGCTGGCCTGGGTGCTCGTGCTCGGGATGCTCGCGACGATGCCGATCGGCGCCGTCCTGGGGTCGGTGCTCACCAGCCCGCGCAACATCGGCGTCGTCATGTTCCCGCTGCTGGCGCTCTTCGGCGTCTCGGGCATTTTCTTCCCGGTCACCGAGGCGCCGGAATGGCTCCAGTGGATCGCCCAGGTGTTCCCCGTCTACTGGCTCGGTCTCGGAATGCGTTCCGCCCTGCTGCCGGACGAGTTCGTCGCCGTGGAGATCGGCAATTCCTGGCGATATGTCGAAACATTCTGCGCACTCGGCGCGTGGGCCGCCCTCGGTCTTTTGCTGGCACCCGTGGTACTGCGGCGAATGGCGCGCAAGGAATCCGGCTCGGCCGTCGAAGAGCGCCGGAAAGCGGCCATGCAGTGAAAGCCGTCGCGGGGCCGTCAGGTGTTTTCGCGGCCCCGCACGAAGGACGGCCGCCGAGTGGCCGTGCGGTAAGGTAATGACCGTCCAGTCCGGCGCCAGTCAAGGGGATGTGGTGGTGGTTTTCGCCGGCCAGGGGGATTTCCGTCGTTCCTTGGCCCTGCTGTGGCGCACCCCCGGTGAGGCGGTCCCACGGAGCGGTCCGGGACCCCGGCCCGGACTGACCGTGGACGCGATCGTGGACGCCGGGATCGGCATCGCCGACGCCTCTGGGATCTCCGCGGTCTCCATGCGCGAGGTGGGCAAGCGCGTCGGGCGGACCGGAATGGCGCTGTACACCTACGTGCCCAGCAAGGACGAGCTGGTCGACCTCATGTACGATCGCGCCCTCGCCGAACTGCCCACCGGCTACGACCTCACGGACGGCTGGCGCGCGGCGCTCTCGGCCTGGACGCACGACTACTGGGCGTTCTGCCTGCGCCACCCCTGGACCCTCCAGGTCTCCCAGGCGCGTCCCGTGCTGGGGCCGAACGAGAACGCCATGCTGGAGACCGTCCTGCGCATTCTCTTCGCGACCGGGCTCAGCGCGCAGGTGCTGCGGCGGGTCGTCGGCACGCTGATCAACCACGTCCGGGGCGCCGCGCAGACGGTGGTCGACTCCCGGCAGGCCGCCGCCGCGACGGGTGTGTCCGACGAGGACTGGTGGGCCGCCCGCTCCGCGGCCTTCGAGGAGGTCGTGCCCGACTTCGCCGAGCGCTTCCCGACGGTCGTCCGGCTCGCCGAGGAGGCCGCCGCGGCTCCGCCCGAACCGGAACTGCCGTATCTGGAACGGGAGGCGACCGAGACATTCGACGCCGGACTGGCGGTCCTGCTGGACGGGATCGAGGCCATCGTCCGCCGCAGCGCGCAGGACGTGCCGGACGCCCGGGGCACGCGGGTGGCGGAGGGCGCGTAAGGCCCGCCGTCCGGATCGCGCCGGTGTAGCGGGCCCTGACACGGGGGCCTCGGTTCCTTCCAGGGGTCAGCCGGACGTCTTCGCCATTCCGGCCTCGGCCAGGATGGCGGTCGTGTGGTACCACGGGTTGCCGGCGGACTCGGAGATCAGGTCGCGGGACTTGGTGTCGTAGAGGCGGCCCAGCTGCAGCGCCGTGTGCTGGACGAACTCCAGCGCGGTGAAGTACTTGCGCATGAACGTCGGCTGGTCGAGCGCGAACTCGGTCACCGTGATGTTCCGGTTCTGCGGGATGTCGCGGGTGAGCAGACGGACGAGGTTGTCCATCTTCTGTCGCGTGTAGGCGTCGTCGTCGCTGTCCCGGAACAGCAGGACGCTGTGCGGGCGGTCCGGGTCGGAGAGCGCGGCGACCTCGCTGTGGCAGAACTCGTGGAAGAAGTTCCGGGTCGCCGGTGCCATCGCCATCTCGTTGAAGTGCATCTTGGCCAGCTTCAGCAGGCTCATGTACCACTTCGGCGACGCCAGCATGATGATGTTCGCGTCCTTCGAGCGCAGCGCGGTCGCGCGGGCCAGCTCCTCCAGCTCCGGTGTGAAGTCCGCGGCCAGATGGCCCGCGAGCGCGGCGACCTCCGCGCGGTGGTCCTCCTTGATCAGCCCCAGCCGCGGGAACATGTCGAGCAGGATCGCGAAGTACTGGCCGACGTGGAAGAGCGGGTACTCCCGGTCCGGCTCGCTCAGTTCCCAGCGGGCCACCGACACCCCGGCCTGCCGGCCCAGCTCGGCCAGCCTGCCGCCGGAGGTCAGCAGCAGCGTGCGGTGGTAGCGGCCCGCGAGCTGGTGGAAGACCCGCACCGGTTCCTCGGAGTGGCCGCTGTAGGAGCTGATGACGAACAGTGTCCCCTCGTCGTCGACCACCGACCGCGGGACGAGGTAGGGGAAGTCGTAGTCGTTGAAGACAAGGACCTCCACTCCCGCACCCGAGGCGTTGAGGAACGTCCCGATCACATCGGAGACGATGGCGGAGCAGCCCATCCCGGAGAAGACGATGCGGTGGAACTGCCCGCTCTCGATGCGCTCGCGCAGTTCGGGAGTGACCTCGGCGAGGGAGTACTCGCCGGACTTGAGGAAGTCGGAGCGATACCTGATCTTGAGGAAATCGGCATACCGGTCGAGGCGTGCGAACATGAAAGGCTCTTCTCTCTCGGACATGGCGGTGACCGCTACCACATGAACTGGCCACCGTCGACGATGAGTTTCTGGCCGGTGATGTAGCGGGCCCCGTCGCCGACCAGGAACTCCAGGGCGTCCGCCATCTCCTCGGGCGAGCCGATCCGCCCCTGCGGAATCTCGGCGAGCAGCTCGGCGCGCGCCGTCGGATCGGCGACCCGGTACCGGGTGCGCATCTCCTCGGTGTCGATCATTCCGGGAATCAGGCAGTTGACCCGGACGGCCGGGGCCAGCTCCAGCGCGAGGCACTTGGTCAGATGCAGCAGTCCCGCCTTGCTCGCGCAGTAGTTGACGCCGTTCAGCCGGGGCCGGATCGCGGTCGTCGCCCCGACGTTGACGACACTGGCGCCGCCCTCCAGGCCGAGCATGGCCGGGGCGAACGCCTTGGTCAGATAGAACGGCCCGGACAGGTTGGCGTCCAGCACCTGCCGCCAGTCGTCGTCCGCCATCTCCAGGAACGGCCCGTCGATGTTGCGGCCGGCGTTGTTGACCAGCACCTGGGGCGCGCCGTGCGCGGAGAGCACCCGCTCGGCGAAGGCGGTCACCGCCTCCGGGTCGGCGACGTCCAGCCGGACCGTCTCGACCCGGTCGCCGAGTTCCTCGCTCAACAGGTCCGCGGCGGCCTTGTCGGCGCGGTACACCGCGACGACGTGATGGCCGAGCCGGGCCAGCCGCCGGCTGAGCGCGACCCCGATCCCCTTGGTTCCTCCGGTGACGACAGCGGTGCGGTTCGGCATGGTCCTCTCACGTGTCCTCGGCGCGTCGGCGGACAGTCGGGCATACGGAGGCCCCGTCCCGGTCATCCGAGGACGACCGGCAGTTCGCGGAAGCGGGTCCACAGCGGCATCGGCTCCAGGTCCAGTTCGTCACGGCCGACGGCGAGCGATAGGCCGGGGTGCCGCTCGAACAGCACCTGGAGCGCCACCCGGGCCTCCATCCGGGCCAGGTTGGCGCCGAGACAGAAGTGCACACCGTGGCCGAAACCGAGGTGCGGGTTGGGGGAGCGGGTGACGTCGAAGCGCTCCGGCTCCTCGAACACCTCCGGGTCCCGGTTGGCAGCCGCGAGCAGCGGCAGCACCGACGCCCCCGCGGGCACGGTCTGCCCGTGCCATTCGATGTCCTCGACCGCGGTGGCCGGCCGGGTTCCGGTGATCGGCGGCAGATAGCGCGCCACCTCGTCGACCGCCGACCGCCACAGCGACTCGTCGTCCGGCGCCGCACGCAGCAGGTCCAGCTGGTCCGGGTGGTCCAGGAGGGCGGCCACCGCGTTCGTGATCAGGTTGTACGTCGTCTCGTAGCCCGCCGTCACCAGGCTGAACACCATGGCCACCAGCTCGGTGTCGTCCAGCCGGTCGCCCGCCTCCTCGGCCTCGATCAGGCCGGTGACGAGGTCGTCCGCGGGCTCGGCCCGCTTGCGGGCGACCAGGTCGCGGGTGACGTCGACGAGGTCGCGCACGTGCGCCTCCCAGTCCTCCCGGGAGCCGCTGAACCCGCTCATCAGCGCCGTGACGCCCTGCTGGAAGCGGACGCGGTCCTGCTCGCCGACGCCGACGAGGTCGGCGATGACGGTGTAGGTCACGGGGAGCGCGAAGTCCTGGCGAAGGTCGATCGGGCCGCTGTCGCCGCCGAGCGCGTCCAGGCGGCGTTCGGCGAGCACCCGGACCTGCTCGCCGAGATGGTCGATGCGTTTCGGCGTGAAGGGAGCGGCCACCAGGGAGCGCAGCCTGCGGTGCTCGTCCTTGTCCTTCATGTCCAGGGTGGAGCTGACCAGGCGGATGTGCTCGGGGATCTCGACGCCCGGCGGAGGCCCGTACGGGGAGCGCAGCAGGCGGGGGTCGGTGAGCATCGCCTTGCAGTCCGCGTAGCGGGAGACCACCCAGACGTCCTGGGCGAAGGCGCCGAAGTCCAGCCGCACCTGCCCCAGCGGGGAGTTCTCCCTCAGCCAGGTGTAGTGGGCGGGCGGATCGGCGGCGAACTCCGCACCCCCCATGACGATCGGCAGGGTGACGGAGCTTGGGGTGACGGTCATGCGGGTGCCCTCCTCCAGGCAGGGGTGCGCGGCACAGGCCGGCTGGAGGCGCACCCGCGAGGGGCACTCCTTCAGTCGGCCGGGGTGCAGGGGTCCGACTCAGCCCAGGAACTCGGAGATCGGTGTGCCGCGCAGCGACTCGCGCAGGAACTTGTTGTGGCCGGTGTCGTCCTCACCGCTGACGAGGACCGCGCCCCACTTGTCGAGCGGGATGCTCCCGCCGTACTCCTCGACCCGGTCGGTGTCCGGGTAGACCCGCACGCTGGTCGGGACGTAGCGGGTGGCGAAGCCCATCCGGTGACTCTTCGTCGTGATGTTGGGCAGCGACGCGTGCATCAGGGTGGACCAGAAGATCACGCATTGGCCGCGCCGCATCACCAGGTCGAAGGCGTCCTCCTCGGTCGGCTTCCAGTCCGGGTCGATCTGGAGCTCGCGGTAGTCGTAGCCGAAGAAGCCGCGCGGAACGCCGTCCTTGACCTTGGAGTTGATCTGCGAGGTGTCGTAGGTCATCCGCTTGGTCTCGTCGTAGTTCATCCGGTGGTGCGAGCCGGGGATGACCTGGAGACAGCCGTTGTCCCGGGTGGCGTCGGTGAACGCCGTCCACACGGTGAGGGTGCCCTTGCCGAACTCGGTGTCGGTCTCGCCGGGCCACAGGATCTGCGGTTTGCCGCTGGCGTTGGCGAAGGTGTCCGCCTGATGCCAGTCGGTGCCCTCGTCGCCCGGGTACTTCGGGAAGAACTCCGTGCGCCAGCACAGGACGTTGGGCCCCAGGATGGACGCGACCCGTTCAGTGATCTTCCGGTTGCACACGTGCTGCATGAGCAGGTCGACGTCGAGGTGACGGTCGTAGTTCGCGATGTTGGTCGCGCCCGACATCGCCTCGTCGACCGGGTAGGCGGCGTGCGAGCGGTCCATGACCTCCCGACGGGCCCGGCGCCACAGCGCGTCCATCTCTTCCGGGGTGTAAATCGTCAGCGGCCCGATATAACCGTTCTCCCGGAAGAAGTCGAGCTCGGTATCCGAAAGCTGCCACTGCTGGGTGTCAGGTGTCATGCTGGATTCTCTCCGGGTGCGTCCTCGAATTTCTGGCGGACGATTGCGGGACGCGTTGGTCAAAACCATGGGGGAGGGTGCAGGAGTTTCGACGTCCCGGGTGTGCTCGGTGTTTCCGTGTGATCGGAACCTAGCCGAGCGCTCGAGTCATTGTCGACGCGTCGGCCGACCGGAAAGAGCGTCGTGGTGTCCCGCCGGCGGGACACACAGTCCGCCTCGGCACCCCGTATGACCTGCCTGTCGGCGTCCGATGCGGCCGGCCGCCGCCCATTCCTCCGCGCGATCGCCGGGCTTGTACGGGGCCCGATGCGCCGTTACGTTCGGCCGGAGCGAATTCGCTGTATCGATTGTTCATTCCCCGGCCCGCCCGTACCGGCTTTATGCGCCGGATGATTCGGTTCCCGGGTGGTTCCGCGCTTCCAGTAGGAAATCTCGGAGGTCGTCGATCTTGTTGAACGCCGACACAATGCTGCCCCTGCTGGCAGCGCAGCGTGAGATCTGGTTCGCCGAACAGCGGCTGAGCGACGGCAATTCGGTGTATCAGGTCGGCGAGTACGTCGATGTGCAGGGCGAGTTCGACACGGAGATCTTCGAGCGCGCGTTGCGGTCGGTCGTCGCCGGCCTGGACACCGTGCACAGCCGCTTCCACCAGGACCGCGGCCGGGTGGCGCAGAGCATCGACCCGGACCGGCCGTGGGAGCTGCGCGCCGTCGACCTGTCCGGTGCCGACGATCCGCAGGCCGAGGCCGACGCGTGGATGCGCCGGGAGCTGTCCCGGCCGACCGATCTGACGGGCGGTCCGCTGTTCCGTTTCGCAGTGCTCCGCCTCAGCCCCGAGCGGCATTTGTGGTACCAGAACTACCACCACATCGCCATGGACGCCTACGGCTCCTCCCTGGTCTCCCGCCGGGTCGCCGAGGTCTACACGGCGCTCACCGAGGGGCGCGACCCCGGCCCCAGCCCGTTCGGCACGCTGCGCGAACTCGCCGACGAGGACGCCGCGTACCGCTCCGCGCCGGACTTCCGGCAGGACCGGGACTTCTGGCTCGGGCAGCTGGGCGGCCGGCCGGCGCCCTCCCCGCTCGTCAGCCGGTCCCGGGGGGCGGCCGCCACGTTCCGCAGCGTGACGCGATGGCTGTCCGAGGAGCGGTTCGACGCCGTGCGCGGGACCGCCCGCAGCGTCCGGGTGCCCTGGCCGGTGGTCGTCACGGCCGCCGTGGCGCTGCACGTCCAGCGGCGGACCGGGGACGAGAACGTCCTCCTCGCCTTCCCGCTCTCCGCCCGCGCGAGCCAGCTCGCCCGGCAGACCCCGGCGAACCTCGCCAACGTCCTGCCGCTGCCACTCACCGTCCGCCCGGACATGACCGTCACCGCCCTGCTGGAGCACGTGGCCGAGCAGATGGCCGCGGCCGTGGCACACCAGCGCTACCGGGGCGTGGACCTCCAGCGGGACCTCGGGATGGCTCATGCCACGTCCCTGCTGCCGGTCGTCAACGTCATATCGCACCCCTACGACCTGCGGTTCGGCGCGGCACGCGGCACGATGCGCAACCTGTCCTCCGGTCTGGTGGGCAACCTGCTGTTCATGCTCTGGGACCGCCAGGACGGGCAGGGCCTCCAGGTCGACGTCAACGGCCGTGACGACCTGGGACTGGCCGACCACCGCGACGCGTTCACCGCGATGCTGGAGGCGCTCACCGCCACGGATCCGTCCCAGCCGGTGAGTTGCGTCGGCGGCCCGACTCCGGCGCCCGCGGACCCGGCTCCCCCGGCCCCGGCGGTCACCGCCGTCCCCGGTGCTGCCACCCTCCCCGAGCTGTTCGCCGCGCAGGCCGCCGCCACCCCGGACGCCCCCGCGCTCACGGCGGACGGCACCACCTGGTCGTACCGGGAACTCGACGAGCGGTCGAACCGGCTGGCCCGCGCCCTCATCGCCCGCGGCATCGGCCCGGAGGACGTCGTCGCCGTCGCGCTGCCCCGCTCCGCGGACCTTGTCCTCGCCCTGCTCGGCGTGCTCAAGTCCGGCGCGGCCTATGTCGCCGTCGACCCCGACTACCCGCCCGCCCGTATCGCGTACATGCTCCAGGACGCGGCGCCCGAGCTGCTGATCACCTCCTCGGCGGCCCGGATCACCACCGACCAGGACCACCTGCTCATCGACGCCCCGGAGTTCCGCGCCGACGCCGACGGCCGCGACCCTCGCCCGGTGGCCGCGGACGAACGGGTCCGGCCGCTGCGGCCCGGCTGCCGCGCCTACCTGACCTACACCTCCGGGTCCACGGGCCGCCCCAAGGGCGTGATCACCTCCCACGAGAACGTCGTCCGCCTCTTCACCACCACCCGCGAGCCACTCGGCTACGGCCCCGGCGACGTGTGGACGCTGTTCCACTCGGCCGCCTTCGACTTCTCCGTGTGGGAGATCTGGGGCGCCCTGCTGCACGGCGGCCGGCTGGTCGTCGTCCCCTTCGAGGTGAGCCGCTCGCCGCAGCGGTTCCTGCGGTTGCTCGCGGACGAGCGGGTGACCGTCCTCAGCCAGACGCCTTCGGCGTTCTACCAGCTCACGACCGCCGACCAGGAACTGCCCGAGGTGAGCCGCCGACTGCGGCTGCGCACCGTGGTCTTCGGCGGCGAGGCGCTCCAGCCCGCCCGCCTCGCCGACTGGCGCCGCCGCCACGGCGGCACCGGACCGGCGCTGGTGAACATGTACGGCATCACCGAGACCACGGTCCACGTCACCCACGTCGAGCTGGGCCCCGAGCAGGGCCCGGACAGCGTGATCGGCGTCCCGCTCGCCGACCTGACGGTCCATCTCCTCGACGAACGGCTGCGGCCGGTGCCGGTCGGCGCGATCGGCGAGATGTACGTCTCCGGGCCCGGCCTGGCCCGTGGCTACCTCGGCCGCCCGGGCTTCACCGCGCAGCGGTTCGTCGCCGACCCGCACGGGCGGCCCGGCGAGCGCATGTACCGCACCGGCGACCTGGCCCGCCGTGACCCGGCCGGCCGGCTCACCTTCGTCGGGCGCTCGGACGACCAACTGAAGGTCCGCGGCTTCCGGATCGAGCCCGGCGAGATCGAGGCCGCGCTCGCCGAGTGCCCCGGCGTGGCGCTCGCCGCGGTCGCCCTGACCGAGGAGCGGGAGGACGACCGGCGCCTGGTCGCCTTCGTCGTCGCCGAGGACGGAGCCGACCCCGCGCCCGAGGAGATCAAGGAGGCGGTCCGCGCCCGGCTGCCCGAGTACATGGTGCCCGGCCGGATCGTCCGCACCGACGCGCTGCCGCTCACCGCCAACGGCAAGCTCGACCGCGCCGCCCTGACCACGGCCACGAACCCCGCGCACACCCCGGCCGGTGGCGGGCTCTCCTCCCGGCTCGACATCATGTGCGCGCTCTTCGCGCTCGTGCTCGACGAACCCGAGGTCGGCCCCGACGACGACTTCTTCGACCTCGGCGGCCACTCCGTGCTCGCCACCACACTGATCACCCGCATCCGGTCGACGTTCTCCGTCGAGGTGGACCTGCGCGTCCTGTTCGACGACCCCACCCCGCGCGCGGTGACCGCCGCCCTGGACGACGCCGGACTGGCCCGCCCGCCCCTGGTGCGGCGGGAGCGGACCACCGAGCTGGAGGCCTCCTACGCGCAGCGCCGGATGTGGTTCCTCCAGCAGATGGACGGCCCCGGCGGCGCCTACAACATCCCCTCGGTGCTGCGCATCGACGGCCCCCTGGACGTCGCCGCTCTCAGCGCCGCCCTCGGGGACGTCCTAGCCCGACACGAGAGCCTGAGCACCGTCCTTCCGTACGTCGACGGCCGCCTCCTCCAGCAGGTGCTGCCGCCCACCGCGCCCGCCCTGGCCGCGACCCCCGTCACCGAGGCCGAACTCGACGAACGCCTCGCCGCGGGCGCCCGCCGCCCCTTCGACCTCGCCGTCGAACCGCCGCTGCGCGCCGAGCTGTTCAGCACCGGAGCCGACGCGCACGTCCTGCTGCTCGTCCTGCACCACTGCGCCTGCGACGCGCTGTCGATGCGGCTGATCGCCCGCGACCTCGACCGCGCCTACGCCGCCCGCGCCGCCGGCCGCGCCCCCCGGCTCGATCCGGCACCGGTGCGCTACAGCGACTACACGCTCTGGCAGAACGAACTGCTCGCCGCGGACGGCACCGGCGGCGGCCTGCTGGAGACGCAGGTGGCGTACTGGCGCGAGCAGCTGGCCGGACTGCCCGAGCAGATCGAGCTGCCCACGGACCGGCCGCGGCCCGCCGTCGCCTCCTACACCGGCGACCACATCAGCGTCTCCCTCGACGCCGAACTGCACCGTCGCCTCCTCGACCTGGGCCGGGCCTCGGGAGCCAGCCTGTTCATGGTGCTGCACGCCGGCCTGGCGGCTCTGCTGTCCCGCCTCGGCGCCGGTGACGACATCGCCGTCGGCAGCCCGGTCGCGGGCCGGCTCGACCAGGCGCTGGACGACGTGGTCGGCGCCTTCGTGAACACTCTCGTGCTGCGCACCGACGTGTCCGGCCGCCCGGCCTTCACCGATCTGCTCCAGCGGGTCCGCGAGACGGCCCTGGCCGCCTACGCCCACCAGGACGTGCCCTTCGAGTACCTCACGGACGCCCTCGCGCCCGAGCGGTCGCTGGCCCGCCACCCCTTGTTCCAGGTGATGCTGGGTCTCCAGGACACCGCTCCGGCCGGTGAGTTCACCCTGCCCGGCCTCACCGTCTCCACCGAGCTGGGCCGCACCGGGACCGCCAAGTTCGACCTCTTCCTCAGCCTGGTCGAACGGCGCACGGCCGACGGCGACCCGGCCGGCCTCGACGGCTACGTCGAGTACGCCTCCGACCTGTTCGAACCGGAGACCGTGCGCACCCTGTTCGACCGATTCGCGCGGCTGCTCGCCGGGGCCGCCGCCGACCCCGGCCGCCCCGTCGACCGGATCGACCTGCTCACGGCCGACGAGCGCGCCCGCCTGCTGACCGCGGGGACCCCCGGCACGGCGGACCTGCCCGAGGCGACCGTCACCGGCCTCTTCGCCCGGCAGACCGCCGCCACCCCGGCCGCGATCGCGGTCTCGGCGGACGGCCGCGACCTCACCTACGCCGACCTCGACGCGCGCGCCGACCGGTGGGCCCGCGCCCTGGCCGGGCACGGCGTCCGCGCCGGGGACACGGTCGCCGTGGCGCTGCCGCGCTCACCGGAGTTGGTGGTCGCGCTGCTCGCCGTACTGAAGGCCGGCGCCGCCTACGTACCGATCGACCCCCGCTATCCGGCCGCCCAGGTCGCGTCGATGCTCGGCGAGACCCGGCCGAAGGCCGTGCTCACCTCCCGCGACGCCGACGTCCGCCACCTGCCGGACACCGCGGCGCCCCGCCTGCTGCTGGACGACCTGGAGGCGGCGCCGGAACCGGCGGAGCGGGACGCGGCCCCGCCGCACCCGCTCTCGGCCGCCTACGTCATGTACACCTCTGGCTCCACGGGGCAGCCCAAGGGCGTCGTGGTGACCCACCGCGACATCGCCGCCCTGGCCACCGACCCGCGCTTCGGCGACGGTGTCTGCGCCGGCGTCCTCGTGCACTCGCCCGCCGCCTTCGACGCATCGACGTTCGAGATCTGGGCCCCGCTGCTCCGGGGCGGCCGGCTGATCCTCGCCCCCGCGGACGCACTGGACGCCGAGGAGTACGCGGACCTGATCGTCCGTCACCGGCCGAGCGCGCTGTGGCTCACCGCCGCGCTGTTCGCCGTCGTCGCCGAGTACCGGCCCGAGTGCTTCGCGGGTGTCCGCCAGGTGTGGGCGGGCGGCGAGGAGATCGCGCCGTCGATGGTGCGGCGGGTGCTGGCCGCCTGCCCGGACACGGTCGTGGTCAACGGCTACGGCCCGACGGAGACCACCACCTTCGCCACCAGCCATGCCGTACGCGACCTCGCACCCGAGGCCCGCAGCGTGCCCATCGGCCGCCCGCTCGCCGGCATGCGCGCCTACGTCCTGGACGCCGGTCTGCAACCGCTGCCCCCGGGCGCCACGGGCGAGCTGTACCTGGCCGGCGCCGGGGTCGCCCGCGGCTACCTCGGCCGGCCCGCGCAGACCGCGGAGCGGTTCGTCGCCGACCCGTACGGTCCGGCCGGGGAGCGCATGTACCGCACCGGCGACCTCGCCCGCTGGACCCCGGACGGCGTCCTCGAGTACCGGGGGCGCACCGACCGGCAGGTCAAGCTCCGCGGCTTCCGCGTCGAACCCGGCCACGTCGAGGCGGTCCTGCGGGAGCACCCCGCGGTCGCCCAGGCCGTGGCCGAGGTCCGCCGCGAGGGCGACGGGGAGCCCCGGCTGGTCGCCTACGTCGTACCGGCGGAGGGCGGACGGCCCACCCGTGACGCGCTGCGCGCCTTCGCCGGGCGCCGCGTGCCGCAGTACCTGGTGCCGCACGAGATCGTCGTCCTCGACGCCCTGCCGATGACCGCGCACGGCAAGCTGGACCGCGCGGCCCTGCCCGCGACCGTCGCCCGGCCGGGCGGACGCACCCCCGCCGGCCAGGCCGAGCACCTGCTGTGCACGCTCATGGCCCGGGTGCTCGGGCGCGACACGGTCGGTGCCGACGACGACTTCTTCGGTCTCGGCGGTGACAGCATCTGCGCGATCCGACTGGTGAGTGCCGCCCGTGCCGAAGGGCTCACGTTCACCGTGCGGGACGTGTTCGCGCACCGGACCGCGGCGGAGCTGAGCCGGAGCGCCGGCGCACCGGACGCCACCGCGGACGGCGAGGCCGACGACACCGGCACCGGCCCGGTCCCGGCCACCCCCATCGTCCACTGGCTGCGCGAACGCGGCGCCCCGGTGCATCGCTTCGCCCAGTCCCTGCTGCTGTCCTGCCCGCCCGGCCTCTCCGAAGACGCGCTGCGGGCCGCCGTCCGCGCGGTGACCGACACTCACGACGCGCTCCGCCTGAAGCTGGTCGACCAGGACGACTCCTGGACCCTGGAGGTCCAGCCGCCCGGACGGACTCCCGACGCCGGCCTCGTGCGCCGCGTCGACGCCACCGGCCTGGGCGAGGACACCCTCGCCGACCGGGCCCGCGCCGAGGTGTCGGCCGCGGCCGACCGGCTCGACCCGCACGCCGGGCGGATCGCACGGCTCGTCTGGTTCGACCGGGGGCCCGAGACGCCCGGCCGGCTCCTCCTCGTCGTCCACCACTTGGCCGTCGACGGGGTCTCCTGGCGCATCCTCACCGACGACCTGATCCAGGCGTACAGCCAGGCGGCCGCCGGTCGCACGCCGGACCTGTCGCCGGTCGGCACCTCGCTGCGCCACTGGGCGCGGCGCCTCACCGCGCAGGCCACCCAGCCCGACCGGCTCGCCGAACTGCCCCGCTGGATGGACGTCCTCGACGCCCCCGACCCGCTGCTGACGCCGAAGCCGGCCGACCCCCGGCTCGACCTCGCCGCCGACACCGTCGACACCGTCGCCACGCTCCCGGAGGACGTCGTCGGCCCCCTGCTGACGACCGTCCCGGCCGCCTTCCACTGCGGCGTCGAGGACGTGCTGCTGACGGCGCTCGGACTGGCCGTGGCCGCTTGGCGCCGCGACCGGGGGGACGACACGGCCGACGGCGTGCTCGTCGACGTCGAGGGCCACGGCCGCGAGGACGTGGTCCCGGGCGCCGACGTGTCGCGGACGCTCGGCTGGTTCACCACCCTGCACCCGGTCAGGATCGACCCCGGTCGGATCGCCTGGGCCGAGGTCACCTCGGGCGCTCCGCGCCTGGGCGACGCCGTCAAGCGGGTCAAGGAGCAGGCGTGCGCGGCGCCGGACGGCGGCATCGGATTCGGGCTGCTGCGCCACCTCGCCCCCGGCTGCCGCGAGGTGCTCGCCCGCCTCGGCACCCCGCAGATCGGGTTCAACTACCTCGGGCGGTTCGCGGCCCCCGGCGCCCCGCTGGGCGGTGAACCGGGCTGGGGCATGGCCCCCGAGGCGGTCATGGTGACGACCACCGACCCCGGCCTGCCCGTCGCACACGGCCTCGAGGTGCACGCCGTCGTGCACGACGCCGCCACCGGGCCCCGGCTGACCGTCACCTGGACCGGAGCGCGGCGGCTGTGGTCCGACGCCGACCTCACCGACCTCGGCGAGCGGTGGACGACAGCCCTCGAAGGCATCGTCCGGCATGCCCTCTCCCCGGACGCGGGCGGCCACAGCCCATCCGACTTCCCGCTGGCCGACCTGACCCAGAACGACATCGACGACGTCGAAGCCGCGTGGTGACCATGGTGAAGCCGTCCCGCCTGGAAGACATTCTGCCGCTCAGCCCGATGCAGGAAGGGCTGCTGTTCCAGACCGAGTACGACCGGTCCGGACCGGACGTGTACGCCGTGCAGCACGCGATCGAGGTCGAGGGCCCTCTCGACGCCTCGCTGCTGCGCGGTTGCGCCGGGGCCCTGGTCGACCGGCACGCCGTCCTGCGCACCGGCTTCCGCCGGGCCCGCTCGGGCCGCTCGCTCCAGGTCGTGGCGCGTACCGTGCCGCTGCCGTGGACCGAGTCCGACCTCGGCGGCCTGCCGGCCGCGCGGGCGGAGGCGGAGGGCGAGCGTCTGGCGGCGGCGGACTTCGCCGAGCGGTTCGACCTGTCGAAGCCGCCGCTGATCCGCTTCCGCCTGCTGCGATACGGCCCCGCGCGCCACCGCCTCGTCGTGACCAGCCACCACATCGTCCTCGACGGCTGGTCCACCCCGGTTCTGCTGCGCGAGCTGTTCACGCTGTACGGCGACGGCGGCGACCCGCGCACCCTGCCGCCCGTCACGCCGTACAAGGAGTACCTCGACTGGCTGGGACGCCAGGACCGGCGTGCCGCCGAGCGGGCGTGGCGGGCGGCGCTCGGCGGGATCGACACGGCGACCCGGATCTCCGCGGCCGACCCCCGCTCCCCGCTGCTCCCGGACCGCATCGTCCAGCCCGCGGACGCCCGGCTCACCGCGGCCCTGGAGGACACCGCCCGCGGCCTCGGCGTCACCCTCAACACCGTCGTGCAGGCCGCCTGGGGCCTGGTGCTGGCCCGGGCGACCGGCCGTCAGGACGTCGTCTTCGGCGCGATCGCCTCCGGCCGGCCCCCGCATCTGCCCGGGGTCGAGTCGATGGTCGGTCTGTTCATCGCGATGCTCCCCGTACGGGTGCGGTGGGCGCCCGCCGAGTCGCTGCGCGACCTGCTGACCCGGTTGCAGGCCGAGCAGTCCGCGCTCGCCGACCACCACCACCTCGGACTGACCGGCATCCAGCGCGAGGCACCGGTCGCCGACCTCTTCGACACCGCCGTGGTGTTCGAGAACTACCCCTTCGCCGACCGGGCCATCGACGCAGGGGACGTCCGGTTCCGGCTGGTCCTCGGCGCGAGCCGCGACGCCACCCACTACCCGCTCACCCTGCTCGCCGCCCCGGGCGAACGGCTGTACCTGCGCCTCGACCACCGCGCCGACGCGGTCGACCGGGCGGCCGCGCAGACCCTGATGGACCGGCTGCACCAGGTGCTGCGTACCCTCGCCGACCACCCCGAGCGCCCGGTCCGCGCTGTCGACGGGCTGCTCGGCTCCGAGCGGCGGCGCGTCCTCGACCGGTGGAACGCGCCGGGTGAGGCGGAGGAGGGCGCACCGGACGGCACCGGCGAGCCGGAGGGCCTCGCGAGCCACCTCCCCGAGCTGTTCGAACGGCAGGCCGCCGCCCACCCGGACGCCGTCGCGGTGACCGGCGACGGGCAACAGCTCAGCTACGCGGGGCTGAACGCCTCGGCCAACCGTATGGCCCGCGAACTCGTCGCCCACGGCGTCGGCCCGGAGACCGTCGTCGCGCTCGTCCTGCCCCGCTCGCCGGAGCTGGTGACCGCGGTGCTGGCCGTGCTCAAGGCGGGCGCCGCCTACCTGCCGGTCGACCCCGAACTCCCGGCCGCGCGCAGGGAGTTCCTCCTGAGTGACGCCGTTCCACACCTGGTGCTCACCCACACGCGCCTCGCCGGCGACCTGCCCACGGGCCTGCGACAGCTTTTCCTCGACGCCCCGGACACCCGCGCACGCGTCGCCGCCCGGGCGCCCGGCGACCTGTCCACCGCCGATCGCACCGCCCCGCTGACCGCGGACCACCCGGTCTACGTCATGTACACCTCGGGCTCCACGGGCACGCCGAAGGCCGTCGTCATGCCCGGGACGCCCCTGATGAACCTGATGCGCTGGCATCAACGCCGTATCGGGGGAGGAGTGGGCACCCGGGTCGCGCAGTTCACCGCGATCGGCTTCGACGTGTCCGCCCAGGAGATCCTGTCGGCGCTGCTCGCCGGGAAGACGCTGGTGGTGCCGGACGACGAGACGCGGCGGGACGCCGCGCGCCTGGCCGCCTGGCTCGACGCCATGGAGATCACCGAGCTGTACGCGCCGAACCTCGTCCTCGACGCGGTCGCCCAAGCCGCCCTGGAGCAGCGCCTGGACCTGCCGTGGCTGCGCCACGTGGCCCAGGCCGGTGAGGCGCTGACCCCGTCGGACGCGCTGCGCGCGTTCTTCGCCCGCGTCCCCGGCCGCCGCCTGCACAACCACTACGGGCCCACCGAGACCCACGTCGTCACCGGTACGACGCTGCCCGCCGAGCCCGCCGACTGGCCGACGGCACCCCTGCTCGGCCGCCCGGTCGCGCACACACGGTGCTACGTCCTCACCGCCGACCTGCGGCCGGCCCCGCCCGGCGTACCGGGCGAGCTGTACCTCGGCGGCGCGGCCCCGGCCCGCGGATACCTGCGCCGGCCGGGCATGACGGCCGGGCGGTTCGTCGCCGACCCGTTCGGCGAGCCCGGCGCGCGCATGTACCGCACGGGTGACCTCGCCCGGTGGACGGGGCAGGGCGAGCTGGAGTACCTGGGCCGCGCGGACCACCAGGTCAAGATCCGCGGATTCCGAGTCGAACCGGGTGAGATCGAGACGGTCCTCGCCCACCATCCTGGCGTCGGCGGCGTGGCCGTCGTACCCCGCACGGACGGCGGCCACCGGCGCCTCGTCGGCTATGTCGTACCGGCCCCCGGAGCCACTGTGCCGGTGGAGGAGCTGCGCCGCCTCGCCCAGGACCAGCTCCCGGAGTTCATGGTGCCGTCGGCGTTCGTGCTGCTGGACGCGCTGCCGCTGACCCCGAACGGCAAGCTCGACCGCGCCGCCCTGCCCGCCCCCGAACGGACCGCCGCCCTGGCGCGGGCCGGGCGCACACCGCAGGAGCAGATCGTCTGCGAGCTGTTCGCCCAGGTTCTTGCACTGCCCCGGGTCGGCGTGACCGAGAGCTTCTTCGACCTCGGCGGGCACTCGCTGACCGCCACCCGGCTGGCCGCCCGCCTGCGCCACACCTTCGGTGTCGAACTGGGCCTGCGCGACCTGTTCGAGTCGTCCACCCCCGAGGCGGTCGCCGCCCTGCTCGGCACGGCGGGCCCGGCCCGGCCCGCCCTGGCGCGCCGCCCGCGCCCCGAGGCGCTGCCGCTGTCCTACGCTCAGCGCCGACTGTGGTTCCTGCACAAGATGGAGGGACCCAGCCCCACCTACAACATCCCGATGCAGCTGCGGCTGACCGGGGACCTCGACCAGGCGGCCCTGGAGCAGGCGCTCGGCGACCTGGTGACCCGGCACGAGAGCCTGCGGACCGTGTTCCCGGAGGCGGGTGGCGTCCCCTGCCAGCGGATCCTGCCGCCGCACGAGGGGGCACCCCGGCTGGTCACGACGGCCGTCGGCGACGACGAACTGCCCGAGGCGCTGCGCCGCGGCGCCCGTTGCGCCATCGACCTGATGATCGAACCGCCGCTGCGGGCCCACCTGTTCCGCACCGGACCGCGCGACCACGTGCTCCAGCTGGTGGTCCACCACATCGCCGGGGACGGCTGGTCGCTCGCCCCGGTCGCCACCGACCTGGCCCGCGCCTACGCCGCCCGTACCGCCGGTGCGGCGCCCGACTGGGACGAACTGCCGGTCCAGTACGCCGACTACACGCTGTGGCAGAACGAGATCCTCGGCGAGCAGCACGACCCCGGCAGCCTCCTCGCCCAGCAGGTCTCCCACTGGACCGGCCGGCTGTCCGGGCTGCCCGACGAGCTGGCGCTGCCCACCGACCGGCCGCGCCCCGACGTGGCCTCCTACCGGGGCGACTACCTGACGGTGGAGTGGGACGCCGACCTGCACCGCGCGCTGGACGCCCTGGCCCGGCGCTGCGGCGCCACCCTCTTCATGGTGCTCCAGGCGGGCCTGGCGGCCCTGCTCTCCCGGCTCGGCGCGGGCCACGACATCCCGATCGGCAGCCCGATCGCCGGCCGTGCCGACCAGGCGCTCGACGACCTGGCGGGCTTCTTCGTCAACACCCTGGTGCTGCGCACCGACACCTCCGGCGAGCCGACCTTCGAGGAACTGGTCCGCCGGGTCCGCGACACCGCCCTGGACGCCTACGCCCACCAGGACGTGCCGTTCGAATATTTGGTGGAGGTGCTGAACCCGCCCCGCTCCCTGGGCCGCCACCCCCTGTTCCAGGTGATGTTCGCCCTCCAGAACGCGCCCGAGGCCCGCTTCCGGCTGCCCGGTCTGGAGGTCGAGGTGTCGTCCGGCCGGACCGGCACCGCCAAGTTCGACCTGTTCTTCAGCATGGCCGAGCACCGGGACGCCACCGGCGCGCCGTCCGGCATCGAGGGGGCCGTCGAGTACGCCACCGACCTGTACGACCCGGACACCGTGCGCGGCCTGTTCCGCCGGTGGACCCGACTCCTCACCCAGGTCACCGCCGACCCCTCGCAGCGGCTCGGCCAGATCGACCTGCTCGATGCGACCGAGCGACGCACGCTGCTCCACGACCGCAACGCGACCCGAGCCGAGGGCGAACAACCGCCGTACACCGAGCTGTTCGACCGGCAGGCCGAAAGGACGCCGCACGCCGTGGCGGTCATCGCCGATGACGCGGAACTGACCTACGGCGCGCTGCACGAGCGGTCGAGCCGGCTGGCCCGGGTGCTCGCCCGGCACGGCGCCGGGCCGGGCCGGCTGGTCGCCGTCGCGCTGCCGCGCTCGGCCGACCTGGTCGTCGCGCTGCTGGCGATCGCCAGGACCGGCGCCGCCCACGTCCCCCTCGACCCGGCCCACCCGGCCGCGCGGATCGGGCTGATCCTGCGGGAGGCGCGCCCCGCGCTGGTCGTGGGTACCAAGGCGACCCTGGCGGATCTGCCCGACGAGGGCGGGACATCGCTGGCCCTCGACGACCCGCGGGTGCGGGCCGCCGTCGCCGAGGGACCCGACGAGGCCCCAGACGTACGGCCCGGACCCCGGGACGCGGCGTACGTCATCTTCACCTCCGGGTCCACCGGCCGCCCCAAGGGCGTCGTCGTGGAGCACGGCGCGCTGACCAACCTGCTGCTCGGCATGCGCGACCTCGTGCCGACGGGCCCCGAGGACGCGCTGCTCGCGGTGACGACGATCGCCTTCGACATCGCCGCTCTGGAGATCTTCCTGCCGCTGACCGGCGGGGCACGGGTGGTGCTCGCGGCCGAGGAGACGGCCGCCCGGCCCGCCGCCCTCGTCGAACTGATCCGGCGTACCGGGGTGACCGTCGTCCAGGCGACCCCGTCCTGGTGGCAGATGGTCGCCGCGCACGACCTCGACGCGCTGCGCGGACTGCGCATGCTCGTCGGCGGCGAGGCGCTGCCGGCGCCCCTCGCCGCCCGCCTGCGCGAGACCGGCCGCGAGGTGCTCAACGTCTACGGCCCGACCGAGACGACGATCTGGTCCACCGCCGCCGCCCTGTCCGGCCGCACCGACACCGTCATCGGCCGCCCGATCCGCAACACCCGCGTCTATGTGCTGGACGCGTCACTGCGCCCGGTGCCCCCCGGCACGCTCGGCGAGCTGTACCTCACCGGCGATGGACTGGCCCGCGGCTATCTCGGCAGGCCGTCCCTGACCGCCGGACGCTTCACCGCGGACCCCCACGGCCCCGCCGGAACCCGCATGTACCGCACCGGCGACCTGGTCCGCTGGACCGCCGACGGTCACCTGGAGTTCGCGGGCCGGGTCGACCACCAGGTCAAGCTCCGCGGCTTCCGCATCGAACTGGGCGAGGTCGAGTCGGTGCTCGCCGCGCACCCGGAGGTCGCCCAGGCGGCGGCCGTCGTCCGCGAGGACCGGCCGGGTGACCGGCGCCTGGTGGCCTACGTCGTGCCGGACGCCGGCGGCGTCTCGCCGGACACCGGCCGTGACCGGGAGCACGACCAGCTCGACGCCTGGCGGGACCTCTACGACACGGTCTACGCCGCCTCCACCCCGGTGCCCTTCGGCGAGGACTTCGCCAGCTGGAACAGCAGTTACGACGGCCGCCCCCTGCCGCTCGACGAGATGCGCGAGTGGCGCGACCGCACGGTGGAACGCATCCGCGAACTGCGGCCCCGGCGCGTACTGGAGATCGGCGTCGGCACCGGCCTGCTGCTGTCCCGGCTCGCCGCCGACTGCGAGACGTACTGGGGCACGGACATCTCCCCGTCGGTGATCGAGACCCTGCGCGGCCATGTGGCCGCCGACCCGGAACTCGCCGAGCGGGTCCGCCTGCTGGTGCGCCCGGCGCACGACATCGAGCACCTCCCCGAGGAGCACTTCGACGTCGTCGTCCTCAACTCGGTGATCCAGTACTTCCCGCACGCCGACTACCTCGAGCGGGTGATCGGGGGGGCGCTGCGGCTGCTCGCACCGGGCGGCGCCGTCTTCCTCGGCGACGTACGCGACCTGCGCCTGCAACGTACCTTCGTCACCGGTGTGCAGGCCGCCCGCGGGCGCACCGGCGACAACCCCGACGAACTGCGCCGGGCCGTCGAGCACGGTGTGATCCTGGAGAAGGAACTCCTGGTCGACCCCGGCTTCTTCACCGTGCTCCAGCACCGGATGCCCGCACTGACCGCGCACACCGTCCAGGTCAAGCGGGGCCGGGCGCACAACGAGATGACGCGCTACCGGTACGACGTCGTCCTGCGCAAGCAGGGCGCCCCGGCCCACCGGATCACGGAGACCGCACAGCGGCCCTGGCCCGACGACGGTACGGCCGGGCTGGCCGCGCTGCTCACCGGCGAACACCCCGCGGCCGTGCGCGTCACCGGCATCCCGAACGGACGTATCGCCGCCGAGGCGGCCCTCGCGCAGGCGGTGCGGGACGGCACCCGGCCGCACGCGGCACCGGCCGGCGACGGCGTCGAACCGGAGGACCTGTACGACCTGGCGGCCGCCCACGGCTACCGGGTGTGGGTCACCTGGTCGGCGTCCGACCCGAACGCCCTCGAGGCCGTCTTCGCCGATCCCGCGGCCGTCCCGGCCGCGCACCCGGCCGCCGGGCCGCCGGCCGGTCTGTACCGGCCGGCCGTCTCCCCGTCCTCCCGGGCCGGCCTGTCGTCGTTCACCAACAGCCCGCTGACCGCACGCGACACCGGCGCCCTCATCGCCCGGCTGCGCGAGCACCTGCGCGAACGGCTCCCCGACTACATGGTGCCGTCGGCGTTCGTCCCGCTGAACGCCCTGCCGCTGACCCCCAACCGCAAGCTGGACCGCACGGCGCTGCCCGCGCCGGACATCGTCGTCAGCGGTTCCTCGCGCGAGGCGCGCACCCCGCAGGAGCACATCGTGTGCGACCTGTTCGCCCAGGTGCTCGGTCTCGCGCGGGTCGGGGTGCACGACGGCTTCTTCGACCTCGGCGGCCACTCGCTGCTCGCCACGCAGCTCATCGCCCGGCTGCGCGCCATGTTCGGCGTCGAACTGCCGCTGCGGGTGCTGTTCGAGGCCTCCACCCCGGCCGGGGTGGCCGCCCGGCTCGACGAGGGCGGCGCGGCCCGCCCGGCCCTCGAACGCCGGCCACGCCCGGAGGTGCTGCCGCTGTCGTACGCCCAGCGCCGCCTGTGGTTCCTCCACCAGATGGAAGGCCTGGGCGGGATGTACAACATCCCCCTCGGTCTCAGGCTGACCGGCACGCTGGACCGCCAGGCTCTTCAGGCCGCGCTGACCGACGTCGTCGCCCGCCACGAGAGTCTGCGCACGGTCTTCCCTGACGACGGGGGAGTGCCCCGTCAGATGATCCTCGCCCCCGAGTCGGCGAAGCTGGTCCTGCACGAGCGGGCGGTCACCGAGCGGGAACTGCCGACCGCGCTGGAGGGGGCCGCGCGCTACCCGTTCGACCTCGCGACGGAGCCCCCGGTGCGCGCCGGCCTGTTCCGGCTAGCACCCGACGAGCACGTCCTGCTCCTGGTGGTGCATCACATCGCCGGGGACGGCTGGTCTCTCGGCCCGCTCGCCGGAGACCTGGCCCGCGCCTACGCCGCCCGTACCGCCGGTGCGGCGCCCGACTGGGACGAACTGCCGGTCCAGTACGCCGACTACACGCTGTGGCAGAACGAGCTGCTCGGCGACCACGACGACGCCGACAGCCTGCTCGCCCGCCAGCTCGCCTACTGGACACGCCAGCTGGCCGGTGCCCCGGCGGCACTGGAGCTGCCCACGGACCGCCCCCGGCCTCCGGTGGCCTCCTACCGGGGTGACTACGTCACCGTACGGATCCCGGCCGCGCTCCACGAGCGGCTGGCCGACCTCGCCCGGCAGACCGGCGCGACCCTGTTCATGGTGCTCCAGGCGGGCCTGTCCGCCCTGCTGCACCGGCTCGGCGCGGGCACCGACATCGTCACCGGCAGTCCGATCGCCGGACGCACCGACCAGACCCTGGACGAGCTGATCGGCTTCTTCGTCAACACGCTGGTGCTGCGCACCGACCTGTCCGACGACCCCACCTTCGAGGAGCTGGTGGCCCGGGTCCGGGAGACCGCGCTGGCCGCCTACGCGCACCAGGACGTGCCGTTCGAGTACCTGGTGGAGAAGCTGAACCCGCCGCGCTCACTGGGCCGGCACCCGTTCTTCGGCGTGATGTTCGCCCTCCAGAACGCCTCCGAGGGCGCCTTCCAGCTCCCCGGCCTGAACGTGGAGATCGCCCACGGACGCACCGGCACCGCCAAGTTCGACCTGTTCTTCAGCCTCGCCGAGCAACGCGGCGCGCAGGGCGCGGCCGACGGGATCGCCGGAGTCGTCGAATTCGCCGACGACCTCTACGACGCCGCGACCGTACGCGACCTCTTCGCCCGCTGGGTGCGGCTGCTGGAGTCGGCGGTGGCCGGGCCGAGCAGGCGGGTCAGCGGGCTGGACCTGCTGGCCGCGCACGAACGGCACGAGATGCTCGCCGCCGCGTCCGGACCCGCCCTGCCCACCCGCTCGGCCGGACTCCCCGAACTCTTCGCCGTCCAGGCCGCGGCCACCCCGGACGCCGTCGCGGTGGCCGACGACGACACCGCCCTCACCTACGCCGAACTCGACGTCTGGTCCGCGCGACTGGCCGCGGTCCTGGCCGAACGGGGTGTCACCCGGGGCAGCGCGGTCGCTCTGCTCATGCAGCGCTCGCCCGCCCTGGTCGCCGCCATCCTCGCGGTGCTGCGCGCGGGGGCGGCCTACGTCCCGCTCGACTCCCGCTACCCCGCCTCCCGCCAGCGTCTCGTCCTGGCGGAGACCGGCAGCGTGCTGCTCCTGACGGACCCTGCCTCCGCGGCGGGCCTGGACGACTTCGGGACCCCGCTGCTCGTGCTCGACGCGCGGCCGGACCACCGCACGCCGCCCGCACCGCCCGTGGTGGAGACGGACGGCGACGATGCGGCGTACATCATGTACACCTCCGGATCGACGGGCCGCCCGAAGGGCGTGGTCGTCACCCACCGCAACATCGCCGACTTCGTCGCCGACCCCTGCTGGCACGGTGGCGCCCAGCGCCGGGTGCTGCTGCACTCACCGCTCGCCTTCGACCTGTCGACGTACGAACTGTGGGTGCCGCTGCTCACCGGTGGCCGCATCGAGCTGGCGCCGCCCGGCGAACTCGACGCCCACACCCTCGCCGACGTCATCACGCGGCGGCGGATCACCTCGCTGTGGCTGACCAGCTCCCTGTTCAACCTGATGGCCGACCTGGAGCCGGGCTGCTTCGCCGGCGTCGAGCAGGTGTGGGCCGGCGGCGAACCGGTGTCCGTCGCCTCAGTACGGCGCCTGCTGGAGGCCCATCCGCGGCTGCTGGTGGTCGACGGCTACGGCCCCACCGAGGCGACCACCTTCGCCAGCTACCACCCCGTGCCCACCGCCGACGCCGCCGCACTCGGCACGTCGGTGCCGATCGGACGGCCGATGGCGAACATGGGCACTTATGTGCTCGACGCCGCGCTGCGGCCCGTCCCGCCGGGCGTGGTCGGTGAGCTGTACCTGGCCGGGACCGGCGTCGCCCGCGGCTACCTGGAGCGCCCCGCGCTGACCGCCGAACGGTTCGTCGCCTGCCCCTTCGGGGCGCCCGGGCTGCGCATGTACCGCACCGGCGACCTCGCCCGCTGGACCCCCGACCACGTCCTGGAGTACGCCGGCCGCGTCGACCAGCAGGTCAAGCTCCGCGGCTTCCGCATCGAGCCCGGCGAGGTCGAGGCCGTCCTGCTCGACCACCCCGGCGTCACGCAGGCCGCGGCGGTGCTGCGCCGCGACCTCGCCGAAGAGGCGCAGCTGGTCGCCTACGTCGTACCCGGCACTGCCGAACGGGACCGGCAGGCGGAGACCGAACAGGTCGGCGAGTGGCTTCAGGTCCACGACTCCCTGTACGGATCCGAGCGGGACGAGCGGGACGTGGCCCTCGGCGAGGACTTCACCGGCTGGGTCAGCAGCTACGACGGACAGCCCATCGCCGGCCACGCCATGCGCGAGTGGCGCGAGCGCACCGTCGAACGCATCCGCGAGCTGAACCCCGGCCGGGTCCTGGAGATCGGTGTCGGCACCGGCCTGCTGCTCGCCCGCCTGGCCCCCGACGCCCAGGAGTACGTGGCCACCGACTTCTCGCCGACGGTCGTGGAGACGCTGCGGCGGCGGGTGGCGGCCGACCCCGCCCTGGCCGGCCGCGTCCACCTGCGGACCCAGGCCGCGCACGAACTCGCCGGCCTGCCCGAGGGGCACTTCGACACGGTCGTCGTCAACTCGGTGGTGCAGTACTTCCCGAACGCCGACTACCTGACCGACGTCCTCGCCACGGCCCTGCGGCTGCTCGCCCCCGGCGGCTCCGTCTTCGTCGGTGACGTGCGCAACCTGAGGCTGCTCGACGTCTTCGCCGCCGGGGTCCAGGCCGCCCGGACGGGCACCCATGACCTGTCCGCGCTGCGCGACGCCGTCACCCAGACCACCCGGCTGGAGAACGAACTCCTCGTCGACCCGGACTACTTCACGGCCCTGCGGGACCGGCTCCCGGACCTGGGAGCGGTGTCCGTACGCCTCAAGCGCGGTCGGCACGACACCGAACTCACCCGCTTCCGCTACGACGTGGTCCTGCGCAAGCGGGACGGCCGCCCCGGCCCGGACCTCGCCCCGCAGACCGCGGAGTGGACGGCTGTGACCGGGCGGTCCGCGGTGGCGGAGCTGCTCGCGTCCACCCGGCCCGCGGCCCTGGTCGTCAAGGACGTGCCCAACCCCCGCGTCGCCGCCGACGTGGCCCTCGCGGGCGCCCTGCGCACCGGCGAGCTGTCACCCGCCCCCGACGCCGACGCCGACGCCGACGCCGACGTCGACGACTGGTACGAGCTGGGGGAGCGGCTGTCGTACCGGGTCGCCGTCACCTGGTCGGACACCGCCCGCGACCGGGTCGACGTGGTGTTCGCCGACGCCGCAGCCCTGTCCGACGCCCCGGATCCGCTGCCGGCCGTGCTCGGTTCCGCACCGCCCGCGCCCGGTGCACCGGAGCCGGCGGCGCGCTTCACCAACGACCCGACCGCGGCCCGCGGCGACGCCGCCCTGGTGACGTCGCTGCGCGAGTTCGCGCAGGAGCGGCTGCCCGCCTTCATGGTCCCGTCGATGTTCGTCCCCCTGGAGGCGCTGCCGCTGACCCCGAACGGGAAGCTCGACCGGGCCGCCCTGCCCCGGCACGACCCGCGCATCGGCGCCGCGGCCCGCGCCCCGCGCACCCCGCACGAGCAGGTGGTGTGCGAACTCTTCGCCGAACTCCTCGGCGTCCCCTCCGTCGGGCTCGACGACAACTTCTTCGACCTCGGCGGGCACTCCCTGCTCGCCACCCGGCTCATCGCCCGGATCAAGTCGGCGTTCGGCGTGGACGTCGGCCTGCGCACCCTGTTCGAGTCGCCGACCCCGGCCGGGATCGCCGCCCGGATGGACATGGACGACGCCGACAGCGGATACGACGTCATCCTGCCGCTGCGCGCCACCGGCAACGAACCGCCGCTGTTCTGCGTGCACCCCGGTGGCGGCATCGGCTGGTCGTACATGGGCCTGATCCGCCATCTCGATCCGGATGTCCCCGTCTACGCGGTGCAGGCCCGGGGCCTGGCCCGGCCGGAGGACGAACTCCCGGCCGACATGGCGGAGATGGCCGCCGACTACGCGGACCACCTGGAGGCCACCTTCCCCGAGGGGCCGTACCGCGTCCTGGGCTGGTCGTTCGGCGGACTCGCCGCGCACGCCCTCGCCACCGAGCTGCAAGAGCGCGGGCGGACGGTGCAGTCGCTGACCGTCGTCGACGTCCACCCCGGCTGGCTGGGCCTGACCCACGACGACGTGCCACCGCTGGACGACCGGAACATGCGCCCCCACCTGGAGTACCTGATGCGGCTCGTCGGTCTCGACCCCGATCTGTTCGACGCGGAGGTGTTCGTCTTCGACGAGGTCATGAAACTGCTGCGAGAGCGCGGCAGCGCCCTGGGAGCCCTGGACGAGGAACGGCTGCGCGCGATCACGGCGATCTCTGCCAACAACAACCACCTGATGATCGACTACCGGCCCGCGGTGTTCGACGGGGACATCCTGCTCCTCGCCGCCACCGACCAGCAGAAGCCCGAGGCCACCGCCGCCGCCTGGCGCCCGTACCTCACCGGAGAGGTCCGCACCCACGTCGTCCCCGGCGACCACGGCACCCTGCTGTCGCGCCCCGGCTCGCTCACCCAGGTCGGCGCCCTCCTCTCCGCGGCCCTGCGCGGAACGGGCGTCTCATGATCGCGCCCGCACCCCTGACCGGGGCCCGGCTGGACCGCGCGTACTCGCCGAGCCACCTGGTGCCGAGCCTGCGGCACTACCTCGACGAGTACGCCGCCCTCAGCGCGCGGGCCCGCCGCGCCTCCGGCGTCCGCACCGGACTGCGCTACGGCCCGGGATCCGCCGAGAAGCTCGACTTCTGGCCCGCGCGTCCGGCACCCGCTCCGGTCCAGATCTTCGTGCACGGCGGCAACTGGCAGGAACTCACCGAGCGCAGCTCGGCGTTCGCGGCGCTCGCCTTCCGCCGCGCCGGCGCCGCGTTCGCGGCCGTCGGCTACGGGCTCGCCCCGGCCACGCCGCTGGACGAGATCGTGGCCGCCGTGCGCCGGTGTGTCCGCTGGATCCACGAGAACGCCGACGACCTCGGCGTCGACCCGCGCCGCATACACCTCAGCGGCACCTCGGCCGGCGCCCACCTCGCCGCGATGGCCCTCGTCCCGGCCGGACCGGGCGAACCCGCGGCGGTCGGGCTGCTCGCCGGTGCCACCCTGCTCAGCGGGATCTACGACCTCGAACCGGTCAGCCGCTCCTACGTCAACGAGGCGCTGCGGCTGGACGCCGACGCGGTCCGCCGCAACAGCCCACCCGATCTGCTGCCGGACGAGTTGCCCCCGGTCGTCCTGGCCCGTGGCGGCGTCGAGACCGAGGAGTACGTGCGCCAGCACGACCTGATGGCCGAGGCGCTGCGCCGCCGCGGCGCGCTCGCGGCGAACGTCGTGGAAGCGCATCGCAACCACTTCGACCTGCCGTACGACCTCGCGGCCCGAGCGACGCCGCTCGGCCGCGCGGTCCTGGCACAGATGCGGCTCCCCGACGGCCGGGACGACCGCGACGACCCCTTCGCAGAGGTGACCGCATGACGACCGACATCCTCCCCTCGCCGGTCAGCCGCTTCGATGGCACCCGCGAGGAAGCGGAACGGTACGACCAGGCGGACCCGCTCGGCTTCCTGCACGACCGGTTCGTGCACGCCGAGCCCGACCTGCTCTACCTGGACGGCAACTCGCTGGGGAGGCTGCCCGCCGACACCCCGGACTTCGTCGCCGACGTGATCCGGGACGGCTGGGGCCGCGGCCTGATCCGCTCCTGGCACGACTGGATCGACTGGAACCGGCGGATCGGCGACCGGCTCGCCGAGCACGTCCTCGGCGCCCGCCCGGGCGAGGTGGTGCTCTCCGACTCGACCACCGTCAACCTGTACAAGCTGGCCTGGGCCGCGCTCGACCACGCCCCCGGCCGGCGCGTCCTCGTGGTGGACGCCGACGACTTTCCCACCAACCGGTACGTCGCCCAGGGCCTGGCCCGCCAGCGCGGCCTCGACCTGCGCCTCGTGCACTCCGACCCGGACCGGGGCCTGGATCCGGAGCGACTGCGGGCCGCACTCGACGACCAGGTGGCGCTGGTCGTCCTGTCGTACGTGGCCTACCGCAGCGGGGCGCTGGCCGACATGGCCGCGGTCAACGCCCTGGCCCGGGAGGCCGGGGCACTGGTGCTGTGGGACCTGTCGCACGCCGCCGGGGCGGTCCCGGTCCGGCTCACCGAGGACGGGGCGGACCTCGCCGTCGGCTGCACCTACAAGTACCTCAACGGCGGCCCCGGATCGCCCGCCTTCCTCTACGTGCGCCGCTCGCTCCAGCGGCGGCTGCGCCAGCCGATCCAGGGTTGGTTCGGACAGCGCGACCAGTTCGCCATGGCGGCCGACTTCGACCCCGTCGAGACGGTCGACCGTTTCCTGACGGGCACGCCGCCGATGCTCTCCACCGCCGCGCTCGTGCCCGCGCTCGCCCTGGTCGAGGAGGCGGGCGTCGAACGGCTGCGGGCCAAGGGGCGGCTGCTCGGCGAACTGGCCGTGGACCTCGCGGCCCGCTGGCTCGCACCGCTCGGCTTCCGTCTGGCATCACCCGAGGACCCGGACCGGCGCGGCTCGCACGTCACCCTGTGGCACCCCGACGCCTGGCGGATCTGCCGCGCCCTCGCCGACGAAGCGGGCGTCGTCTGTGACTACCGGGAACCGGACCGGCTGCGCATCGGACCGTCCCCCGCGTACACCCGTTTCACCGACGTGTGGGACGCCCTGGACCGCACCAGGCACCTGGTGGAGAGCGCCCGGTACACCCGGCTGCCGCGTGCGAAGGCACGCATCACCTGACGCCGCATCCGACCGCCCGCACACGGCATGACGACTGACGACCGCAGATCACCGAACCGCGTCATCGGGAGCGTACGGCTATGAGTACCCATCAGATGACCATGCTCTTCCTCGCCCTGGCCGCAATCTCGCTCCTGGCCTTCGCCGCCGGCGCCCTGGCCCGGCGGTTACGGCAGCCTCCCGTCATCGGCGAGGTGCTCCTCGGCGTGCTGCTGGGGCCGACACTGCTGAACGGCACCGTCTCCGACGCTTTGTTCCCCGAGGACATCCGGCCCTTCCTTGCCGCCCTCGCCAACATCGGCGTGGCCCTGTTCATGTTCGCCGTCGGCGCCGAGCTGGACGCGGGTCTGATGCGCGGACGCCGGTTCGTGGCGGGCACCGTCGCCGTCGGCTCCATCATCCTGCCGTTCCTGCTCGGCGCCCTGCTCGCCCTGTACCTGTTCGGCAACCACCCGACCGACGACCGGACGGGGTTCGTGCTGTTCATGGGAGCGGCGATGTCCGTGACCGCGTTCCCGGTGCTGGCCCGGATCCTCACCGACCGCGGCATGCAGCGCACCTGGCTGGGCACGGTCGCGCTGGCCTGCGCGGCGATCGACGACGTCCTGGCCTGGACCCTGCTGGCGGTGGTGGTGGCGATGAGCGGGGCGGGCACCGGCTCGCAGTGGCTCCTGCTGCTGTTCGTGCCGTACGTCGTGCTGATGTTCACCGTCGTGCGGCCCGGGCTGCGCCGCCTCCTGGAGCACCGGCGGCTCACCGGACCCGGCAACCCGGCCGCGATGGTCCTCACCCTCAGCGGCCTGCTGCTGTCGGCCGCCTTCACCGAGTGGATCGGCCTGCACTTCATCTTCGGCGCCTTCGTCTTCGGCGCGGTCATGCCGCGGCGCACCACCCGGGGCGAACCGTCGGACGTCACCGGCCAGGTACGTGAGCGCATCTCCTCCCTCAACGACTTCCTGCTGCTGCCGATGTTCTTCATCGTCGCGGGCCTGAAGGTGGACCTGTCCGGCATGAACGGCACGGACCTGCTGGAACTCGGCCTCATCCTGGCCGTCGCGGTGGGCGGCAAGTTCGTCGGCGCCTTCGCCGCGGCACGCGCCACCGGTATGCAGAACCGTCCGGCGACCGCGCTCGCCGTGCTGATCAACACGCGGGGCCTGACGGAACTCATCATCCTCACCGTCGGACTGCAACTGGGAGCGCTCGACGGCGAGCTGTACTCCATCATGGTCGTGATGGCCCTCGTCACCACGGCGATGGCCGGTCCCCTGCTCCAGGTGATCTACCCCGTACGCCCGGTTCCCCCGGGCACCGGCCCGGCTGTCCCGCCGGCGGGACGGACCGGTGGGGGACAAGAGACCTTCCTCACCGGCCCGGCGCCGGATAATGTGAATTCCGAGAACGCGCCGATCAGGGAATGACCGGCGCCCTGCGAACGTCATTTCCGTCGCCGCGATATTCCGCGGGAGAAATGCGTGTGTCCGCCGCCCTACTGAGGGAGCAGAGAATGTCCAATCCTTTTGACGACCCCGATGGCACGTTTCTCGTGCTCGTCAATGAAGAAGGCCAGCATTCGCTGTGGCCGGCCTTTGCCGAGGTGCCGGCGGGCTGGAACGTGGCCCTCGCGGAGACCGACCGGCAATCGTGCCTGGACTACGTCGAGGAGAACTGGACCGATATGCGCCCGCTCAGCCTCGTACGCCAGATGGGAGAAGCGTGATGGGCGACACCGTGGAGCCGTTCCTGCTGACCGAGGACGATCTCGAGGAGTCGTTCTTCGGCGAGGAGCCCAGCGTCGCGTACGACCCCGTCTTCCTCTCCGGTGACGAGTCCGGCCGGGTCCTCATCGATCTGATCAACACGCTCACGCACGGCTCCCACCCGGAGGCGGTGGACCACGCCGCCGGGCTCTACACCAACGTCGTCGGCTCGGTGGTCTTCCACCACGTCGCGCGGTTCCGCGGTGACACTGCCCAGCGGATCCTCCAGAAGTTCGCGGAAGCCCTGCACAAGTGCGACAGCTACCGCATGCAGCTGAACGACGGCATGCAGTTCGACGTGACCAAGGCTGCCGTCGAACCGCTCGAGAACACTGCCGGCGAGGGCCTCGTCACCCGGTGGGTGACGACCAGCGACGGCTACCGGATCGAGGGCTCCTGGGCGGTTGCCGTCAGCGGCGACATCCTCTCGTTCGTCAACGTGCGCCTGCCCGACCCGGCCGGGATCCACCGGCTGGCCCGCACCGCCCTGGAGCGCGTCGAGGCCGGGACTGCCTCCTGACCGGCGCGCACGGTTCCACCGGGCAGCGACCGGCCTCGGCGCGGTCGCGGACACGCGAGGCGGCGGGCCCCGAACCGGGCCCGCCGCCTCGGCGTTTCCGCGCGCTACGTCGGGTAGCCGTACGCCTGGGCCGCCCGCCGGTAGTGCTCCACCCGGAACCGGTCCTCGGTCTCCATCGCCTGCGGGGTGTAGAACTGCCCGAACTTCTCCCGGTACTTCTCGAACCAGTGCCGGTGCTCGGCCAGGAAGAAGATGTCGTGCAGGGCGATCGCGCGGATCGCCAGGACCGGGACCGGCGCCTTGCTCACCGCGAAGTCGGGGTTGCGGGCCGCCGGGACCTCACAGTTCTCGTGGAACTGTCCCACCATGAGGCCCTGCGCGACGAAGTCGTCCTTCACTCGCAGCTGCGCCTCGTCGAGCAGCTTCGTGTCCTCGGAGCGCAGGTCGGGCAGGGCGACGACCATCGCCCGCAGCATGGGGTTGCGGCCCTGCCAGGAGATGAGCCCGTACTCGCGCAGACTGCTGCGCGCGATCTCCTCGATGAGTTCGAGCGTGGGCGACTGACCGACGAACCGCATTCGTATCTCCATCGTCCGGTTCTTGCGCGAGGGCGCCACGAACGGGCAGATGGGGCCGATGCGGCCGATCTCCGGATGGCGGGCCGAAATGTATTCGGTCAGCCACGAGTCGACGGCGGCGAGCGTGGAGTCAATACTGACGGCACTTTCACCGGAACTCATGAAATGCAGCCTCTCAATCAGCGCTGGCGGGCATGAATTGTCTGCGGCTTGTCCCGCTGGCGGGACAAGCCGGATTGGCCCGGGGTGAGTCACGGACCAGCTTGCCCGATCGAAACTCACTGCACTAGCGTCGACCGCACGGTGCCGATATCGATGAGACGGCAAAATTCGTGCCCCTGCCCTCCAGAGAATTAAGAGGAGCCGCACACGTGCGCATCAGCATCGATCGAGACGGCTGTATCGGCAGCGGCCAATGCACGCTGACCGCCCCCGCCCTGTTCGCCCAGGACGACATGGGAATCGTCTACGTGCTGCCCGACGGCGCGGACGGCACGGAGGACCCATCGGTCCGTGAGGCCGAACTGGCCTGCCCCGTGCAGGCCATCACCGTCGCCGAGGACTGACGTCACGAGGAGAAGCCGAAGCGCATGTCCACGTCTCCCCCCGTTCCGCAGAACGACCTCGACGCAGAACCGCACGCGATGCACCCGGACCTGATGGCCGATCCGTTCGGCGGCTATGGACGCCTGCGGGAGCGGGCGCCCGTCGTGCACGGACGGTACCTCGACGGCACACCGGCCTGGTTCGTCACGCGCCACGACGACGTCCGCGCGCTGCTGCACGACCGCCGCCTGGTGAACACCCCGGCCTCGGTGCCCGGTGCGACGGGCGACGACCCGCGGCTGAAGATGATGGACATGCTCGCCATCCCCGAGGAGCTGCGTCCCTACCTGCTCGGTTCGATGCTCGACACCGATCCGCCCGAGCACACCCGGCTGCGTAAGCGGGTGCTGCGCGAGTTCACGGCCCGCCGGGTGATGGACATGCGGCCCCGGATCGAGGAGATCGCAGGCCGGCTGCTGGATGCCCTGCCGCGGCACGCCGTCGACGGGGCCACCGACCTCCTCGCGCACTACGCCTATCCGCTGTCGATCCAGGTCATCTGCAAGCTGGTGGGCGTCCCGGAGGCGGACAGCGACAGGTGGCAGCAGTGGGGCGAGGACCTGATCGCCATGCGGCCGGAACGCCTTGCCACCTCGTTCCCCGCGATGATCGAGCACACCCACCGGCTGATCGAGAAGCGCCGTGCCGACCTCGGCGACGACCTGCTCAGCGGACTCATCCGGAGCCAGGACGCGGCGGAGGTCGGCATCAGCGACATCGAGCTGGTCACCTTCGTGGTGACCCTGGTCCTCGCCGGCCACGAGACGACGGCCCACCTCATCAGCAACGGCACCGCCGCCCTGCTCTCCCACCCCGACCAGCTCGCCCACCTGCGCTCCCACCCCGAAGGGATGCCCGGCGCGGTGCACGAGCTGATGCGCTGGTGCGGGCCGGTCCAGACGAGCAGGCTGCGCTACGCCGCCGAGGACCTGGAGATCGCCGGCACCCGGATCCCGCGCGGCGACGCCGTGCTCCTCGTCTTCGTCTCGGCCAACTTCGATCCGCGCCGTTACACCGATCCAGACCGCCTTGACCTGCGCCGGCACCCCTCCGGCCAGGCCGAGAACCACCTCGGCTTCGGCCACGGGATCCACTACTGCCTGGGCGCCTCCCTCGCCAGGCTCGAAGCCGAGATCGCCTTCGGCTCACTGTTCGACCGCTACCCGGACGTCCGCCTCGCCCTGGAACCGGCTGAACTGGAACGGCGCGAGCGCATGCAGCTGCCCGGGCAGTGGCGCCTGACCCGGCTGCCGGTGGTTCTCCAGCCCGACCGTCCCTGAGCCCGGACTCGACGTGGGACTACGGCGAGAGTCCCACCGGAGCTGGTACTCGGCCAAGGAGGGACGTCGGATGGTCTGCCCTGGGTCTGATGGAGTCGGGTTGCTGGACAATTGATGATCCAGCAGCGTTCGGAGGCCGTGATGCCCCGCAGTTGTCCGCCCGAATCTCGCCGCAAGGTTCTCGATCTCGTCGCATCCGGAAGGAAGGTCGCTGAGGTCGCCCGGCTCCTGGGCATCAGCGACCAGACGATCTATGTCTGGCGTCGCCAGCACCTCATCGATACGGGGCAGTTGCCCGGCACGAACAGCAGCGACCTGTCCCAGCTCGCTGCGGCCCGCAAGCGTATCGCCGAGCTGGAGGCTGAGTTGGCCATCCACCGGCGGGCTGCCGTACTGCTGGGTGAGGTGACGTCCCCAAAAGGCGGTTCGAAGCCATCCGCGTGATGGCCCGTGAGCACCTGCCGGTGCAGCTGGCCTGCCGGGTGCATGTCGCCGAGTCCGGGTACTACGCCTGGCGGGACCGTCCGCCGTCGAACCGGCTGGTCAAGCACGCCTGCCTGACCGAGGCCATCGTGGGCATCCACACCGCCACCCGTGGTACCTGTGGCTCCCGCCGGGTGCACGCCGAGCTCCGTCTGGGCCTGATCATCCATGTCAACCACGGCACCGTGGAACTGCCGATGCAGCGCGCGGCCCATCTCGACCTCCAGGGCCGCCGGCCCAGCGGTGTGCTGCTGCAGGTCGGCCGCCGGGCGACGGACCGCCACCACGGTTCGGCCGGCGGTGTGCTGCGCGGCTCGAACGGCTCGCCCGGCCGCGGCGTGGCCAGGGTCACCCCCGCCTCGTGCGCGGCCCACATCGAGCGCTCGCCGGGCTCCGCCCAGGAGTGCATCGCCAGGTTGAACGTCGCGGCTGGACCGCGTGGCCCCCGGTCGGGGAACAACTCGACCTGGTCGCGGAGAACTGACCCCCCGCAAAAAGGGGCGACCGACATCGTCAACGCCGTGGGAATTCTCCCGACAGGGTGATTTCTGGATTGACGCCGAGGGTCGGGGAGCGCATTGCTTCCCGACCTTCGCTGTTTTTTGACGACCCGTTCTGAACGGCTCTGATCGACATGTTGTCGCACCAAGCACGCTGCAGGAACGCCTGTCCGAAGAATCATCGGTCTGTCGTGCGAAGCCTCATATCAGAGCGGCACGCTTTCCGGGGGTCTTTGTCAACTGCGCACCGCACATGACGCGTTGGCGACTACTGTGAGTTGCCGTCGGGCGACGCAGGGCCGAACTCCTCGACTCTCCCGACCGACACGCGATGGCGTATGCCCAAGTCGCCCAGACGCGGCACCCCCCCACAGCCAGACGGACCAGTACGAGGACGCTGATGTCTCACCTTCGCGCACCGGGCGCACGCGCAGACCGCCGTGAGGGCGGGCGGCACGGGCGGTCGGCCACCCGTGCCGTCCCCGTGCTGCCCGAGATCCACATACGGCCACAACTGCTGCGTCTGGCGGTCCTGCCCCCCACCGCGGTGGCCCTCAGCGCCTGTGCCGCCGTGCTCTTCACCGTCCGCGCCGGCGAGCACCGTCCCGGCGCCACGCTCTGGGCGGTGCTCGCCGGCACTGCCGCAGTGGCCCTCGCCGCCGTGCTGATCGCCGCCGTGGCCGCCGGCCGCACCGCCAGGTCCGTACGCGAACGCCTCGGCGCCCTGCGCGAGTCGAGCGCCAAAGGGGAGGAGGACCTGCGGGCCCTCGTCGAGGCACTGCGGCGCGGCGAACAGCCGCCCGCGCGCGGTCCGCGCCCCAAGACCGGCCCGGACGCCGACGACTTCGGGCTCCTCGCCGCCGAACTGGCCCGCTCCCACGACAGCGCCGTCACCGCCGTGGTCCAGGCCTCCCAGCTCTCCAGCCACGCCGGCAGCGAGCAGAAGCTGGAAGTCTTCGTGAACCTCGCCAGGCGCCTGCAGTCGCTGGTGCAGCGCGAGATCTCCATCCTCGACGACCTGGAGAACGACATCGAGGACCCTGACCTGCTCAAGGGCCTCTTCCACATCGACCACCTCGCCACCCGCATCCGCCGCCACGCAGAGAACCTCGCCGTCCTCGGCGGCGCCGTCTCCCGCCGCCAGTGGAGCAACCCCGTCCCCATGACCGAGGTGCTGCGCTCCGCGATCGCCGAGGTCGAGCAGTACTCACGGGTCAAGCTGGCGCCCCCCATCGACGGCACCCTGCGCGGCCACGCCGTCGCCGACGTCATCCACCTGCTGGCCGAACTCGTGGAGAACGCCACGGTGTTCTCCGCCCCCCACACCCAGGTCCTGCTCCGCGCCAACCTCGTCACCTCCGGACTCGCCGTCGAGGTGGAGGACCGCGGCCTCGGCATGCCCGTCACCGAGCAGAACAAGATGAACGCCCTGCTCGCCAACCCCGACCAGGTGAACGTCGCGAGCCTGCTCCAGGACGGCCGCATCGGTCTCTTCGTCGTCTCCCAGCTCGCCCGCCGCCACGGCATCCAGGTCCGGCTGCAGAGCAACATCTACGGCGGCGTCCAGGCCGCCTTCGTCGTCCCACAGGGACTGCTCGGCACCGAGCAGTCCGCCCCCGGCGACGTACCGCAGACCGAGTCCCGGGCCCGCCGGCCCACCGGCGTCCGGCCTCCTGCCAGCGGCCCGCGCCACGCGCCGCCCTCCTCCGGGCGGCGGACGGCCGCGCCCGGACCGTCGGACGGCTCCGCCGCCGCCCAGCAGTTCCCGACCACCTCGTCCGGCCGGCCGACGCAGTCCGCAGGCCCCGAGTCCGGCCCCGCCGCCCCGACTCCCGCCCGCCCGTCGGTGCCCCGGCAGCAGGGGCCGGGCAGAGGCGGTACGCAGCAGGGCTCGCACGCGGGCCGGGCCGACGGCGTGCAGAGCCCGGGCACCGGCCGGGGCAGTGGCCGGCAGGGTGCCGGCCGGGCCGGTGGCGGCATCACCCCGCTGCCCGTGCGTCGCGCGCGCGAGAACCGGCCCAACCCGTCCGAGGCGGTTCCCGGGGTCCGCCCCGAGGACCGGCGGACCGTGGACGGCAACACCACGGCGCCCCCCACCCCGCGCGTCGGCGGCACGGTCCGCGGCACCATGGGCAAACCCCAGCTGCCCCGACGCCGTGCGCAGCAGCACATCGTGCCTCAGCTGCGGGACGGCCCCCCGCCCACGTCCCGCCAGGACCCCGAGCACTACGTCGGTCACGACCCCGGGCTGATGGCCGCGTTCCAGCGTGGCATCGGCCTCGCCGAGGCCCGCCAGATGGAGAGCTCCGACTGGGACGCCGCCATGCTGGGCACGGCCTCCATGGACCTGACGCCCCCGCACACCGTCCCCCGCGGCGAGGCCGGACTCGGGGACCAGGACCGCAGGGACGCGACGTCACACCCCGGCGCGGACCCCACGGAAGCTCACCACAGGGAACCGGCCCCCATGGACCCGCGGCACAAGGACGCGACCCACCCCCTGAGCGGTCCCACCAGAGGCGCCGCCCCCGTAGCCGTACCGCCGTCGGCCCTCGACGCGGCACCCGATCTGACGACCCGGAATGACGGGAGCTCACCGGCCGGATGAACACCCCCCTGCCCACCCCCACCGCAGCCTCCACCCCCTCCGCTCCCGCTGACCTTCGGACCCCAAGGAGTCGATCCACCATGGCGAGCGATGCGCCGACCGGCCATGTATCCGATCTCGACTGGCTGATGAGCGGTCTCGTGCAGCGCGTACCGCACACCACGAGCGCGGTGCTGCTGTCCTGCGACGGGCTCGTGAAGTCGGTCCACGGCCTAGACCCGGACAGCGCCGACCACATGGCGGCCCTCGCCTCCGGCCTGTACTCCCTCGGACGCAGCGCGGGCGTCCGCTTCGGCGACGGCGGCGAAGTACGTCAGGTCGTCGTGGAACTCGACTCGGCCCTGCTGTTCGTCTCCACCGCGGGCTCCGGCACCTGCCTCGCCGTCCTCGCCGGACGCGAGGCCGACGCAGCGGTCCTCGGCTACGAGATGGCGATGCTGGTCAAGAGCGTCCGCCCCTATCTGGTCACCCAGCCCCGCCAGGCCGTCGAACCCTCGGCGATGAGGCCTTGAACGCGGCCGCGTCCGGCGACGGGCCCCTGTACGACGACGCCGCCGGGCGTCTCGTGCGGCCCTACACGGTCATCAACGGCCGGACCCGGCCGACCACCGCGCTCGATCTCCTCTCACAGGTGATGGCCACCGGGGCGACCCCCCTCGGCTATCTCGGCCCCGAACACGCACAGGCCCTCGACCTGTGCCGGGCACCTGTCTCGGTCGCCGAGGTCGCCGCCCACCTCAAGCTGCCGGCGGCGGTCACCAAGGTGCTGCTGTCCGACCTGGTCGACTGCGGGGCTCTCACCACGAAGCCCCCGGCCTTCCACCACACCCCGACAGACCGGTCTCTTCTGGAGGCAGTGCTCGATGGACTACGACGACAGCTCTGACCCCTTCCCCACCGCACTCAAGATCCTGGTGGCGGGAGGGTTCGGGGTAGGCAAGACGACCTTCGTCGGCGCGGTGAGCGAGATCGCCCCGCTGAGCACGGAGGAACTGCTCACCACGGTGAGCGCGGCGACCGACAGCCTCGAGGGCATCGAGAACAAGGTCGAGACGACCGTCGCCATGGACTTCGGCCGCATCACGCTCGACCCGCGGCATGTGCTCTATCTGTTCGGCACACCCGGACAGCAGCGCTTCTGGTTCATGTGGGACGAGCTCTCCGAAGGCGCCCTCGGCGCGGTCATCCTCGCCGACACCCGGCGTCTGGAGGACTGTTTCGCCGCCGTGGACTTCTTCGAACAGCGCGGCCTCGGATTCATCGTCGCCGTCAACGAGTTCGACGGGTCCTACCGCTACGACACCGAGGAGGTGCGGGCGGCGCTCGACCTCGACCCGGAGATCCCGGTCGTGTGCTGCGACGCCCGGATCTCCAGCTCGGGTGTGCAGACCCTGCTCACCCTGGTGCGGCACCTCCTCGCGCACACCCCGGCGCACCTTCCGACCCGTGGGGCCCACACGTGACGTACGACCCTCCTCGTCCCGTCGGCAGGCTGCTGCTCACCCCCGAGGACCGGGACGCCCCCGAGCGTGTGCGGCGGCTGCGCCGGCTGAGGCTCGGCGAGCACCCGGAGCCCGCCTTCGACGCCTTCGCGGACAGACTCGCCGCGGTCGCCTCGGTGCCGTATGCGATGGTCAACTTCATCGACGAGAACCGCCAGTTCTTCGCGGGCCTGCATGCCCCGTCGGAGGCCACGGGGGACGGCCCGGCGCTCGGGGCGGTCCGCCATCTGGCCCGCGACCAGGGGTTCTGCCCCCATGTGGTGGTCCGCCGCAAGGCGCTCGTCCTCGAGGACGTCTACGACTACCCGAGATTCGCCGGCAATCCGGTCGTCGACGATCACGGCATCCGCTCCTATCTGGGCGCACCGCTCATCGACCGTACGGGCCTCGCCCTCGGCACGGTCTGCGTGCTCGACGTACAGCCCCGGCCGTGGGGCAGGGGCGGCCTGGAGACCATCAAGGCGATGGCGGCGGAGCTGGCCGGGCGGATCGCGGTCCGGGACGCCCACCCCTGAGGACGCTCTTGCCCGGAGGAGCGGGCGGGGTGTGAAGGAAAGCTGCGGCGGAGGTTAAGAAAACCTCGATGGACCCCGGGTGCCGTCGTACGGCAGATTGCTCGGTGATCCCACCCCTCTCCCCGGTACGGGCGTGCTCGTCGTGCCCTGCCGCGGGACCGCACCCACAGGAGCCGTGGCGTTGAAGGCGCTGGTCAAGGAGAAGGCGGAGCCCGGGCTCCGGCTCGTGGACGTACCGGAGCCGGAGATCGGCCCCGGCGACGTACTGATCAAGGTGCTGCGGACCGGTATCTGCGGTACCGACCTGCACATCCGGTCCTGGGACGGCTGGGCCCGGCAGACCATCCGCACCCCGCTCGTCGTCGGCCACGAGTTCGTGGGCGAGGTCGTCGAGACCGGACATGACGTCGTGGACATCAAGGCCGGAGACCGGGTCAGCGGCGAGGGCCACCTGGTGTGCGGCAAGTGCCGCAACTGTCTCGCCGGGCGCCGCCATCTGTGCCGGGCCACCGTCGGCCTGGGCGTGGGGCGCGACGGCGCGTTCGCCGAGTACGTGGCGCTGCCCGCGTCCAATGTGTGGGTGCACCGGGCCCCCGTGGACCTGGACGTCGCGGCGATCTTCGACCCGTTCGGCAACGCCGTGCACACCGCGCTGTCCTTCCCGCTCGTCGGGGAGGACGTCCTCATCACCGGGGCGGGGCCGATCGGTCTGATGGCCGCCGCCGTCGCACGGCACGCCGGGGCCCGGCACGTCGTGGTCACGGACGTCAGCGAGGACCGGCTGGAGCTGGCCCGCAAGATCGGCGTCAGCCTGGCCATCGACGTCTCCGGGTCGAGCATCGCCGAGGGGCAGCGCGAACTCGGGCTGCGCGAGGGCTTCGACATCGGCCTGGAGATGTCGGGCAACCCCGCCGCGATGCGCGACATGATCGCCAACATGACGCACGGCGGCCGGATCGCCATGCTCGGACTGCCGTCCGAGGAGTTCGCCGTCGACTGGTCCCGGATCGTCACCTCCATGATCACGATCAAGGGCATCTACGGCCGCGAGATGTTCGAGACCTGGTACGCGATGTCGGTACTCCTGGAGGGCGGCCTCGACCTCGCCCCGGTGATCACCGGCCGCTACGGCTACCGCGACCACGAGGCCGCGTTCGCGGACGCGGCGAGCGGACGCGGCGGCAAGGTCATCCTCGACTGGACCGCGTGAGTCACCGGCCACCGCGGCGAGCCGGGTTCGTGAGCCGTCGGACCGTGAGCCGCTGGACGGCTTGAGCCACCGGACCACGTCAAGCCATCTGTATCTCCGGGCCCGTACCGCCGGGTCCGTATCCCTGGGAGCCTTCCGATGTTCGACTCCGTGCGCGACGACCTCCGCGCCACCCTCGACGAGATCCGCGCCGCCGGACTGCACAAGCCCGAGCGTGTCATCGGCACCCCGCAGTCCGCGACGGTGAACGTCACCGCGGGCGGCCGCCCCGGCGAGGTGCTCAACTTCTGCGCGAACAACTACCTCGGTCTCGCCGACCACCCCGAGGTGGTCGCCGCCGCCCACGAGGCCCTCGACCGCTGGGGCTACGGCATGGCCTCCGTCCGCTTCATCTGCGGAACGCAGGAGGTGCACAAGGAGCTGGAGGCCCGGCTGTCGGCGTTCCTCGGCCAGGAGGACACGATCCTGTACTCCTCCTGCTTCGACGCCAACGGCGGGGTCTTCGAGACCCTCCTCGGCGCCGAGGACGCGGTGATCTCCGACGCCCTCAACCACGCCTCCATCATCGACGGCATCCGCCTGTCGAAGGCACGCCGTTTCCGCTACGCCAACCGCGATCTCGCCGACCTGGAACGTCAGTTGAAGGAGGCGACGGAGGGCGGCGCCCGCCGGAAGCTGATCGTCACCGACGGCGTCTTCTCCATGGACGGCTATGTGGCCCCGCTCCGCGAGATCTGCGATCTCGCCGACCGCCACGACGCCATGGTGATGGTCGACGACTCGCACGCCGTCGGCTTCACCGGTCCCGGCGGCCGCGGCACCCCCGAGCTGCACGGCGTCATGGATCGCGTCGACATCATCACCGGCACCCTCGGCAAGGCGCTCGGCGGCGCCTCCGGCGGTTATGTCGCCGCGCGCGCCGAGATCGTCGCCCTGCTGCGCCAGCGCTCCCGCCCGTACCTGTTCTCGAACACCCTCGCCCCGGTGATCGCCGCGGCCTCCCTGAAGGTCCTCGACCTCCTCGAATCGGCCGACGACCTGCGGGTCAGGCTCGCCGAGAACACCGCGCTGTTCCGACGCCGGATGACCGAGGAGGGCTTCGACCTCCTCCCCGGCGACCACCCCATCGCTCCCGTGATGATCGGGGACGCGGCGAAGGCGGGCCGACTGGCGGAGCTGCTCCTGGAGCGCGGTGTGTATGTGATCGGCTTCTCCTACCCGGTCGTCCCGCAGGGCCAGGCCCGTATCCGCGTGCAGCTGTCCGCCGCGCACTCGACGGACGACGTGAACCGGGCGGTGGACGCGTTCGTCGCGGCCCGGACCGAGCTGGAGGGCTGAGCGGGACCCGTTCAGGGGAAAAGCGGGGATTTGAGAGAATCGGTCCCATGATCGAGGCGCGGCGGCTCCACATCCTCCGTGCGGTGGCCGACCACCGTACGGTGACGGCGGCTGCCGCCGCGCTCTATCTCACCCCCTCCGCCGTCTCCCAGCAGCTCACCGCGCTGGAGCAGGAGACCGGCCACCGGCTGGTCGAGCGGAGCGCGAAGGGCGTACGGCTCACCCCGGCCGGCGAGATCCTGCTGAACCACACCAACGCCGTCCTCGCCCAGCTGGAGCGGGCCGAGGCGGAGCTGGCCGCGTACAGCTCCGGTGCGGCCGGTACGGTCACGGTCGCCGCCTTCGCCACGGGGATCGCACAGGTCGTCGCGCCCGCCGTGGCGCGCCTCGCGATCTCGTCCCCCGGCATCCGGATCCGCGTCCAGGACGCCGAAGGGGACGCCAGCCTTCCGATGGTCCTGGACCGGCAGGTCGACATAGCGGTGGCCGTCGAGTACCGGGGCGCCCCGGCCGCCGACGACCCCCGCCTCACTCACGTCCCGCTCTACGCCGAGCCCTTCGACGCGGTCGTACCCCTGACCCATCGGCTGGCCGACGCCGAGGAGGTGCCGCTCGCCGAACTGGCCAAGGACCCGTGGATCGGCCCGTACCCCGGCAACCCCTGCCATGACGTGGTGGTCCTGGCCTGCGAGAACGCCGGCTTCCAGCCCCGCCTGGAACACTCCTCCGACGACTTCCGCGCCGTCGTCGCCCTGGCCTCGGCCGACGCGGGTGTGGCCCTCGTTCCCCGCTCCGCCCTGCGCGGCATGGACCTGACCGGGGTGGTCGTCCGCCCGGTCGACGGCGTGGCCCCGACCCGACGTGTCTTCGCCGCGGTGCGGCGCGGCGCCGAGGGGCACCCGCTGATCAGCCCGGTGCTGGAAGCGCTGGGGGAGGCGGCGGGGTAGGCGGCGGAGGCTGCCGCAGCCTACGGGTCGGAGGCAGAAGGCCGGCCAGTGCCGCTCGGCGAGGGGCGCCGGGAGCGCGCGTGGTGCCCGGCCCCTTCATGTCTTGTCTCGTTTCTGGGATAGCATCCCGAATATGGGAACGATGGAAGAGGTGCTGGATCCTGTCGACGTCCGCCTCGGCGCTCGTCTCGCCGAGCTGCGGGCCGAACGCGGCTGGTCCCTGGGGGAACTGGCGGAGCGCAGCGGGGTGAGCCGTTCGACGTTGTCCCGAGCCGAGCGGGCCGAGACCAGCCCGACCGCAGCGCTGCTGAACCGCCTCTGCCGCGTCTACGGCCGGACCATGTCCCAGCTGCTCAGTGAGGTGGAGGCCGAGCCCGTCACCGTCGTCCGCGCCGCCGACCAGGCCGTATGGGAGGACAAGGCTTCCGGCTTCGTACGGCGGTCCGTGTCGCCGCCCGCGGCGGGACTGTGCGGAGAACTGGTCGAGGGGCGGCTGAAGGCGGGCGCCGACCTGGCGTACGACGGCCCGTCCGTTCCCGGTCTGGAACAGCACATCTGGGTCCTCGATGGAGCCCTCCGAGTGACCGACCGTGGCGTGGAGCACCAACTGGCCGCCGGTGACTGTCTGCGGATGCGCGTCTGGGGGCCGGTGCGGTTCAGATGTCCGGGGCCGCAGGACGTGCGGTACGCGCTGGTGGTGGTCGAACCGTGATGGCGATCGAGCGGCTCGACGACCATCCTCGACTGCTGTCGGTCGTCGGGGAGTTGGCCGATCTGCTGGTCCGCACCGTCAACGGCGGAGCCTCCGTCGGTTTTCTCGCGCCGCTCGACCGCGCGGCGGCGGTCGCCTGGTGGCGGGGGCGCGTCGAGGCGGTCCGGACGGGTGAACTCGCCGTATGGGTGGCACGTGACGACGACCGGCTGATCGGCACGGTGAGCCTCGCCTTCCCGGACAAGCCCAACAGCCGCCACCGGGCCGAGCTGGTGAAACTGATGGTCCACCCGGACGGGCGAGGGAGGGGCGTCGGCAAGGCACTGCTCGCGACCGCCGAGCGGGCGGCCCTCGACGCCGGCGTCACCCTGCTCCACCTGGACACGGAGACCGACAGCCCGGCCGAGTACCTCTACGCGAAGGCCGGTTGGACCCGGATCGGGGCGATCCCCGACTACGCGGAGGACCCGCACGGGAGCCTGCGGCCGACGTCGATCTACTACAAGCGGGTCGGGGCGGCCGGTGACGCAGCGGGGGCACCGGCTCCCACCGGGTGATTGTCAGTGGTGGCGGCTACTGTGCGTCGCATGCCGGATGCTGAAGACGTACGACGTGTCGCCCTCTCGCTGCCCGACACCACCGAGAAGGTCGCCTGGAGCATGCCCACCTTCCGGGTCGCGGGGAAGATGTTCGCCACGCTGCCCGAGGACGAGACGTCCATCGCGGTGCGCTGCCCCAAGGAGGAGCGCGACGAACTGGTGCTGGCCGAGCCCGAGAAGTTCTGGATCGCCGATCACGAGGCCGGTTTCGCCTGGGTGCGGGTGCGGTTGTCCGCCCTGGAGGACGAGCCGGAGCTGCGGGACATCCTCGCCGACTCCTGGCGCCAGGCGGCCCCGAGCCGACTCCTCGACGCCTACCCGGATGTGGGGATACCGGCTGCCGACCAGGAGCAGCCCGGGTGAGCTTCATGGTTGAGCCGCAGGGGTTTGCGCGGCCCCTTCGGGGGCCGCTGGAGTGATCGTTCGCGGCGCCGTCGCAGGGATGGACGCGCCGCCGCGCGTACGCCTCTGACCGGTCGGTCCGTGCCACGGGGGGCGGCGTCGGTCGGGCCCGGCCTCAGGGGGCCGGGCCCGGTGGCGGGGTGGGGCGTCAGACGCCGACCCGTGCTTCGACGAAGCCGCCGATCCGCTCCCGCAGCGAGCTCGCGTCCAAGCCGTGCGCGGTCACGTGCTCCTCGATCTGCCCGTACCGCCGCAGCTCCGGGCGACCGACCCCGAGTCCCAGCACCCGGTGCGGCACATCGGCGAGCGCGTCGTTCGCGGCAGCCGTGGAGGTGCCCGCCAGATACGGCTCGACGAGCACCACATCGGTCCCGGCACCCTCGGTCGCCCGGCGCAGCGCCGCCGCGTCGAAGGGGCGCACGGTGGTCGCGTAGAACACCGTCACATCGAGACCCTCCGTCGCCGCGAGGACGGCGTCGAGCATCGGCCCGACGGCGACGACGACCCCGCGGCGTCCCTCGCGCACGGTGAGGAACCGCTCCCCGTCCACTGCCAGTGCCCGCCCGTTCGACTGCACGGACAGCCGGACGTACACCTTGTCGTCCTTGCCCTCGCCGGCGCCGACGGCGTGGCGAAGCAGCGTCTCGGCCTCGTCGGGATGGCCCGGCACATGCACCGTCCAGCCGTCGAGTGTGTCGAGCAGGGCCACATCGCCCGGTGCCATGTGCGTGTAGCCGCCGGCGGGCCAGTCGAAGGAGGCGGCGGCGCTGACCAGTACCGCGCCCACGGCCTGGTGCCCGAGATCCAGCTTGACCTGTTCGAAGGGCCGCTCCACCAGGAAGCTGGCGAAGGTGTGCATCACCGGTCGCATCCCGGTCAGGGCGAGTCCCGCGCCCGCGCCGATCAGCAGTTGCTCGCGGATGCCGACATTGACGACCCGGTCCGGATGGCGCCGCTCCGCCTCCGCGAAGCCGTCCCTGCCGATCTCGGCGAGGACCAGCGCGACCCTGGGGTCCTCGTCGAGCAGCCGGGAGACGACAGGGGCGAAGCGTTCACGCATGGTGTCCATGAGCGCGGAGTGTCCTTTCGGAAGAGTGGCGACAAGGGGAGGGGAGCGGGAGGGGCGGCAGGTGTCAGGTCTGCCGCGGGCCGGGGGCGTTCTTGGGCTCCACGCGGGCCACCACCACTCGGGGGCGGCCCGGATGCGGTGCGGTGAAGGCGGCGTGGAGCGCCTCGTGGTCCCGGCCGTCCACCGTCTCGGCGGACCAGCCCGCCGCCTCGAACCGCGCGGCGATGCCGCCGGGCCGCGCATGGCTGGCGGACGAGTTGTCGATCACGACGGTGTGCAGCCGGTCGAGCCCGGCCGGTCCGGCGAACGCGATCGCCTCGTGATTGCTGCCCTCGTCCAGCTCGGCGTCCCCGATGAGCACCCACACCGCAGGATCGGGCCGCCCCTGGGCCCGCAGACCGAGCGCCGTCCCCACCGCGAGCGGCAGGCCGTGCCCGAGCGAGCCGCTGCCGATCTCGGCGCCCGGCACCAGCACCCGGTCCGGATGGTGGCCGAGCCGGGAGTCGTACGAGCCGAAGCCGGGCAGCCAGTCGACCGGCACGAAGCCCTTGGCGGCCAGCACCGCGTAGTACGCCATCGGCCCATGCCCCTTGGACAGCAGGAACCGGTCGCGGCCCGGGTCGTCCATCCGCTCGGGCCCCACCCGTAGCACCCGGTCGTACAGCACCCACAGCGCGTCCAGCGTGGACGTGGCCGCCGGGCCGTGCTTCTCGGCGCCCGTCATCAGCGCCATCAGTGCGGGTAGATCCGTGAAACCGTAAGTACGTTCCGTCGTGGTCGTCATGCACACGAGCGTGCTACCTCAACCAAACTTGAGGTCAAGTGGTGATCGGGATTCGTCCCTCGCCGGCCGTTCGCCGCCCGGCGCCGGCCCGCTCCGCCCCGATAAACGGGTGCGCGATCACCGGCCCGAGTGCGGTATTGTTTCCGTGCGCGTTCGGCCAGGGGAAAGCCCAGGTCAGGCGGGCAACGGGACGTGGCGCAGCTTGGTAGCGCACTTGACTGGGGGTCAAGGGGTCGCAGGTTCAAATCCTGTCGTCCCGACTTTGCGAAGTCGGAGGCCAGGGGCCGTTTCAGAGGAGATCTGAAACGGCCCCTCAGCCATTCCTGGGGACCGGTTGGGGACCGGCGAATGACGGTCCCGTGCGTCCCCGCGGACCACCTGGCTCGCGCGAGGCGGAGGGCCGGCGCTGTCTCCTCGCTTACGCAGTACGAGTGAATGAACCGATGGTTCCGTTCGGGGCCGGTGGCGAGTCCTTACGGTTTCTGAGTGGATCAGGGGACTGCGGGGGAGGCCCTGCGGACGGGGGACCGGTGGAAAGGCGCAGGTGATGTCCGCGTTGGGAAAGTTGCTGGACGTGCCCAGGCTCCGGGCGGGCCGCTGTCATCGGACCTGGCCACGGACCTGGGGCGCGGTCGGCGTGGCATGTGTGGTGGGGACCCTGCTGACGTTCGGCGGGCCGTGGGCGGCCGGGAGCGGAGCGGAGCGCATGGTGGCGTTCGGGCCGACCGCCGGTTGTTGGGGGCTGGCGGCCTCCTTGCTGTTCCGCGCGAGGGGAACGAGCGGACGGGTACGGACACGTGTGCTGCTGTTGGGCGGTTCCGCCGTGGCCGGAGGTGTGTACCGGGGCGCGGTCACCGTGCTGTCGGCGCAGCCCGCGGCTTCGGAACGGGACGCGCGATCGTTGCTGGGTTTGGTGGTGGTCACCGGAGTGACCCTGACGGTCGGCCTGGGGATGGCAGGTCTGGTGGTCGCGGCCGATGCCGGTACGGGACGGCACGTGCTGCTGCGGCGCGTGCTCGACGGGGTCGTCACAGCCGGAACCGTGTTCATGACGGTATGGGTACTGCTGCGGGGGGCCGGTGACGGCTGGCGGCTGGGCACGGGGATGGTCGGTGTCCTGTGGGCCGCGGAAGTCGTGTTCCTCAGTTTTCTGTTCGCCCTGCGCCGTCTCGTACGGAGCGACCAGAGAGCCACCGTGTGGGTCGGGATCGCCGGCCTGTCCCTCATGCTGATCGGCGACACCCTGCGACTGTCGACGGGCTGCCCGCGCGCACCCCAGGTGATGTCCTGTCAGCTGGTCGACGCCTGCGCAACCGCGGGACTGCTGGTAGCCGCAGTCAGCCCTTGGGTGCCCGGCGGGGCGAGCGCCCTGGGCACCACTCAGCCCGCGCTGCGCTGGGGGATGGAGGGTGCGGCGGCGTTCGTTCCCCTGACGGTCTGCACGGCCACGGTGCTGGGATACGTGCTGGCTCCGCCTGCCCGAGACCCCGTGCCGCTCTTGGTCGGCGGAACGGCACTGCTGAGCCTCTGGGCCCGCCAGAAAATCCTGCCCAGGGAGAACACCGGACACGACGATTGAGTCCTTGTGCGGCGGCTGCCCTCCTGCCACAGGTCGACACCGGGTGTCGGTGGCCCGCTCCCGGAAGTGGGGCCCCGCCGGGCAGCGCTCCGCCGTTCGTCCCCGGGCCGGACTTCCCCGCCTGGAAGGGGCAGTCGTTCACCGAGTACGGCGAACCGGACGTGCCCGGGAGGGGTGCTCCGCGACGCTGCGGCTGACGCCCGCGCCGGGCACTGCGACGGTGTGGGTGTTCGGCCACGCCGACGGCCCCGCGCACGTTCGCCGCACGCTTTCTGCGTTTCGGCTGAGCCGCCGGGGCCCGGGCCCTGCCAGCGGTCAGTCCTTCAGGGCGACCAGGACATGGCTGTGGCCGTACTGCCAGACGGGGCTGGTGTGGGCGAAGCCCGCCGTGCGCAGGAGTTCGACGTGGCACGTCAGGGGCAGGTCGTTGTCGTTGCCGTCGTGGTTGCCGGACGCGGCCCGGCGCCTCTCGCGCCGGGCGAACAGGTCGGCCAGCTCCGGGTCCTCGGCGGCCGCGCTCCACCAGGACCGCCAGTCCTCGTGTTCGCCGGTCCGCGACCGCTCGGCACACCGCCGTCCCACGACGGCGGTGAGGTCCGCGCACCGGAGGTCGTCCAGGGCGAAGTGGTCGCCATTGACGAGGACGCCACCCGGTCGCAGCAGCGCGTGCAGGCTCCGGTACGTACGCAGCAGGGTCCGCTCGGAGAGGTAGTGGAGGGCGGTGGTGGAGACGACCGCGTCCAGTGGGCGCTCCAGACCGAGGACGTCGGTCCAGCCGTCGTCGCCGATGACGGCGTCGACGAAACGGGCGGCGTCCGCGTGGTGCGTGCGGCCGAGTTCGAGGAGCAGCGGGTCCATGTCGACGGCGACGATCTCGGCGTCCGGGAGCCGAACGGCCAGCCGGGCGGCCATCGACCCCGGGCCGCAGCCGAGGTCGAGCAGGAGCGGTCGGGTGCGGCCGGTGGTGAGGTGCTCGACGACATCGGCGATCACCGTGAACCGTTCCTCGCGAGCGACGGCGTAGTGCTGCTGCTGGCGTTCCCAGCGCTCGATCCACAATGCGGCCGTCTCCATGCTCACGCCCATGACCTCGCGTCGCCTCTTCCGTCTAGCCTCGCCGGTTGCGAACAGAACCTATCGACTATTGGAAATGGTTTCCATTCACGCTGGGGATCGTTGACCGGAGCGTCGACCTACGGGTGGTGACGACGGGCCCTCAGACGCAGCAGCGGCATGTCCCGGTCCGTCGTCGTGCGGCCGTCCGCGCAGGCGTCGAGGGCGAGAGCCGTGCCGCAGCCAGGCGCTTGTCGCCGATGGACTCGTCTCAGGACGGCCGGCACATGCGTCAGCTCGCTCCATTCGTGGCACGGGTCGGGCCTGCCGATGTTCCAGCTCTCCGCATCGGTGGCCAGGAACGGCAGCAGGGAGCGGTGGGTAGGGCCGGCGGCCCTGCCACACCACTGCGAGAGCCCTGGGTTCAGCCGGCCGTCGGGAATCTCGACCTCCTGACCCGCCTTGGGTGCCGCCCACGTCCACCGGCGGCCCGCGCCCACGTCGATTCAGCTCAACCCGGCCAGTACGTTCAGCAGATCGTCGATCTCCCGCGCCGTGTTGTACACATGGACGCTGACCCGTACCGAGCCGTCCCGCTTGTCGGTGCCGGCCTGGCAGAGATTGTCGGCGCGGACCATGAAGCCCTGGCTGTACAGGATGAAGCCGAGGTCGTCCGAAGGGATGTCACGGTGGCGGAAGGTGACGATGTCGTGGCGCCGCTGGACGGGCGAGCCGGCGGCCAGACTGGCCTGGCAGCCGAGGATCTCGTACGGAGCCAGGCGGCGCAGCCCGTCCGTGAACCGGGCCGTGAGCGCCGTGGTCCAGCGGGCGATCCGGTCCGTGCCGACGGCATCCAGCCAGTCCAGCGCGGCCTCCAGCGCGGCGACCCCCACCGTGTTGGGGGTACCCTGCCAGCCGCCCGGCCGGAACTCCGGTCCGCGACCGGGGGAGTTGCGGGCCCATACGGCCCCGGAGCCGGGCAGGGCCAGTGCCTTGTGCCCGGAGAAGACCACGAAGTCCACGTCGAGCCGGTCCACGGACAGCGGCAGATGGCCGACGCTCTGCGCGGCGTCCAGACAGATCGGCACGTGCGGGCCGACGGCCTCACGGACACGGTGCACGTTCATGTCGCCTCCGTACACGTGGTGGACATGGGTGACGGCGACGAAGCGGGTGCGCGGCCCGATGACGGAGGGCAGCGCCCGGTGGTCGTAGTCGCCTGACGACTCCTGGTACGGCAGCGGCCGCACCCGTACGGTGACACCCCGCCGGGCCAGCAGGTCCCGGACCTCCAGCCACGGGTCCAGGTTGGCCCGGTGGTCGGCGAACGGCACGAGGATCTCGTCACCGTCCGAGAGGCGGCCGGGCAGCCAGTCGAGGGCGATCCTCCGCAGCCCCTCGGTGGTGCCGCCGGTGAAGTGGACGCCCGAGCGGTCCGGCTCCGGGTCGCCGAGGAAGTCCTTGACGCGCCGCCGGGTGCGCTCCACCAGGGCCGTCGTACGGTTGGCCCAGGGGTAACCGCCCCGCCCGGCATTGGCGTTGGAGGTCGTGAGATACGTCTGTACGGCGTCCAGGACGGCCCGCGGTTTCTGCGTGGTGGCCGCACTGTCGAAGTAGGTGAGGTCCGGGTGCGCGGTGATGATGGGGAACTGCTCCCGCACCTCCCGCTGCCAGTCGGCCAGTTGCTCCAGATCGGTTCCCGGCACGGGTTCAGTCCCTCACCAGCGGGGCCCCGGCGTCACGCCACGCGACGATCCCGCCGGACAGACTGCGGACGTCGGGATGGCCCATACGGGTCAGCAGCGCGGCATACCGGGCCGACTTCTCGCCGACCGGGCAGGCCAGCAGCACCGGCTGCCGTTTGCCGAACGGCAGCCCCCCGCGGACGAGTTCCTCGAACAACTCGTCGGTGATGTTGACCGACCCGTCGATGTGCAGCGCGGCGTACGCGTGCGGCCCGCGCAGGTCGATCACCAGGGGCCGGGGCTCCCCGTCCTCGATCCACCGCCGCGCGTCGGCCGGGCCGATCACCGTGGCCTCCGCCCGTACCTGGGCTTCGGACAGTGCCGTCGCGGAGTGCGGTCGGACCTGCCGGCCCAGCAGCTCGGGGCGGCGCTGCCGTACATACCCGAGATAGCTCTCGGCGCGGTCGCAGACGATGAAGACCGCCGTGCGCCGCTCGCCCTCCGCCAACTCCGCGTCCGCCGTACGCAGATGGCGTACCGCGCCGTGGAAGGCGGCGCCGCCCGTGGGACCGGTCAGCAGTCCGCAGCGACGGATCAGGGTCAGCATCCCGTCGATGGCGTCGTCGGCGGTCACCGACTCGATCGTGTCGTACGTCGACGGGTCGAACAGACCCACCTGGTGCACCTCGTCGATCGTGCGGATGCCGGGGATGAAGTCCGACTTGTGGGCGACGAGGCCGACCACCCGTACCCCGGGATCGTGTTCGCGCAGCACGCGCGCCACGCCGGTGGAGGAGCCGGCCGTGCCCACACAGGCGATGAACCAGTCGGGGGCCCGCCCGTCCAGGTCCTTGACGATCTCCGGCCCGGTGCCCACCGTATGGGCCTCGATGTTGCGCGGGTTGAAGTACTGGTCGGTGTGCAGATAGCTGTCGTCCGGGCCGCTGAGGGCCTGGTGGAAACGGGTCAGCGGGTCGTCGGTGTCGGTCGGGTCGAGACACTCGCTCCGGCCGGGCAGCTCCTCGATCTCCGCACCCATCAACAGGAGCAGCTCCTTGATCTCGGGCACCCGCATCCGGTTGGTGACGCTCTTGAAACGCAGCCCGTGCATACCCGCCAGCAGCGCCAGGGCCTTGGCCGTGTTGCCGCTCGACAGCTCCACGACCGTCGCACCGCGCTCCACCGCCGAGGCGAGTCCGGGGCGGGCCATGTGCCAGGCGGCCCGGTCCTTCACCGAGCCGAACGGATTGAGCATCTCCAGCTTGGCGTACAGGTCGATGTGGCGCAGGCCGTGCACGGCCGGGTCGATCCGCACCAGCGGCGTGTTGCCGATGGCGTCCGTGATGCTGTCGTACCTCATGAAACCGGTCCACCCGCTTCCGTGATCGGCCAGTACTCCTCGTCGAGGCGCCAACTCCAGGAGTCCCGCTCCGCGGTGACGGCGACCGTGCGGGCGAGCGGCTGCCGTTGCGCACGGTGGGCGTGGAAGTCCATCGCGTATCCGGCGGTGTTGGCGAACGCCAACAGGTCGCCCGCGCGCGGCAGCCGGGGCAGATGGACCTTGCGGCGGGTGATCAGATCGGCCTCCAGACAGAGATTGCCCGCGAGATAGACCCCCACCGGTCCCTCGTCGGTGGTGTCCGTGGGCGTCCCGGGCCGGGGGACGAGGACCGGGTCGACGAGCACACCGTGCTCCTCCAGGCTCACGTCACCGGCGTTCATGCCGAGCCGTACCAGGAGGTCGCCCGAGTCCGCGCCGGCCCGGCGTATGTCGAGGACCCGCGCCAGCGTCAGCCCGCACTGGTCGACCAGGGCCCGGCCCGGCTCGCAGGCCAGGTCGTAGAGGTGTTCCAGGAGCAGGGTGGCCGACGGGCGGCCCGACGCGGGGGCGGGATGGCGGAGCAGTTCGTCGAGGTAGCCGGGGCCCGCGGTGGGGCGGTGGGCCGGGTAGAGCGCCGGTGCCCCGCGCAGGGTGCCGCCCTCGTTGCGCAGCCCGTAGCCGTGGCCGCGCCACGTCAGGGCGGGGCGGGTGCCGAGCACGGCCTCGGCGAGCTCGGTGGTGTAGCGCTCCCACTGGCCGGCGTCGGCGACGTACCCGACACCGAAGCCGCCCCCGATGTCGACGACCCGCGGGTCCAGGCCCCGGGCCCGGCACTCGTCCATGACCGCGACACACGTCTCCAGCGCGACGGCCTTCTCCGCGATGCCCGTGGTGTCCAGGTGATAGGCGACCCCCGTCAACCGCACCGCGTCCGCGTGCCGTTCGACCGCGTCGACCAGGGCGTCCACCTCGCGGACGGGTGAACCGAAGCGGCTGCGCCGGAAGAGGACCCGGGTGCCCGAAGCCGCGGACGCGGACGCCTCGAACTCCGCCAGCCGCAGCAGGACGTCGGTGCGGGGCAGGCCGTACTTCCTCACCAGCCCGGCCAGTTGATCCAGCTCGGCGGGGGAGTCGAGGTTGACGCAGGTGCCGGTGCGGGCGGCCAGCCACAGGAACTCGGGGTCCTTGGGGCCGGTGGCCATGATCCGGTCAGGGGTGAAGCCGCACTCCAGCGCGTGCCGCAGCTCGCCCAGCGAGGCCACGTCGATGCCCACCCCCGCAGGGTCGGTCGCCGTCAGCCGCCGGACCAGGCTGTGCGCCTGGTTGGCCTTGTGCGCGTAGTACACCCGGCCGCTGAGGTGGTGCCCGCGGTACACGGCGCGGAAGCCGGCGACGTTCTCCGCGATCCGGTCGGGCAGCAGCACGTTGAGCGGTGAGCCGAGCGCGTCGGCGAGGGAGTGCAGGAAGGGTGTGGCCTCCAGTAACGCGTCGAGCGGTGGTTCCAGTCGTGGTCGCAGATACAAAGGCGTACGCACGGCAGGCGGCCCCTTCTGGTGTGCACCCGGCGATGGCGGCTCCCGGCAGTCGAGCACCGCCGGGGAGTACCGGCAGGCCGCACAGCCGTTCGGGGGTCAGCATTTCCCGTCGAATATCCCTTTAAGCCCCGGGATACACCGCGGTCTTTGCCGTCCCTTGGTGCCGTCGAGGCCCTGCCGCAGCCCTCGAAGCGCGTTCCGAAGGCGGTGCCGGCCGGGGTGTGGACGCAGGCAGCGAGGATGATCGCGGGGCCTTCCGCGGCCGGGATCGGACAGACCGGTGGTGTAGCCGGCGGTCCGGCCGTCCGTCCGGTCCACCACGACCTGCGGCGCCGGCCAGGCGAAGGCGCGCCGCGCGGCCGGGTGGGTCCCCCGGTCCCGGGCAGTCGGCCGGGCGGTACGACTCCTGGCATGCGGCCGTGTCCCCCTCCGCGAGGGGCGCACCCCGCCCCAGCCGTCCGCGGGGCGCCGACAGGGGGCGCACAGTGGCGGTTCGCGTCGCTTCGCGTGTTCCCGGTGGACCGGACGGAGCGCCGCTCGCTTTGATGGGGGTGGGCGCGGGCCTCCGTGCCGCCACAGGGCCCAAGGGCCCCCACCGCACACGCGCCGGAGTGGAGCTGCCATGGTGACGGATCGGTACGGCAACCCCCTGTTCGAGTGCACCGCCGAGGCGGCTGCGCATCTGGACCGGGCCGTGGAGGGGCTGCTGTTCTTCCGCCCCGAGTTCCCGGACGCGGTCGCCGACGCCGTCGCGGCGTGCCCCGCAGCGCCGTTGGCCCAGGCGTTCTCGGCGTATCTGGGTGTGCTGGGCACCGAGCCGCGCGACGCCGTCGAGGCCCGCCGCCGGTTCACCGAGTACGGCGCCGACCTGGACCGCCCGGCGCTGCCCCGCCGGGAGCGCATGCACCTCGCGGCCGCGGAGGCCTGGCTCGGGGGCGACCTGCGCAGGGCGGCACATGTCCTCGAAGAGCTCGTCGTGGAGCACCCCCGCGACCCGCTGGCCCTGGCGGTCGGCCACCAGCTGGACTTCTTCACCGGTGACGCGACCCGGCTGCGGGACCGGATCGGCGGAGCCCTCCCGGCCTGGGAGGCCGACGACCCCCACCGCGGGCCCCTGATGGGCATGTACGCGTTCGGGCTGGAGGAGTTCGGGTACTACGACCGCGCCCAGGAGGTCGCCCTCGCCGCCGTGGAGCAGAACCCCCGTGACGTCTGGGCCATCCATGCCGTCGTCCACGTCCACGAGATGCGCGGCCGGTTCGCCGACGGCATCGACTACCTCGACGCACGACTCGACGACTGGGCGAGCGGCACCCTGCTGACCGTGCACAGCTGGTGGCACTACGCCCTCTACGCGCTGGAGGCCGGCGACACCGACACCGCCATCCGGATCTACGACGCCGTACTGCACCACGAGGACTCCAGCGGGTTCGTGATGGAACTCCTCGACGCCGCCTCACTGCTGTGGCGGTTCCTCCTCGCCGACCTGGACCAGGACGCCCGCTGGCAGGCCCTCGCCGACACCTGGGCGGCCCGCGCCGACCCGCCGTACTACGCCTTCAACGACGTCCACGCCGTCATGGCCCTGGCCGGAGCGGGCCGGCTGGCCGAGGCGGACGCGTTCCTCGCCGAACGGCGACGCTGGCTCGAACGGGACGACGCCCGCCGGACCACCAACCACACGATGACCGCCGAGATCGGACTGCCCGTCGGCGAGGCCCTGGTTGCCTACGTCCGAGGGGACCACGAGACGGTCGTCGACCTGCTGTGGCCCGTCCGCCGCCACGTGCACACCTTCGGCGGCAGCCACGCCCAGCGGGACGCGGTCCAGCGCACGCTCCTGGAGTCGGCCCTGCGCGCCGGTCGAGCCGACCTGGCCCGCCTGCTCCTCGGGGAACGCACCGGACTGAGTCCCCACAGCCCCTACAACTGGCTGGGCCGGGCCAGGCTCGCCGACGCGCTGGGCGAGGCCGGCCGCGCCGCCGTCGCCCGGGACACGGCGAACGAGCTGGCGGCCCCCGCCGTGAACCGGCTGAACCGGCGACGGCACCGGCCCTACCTCGACCGCACCCCCTGAGCGTCCGCCGCTTCAGGACGCGGCGACCGCCCACCCCAGCCCGTCCTCCGAGGCCACCAGACCGCCCGGCCGCAGCGGCACCTCCTCCTCCAGCGGTCCGCCGAAGAGGCCGCGCTCCTGGAGCACCGACCCCTCGTGGAAGGTCTGACGGAACGCGGCGGACTCGTAGAGCGGATTGCGGTGCCCGTCGGAGTCGGGCAGACGGCCCACGACCCGGTCGAGGTCCGAGGAGGAGGCGGCCAGCCGCGCACCCGCGTCGGCGGGCGCGGCGAGCGCCGCGTCCCCGGACGCCAGCCCGCCCACCAGCTCCACGAACGCCTCCAGCTCCGGCCCGCCGACGTTGGTGACCTTGCGGGCCTTCCAGAAGTACGACCGCTCGTCCTGGTGCAGGTCGTAGAACGACATCAGGAACTCGTGGAACAGCCCGTATTCGTGACGGTAGCGGGCCTGGAACTCCCCGAAGCAGCGGGCCTCGTCGAGGGTGCCGTCGAGCGTGCTGTTGATCGCTCGAGCTGCCAGCAGGGACCCGTACGTGGCCAGATGCACACCCGACGACAGCACCGGGTCGACGAAACAGGCCGCGTCGCCCACCAGCACCATGCCGGGCCGCCACAACCGGGACTTCCAGTACGACCAGTCCTTGCGCACCCGCACCTGGTCGTAGGGGGCCTCGGTGGCCTGCGGGGCGCCGTCGACGAGGTCCCGTATCTCGGGGCACGCGTCGATCAGCCGCCGCCAGGCCGCCGTCGGATCTCCCTGCACCGCCGCCGCGTGCTCCCGGCTCACCACCGCGCCCACGCTGGTCAGTTCGTCCCGCAGCGGGATGTACCAGATCCAGCCCTCGCCGAAGGTGGCGCAGAAGATGTTGCCGTCGTTCGGCTTCGGCAGCCGCCTGCCCCCGGCCACGTACCCGAACACCGCGATGTTGCGGAAGAAGTCGGAGTACGTCCGCTTCCCGCCGACATGCGCGTGGATCCGGCTGGTGTTGCCCGAGGCGTCCACGACGTACCGGGCCCGCGCCTCGCGGCTCCCGCCGCCGGGCCCGGTCCAGCGCACGCCCCGCACCCGCTCCTCGTCGGCGACCACGTCCGAGACCCGGCAGCCCTCCCGTACGTCCACGCCGACCCGGCGGGCGTTGTCCAGCAGGATCGCGTCGAAACGGTTCCGCTCGACCTGGTAGGCGAACGACGTCGGGTCGGACAGCCGCGGGGACAGCGCGAAGGAGAACTGCCAGGGGTCCCGGTTCCGGCCCCAGCGGAAGGTCCCGCCGCGCTTCGGCTTGAACCCGGCCCGCGCGATCTCGTCCTCGACGCCGAGGATGCGGCACACCCCGTGCACGGTCGAGGGCAGCAGCGACTCCCCGATCTGGTAGCGGGGGAACGTGTGCTGGTCCAGCAGGAGCACCCGGTGGCCGCGGAGCGCGACGGCCGACGCGGCGGTCGACCCGGCCGGGCCCCCGCCGACGACGATCACATCGAACTCCTCCGAGGGCGTCTCGGGTCGCGTGGCAGTCACTGGTCTCCTTCAGGGATCGATGCCGGCGGGGCGGCCGGGTCAGCGGCGGACGAGGCGGCCGGGGCCGGTGAGGGAGGGGTGATCGGGGTCGGCGCAGACGGGGTGCTCGCGGTCCGCGGCGGTGGCGTGCCCATGGTTCGCCCCCGTGCGGTGTCCGTCCGGTCGAGCGAGCCGAGCCAGCGGCGGATGGCCGCCACCGTGGCCGGGGCGTGTTCCCGGCTGAGCGAGAAGTGGTCGCCGGGGACGTCGACCACGTCGTGCGGCAGCGGCCAGGACGTCCGCCAGCCGTCCCCGCCGGCGCCCGCCGCCATCTCCGGCGTCGGCTCCATGGCCCGGACCAGCAGGGTGGGGGTGTCGACGGGTTGAGGCTGCCAGTCGAGGAACATCCGCGTGTACGCGCCCATCGCCGCGACGGCGCCGTCCTCGTCCCCGGTCGACGGGCCCCCGGCCAGCCGCGGGGCAACGGCCGCCGGCAACGCCAGGAGCCAGTCCGTGCCGCGGTTGTCCCGGTCGACGCGATACGTGTCCAGCAGCACCAAACCCACCGGCGCCGCCCCCAAAGTCTCCAGCCGCCGGGTCACGATGTGCGCGACGGCGCCCCCGGTGGAGGACCCGACGACCACGAAAGGACCGTCGCCCACCAGCCGCAGTACCGTCTCGGCATGCGTACGGGCCAGTGTCTCCAGGTCCTCCGGTACGGCCGCACCCTCGTCGACACCGGGATGCCGTACCTCCCACACGTCCAGGTCGTCCCGGAAACAGTCGTGGAAGGCGGCGGCTCCGCCACCGGGCCCGGGGAAGGCCGGGTGGTAGCCGTCGAGGAACACCACCACCGGGCCGTCACCCGATCCCTCGGCCCGTCGCAGCGGCGGCAGCGCATGCCGGTGGCAGGCGGACGCGTCGAAGGTCGGCACCGCCCACGACGCGGTGACCAGCATGTGCATCGCCGCGACCACCTGACCCGCCTCGCACACCCGCCGGTAGAGGGCGGACAGGCTCCGCACGGGCCGTCCCTGCGACGGCTCGGGGCCGACGGCGGGGGCGGTTCCGGGCGCCCTTGCGGGTGCCGATTCGGGTTCCTTCGCCGCAGGCTCCGGCAGGTCGTCGAGCAGGCCGAGGACGTGCCGGGCCAGACCGTCCGCCGTGGGGTGTTCGAACACCAGCGCGGCGGAGAGCCTGAGCCGCAGTGCCAGGCTCAGCCGGTTGCGGACCTGCACCGCCATCAGCGAGTCGAAGCCCAACTCGTCGAAGGTCCGGCCGGCGGGCAGCGCCTCGGCGCTCGGGTACCCGAGTACGGCGGCCACGTCGGCCCGCATCAACTCCGCGAGGGCTTCCGCCCGCCGGTCGGAGGGCAGTGCGGCGAGGATCGTCCGCCAGGCACCGGGCTCCAGCATCTCCGGGGTGTCGGCTGGTGCCTCTGCGCCCGCCGCGGCCACCGGTCGGCGCGGACGCGACAGCCCCCGCAGAGGCGGCGGCACCGGGCCTCGCGCGGACCGCAGGGCGACCCGGTCCAGCGGCATCGGAGCCAGGAGGGGCCCGCCGTCGCGCACCGCCGCGTCGAAGAGTGCCATACCGTCCCGTACGGAGAGGGCCCGCAGCATGTCACCCTCGCGCGCCGTCCCATCGAGTGGTGCCGCCGCCATGCCTCGGTCGTGCTCCCAGGGGCCCCAGGCCAGGGACAGCGCGGGCAGCCCCTGTGCGGCGCGACGGTGGGCGAGGGCGTCCAGGAAGCTGTTGGCCGCCGCGTAGTTGCCCTGCCCCGGGCGGCCCAGCAGCCCGGACGCCGACGAGAACAGGACGAACGCCGACAGGTCCAGATCCCGGGTCAGCTCGTGCACCTGCCAGGCCGCGTCCGCCTTGGGCCGCAGCACCGCCGCCATCCGCTCGGGCGTCAGCCCGGCCAGTACGCCGTCGTCCAGGACCCCGGCCGCGTGCACCACGGCACCCAGGGCGGGCTCGCAGCCCTGGACCACCTCGGCCAGCGCACCCCGGTCCGCCACATCACAGGCCACGATCCCCACCTCGGCGCCCAACGCCTCCAGCGAGGCCCGCAGTTCCCCGGCGCCGGGCGCCTCCGGGCCCCGACGGGAGGTGAGCAGCAGATGCCGTACCCCGTGCGAGGCCACGAGATGGCGGGCGAGTTCGGCGCCCAGCGCGCCGGTGCCGCCGGTGATCAGTACGGTGCGGTCGGGGTCGAAGAGGCGTCGGCCGGACGCCTCACGCGGTTGCGCGGCGACCGTCTGCACCGCCGGTACGAGCCGGGGCGCCCGCATCTTCCCCGCGCGGATGGACAGTTGGGGTTCCCCGCTGGCCACCGCCGCGGCGAGCAGGCGCTCGGATGCGGGCTGTCCGTCCGTGTCGACCAGTACGACCCGTCCGGGCAGCTCCGCCTGGGCCGTGCGCACCAGACCCCATACCGCCGCGCCCGCCAGGTCCGGTTCCGCCGCGGTGGCGTCCCGGGTCACGACCACCAGCCGTGACCCGGCCGACTCCGGGTCGTCCTGCCAGTCCTGCAGGGTTCGCAGCACCTGGCCGGTCAGCAGGTGTACGGCGGCCATCGGCGTCTCTTCGTCCGTCACCGGAGCCACAGCGGTGACCACGAGGGCGTCCGCTGCCATGGCGGCGTCGGCCGCGGCGGTGTGCCCGACGCTCACCCAGCCGGGTCGCCACAGTGCCCGCCGCACCATGTCGTGCACCGAGTCGGTGGCGCCGCCGGGAAGCTCCCGCATGGTCAGCGAGTCCACCCGGGCCACCGGGCGGCCCGTCGCGTCCGCGAGCGTCAACGCGACCGCGTCCCTGCCCGCCCGACGCACCCGGACCCGTAGCTCGTGCGCGCCCGACGCGTACAGACGCACACCGTTCCACGCGAACGGCACCCGGATCCGCTTTGCGGCCTCCACCTCCACCTCCACATCCGCCTCCGGTTCCGCGCAGGTCGCCGCCGTTGTGCCGAGCAGCGCCGCGTGTGCCGCCGCGTCCAGCAGCGCGGGATGGAGCCCGAAGCGGTCTGCGTCGCCCAACTCCCCTTCAGCCGGACGGACTTCGACGTAAAGGTCATCGCCGAGCCGCCAGGCCGCCCGTACTCCCCGGAAGGCGGGGCCGTAGGCGAGGCCGTCGTCCGCGAGGGTGTCGTAGGCGTCGGCGAGGTCGATCTCGGTCGCGCCTCGGGGCGGCCATTCCGCGAGTCCTGCCGCCGCCTGCGCACCCGGACCGGGCACCGGGACGGCTTGCGCCTCGGCCGCCGGCCCCGGCGCCGAAGCGGCGACCGCCCGGGATTCCGGCGCCGACGAGGACGCGGTGGCCGTGCGGGTCAGCAGCCCGGCCGCGTGCCTCGTCCAGGTGGGCTCGGGGCCGTCGGTGTCGCCGTCGGCGGGTGCGTCCGGACGCGCGTGGATGCCGACCGTGCGCCGCCCTGACTCGTCGGCCCGGCCCACCACGACCTGGATGCTCACGCCGGTCCGTGGGGGCAGGGGAAGCGGCGCCAGGACCACCAGCTCGTCGAGGGTGTCGCAGCCGACCTCGTCGCCCGCCCGGACGGCCAGCTCCACGAACGCCGTCGCCGGCACGAGGACCGTCCCGGCGATCACATGGTCGCCGAGCCAGGGCTGAGCCGTGGCGGACAGGCGCCCGGCGAGCACGGTCCGGTCGGTGTCCGGCACCGTGAACGCGGGCCCCAGCAACGGGTGTCCGTCGTCCTCCGTCGCGCGGGCCGGAGGGCGGGGCGCGTCCAGCCAGTACCGCTGCCGCTGGAAGGCGTACGTCGGCAGCTCCGCGCGACGCGCACCGGCGCCCTCGAACACGGTGGGCCAGTCGACGTGTGCCCCGCGCACATGGAGCCTGCCCACCGCCGACAGCAGCGTCTCCGGTTCGGGCTCGCCGCTGCGCGCGGCGGCGGTGAAGAGGGGAGCGACGGTGCCGGTCAGGCAGTCCTCGGCCGCCGTGATGAGCGCAGGGTGCGGCCCGACCTCCAGGAAGGCCGACACCCCGTTGTCGCCCAGCCACCGCACGGTGTCGGCGAACCGGACGGGCAGCCGGGCGTGCCGCACCCAGTACTCGGGCGAGCACAACTCCCCGGCCCCGGCGAGACGGCCCGTGACCGCCGAGACCAGGGGGATCCGGGGCGGGCGGAACGTCACCTTCTCGGCGACCCGGCGGAAGTCGTCGAGCATCGGCTCCACGAGCGGCGAGTGGAAGGCGTGCCCCACCCGCAGCCTTACGGCCCGGCGTCCTCGCGCCTCGAACCCGGACGCCACGGCGAGCACCGCGTCCCGCGCACCGGAGATCACCACCGAGCGCGGCCCGTTCACGGAGGCGATCGTCACCGGGCCCGGCCCGCGCGCCTTCCGTACCGACGCGGCGGTCACGCGGCGCGCGGTCTCCCCGCGGCCACCGCCGCGTGTGTTCTCGAACTCGGCCAGCGCCGCCAGTACTTCCTCCTCCGTCGCGTGCAGCGAGACCATCGCGCCCCCCTCGGGGAGCGCCTGCATCAGCCTGCCCCGCGCCGCGACGAGGGTGGCCGCGTCGTCGAGGTCCAGGACTCCGGCGACATGGGCGGCGGCCAGTTCACCGACGGAGTGCCCGGCCAGATGGCCGGGGCGCACTCCCCAGGACTCCAGCAGCCGGAACAGTGCGACCTCGAAGGTGAACAGCCCCGCCTGGGTGAAGTCCGTGCGGTCGAGCAGAGCGGCCTCCGCGGAGCCGTCCGCGGCGGAGAGCACCACGCCGAGCGGTAGGTCGAGGCGGGCCTCCAACGCCCGGCACACCTCGTCGTGCGCCGAGGCGAAGACCGGGAACGCCGACCGCAACTCGACGCCCATGCGGGCACGTTGGGCTCCCTGCCCGGTGAAGAGGAAGGCCGTACGGAGGGTCGGGTCCGCGACGGCGCGTTCCACGCCGGTGACAGTGGTGACGTCGATGCCAGTAGTGACGCCGGTGCCAGTGGTTACGCCGGTGACGGGGGTGGCGCCGGACACGCTGATGGCGCCGGAGACGCTGGTGGTGCCGCAGACGCTGGTGGTGCCGGTTGGATCGAGGGTGCCCGTTGCTCCGGTGGCTCCGGTGGGATTGTCGGCGAGTGCCTCCAAGCCGGCCAGCATCCGGGCCGGTTCACCCGCCGGCACCATCGCCCGGTGCGTCGACGCGGACCGCGTCACGGCCAGGGAGACACCGACGTCGGCCGACGACAGCTCGGGCCGCGCTATCAGATGGTCGGCGAGACGGCGGGCCTGGGCGCGCAGCGCGGACTCGCCTGCCCCGGAGAGCAGCCAGGGGACGCCATGGGTGTCGGTGTCCGGCTTCCCGGCAGCGACGGGGGCCGGTGCGGCGGGCGCCTCCTCCACGATCACATGCGCGTTGGTCCCGCCGATACCGAACGCGGACACCCCCGCCCGGCGGGGCCTCCCACCGGTCGACGGCCACCGCCGTGCGGCGGTGAGCAGCTCCACCTTGCCGGAGGCCCAGTCGACGTGCGGTGAGGGTGTCCCGGCGTGCAGGGTGCGGGGCAACTCCCCGTGCCGTAAGGCCTGCACCATCTTGATGACACCGGCGACCCCGGCGGCCGCCTGGGTGTGCCCGAGGTTCGACTTGACCGACCCCAGCCACAACGGCTCCTCGCGGTCCTGCCCGTACGCGGCGAGCAGGGCCCCCGCCTCGACGGGGTCGCCCAGCGTGGTGCCCGTGCCGTGCGCCTCCACCACGTCGACGTCGGCCGCGCGGAGCCCGGCGTCGGCCAGCGCCCTTGCGATCAACCGTTGCTGGGCCTGACCGTTGGGCGCGGTGAGGCCGTTGGACGCTCCGTCCGAGTTGACGGCGGAGCCCCGCAGCACGGCCAGGACGGGGTGGCCGTGCCGCCGGGCGTCGGAGAGCCGCTCCAGCAGCACGAGCCCGACACCCTCGGCCCAGGCAGTGCCGTCGGCCGCCGCCGAGAACGACTTGCAGCGGCCCTCGGGGGAGAGCCCCCGCTGCCGGCTGAACGCCGTGAACGGCTTCGGCGTCGCCATCACCGTGACCCCGCCGGCCAGCGCCAGGGAGCACTCGCCCGACCGCAGGGCCGCGGCCGCCCAGTGCAGGGCCACCAGAGAGGAGGAGCACGCGGTGTCGACCGTGATCGACGGTCCGCGCAGACCGTACACGTACGAGATGCGGCCGGCCGCCACACTGCCGGAGGTGCCCAGCCCCAGATGGGCCTCCAGCTCGTGGTGGACGAAGCGCGCCGAGTAGTCGGCGTGCATCATGCCGACGAACACTCCGGTGTCGCTCTCGCGTACGGCGGCCGGGGCGATCCCGGCCCGCTCCCACACCTCCCAGGAGGTCTCGAGCAGCAGCCGCTGCTGCGGATCCATCGCCAGGGCCTCCCGCGGGGCGATCCCGAACAGACCCGCGTCGAACTCCGCGGCCCGGTGCAGGAATCCGCCCCGTCGGGTGTACGACGTGCCGACCCGGTCCGGGTCCGGGTCGTAGAGGGCGGCCAGGTCCCAGCCCCGGTCGGTCGGGAAGTCCGAGGTCGCGTCCCGGCCCTCGGAGACGAGCCGCCACAGGTCCTCCGGCGAGTGCACGTCACCGGGGTAGCGGCAGCCCATGGCGACGATGACCACCGGGTCGTCCTCGGCCACGGCCCCGCCGGTTCCCGGCGCGGTGGCGGGCGTCGCGCCGAAGAGGGTGCTGTGCAGGGACCGTGCCAGCTCCGCCGGGCTGGGATGGTCGAAGACCATGGTCGCCGGGAGGCGTAGCCCGGTCGCCGCGCCGAGCCGCTCGATGAGCGCGACGGCGCCCACGGAGGTCAGCCCCAGATCGCTGAACGGCGCCTCGGCGGCGAGGCGTTCGTCCGGCCCGCTGCCACACACCTCGGCCGTCTCGGCGAGCACCGCTTCCCGCAGCGCACGCTCCCGCCCCTCCGCCGACAGCCCCGACAGCCGCTGCCGCAGTGCCCCCTCGACCGACGAGGCCGCCGAGGGCGACACGAGGCGCCCGCCCGCGGACTCCGACACGGACCCGGCCGAGAACTCCGGCGTCACCGCCCCCGGCACGGCCTCCCCGGGGGCTTCCGGCACCGCTCTGCCCGGGAGCTCCGGCGCAGCCTCGCTCGAGGCTCCCGGCGCTGCTACGCCCGGCGGACCCGGCGCAGGCTCGCGGAGAGATCCCGGTACCGCCTCGCCCAGGGACTGGGGCCCGGTCTCACCGGCGGAACCCGCCCCCGCCCCCGCTTCGGCGAGGGAGCCTCCCACCGCTTCCGCCAGGCACTCCGGCAACGCCTCACCGACGGAGCCCGGCACCGCTCCGCCGCTGGAGCCCGTCATCGTTTCACCAGGGGACCCCGGCACCCCTGAGCCCGAGCCCCCCACCCCGGCGCCCGAGCCCTTCACTCCTGAGCGCGAGCCCTTCACCCCTGAGCCCGAGTCCCTCACCCCTGAGCCCGAGTCCCCCACTCCGGCGCCCGAGGGCCTCACTCCGGCGCCCGAGCCCCCCACCCCGGCGCCCGTCGAACCCGTGCCGTCGGGCCCTCGGGTCGCCGCGGCGGGGACCGCGTGTCGGGCGATCTTGCCGGACGCCGTCCGGGGCACCGCCGCTATCTCGTGGAACTCGACGGGCAGTTTGTACTCGGCGAGCAGCGTGCGGCACGCCGCCAGCACACGGCGGGGGTCGAACCCGTCGGGGCCGGGCACGACGTAGGCCACCGGAACCTCGCCGAGTACGTCGTGCGGCCGGCCCACCACGACCGCGTCCGTCACACCGGGACTGCGCAGCAGAGCCTGTTCGATCTCGGTGGGATGGATGTTCTCGCCGCCGCGGATGATGAGTTCGCTGACCCGCCCGGTGAGGCGGAGGTGGCCGTGCTCGACCCGGCGGCCGAGGTCACCGGTCCGGTACCAGCCGTCCGACAGGGCCTTGCTCGTGGCCTCGGGCTGCTGGTGGTAGCCGGTCATCAGGCCCGGCCCTCGGACCCAGATCTCCCCCTCGCCGCCGTCCGCGACATCGTTGCCGCCCACCGGATCGACGACACGTACGACCACCCCCGGGACCGGCGGCCCGCAGGAACCGTCGACCCTCGGCCCGTCCGGCCGGTTCACCGCGATCATCCCGCAGGTCTCGGTGCTGCCGTAGGCGTCGAGCAACGGCGCCCCCAGCGCCTCCTCCACCGCGTGGCGCAAAGCCGGGGAACTGGGCGCGCCCGCCACCACACAGGTGCGAAGCCCCACCGGCAGCGTCGCGCTCCCGGCCGCCGCCAGCAGCCGGTGATACACCGCGGGCACCCCGGCCAGCACGGTGTAGGGCCCGCCCAGGGCCCGGTGCGGGTGGTGCAGTTCGCGCCACAGACCGTCGGGAGGCAGCAGGTCACCGGTGATGCGGGCGCTCGCGCCGACCGCGGTGACACCGAGGATCGCCAGCGAGTGCCCGAAACTGTGGAACAACGGCAGGGGCCACAGCAGCCGGTCCTCCGGCGAGAGCCCGAAGACCGGCGCATAGCACGCGGCCACCGACCACAGCGCGGCCCGCTGCGTGGACACCACACCCTTGGGCCGGTGGGTCGTACCGGACGTGTAGAGCATCCAGGCCGGATCGTCGAGACCGAGATCGTCCCGGGCAGGGGCCTGGCCGGGCTCGTCCGCCCCGGCGACGGCGTCGAGGAGGACCGTGCCGTCCGGAGCGTCCGCCGGGGCCGGCCCCGTCCCCGTCAGCAGCACGCGCGGGCCGGGCCCGCCGGCGGCCGGGCGAACCCGGTGCAGCCGTACGAGCCGCGCAGGATCGGTGATGACGACCGAGGCGCCGCTGTCCCGAAGGAAATGGGCGAGTTCGGCGTCGGAGGAGCGGGGGTTGAGAGGGACGCCGACGGCACCGGCCCGGACGGCGGCGAGCACACCCTCCACCATCTCGACACGGTTGCCGAGGCAGATCGCGACCCGCTCGCCGCGTTCCAGTCCCGTACCCGCGAGATGGGCGGCCAGCCTGGCGGTGCGGCGCTCCAGCTCCGCGTAGGTGACGGCCCGCGCGTCGTCGGCGAAGGCCACCCGGGACGGTGACCGCTCGGCATGCGCCTTCAGCAGCTCCGGCAGCGGCCGTATCAGTGCGTCCTGGTGCATGTGCCGCCGCCTCCCCGGCCCCGCGGGACCACCGTCAATCTCCTTGCGGAGCAACGGAGTTGAGCCTAAGGGGCGGACGACCGAAGGTCCGAACATCTCGACCGTCGGCGTTTCGGACCCCGGCGGCACGCGGACGCGCCGCCGGGACCCCGCGCGACACACCTTCTAGGACACGCAGCCGACATGGGCGAGGGCCTGCTTGAGCAGGACTCCCTGGCCGCCCGGCATCTCGTTCTGCACCGACGGCGACGCGGCCTCCTGCGGGCTGAACCACACCAGGTCGAGCGCGTCCTGCCGGGGACGGCAGTCGCCGGACACCGGGACGATGTAGGCGAGCGCCACCGCGTGCTGCCGGGGGTCGTGGAACGGCGTGATGCCCTGTGTCGGGAAGTACTCGGCGACCGTGAAGGGCTGCAGCGAGGCCGGGACGCGGGGCAGCGCCACCGGGCCGAGGTCCTTCTCCAGATGACGCAGGAGCGCGTCGCGCACCCGCTCGTGGTGCATCACGCGGCCGGACACCAGCGTGCGGCTGACCGTCCCGTCCGGGCCGATGCGCAGCAGCAGTCCGATGCTGGTCACTTCGCCGCTGTCGTCGACGCGCACGGGCACGGCCTCGACGTACAGGATCGGCATCCGGGCACGCGCCGATTCGAGTTCGTCGGAAGTCAGCCAGCCAGGCGTGGTTTCGGTCATGTCAGACATTGGCCGATCATACTTTCCACGTCACCGGGCGCGCGCGTCGCTCTGGTCACACGCGTCGCGCCCGTGTCGCGTGCCGCTCAGTCGTGGGCGGCCCACATGCCCCGTACATGACCGAGGTGGCGGGTCATCACCGTCCGGACGCCGTCCTCGTCGCGGTCGAGGAGGGCGTCGAGGAGTTCCAGATGTTCCTCGGCGGACGCCAGGAGACGGCCGGCCTCGACGAGCGCGTTCAGCCCGTACAGGCGGGAGCGTTTGCGCAGGTCGCCCACCACCTCGACCAGATGCGCGTTGCCCGCGAGGGCCAGCAGGCCCAGGTGGAAGCGGGTGTCGGCCTCCACGTACGCGATGAGGTCCCCGGCGGCCGCGGCGGCGACGATCTCCCGTGCCGCGGGCCGCAACGCCTCCAGGGAGACGGGGTCGGCGGTGCGGGCCAGGGCGGCGGTGGTCGGGATCTCGATCAGGGAGCGGATGTGGGTGTACTCGTCGAGCTGTTTCTCGGTCACGGCGGTGACCCGGAAGCCCTTGTTGGGCACGGTGTCGACCAGGCCCTCCTTGGCCAGGTCCAGCATGGCCTCGCGCACCGGCGTGGCCGAGACCCCGAACCGGGCGGCGAGCGCGGGCGCCGAGTACACCTGACCCGGCCGCAGCTCACCGGCGATCAGTGCGGCCCGCAGCGCGTCGGCGACCCGTTCGCGATAGCTGCTCTTCTTGCCGCCGAGCACCGGCAGGGCCGGCGCCGGGGGAGCGGCGCCGTGGGCGGCGGAGGCGGCCGGCGACAGGGAGGGACCGCCGGTGCGCTGCGGGGCCGTGGGGGTCATGCGCTCTCTCCTGGAGTCCTGGAGCCCGGAATCCTAGAGGACGAATCCGGCGGGGAACGGGTCGGTCGGGTCGAGCAGATACTGGGCCGTGCCGGTGATCCAGGCGCGGCCGGTGAAGCTGGGCAGCACGGCCGGGATCCCGGCCACCTCGGTCTCGCCGAGGAGGCGTCCGGTGAAGTGGGTGCCGATGAAGGACTCGTTCACGAACTCGGTGTGCAGCGGGAGTTCGCCCCGTGCGTGCAGTTGCGCCATGCGCGCGCTGGTGCCCGTACCGCAGGGCGAGCGGTCGAACCAGCCGGGGTGGATGGCCATCGCGTGCCGCGAATGCCGGGCGGTGGCACCGGGCGCGTACAGATGGACGTGGTGGACGCCGTGGATCGACGGGTCCTCGGGGTGGACGGGCTCCTCCTCGGCGTTGATGGCGTCCATCAGGTCGAGGCCCGCGCGGAGGATGTCGTCCTTGCGGGCGCGATCGAAGGGCAGCCCGAACTCCGCCAGCGGCAGAATGGCGTAGAAGTTCCCGCCGTACGCCAGGTCGTAGGTGACCGTCCGCCCGTCCGGCAGGGTGATCTTGCGGTCGAGGCCGACGGAGAACGAGGGCACGTTTCGCAGGGTGACCGCCTTCGCCGCGCCGTCCTCGACCGCCACTTCGGCGACGACGGGCCCGGCCGGGGTGTCGAGCCGGATGGTGGTGACCGGCTCGACGACCTCGACCATGCCGGTCTCGACCAGGACCGTCGCCACCCCGATCGTGCCGTGGCCGCACATGGGCAGATACCCGGAGACCTCGATGTAGACCACGCCCCAGTCGCAGTCGGGGCGGGTGGGCGGCTGCAGGACCGCACCGCTCATCGCCGCGTGACCGCGCGGCTCGTTCATCAGCAGCTGCTTGACGTCGTCCCGGTGTTCACGGAACCACAGCCGCCGTTCGTTCATGGTCGCGCCGGGAATCGTGCCGATCCCGCCGGTGATCACCCGGGTGGGCATGCCCTCGGTGTGCGAGTCGACGGCGTGCAGGACGAGCTTGCTGCGCATGACCGTTCTCCTTTCCGCGCGCGTTACGCGAGCCCCGCGGCGACGGCCTTCTCGGTGGCGGACCGGATCACGGCCTCCTGCTCCGGCAGCAGTTCCACCCGCGGCGGCCGGCAGCGCCCGCCGTGCCGGCCCACGATGTCCATGGACAGCTTGATGGCCTGCACGAACTCGACCTTGGAGTCCCAGCGCAGCAGCGGGTGCAACTGCTCGTACAAACCCTTCGCCGTCGCGAGGTCCCCGTCCACCGCCGCGTGGTACAGCTCCACGGTCGCGGCGGGCAGCGCGTTCGGGTAACCGGCGACCCAGCCCTTGGCGCCCGCCAGCGCGAGCTCCAGCAGCACATCGTCGGCGCCGATCAACAGATCCAGCTCGGGGGCGAGTTCGGCCAGCTGGTAGGCCCGGCGCACATCCCCGGAGAACTCCTTCACGGCCCGGATGTACCCCTCGCCGTACAACTTGGCCAGCAACTCCGGGACCAGGTCGACCTTGGTGTCGATCGGGTTGTTGTACGCCACGACGGGTACGCCCGCCTTCGCGACCTCCGCGTAGTGCGCCAGCACCGAACGCTCGTCGGCGCGGTACGCGTTCGGCGGGAGCAGCATCACCGAGGCGCAGCCGGCGTCCCGGGCCTGCTCGGCCCAACGACGGGACTCCGCGGAACCGTACGCGGCGACGCCCGGCATGACCCGCGAGCCGCCGATCGCCGCCACGGCCGTCTCCACGACCCGCGCGCGCTCCTCGGGCGTCAGCACCTGGTACTCGCCGAGGGAGCCGTTCGGAACCACACCGTCACAGCCGTTCTCGACCAGCCAGGCGCAGTGCTCGGCGTACTTGTCGTAGTCCACCGACAGATCGTCGCGGAGGGGTAGTGCGGTGGCGACGAGGACGCCTCGCCAGGGGCGGATTCCGGTACCGGTCGAGCGCGCGGAAGTGGTCATCTGCGGTTCCCTCCATGGGATGTGACATGGTACTGGCGACTGTTCGGACGAGCGGCTTGTCGACGACGGCTCACTCCACGGGCGGACCTCCCGACTCCCCGGTCTCCCCGGCGCGCGCCAGCACACCGAGCGGCACGGGCCGCGCGAACGGCCGCCGGGCCACTTGCTCCGCGCACCCGGCGAGCCCCACGACCGCCGGCCCGCACATCCGGCCCTGGCACCAGCCCATCCCGGCCCTGGTGAGCAGCTTCACCGTCCGGACGTCCCCGGCCCCCAGCTCCCCGACGGCCTCACGGACCGCCCCGGCGGTGACCTCCTCGCACCGGCAGACCACCGTGTCGTCGGTGACCTGCTCGGCCCAGTGCGCCGGCGGCACATACACGGTGTCGAGCGCGGCGAAGAACTCCCGCAGCCGCGTACGGGACCTGGCCGCCGCCGCCCACTCCCGCGGATCCGGTTCCCGGCCGTGGAGCCGGGCCGCCGCCGACCGCCCGGCGACATGCCCCTCGGCCAGGGACAGGGCCGCGCCGCCGATACCGGTGGCCTCGCCCGCCGCCCAGACGCCCGGCACGTCCGTGCGCTGCTCGTCGTCCACCGCCACCTTCGTGCCGTGGGCGTCGACAACACGGCAGCCCAGGGACTCGGCGAGGTCGGTGTGCGGGACCATGCCGTGCCCGACGGCCAGTGTGTCGCAGCGCACGCGCCGTTCACTGCCGGGCCGGACCCGCCCCTCGGCGTCCAGCGCGGCCACGGTCACGGCCTCCAACCGGTCGGTGCCGTGCGCCTCGACCACGGTGTGGCGTACGAGGGTCCGCACCCGTCGGCGCACCAACTCGACCGCGTACCCGGCCCCTTCGGCCAGCTTGTCCACCCGGCCCGCGAACCTCCCGGCCCGCCGGACGAGCGCCGTGGGATCGGCCGACTCGACCAGCGCGGCCACCCGGACACCGGCCGCCGCGAGCCCGGTCGCGACCGGCAGCAGCAACGGCCCCGTCCCGGCGACGACCGCCGTACGGCCGGACACCACGAGCCCGCCCTTCAGCATGGCCTGCGCGCCCCCGGCGGTGACCACACCCGGCAGGGTCCAGCCGGGGAAGGGCAGTACCTTCTCGTAGCCGCCGGTCGCGAGCACGACGGCGTCGGCCCGCACCTCGACGGGTTCCTCCTGGCCGGGGCCGAGCAGGGCGTGCACGGTGAAACCGCCGGGGGCGTCGGCGGGCCGCCGACCCGGGGACCCCTCCGGCCGCCGCTCCACGCACCACACGTGGTGGTCGGGGAGATGGGTGATGTTCCCGGCGGCGACGTGCTGGGCGAAACCCTCGCGCAGCCGCCGCCAGGTCCGCCACTGGTGGTGGAGCGACTGCGGACGCCGAGCCCCGAGCGCCGCGGCGGGCTGCCGGTAGAACTGGCCGCCGGGCGCCTCCGCGGAGTCGACCACCGTCACGTGCACGCCCCGCCCGGCAGCGGCCAGTGCCGCGGCGAGGCCCGCCGGCCCCGCGCCGACGACCGCGAGACGGGGCGGCGGTCCACCGCGCGGCCCGACCGCTTCAGTGCCCATGCCCCGTCCCCTCCTGTGTGCGGATCGCGTCGCCCGGCCGGACCGGCACCAGACAAGCCCGTTGGTTGGGGCGGTCGTTGACGGTCACCAGGCAGTCGAAGCAGACGCCGATACCGCAGAACACCCCGCGCGGGCGGCCCTCGCCCCGGGTGGTGCGCCAGGACGTCACCCCGGCGGCCCAGAGCGCCGCCGCGACCGTCTGACCGGGCAGAGCCTCCAGTTCACGACCGTCGAAGGTGACGGTGAAGGCGGGGCCCGGTTCGGCCTCCGCCAGCTCCAACGGATTCATGCCCCCTCCTCCTCCTCCTGCGCCGCGAAGCGTTCCGGGCGGAACGGTGCGAGGTCCAGATCGGGGGTTCCGCCGCCGAGCACCTGGGCGATCAGCCGACCCGTCCCGGTGGCGAGCCCGATGCCCGCCCCTTCGTGCCCGCACGCGTGGAACAGCCCCGGCACCCGCGGGTCCGGCCCGATCGCCGGCAGATGGTCGGGCAGGTACGGCCGGAACCCCACGTACGTCCGCATCGCGCGCACCCGCTCCAGGAACGGGAACAACCGGGTCGCGCCCGCCGCGAGCGCCCGTACGACGGGCAGCGAGAACGACCGGTCGAAGCCGACCCGCTCCCGGCTCGCCCCGATGAGCACCGGCCCGGCGGCCGTGCCCTCGACGACCGGGGAGGTCTGCAGTGCCGCCGAGTCGCTGGCCACGTCGGCCACGTAGTCGGCGGCGTACACCTTGTGCCGTACCAGGGGCGGGAGCGGCTCGGTCACGAGGACGAAGCCACGCCGGGGGAGCACGGGGAGCCGGACCCCGGCGAGCGCGGCCACCTCGCCGCCCCAGGTGCCGGCGGCGTTCACCACCGCCGGGGCGTGGATCTCGCCCCGGTCGGTCCGTACGCCGCGCACGGCGCCGGCGGGCGTGCGCGGCACCTCGGTCACCGTGCGGCCGGTGAGCAGGCGGGCGCCCGAGGCCCGGACGAGTTGGGCTGCGGCCAGGGTCGGCATCACCTGAGCGTCCTGCGGGTAGTAGACGCCACCCGCGAGACCATGGGCCAACTTCGGTTCGAGATCACGGAGTTGCCGGTCGGTGACGGTCTCCGCCGCGACCCCGGCGGTGCGCTGCCCGGCCGCGAACTCCTCCAGCGCGACGAGTCCCTCGGACGTCGAGGCGACCACGAGCCCGCCCTTCGGGTCGTACTCGAACGCCGTCCCGAGGCCGGGTTCGCAGGCCAGCTCGGTCCACAGGCGGTGGGAGAGCAGGGCCAGTCCGAGCTCGGGGCCGGGTTCCTTGTCCGAGACCAGGAGATTGCCCTCGCCCGCCCCGGTCGTGCCGCCGGCCACGGGGCCGCGGTCCAGCACGGTCACGTCCAGACCCGCCCGGGCCGCGTACAGGGCGCAGGCCGCGCCCACCATTCCCGCTCCGACAACCACGACGTCGCAGGTCAGTCGCTCGGTCACGTCAGTACTATGTCACATGGCGCTGGGTCTCGGAATAGCACGGACGAAGACACGACGGACGTCGTCGTCCCCGCCGCCCCCGCGTCCCGACCCGGGGTACGCCCCGCGCTTCTCGGGCTCCCGCGTCCTCACCGCGGCAACTCGAACGCCCCACCCCGCATGCCCCCGCTCCCACCGGCCCCGACACTGACCCCATGCCAGGACAAGCCCCCGGCGCCCGGTCGGGACCCAGCCCCATCGAGGACTACGCCCTGATCGGCGACCTCCTCACCGCGGCCCTGGTCGCCAAGGACGGTGACATCGACTGGCTCTGTCTCCCCCGCTTCGACTCACCCGCCTGCTTCGCCGCCCTGCTCGGCGACGAGGACAACGGCCGCTGGCGCGTCGCCCCCGAGGGGCAGAGCGGCGCGGTGGCCCGCCGCCGCTACCGGGAGGACACGCTCATCCTGGAGACGGAGTGGGAGACTTCCGCCGGCCGGGTCCTGGTCACCGACTTCATGCCGCCGCGCGGCGAGGACGCCCCCTGCGTCGTACGGATCGTCGAGGGCCTCTCCGGCGCCGTGGACATGCGCACGGAGCTGCGACTGCGCTTCGACTACGGCCGGATGCTGCCCTGGATGCGGCACAAGGACGGACAACTGACGGGCATCGCCGGTCCCGACGCGGTGTGGCTGGGCACGCCGGTCCCGCTGACCGCGCACGGCACCTCCCACCGCGCCACTTTCCGCGTCGCCCCCGGCGAGCGCGTTCCCTTCGTGCTCGTCTGGCGCCCCTCGCATCTGCCGGCCCCCGAACCGGTCGACGCCTTCGACGCGCTGGCCGCCACCGAGACGTACTGGCGGCTGTGGCTGCGCCGACTGACCTATGCCGGCGCGTACCGCGACGCCGTCGCCCGCTCCCTCATCACGCTCAAGGCCCTCACGTACGAGCCGACCGGCGGCATCGTCGCCGCCCCGACCACCTCCCTGCCCGAGGAGATCGGCGGCGTCCGCAACTGGGACTACCGCTACTGCTGGCTGCGCGACGCCGGGATGGCGCTGGAGGCGCTGCTGCGCAGCGGGTTCACCGCGGAGGCGGACGCCTGGCGCGGCTGGCTGGCCCGGGCCCTCGCGGGCCGGCCGGAGGACGCACAGATCATGTACGGCATCGCCGGGGAGCGGCGGCTCACCGAGTGGGAGGTCGACTGGCTGCCGGGCTACGAGGGGTCGCGCCCGGTGCGGATCGGCAACGCGGCCGCGGCCCAACGGCAGCTCGACGTGCCCGGTGAGGTGATGGACAGCATCCATCTGTCCATCGGCTGCGGCCTGCGACCGCGTCGGCACATGATCGAGCTCCAGGCGGTCCTCCTCGACCACCTGGAGCACGCGTGGACCCAACCCGACCAGGGTCTGTGGGAGATGCGCGGCACCCCACGCCACTACACGCACTCCAAGGTGATGTGCTGGGTCGCCTTCGACCGGGCGGTCCGCCTGGCGGAGGCACCCGACCGCCCCGGCCCGGTGGAGCACTGGCGCCGGATCCGGGACCGCATCCACCGCGAGGTCTGCGAGCGCGCCTTCGACCCGGACCGGGGCACCTTCACCCAGTCGTACGGCTCCCGCGAACTCGATGCCGCACTGCTGCAGATCCCGCAGACCGGGTTCCTGCCGCCCGACGACCCCCGCGTCGTCGGCACCGTCGAGGCGGTACGCCGCGAACTCCTCGTCGACGGCCTCGTCGCCCGCTACTCGGCGGGCGGCCCCGACTCCCCGGACGGTCTCACCGGAGGCGAGGGCGCCTTCCTCGCCTGCTCCTTCTGGCTCGCGGACGCCCTGCTGTCGATCGGCCGCGAGGACGAGGCGCGCGCCCTGTACGAACGGCTGCTCGGCCTGCGCAACGACGTCGGGTTGCTCGCCGAGGAGTACGACCCCCGCGCCCGCCGCCAGCTCGGCAACTTCCCGCAAGCGTTCACGCACGTGCCGCTCATCAGGGTCGCCTACGAACTCGACGGGCACGCCACCCATGCCCGCCGCGGCCACCCCGAGGCCCCGCCAGCGGCGGGGGAGGGGTGACCGTGCTGCCGGGATTCCTCACCAGGGCGGTCGACCTCCTGCTCGGCCGGGACGGCCGGAGCCGCCCCCTGCACCTGAAGGCGGCGGGCGGCGCCACCGTCGTCCTCGTCGTGGTGATGCTCCTCGGCTCCTGGGCGGTGACCGCCGCCGAGCGGGGCGCCGCGCGCGCCAACCTCACGTCGTACCCGAAGGCTTTGTGGTGGTCCATCGAGACGGCCACGACCGTCGGCTACGGCGACTTCTACCCGGTGACCTTCTGGGGCCGGGTCGTCGGCGCGGTCGTCATGGTCGTCGGCATCACCACGTACGGCATGGTCACGGCGGCCATCGCCACCTGGTTCGTGGGCCGGGAGCAGAAGCGTCATCAACTCGCCCATCACGCACACGACTTGTGCGACGAGACCGCCCGCGCCCTGCACGAGCGCTTCGACCGGCTGGAGGGAATGCTCACCCGTGGAGGGGATCCCGACTGAGCCCCCGTGACCACTCCTCAAACATCCGCTTGACGCGGGCCCACCGGAGATCGACACCCCGTCGCGGGACATTTCCTGGTGAACAGGTAGGAGATGAATAGGTAGGGGATGATGGGGGCTTGGAGCGGGTGGTGACTCGTGTGCGCACGCCGGCAGTCCCCCCCGCTGACCTCCCGCCGTCACTTCGACCTGCTGCGCGTCCGCAGCGTCCACGCCGAGGCGGCGCCCGCGGCTCGCGGGCGCCGCCGATGGGGGGCAGGGGACCCTACGCCCTGAGCGGGTCGTGTCCGAGCGTCATCAGCCGGTGGCGGCGGTGCGTGCCGTCCGCGTCCGGCTCGTGCTCCCGGTGCGCGTCGACCGAGTCCACGACCTCGTACATCACCCGGATGTCGTCCTCGGTGAGATCCGTGATCCGCTTCTGCAGGATCTCCAGCACCTGCCGGCCGGTGGGCGACCCCGGCCGCCCCGCCGACGGTTCCGTCTCCTCAGCGGCGTACCGGGTCCGGAGCCAGACCTCCAGCTCCTGCGAGGTCATGTTCACCACGCGGTGGAACTCGTCCCACAGCGCGTCCCGTTCCAGGGCGTCGGTCATCGCAGCCCCCTTCGCTGCTCGGTGCTTGCATGCGGCCTCGCGTGCCGGGCTCAGGCGTCCTCGCGCGGCCAGTTCTCCGCCTCGAACATCCAGCGCTGCTTCTCCAGTTCATAGGTGATGGAGATCAGGAGGTCCTGTGTCACCTTGTCCGTGTCCTCCGTGGCGTCGATGCGCTCCCGCAGCCGTCCGACGGCCGCCTCCAGCGCCTCCACAAGGAGCCGCACGACCTCGTTGTCCCGCAGCCAGCCCTCCTTCGGGCCCTGCAGGGCGAACCTGGCCGCGACGGTCTCGGGACGGCCGTCGGGCGCGACACCGAGCGCCGCCGCGCGCTCCGCGACCTGGTCCGCGAAAGAGCGGGCCGTGGAGACCACCTCGTCGAGTTGGAGGTGGATCGAACGGAACCTCGGGCCCACGATGTTCCAGTGGGCCTGCTTGCCGATCAGCGACAGTCCCAGCAGGTCGACCAGGGTCTCCTGCAGTGCGTCCCCCGTGACCCGGAGAGCCGGCTCGGGCAGTGTGCTCCTCACTATCGTCATCAGGCGCAACTCCTCATCGCATCAATGGCGCGTCATCGCTTCATGGCGCGTCGCCCCGTGTCGCGCCAACGCTTCGTGCCGGGCCGCCTCGACGCTCCCGGCCGTGCGGAGCAGTGCGGTGCGTTCCGCCTCGCACATACCGCCCCACACGCCGGACGTCTGCCCGCTGCCGAGCGCCCAATGCAGACACTCGCGCAGCACGGGGCACCGGGCACAGACGCGCTTGGCGGCCTCGATGTCGTCGAGCGCCGGTCCTGTGGTGCCCACGGGGAAGAACAACTCGGGGTCCTCGCCCACGCAGGCCGCTTGCCGCAACCACTCCATGCGAGGCCGGGTGCCCAGGACGGATAGGGGGAAACGCGGCGAGTCACAGCCGTGGACGCAGGTCTTCCGCCTCCCGGCGCACCCGCGCCCCGGACACCGTCCACTCCTCAGCGCGCGAGCACGCCGTCCACGAACTCCCTGACATCCGCGAGGACTTCGTCCCGGTTCGTCTCGTTGAACACCTCGTGCCGGGCACCCGGGTACACCCGCTCGGCCCACACCGTGCCGCGCAACTGCTCGATGCCGGTACGGGTGCCGGGCAGCGGCACGATCCGGTCGTCGTCGCCGTGCACCCACAACAACGGCAGCGCACCGACGCTCCCGTTCTCGGAGATCGCCACGAGCGTGCGCTCGAAGGCCTCCAGCGTCACCCGCTTGAACGGACCGTGCCACACCAGCGGATCGTTCGCGTACGCGGTGCCGACCGCCGTATCCCGCGACAACTGCTTCGGATCGAGCGGCACTTCGGGCACCTCCGGCGGCGCGAGCAGCGCCCCCGGTACCTTCCAGTCACCGATCACCGGCCCGGACAGCACGAGCGCGGCCAGCCCGGCACCGTACCGCTGGGCGTACCGGGCGACGATCAGACCGCCCATCGAGTGGCCGATCAGCACCACCGGCACCCCCGGGTACGCGGTTCTGGCCAGTTCCTCCACCGTGTGCACATCGGTGACCACGTCCTCGAAGTCCTCGATCAGCACCCGCTCGCCCGCCGACCTGCCGTGCCCCATGTGGTCCGGCCCGAACACCGCCGCGCCGTGGGCGACCAGGGCGTCCGCCACATGCTCGTACCGGCCGATGTGCTCGCCGTAGCCGTGGACCAGGAGCGCCACGTACCGCGCTCCCTGCCGCGGCCACTCCCGTGCGGTGACACCACCCCGGACACCGGCGAAGGCGTGCTCCCGCGAGTCGGCCATGACTCCTCCCACTGCGTCGGTGAAGGTGACCCGGTGGATCTTGCCAGGCGGCTCGGCGACGGTCCATGGGCCGACCGGGACCGCGGTGTCCCGTCCGCACGGACCCCGGGCCGTGCCGGACGATCCCGTCAGCACGGTCCCGCTCGGGGCCGACTGGCGAGACGGTCCTGTCGGGGACCGATAGGTGCGCATAGCATCGGTCCCCGCATGAACACGATCTCTCTCTGGCACCTGTCCACGGCCGAGTTCGCCGCACTCGCCTTCGCGGCCCTGCTCGTCGGCTTCTCCAAGACCGCCGTGAGCGGCGCCAACACGGTCAGCCTCGCGATCTTCGCGGCCGTGCTGCCGGCCCGCGCCTCGACCGGCGTCCTCCTGCCGCTCCTCATCGTCGGGGACGTCCTCGCCGTGCTGACCTACCGCCGGCACGCCCACTGGCCCACCCTGTGGCGGCTCTTCCCCGCCGTCGGGGCGGGCGTCGTGTTCGGCACGCTGTTCCTGATGTGGGCCGACGACCGGATCGTACGGACCTCGATCGGCGCGATCCTGCTGCTGATGACGGCGATCACGGTGTGGCGCCGCCGTACCCCCGACCAGGACGACGAACCGGACTCCGTCATGACCCGCGCCGGCCGCGTCAAGGCCCGCTCGTACGGGGTCCTCGGCGGCTTCACCACCATGGTCGCCAACGCCGGCGGCCCCGTGATGTCCCTGTATCTGCTGTCGGCGGGCTTCCGGAAACTCGGCTTCCTCGGCACGTCGGCGTTCTTCTTCCTGATCGTCAACGTCTCCAAGGTCCCCTTCAGCGTGGGCCTGGGCCTCATCGACGGCCCCTCCCTGCTGCTGGACGCGGCACTCGCCCTGTTCGTCGTGCCCGGCGCCCTGCTCGGCAAGTGGGCGGTGCACCGCATCAACCAGCGCCTCTTCGAGCAACTGGTGATCGCGGCCACAGTCCTCGGCGGCCTCCAGCTACTGTTGCGCTGACGACGTCCCCTCGCCGAGCCCCAGCAGCTCGGGCAGATCCGCGAACGAGTCCACCACATGGTCGGGGCTGCCGCTCGCGGCGCGATGCGTCTGCGGCAGATACTTCCCGGTCCTGACGAGCACCCCCGTGATACCCGCCCGCTGCGCCGCCAGTACGTCCGACTCGATGTCGTCCCCGACCATCAGCGCGTCCCCGGCCCCGACGCCGAGGTGTGCCAGCGCCGCCTCGAAGAACGCGCCCGACGGCTTGCCCGTGATCTCGGCCTCCACCCGCGCCGCCCGCTCCAGCCCGGCCACGAACGCCCCGGCGTCCAACTGGAGCCCCTCGTCCGTCCGCCAGTAGAGATTGCGGTGCATCGCGACCAGCCGGGCCCCGCGCTGGAGATGCCCGAAGGCCCGGTTGAGCGCCTCGTAGTCGAAGCCGGGCCCCGCACCGCCGACGATCACCACATCCGGATCCCCCTCGTCGTCGCCGGTCAGCCGGACCCCGGCGAGGTCCTCGCGGATGTCGTCACCGCTGTTCAGCAGCGCGCAGCGCGCTCCGGGGCAGTGCCGGGCGAGATACGCGGCGGTCACGGCCGGCGCGGTCAGGATGTCGTCGGCCGCCACGGGGAACCCGGCGCCCGTGAGGACCCCGGCGATCGACGCCCGCGTACGGGACGTCGTGTTGGTGACCAGCGCGACCCGCAGACCGGACCCGCGGATCTCCCGCAACGCCTCGACCGCGCCCGGCAGCGGTTTCCACGAGACGGTGAGCACGCCGTCGATGTCGACCAGAACAGCATGTTTCGAGGGCATACCGGGACGATACCCAGGCGGCAGCCGCAGTCACGGGCGTCGACACCGGGCACCGCGCCGGACGGGAGCCCGGCCCCGTCCGTCCGGCCGCTCTCCCGTCAGTTCCATACCGGAACGCTCCGCGCGGTTACCGCAGGCGCCCACCGTGCCGGACTCATCCCTCGCGGTGCCTGCGCAGCAGATACGTGTCCATGATCCAGCCCTTGCGTTCCCTGGCCTCGGCGCGCAGCCGCTCGATCCGGGGCGCGGTCTCGGCCAGGGGACCGGAGACGAGGATCTCGTCCGGGGTGCCCAGGTAGGCGCCCCAGTAGACGTCGATGTCCTGGTCGGCGTACCGCTTGAAGGCCTGGTGCGCGTCGAGCATCACGACGACGTCGTCCACGTCCTCGGGGAACCCCTCGGCGAGCCGTCGCCCCGTGGTGATCTGCAGGGGCCGGGCGACCCGGTTGAGCCCCGTCCGATGCCGTGCTGCCAGCGCCGAGACACTGCTGATCCCCGGCACCACGTCGTACTCGAACGCCACGGTGCCCCGCCGCAGCACCTCCTCCAGGATGCCGAGCGTGCTGTCGTACAGTGCGGGGTCCCCCCACACCAGGAACGCGCCCGTCTCCCCCTCACCCAGTTCCCGCTCGATCAGCCGCCCGTAGAGATCCGCACGCGCACCGCGCCAGTCCCCGACGGCGGGGGAGTACGCCGCACCCCCGGCGCTCCGGTCCCGCTCCGGGTCCCGTGCCTCCACGAGCCGGTACGACCCCTCCGGCACATGCGCGTCCAGCATGTCCCGACGCAACCAGGTCAGCTCCGCCTTCGCCTCCCCCTTGTCCAGCAGGAAGAACACATCGGTCCCCCGCAACACCCTGACCGCCTGCAACGTCAGCTGCTCCGGGTCACCCGCCCCGATCCCGACGACATGAATCCTCCGCACACCGAGAGTCTGCCGCACGGCCCGGACAGCGGAGGAACCGCGTCCGCAACGGCCTCCGGGTGGGCAGGGGAGAGGGGGCTCGTGCCGGTGCCGCTGGGCTCGGCCGGCGAACCGCTCGACACCTCCCGCCTGACGGGGACCGCGCCGGGAGGTCGGTCCACCGGCCGCCGCGCCGCTACCGGGGCCCGCCTCCCCGCAGGCGCGGCGCCCAGGTCTCCGCGTCCACCGGCTGCCCTTCCCCCTCCACGACTCCGGCCAGCTCGCGCGCCCAGGCCGCCACCGACGCCAGGTCGATGCCGTACGGCCGCTCCCGCCCCTCGGCCCCGGCCCACTCCTCGACCGCCCCCGCCCCGCGCCGTAGCAGCCGGGCGCCGCCCTTGGCGTTTCCGCGTGCCGAGTGCGTGAGCCCGACGGCGAGCTGGGCGAGCCCCCGCCACAGGGCACGTTCCTCCTCGGGCCCCGACTTCCAGGCGTCCTCGAAGACCTCGTGCGCGTGAAACGGCTTCCCCGCGTCCAGCAGCGTCTGCGCCTCCGCGACGGTCTCCTGCGGCCCCCGTACGACTCCCTCCGGCTGCCGCTCCACACCATCCGCGCCGTACGGCAACGGTCGCCCCAGCCCGTCCCGCGGCCGCGCGTTCCGCGCGCGCCCCTCCGGGTCCCGGTCCCGCCGCCGTGTCGCCCCGCCGTCCGAAGTCGCGTCCATGCCCCGATTGTCCCTCGCCCCTCACCGGCCACAGGGCACCGGCCGACGTACGGTAAAGTTCTGTCTGCGCGATCACGCGGTTCCACCGCGGACAGCGCACCGGGACGTGGCGCAGCTTGGTAGCGCACTTGACTGGGGGTCAAGGGGTCGCAGGTTCAAATCCTGTCGTCCCGACTCGTATGAGTCGCAGGTCAGGGCCGGTTTCGGAGGCATCCGAAACCGGCCCTTGATCATTTTTGGGGACCAGTTGGAACAGCGTCACCGGGTCCAACGCGTGACGCAGCTCCAGCTTCGGGATCTTCAGCGCGGCCCAGGTCTTGGGGCCCGGGATCCCGTCCGGGCAGCCGCAGCGGGCTGCCGTGCTGGGCCAGATTCTGGAGGCACACCAGTCACCGGAGGACCAGGCCACCGTCATCGACGTGCCCAGAGGCATGCTGGAGGAGATCCTCCCCACCCCGAAGACCGTACCGGCGGTACCCGTCGGTAGTGACTGGCCCTGACCGTCCGGGCCGCGCAGCGCGCGCGTGCGGCTCTGGGGAAGCGAGTTCGGCGCCTCGCTCAACCGGCCGGTTCCCCCGCCGGCGAGCGGGGCCTGCCCGGCACGATCTCGGTGTCGATGGCCCCGGGGTCCGCCGACTACGCCACCACCTCGGGGGCCGGCGGGCGCGACGACAAGGCGCGCGACACGTCCACCGTCTCGCCCACCGTCTCGGCCCCGGTGTCGACCGCTTCGGCTCCCAAGGCGACGGCCTCAGGGACCGGTGACGCTCAACTGCCCCAGGGCCGAAGGACACGGATTCCGGCGACCTGCTGACTCCGGACGGTATCCGCACCACGATCACGGGGTTCAAGGAGGAGACCGGCCGGAACATGTTCGGTGACTTCTCGGTCTACCCGGACTTCGTTTCGGCTCAGCTCATGGGCAAGGGCAGTGACACGAAGTACGACACCTACACCTACCGCCCGGGGCAGGGCGTGGAGAAGGGCATCATCAAGGGCACGCTCGTCGGCGGCGAACAGCCCGTCACTCTCGACGACTTCGATCGGGACAAGGTCCCCGCGCCGCTCGAGGAGGCGGACAAGAAGCTCGACGTCGACGATCCCGAGAACCGTTACCTGCTGGTCAGACAGCCCAACGACATCTTCGACACCTCGGCCGGGATGGCCGTCCACCTGAGCGACGCGTACAACCGTCCGGGCTATCTGGAGGCGGACACCAACGGCAAGGTGACCCGGGTGATGCCCTTGGAGGGCTGAACCCGGGCCTGGGAGCCGGTGCGGCGCGCTCATCGGCTCCTCGGCCTTCGGGAGCCGACGCGCAACGCCCCGGGGCTGCGGGGGAGGGTGTGATGCCACCCGCCCGCGCCCCGGGGCGCCGTGCTCGTGCCGGACGCGCCGGCCGTCAGTTGTCTTTCGGCATGGGCGCGTCCTGGGCTTTCCTCATCCGCTCAGGCGTCCAGTAGTCCCGGACCTTCTCCGGATCCTGCCGTACCTCGTTGACGGTGGTGCCCGAGTCGGGCTGCGGCTCGGGTTCTGCCGCGGTGGCCGCGGTGCGCCAGGCGGTCACCGCGACGACGGCTGCGACGAGGGCGGCGGCTGCCGCCCAGCGGCTCAGACTGCTGCGACGCACAGGACTTCTCCTTGTCCGATTCCGGTGTCGGATCTGTCAGGTTACGCCGCCCTGGGCGTCGTACATGCCCTTGACGCCGTCATCGAAGTAGGAAGACCTGTTCCAGCCGTCGGAGTTGACCGTGCTCGTCACCCCGTTGACGGAACCGAGTCCGTTCGAGTCGTTGAACTCACGCAGCCATGGTCCACCACTGGAACCGCCGCCGAAGTTGCACTGGAGCTCGATGCGACCGTCACTGACTGCCCGTGTCGTGCCCGTGCACGCCCATTGGATCTCCCCGCCGTCGTGGTTCCCGGGGTAGCCGAGGATCGTGACGGCCTGTTGGCGTGAGAAGTTCCAGCTCATTCCGTGACCGCCGGTGACATTGACGATCTTGTTCCCGTTGAGCGGCCAGGTGGTCACCATCGCCACGTCCCGCCTGAGATCGCTGTCATTGATCCAGGCGGTGAAGGTACGCATCTGCTTCGCGGCGAAAGTGCCGAAGGGACGCGCCCCGGAGCGGTAACGCGGTACGTAGACCCAGTTGGTCATCCAGGTACCGCCCCTGCCGCCGTGCACGCAGTGCCCGGCCGTGACCACCATCTGCTTCGAGCTGCTGTTCAGCGCGCTCGCCGAACACGCGTAGGTGCCGCCGTTGCTGGGGTCGGTGAAGAACACCTTGCCCACCGCGGCGGATTCGTTGATACGCGGTGCCTTGATGTCGGAACGCGCTGGGGCGGACGGAATCGATCCCGGCTTCCCGGTGGGGCCGGCCGACTTCGCGGCGTCCGGGGTCGGCGCGGCGGGCGCCTTGTCGAGCGAGACGGCCTTCGCCATCCGCTCCGGCGTCCAGAAGCGCTCCAGCGCGGCGATGTCCTTCGCCGAGTCAACCGGAGCGCCGTTCGACAGCCGTGCCGACCGACCGACGCTCGCCGCCTCGCTCCCCGAGGCGGTGAGCGCACCGGCGGTGGCCCGACTCTTTGCCGCGGCCTGGGCGGGTGCCGCCTCGGCGGCCGTTCCCGCACCGGTCAATGCCAGTACGGTGGCCGCGGCCAGCGGGAGTATCGAGTGTCTGAGACTGCGCACTAACTGCTCCTTCGATCGTCGTTGGAGTGCGTTCGTTGCGGTGCGCTCGCTGCACGGCTGTCGTCGCCGTGCGTGCGTTGCACAGCTGTCGCCGCCGTGCCTGCTACTGAGGCATGGCCGATCAGCGTGTGGAGAACAGCGAACCTAGGTGGGTCGAGTACATGCCAAACAGCCTCAGTTCGGCCGCGCTGCTCCCCGCCGCGAGGGCCCCATGTATTCGGTCGGTCCGAATCGCCGCTTGCTTCACGGATCGCCGAGTCCTGGGCGATGCCGTGTCGTCGGTCGTGCACGCTCTCGGGTGAACAGCATGCGGACGGGCAGGTTGCGCCCGGGGCGATCGGGACGGTCACGCCCGGCCGACACCGATGACACACCGATGACGGCACCGCGGTCGCACGTCGGTCTGACCGCTAATCGGCCGGGCACGAGGTGCGTCAGGGCAACCGTGACGAACACCAATGGCTGGTTTACGCCCTCGGTGGACGGTCCGGTCCTCGCTCCCGAGCGTGGAGGGCGGATGTCACAGTAGGTACGACATCAGCGAACTTGGGGACCCATTCGGGTTGGACGCAGGCAAGTTGCCAGTTATCGGCGCCAGTTGGCACATCACGGTGTGTAGTGCTGTGCGGTGTCCGGATTTCACCCGTACGGAGCGACAGCGTTGACCCTCGCGCGGCAGGGGGTCGAGATCACGCTCGTCGCGTTGAGAACGTCTTGGGGTCGCCTTGGGAGCGTCTTGGGATCGCCATGGGGTCGTCGTGGAGAAGTGCGTTCAGCGCCGGTCGGGACAGGGGCTGGACGGGCCGGTCAGCTCGGGTTCCCGACCTGCTCGCCGCGACACCCGGGGGCCCGATCCGTAACCGCGTCACCGTCATGCGGTGGGACGGGAGTTGCAGGGCGCGCAAAGACGTGTAACGCGACAGACCCACCGCGGGTATCGCCGGCAGACGTGCCCGGCCCGGCCTGCCAACTCCTTGACCACAGCCTTGACCTGCCTGGTCAGACGGGTCGTACGCCGCTGGTGTCGGTCAAGTACGCCAGGCACCTGCTCGCGGAAGGTCTGCCGGCAGCCGCGCGTGGGGCACACCAGGCGCCTCACCCGCACACGGACCACCCCCCGACGCTCGTCGACCGGCACATCGGCCACCGTCCGCCAGTGACACCCGTGCACGCCTCCGGACGAGATCCCGTACACCGGGCAGACCGCAGTGTCCTGCGGTGTCCGAGTTCTTGCGCAGGTCGTGCAACGTCCGGTTCGACCCCAGCAACGCGTTGGCCCGGCCGAACATCGCGCGCGCCGCGTGGTGGGTCAGCGGCTGAAACGGCGGCCGCAGCGTCCACCACAACCACCGCCCCGCACTTCGCGGCACCCCCGCCCGCCACGCCTCCTCCTGATGCAGGCGCAGCCACACGAACGCGTCGGCTGACGACGGCATCTGCCGGCAGGCGAAGCCGAGCTGACCGGCTCCGTGACGACCATGAACGAAGCTGTCCGTGCCCGCCGGGACGTGCTGGCTACGACCGGTCGTCGCCACAGTGAATATGATCAGCGCCTTCCGGCTCGGCCGGTACCGTCGAGGCCAGAGGCGCGTTGAAGGATGCCCTTTGAGTCTCTGCCTGACTGAGCGGGGACCCCTTGCAGAGAAGGCGCAAGGGCTTCGTCGACCCTGCTGCTGTGGGGACCAGTTGGGGACCACACGACGTGCGTGACCCTGAAAAGCACGCGCGCGGATGCCTGTTCTTCACGGTAGTTCTGCCCGTTATGTGCAGGTAGTTCCTGCGGTCATCACTCCTGGGGGTCAAGGGGGCGCAGGTTCACATCCTGTCGTCCCGACGGTGCAGGAACAGCGGGTCCGCCGAACACGGCGGGCACGCTGTTCGTTTTGCCGCCGCGAACGACATGGCCGGATTGAATCGCATCCGTGTGCGGCCCGTCGCCGACAGGGGGAAAAGGCTTGGACCTCGTGCGTCCCGGCACGGAAGACTTCGGTTCCTGCCCTGTTTGTACGCGTATGGCGCCGCCGTTCAGGCAGGGCATTCCCCCAAGAGGCTCGTGGCGCACCGCCACACGACACACAGGGGCGGAATGGGATCACCTGAATCACGCACAGCACTGCCGGGCAAGGGCCCGGTCCTCCTCGCACTCCGCTACTACGGACGGGAACTGGCCCGGCTGCGGTTGCTGGCCCTCCCCGGCATGCTCCTGCCGGCCCTCGGCAACATCGGCATCTACTACGTCGCGCCGCTGGTCGTCGCCAAACTCGTCGGCCGTATCGCCGACGACGCCGATGTCACCGTCGGCTCGACGCTGCCCTACATCCTCGGCTTCGCGGGCGTCCTCCTGTTCGCCGAGACGCTCTGGCGCCTCGGCCTGCACTGTCTGAACCGTCTCGACGCCCTCGGCATCGAGCGCCTGTACATCATCGGCATGGACGAACTGTTCGCCAAGGACGCCGCGTTCTTCCACGACAACTTCGCCGGTTCACTGACCAAACGGGTCCTGAGCTTCGCCTCCCGCTTCGAGCAGTTCGTCGACACCCTGACGTTCTCCGTCCTCGGCAACTTCGTGCCGCTGCTGTTCGGTGCGGTGGTCCTGTGGCGCTACGAACCGCTGCTCGTCGCCGGGCTCCTGGTGATGATCGCGCTGACGGCGGTCTGCGTGGTGCCCCTCATCCGCCGCCGCCAGGCCCTGGTGGGCCGGCGCGAAGAGGCCATCGCCCGGGTGTCCGGCCATGTCGCGGACAGTCTGATGAACATGGACACGGTCCGCGCCTTCGCCGCCGAGGAGCGGGAGGCCGCGGAGCACCGGTCCCGGGTCGCCGAGTCCCGGCGGCTCTCCCTGCGCTCGTGGGACTACGGCAACCTCCGCATCGACACCCTGGTCGCCCCGCTGTCCGTGCTGACCAATGTGCTCGGCCTGGTGCTCGCCATCGCCCTCGGTGCGGGCGGGAACGGCGTGGAGGCGGTGGTCGTCGCCTTCACCTACTACACCAACGCGACGCGGATCATGTTCGAGTTCAACCAGATCTACCGCCGTATGGAGAGCGCGATGACTGAGGCCGCGCAGTTCACCGACCTGCTGCGGGACCCGCCGACCGTGCTCGACCCGGCGGAGCCGGAGCCGCTGCGGCCCGGCCCCGCCGACGTGCGCTTCGAGAAGGTGACCTTCGCCCACGCGGGCGCCGAACCGCTCTTCCGGGGCCTCGACCTGACGGTGCCCAGCGGGGCGAAGGTCGGTCTCGTGGGCCGGTCCGGCGGCGGCAAGACGACGCTCTCCCGGCTCCTGCTGCGCATGACGGACATCGATGCCGGCCGAATCCTCGTCGGGGGCCAGGACATCAGCCGGTTGCGCCAGGCCGACCTGCGCAGCCTCATCGCGTACGTGCCGCAGGACCCGGCGATGTTCCACCGCACCCTGCGGGAGAACATCGCGTTCGCCCGGCCGGACGCCACCGAGGCCGAGATCCGCCGGGCGGCGGAGGCGGCCCACGTCACGGAGTTCGCCGACGCCCTGCCGGACGGCTTCGAGACGCTGGTGGGCGAGCGCGGCGTCAAACTGTCCGGCGGACAGCGCCAGCGGGTCGCACTCGCCAGGGCGATCCTGCGCGACGCGCCGATCCTGCTGCTCGACGAGGCGACCAGCGCCCTCGACTCCGAGAGCGAACTCCTCGTGCAGGAGGCACTGTGGCGGCTCATGGAGGGCCGCACGGCGCTCGTGGTCGCCCACCGGCTGAGCACGGTCGCCGGCATGGACCGGCTCGTCGTCCTCGACCGCGGCCGGATCGTCGAGCAGGGCACGCACCAGGAACTGCTCAGCTCCGACGGCGCCTACGCGAAGCTGTGGCAGCACCAGTCGGGCGGCTTCCTCGACGACGGCCCGACGGACGTCGCCCTGAATGCCCCCACGGACGACAGTTCGACCGACGACAAGCCCATGGACAACCAGCCCGCCGACATCCAGCCCGCCGACATCAGGCCGGCCGATGTCGAGCCCGCCGCAATCAAGAGCCCTGATCGCCCGTCCCCCGACGAGACCCCCGCCCCCGACCGGCCCGCCGATCCGCTGGGCGTTCAGCCCCGGTAGCCCCGTAGCTTCCGGTACAGCGTGGCGCGGGCGATGCCCAGGGCCGCTGCCGTACGGGCCTTGTTGCCGCCGTGGCGGTGGAGGGCGTCCAGGATGGCGGCGCGCTCGGCGTGCTCCATCGGGCTGAGTTGTCGGGCGGCGGGGCCCTCCCGTACCGGGTCCGGCAGCTCGGCCCGCCGGACGGGTCCCGTGGCCCGGCGCTGCTCGGTCAACGCCCGCACCAGGTGCACCAGTTCGGTGACGTTGCCCGGCCACGGGTACCGTTCCAGAGCGCGCAGCGCGTCCAGGGTCCAGGTGAGCGGCGGTTCCCCCGGCGCCGGCAGGGGCGTGAGGGAGCCGAGCAAACCCCTGATGTCCTCGGGCCGTTCGCGCAGCGCGGGCAGGGTGACCGAGCGTGCCGCCAGGCTGTCCAGCAGCCGTTGGAGGCAGGGGCCGGGAGGGCCACCGGGAGTGTAGGTCACCAGCAGGGGCGCCACAGGAGACGCTTCGAGGAGCGCGTTGAGGGCCGCCACATCACGCTGCGTCAGGCGCTCGGCATGCCGGAGCAGTACTGCCTGACCGCCCGTCAACGCGTCCAGCGCCGCATCGACCTTGCCCTCCGCCGCGTCCGCCGTCAGCAGCGGGCCCACGGCCAGTTCCCGGGCGAGAGACGCCTTCCCGGTGCCGCGCTCCCCGACGAGCAGCAGCGGCTCGGACGACGACCGCGCCAGCTTGGCCGCCCGGTCGACAGCGTGCCGCCAGGCCACCGAACGCCCGGCCGCCACGTCGCCCCCGACACCGTGCCCGCCCGCGGATCCGCGGCCCCGCTCCTTCGCCCCGGCAGCCGCCCGCCCCACCGGCTCCAACACGGCGACCACCCCGATCACCGCACCCCGGTGCGTCACCGGGGTGAGGGTCGCGCGACACTTCGCCCCCTCCGGCAACGGGACGGAGTAGGAGGAGGGGGCCGCCACGGACGGGGACGGCGAGACGGCGAAGGCCACCCCTCCCACCGCGGCGACGGCACTGCGCTCCAGTGCCTCCAGCCCCTCCGGCGACAGCAGCCGCCCCGCGGCCTCGCTGACCAGCCGGCTGCGTCCGTCCAGGGCGACGACCGCACGCCCCGACCCCGGGCGCCCGCGCCCGCCGGACTCCCGCCGCCGACCCGCCTCACCCTCCTGCCCGTGGCACCCGGCACCCCCCAACGCCGCCACATACGCGTCCAGCAGCACCCGTTCCGCCCTCTGCGACCGGGCGAGGAGTTCCGCCTCGACGGCGTCGGCGGCGGCCTCGGCGAGGGCGGCGCCGGGATGCGGGCCGCACTCCGCGCAGAGCGTGGAGGCCACGGTCACCGTGCCCAGCGGCCGCCCGGTGCCGGGGGTGAGCACCGGCACGCTGACCGCCGAGACGTCCTGCCAGAGGTCGAGGAAGTGTTCGGGTCCGTGGACCTCGGCGCGTCGGCGGGTGCTCAGCGCACGGGCCGCGCTGTTGACGCCGACCGCCTGCTCGGAGAGGTCGAAGCGGCAGAGGTCGTCCCGTCCGCCCCCGGTCGCCCACAGCACCCGCAGCCGCTCGTCGGTGAGCAGGAGGGCCGCCTGTTCCGCGCCGAGGGCGGGCGCGATCCGTTCGAGGACCGGCCGGGCCGCCGCCAGCAGGGCCGACTCCTCCGCTCGTACGGGAGGCCGGGCAGCATGAGGGAACGGGTCCCGCACGTCGTGTCGTACGCCGAAGAACCGGGCACGCTTCCAGGCGGCGACGACCTCTTCCGGTACGTCGTCCGGCAGTTGCCGCCCCAGCAGGAACAACTCCCGGGCCCTGCGCAGCGAGGTGAGGGTGGGGCGGACGGAGACGGAGGGGGGCTCTGTGGTGGTCACGACACCACTCACCGTACCGGCACAGGTTGAATGAGCAACAAGCACCCCGTTGCCGTACTCCGTGGCGTGGCAGCCCGACGCGGACGCCGCACTGTCTCGAATTGAGACACCCGGGGTCCCGGACACCCGCCCATGATCTTGGACGGTCGGTGCCTGTTCTCATGTCCTTGGAGCGTTCCCCGTGCACACCGTCGACCCCGATGTCGTGACCGACGTACTGATCGTGGGCAGTGGCCCAGCGGGCGCCTCCGCCGCGCTCGCACTGAGCACGTACGGCGTGCCGAACACCGTCGTCACCCGCTACGCGCGCCTCGCCGACACGCCCCGCGCGCACATCACCAACCAGCGCACCATGGAGGTGCTGCGGGACCTCGGTGTCGAGGACGAGGTCATCGCGAAGGCCACCCCACAGCACCTGATGGGCGACACGACCTTCTGCACCAGCCTCGCCGGCGAGGAACTGGGCCGGGTCCGCTCCTGGGGCAACGACCCGCTCGTACAGGCGGCGCACGACCTCGCCAGCCCCACCCGCATGTGCGACATGCCCCAGCACCTCATGGAACCCGTCCTGATCGACGCGGCGGTCGCCCGCGGCACCAACCTGCGCTTCAGCACCGTCTACAAGTCCTTCGTCCAGGACGCCGACGGCGTCACGGTCACCGTCGAGGACCGGCTGCGCGGCGACGAGTACACCATCCGCGCCAAGTACCTGATCGGCGCCGACGGCGGCCGCTCCCAGGTCGCCGAGGACGCGGGGCTGCCCATGGGCGGCCAGATGGGCGTGGCCGGGAGCATCAACATCGTCTTCGACGCGGACCTCACGAAGTACACCGCGCACCGGCCCTCCACCCTGTACTGGGTGCTCGCGCCGGGCGCCACCGTCGGCGGCATCGGCGCGGGCCTCGTGCGCTGCGTCCGGCCCTGGAACGAGTGGCTGATCGTCTGGGGGTACGACGTCACCGCCGGCGCCCCCGACCTCACCACCGAGTACGCCGAGTCCGTCGTCCGCAAGCTGATCGGCGACGACGAGATCCCGGTGACCATCAAGTCGTCCTCCGCCTGGACGGTCAACGAGATGTACGCCGAGACCTACTCCAACGGCCGGGTCTTCTGCGCCGGCGACGCCACGCACCGCCACCCGCCGTCCAACGGCCTGGGCTCCAACACCTCCATCCAGGACTCCTACAACCTGGCCTGGAAGCTCAAGCTCGTCCTCGACGGCACGGCCTCCCCGAAGCTCCTGGACACCTACACCGCCGAGCGCGCCCCGGTCGGCCGACAGATCGTCACCCGCGCCAACAAGTCCATCGGCGAGACCGCGCCCGTCTTCGAGGCACTCGACGGGCTCTCCCCGCAGACCCCCGAGCAGCTGTGGGCCAACATCGCCGCCCGCAAGGACGCCACCGCCGCCGAGAAGCAGCGGGCGAGACTGCGCGAGGCCATCGCGTTCAAGGTGTACGAGTTCAACGCGCACGGCGTCGACCTCAACCAGCGGTACACCTCGGAGGCGATCGTGCCCGACGGCACCCCCGACCCCGGTTTCGACCGCGACCCCGAGCTGTACCACCAGCCCCGCACCCGGCCCGGCGCGAAGCTCCCGCACGCCTGGATCACCTCCGGCACCCGCACGCTCTCCACGCTCGACACCGTCGGACAGGGCCGCTTCACCCTGATCACCGGCATCGGCGGCGACCACTGGACTCGGGCGGCCGAGGCCCAGGATCCGGCGATCGCGACCGTCGTCATCGGCCCCGGCCGGCAGTACGAGGACCCGTACGGCGACTGGTCGCGGCTCAGCGAGGTGGCCGACGGGGGAGCCCTGCTCGTCCGCCCCGACGGGTACGTCGCCTTCCGGCACGCCACGGCGGCCGCGTCCGCCGAGGACGCCGAGCGGTTGCTGACGGAGGCGGTGCGACGGATCCTCGGACATGCCTGACGGGAAGGATGCCCGGACATGACCACCGAATTCACCACCCGGATCACCGAAGCGGTCGTCGACAGCCTGGACGGCACTCCCGACCCCCGCCTGTTCGAGCTGCTGGCCGCCCTGACCCGCCATCTGCACGCCTTCGTCCGTGAGACCGAGCCGACCATGGCGGAGTGGGAGCAGGCCATCGCCTTTCTCACCGCGACCGGACAGGCGTGCACCGACACCCGGCAGGAGTTCGTCCTCCTCTCGGACGTACTCGGCGTCTCGATGCTCGTGGAAACGATCAACAGCGAGCGGGCAGCGGACGGGGGCGACGGGGACGGCAACGGCGAACGGGGCGAGCCGGGCGACGGGGAACGCCGGCGCGGTGGCGTGACCGAGTCGACCGTCCTCGGCCCCTTCCACATGACGGAGTCCCCGGCCCGTGCCCTCGGTGCGGACATCGACCTGGTCGGCGGCGGCGAACCATGCGTGATCAGCGGGCGCGTGCTGTCACGGGACGGCACCCCACTGCCCGGCGCGGTCCTCGACGTCTGGCAGGCGAACGCCGAGGGCTTCTACGACGTGCAGCAGCCGGACGTGCAGCCGCCGGGCAACGGGCGCGGACTGTTCACGACGGACGCCGAGGGCCGCTTCTGGTTCCGCACCTGCGTGCCGAGCCCGTACCCCATCCCGACGGACGGCCCGGTCGGCGCCCTCCTCCGGGCCACGGCCCGCCACCCCTACCGCCCGGCCCACATCCACTTCATCGGCTCGGCCGAGGGGCACCGGACGGTCACCACGCACATCTTCGTGGCGGGCAGCGACCACCTCGACTCGGACGCGGTGTTCGCCGTCAAGGAGAGTCTCGTCCAGGACTTCGCCGAGACCGACGACCCCGCGCTGGCCCGGGAGTTCGGCACCCCCAACCCGTTCCGGCACGCCCGCTTCGACCTCGTGCTCGACACCCTCGACCGGGAGGGACCGTGATGGAGTTCGTCCACGAGTCCCCGCCCATGCGGGTCGTCCTGCGTCCCGGCGCCTCGGTGACCGCCGTGCCCGGAGAGGCCGAACACCTGGGTCTGCGACGGCTGTTGGTCGTGTCCGGCCCGCGGGGCGCGCGGACCGCCCGGGCCGTCGCGGACTCACTGGGCGGCGCCTGCGCCGGGCTGCACACCGAGGCCCGTATGCATGTGCCCGTCGAGGTCGCCGAACGGGCCGTGGAGGTGGCGCGCGCCGCCGGTGCCGACGGTTGCGTGGCCGTGGGCGGCGGCTCCGCGATCGGCCTGGGCAAGGCCATCGCCCTGCGCACCGGCCTGCCGCTGATCGCGGTGCCGTCGACGTACTCCGGCTCGGAGATGACCCCCGTCTGGGGCCTGACCGAGCACGGTGCCAAACGCACCGGCCGCGACCCGTCCGTCCTGCCCCGCAGCGTCGTCTACGACCCCGAGCTCACCCTCTCCCTCCCCGTGCAGCTGACCGTGACCAGCGGCATCAACGCGGTCGCCCACGCGGCGGAGGCCCTCTACGCTCCGGACGCCACCCCGCTGGTGTCGCTGACCGCGGCGGAGGGCGCACGGGCCATGACACGCGCGTTGCCCGAGCTGGCGGCCGACCCGCAGGACGTCGACGCCCGGGGCAGCGCGCTCTACGGCGCCTGGCTGTGCGGCGCCGCGCTCGGCGCGACCACCATGGGCCTGCACCACAAGCTCTGCCACGTCCTCGGCGGCACCTTCGGCCTGCCGCACGCCGAGACCCACACGGTCGTCCTCCCGTACGCGCTGGCCCACAACGCGCCCGCCGCTCCCGAGGCCCTCACGGAGCTCGGCCGGGCCCTGGACACCGACGACGCCCCGTACGCCCTGTGGGAGCTGTCCGGCCGCCTGGGCGCTCCCCGCTCCCTCGCCGAACTGGGCATGGAGAAAGCCGACTTGGCCGTGGTCGCGACCCAGGTGGCGGGACAGGCGTACCCCAACCCCCGCGAGGTCACCGAGGCGGGCGTGCTGGACGTACTGAGAGCGGCGTACGCGGGCGGCCGGCCGTCACCCACCTGACCCATCCCCACCGACCATCGAGAACTGAAAGGTGAACAGCATGCCCCTCGGACTGCTCCGGCGGCGATCATCCAAAGCCACCCGGGGAGCCGCGGGCCTGACGCTGCCGGTCCCGCCCGGCGCGGGTGCCCTCGTCCGTGAGGTCCTGGACCCGGTGAACCATCCCATGGGCGCGGCCGAGGTGACGGTGACGGAACTGCCGAGCCACCGGGTCGCGGCGCGCGGCACCACCGACCCGTACGGCTACTTCATGGCCGTCCTGCCGCCGGGCGGGTACAGCCTGCTGATCGTGGCCGAGGGGCTCGAACCCCACCGCGAATCAGTGGAGATCCTCCCGGACATCGGCCCGGTCCCGGAACGCGTCTGGCTGCGGTCGGCCCGCCAACTGGAACTCCCCGTCCCCGGCACCTGGCTCTTCGACCCGCCGCACACCGCGATCCGCTTCATCGCCAAGCACGTCGGCATGGCCCACGTCCACGGCCGCTTCGAACGTTTCGAGGGCGGACTGCAGATCGCCCGGGACGTCACCGAGTCCCGCGTCCACGTCCGCATCGACGCGTCCAGCATCAACACGGGCAACAACACCCGTGACACCCACCTGCGTTCGGCCGACTTCCTCGACGTCGAGCGCTTCCCCCACATCGACTTCACCAGCCATCGCTTCGCCTACCGGGGCGGCAGCAAGTGGACGCTCCAGGGCAGCCTCACCATGCACGGCGTGAGCCGTTCCGTCTCCCTCGACACGACCTACCTGGGCACGGTCAACGGCGGCTACGGCGAGGAACTCCGCTGCGCCGCCCTCGCCAAGGGCGAACTCCACCGAGAGGACTACACCCTCAACTGGCGCACGATGCTCGCCCGGGGCATAGCCGTCGTCGGCCCCACGGTCCAACTGGAACTCGACGTCCAGGCGATGTACCGCACCCACGACACGCCTACGCCGCCGGAGTAGCGCTCTGAGCTGGGCGTTCACCGAACATGACGAGGGGGCTACCGCTATCGGCAGCCCCCTCGCGGTCGCTGTCCGGCTCGGCGATCGCACCACTCAGACTGCACGAAGCGCATGATCCACTTTTCGCGGGGAGGATCTGGGGAGATCTTTCAGGAATCCGCTCCGGCCTCGAACCAGGCATCCATCGCGGCCCTGCCGCGGCCGGCCGACTCCACGCCGAGGCGGAAGGCCGCGCCACCGACGGCCCCGCACTCGGCGGTGACCATGCCCTGACGCGGGCGGTCACCCGCGGGCAGCCCGTCGACGCGGGCATCGAGCCCGGGTCACCTGACGCGCCCCCGGGCCGCGAGGCCTCGGGTTCAAGGCCCTGTGGGCGGTCACGTCCCCAGGGCCGCTGTCGTCGCGTGCGCACTCGCGGTCGAAGGCATGTCTGAGAGCGGTGGCGACAGGGTAGGACCCCGATGCCGTCGGTGCGGCGCGGCACGGTGGGGGGCACCTTGGAGCAGCCGTATTTCTTTCTCAGCTACGCCAGGCTGGACGACCGGGCGGCCGGACGGCACCCGAGCCGCTCACGACCGGCACCGGCGCCTCCCCAACGGCGCTGGGAGCCACAGCCGTGTCATGGAAGGGCTGGACCGGCTGGGCGCGTCCCGGTACAGCCACCTCTACGTAGGCCTTCTGTGCACCATCGACCTCGCCAACGACCCGGTCGGCACCTATGAGGCACTCCTTGCCTCACGCCCCCCTCGCGTCGACCTCCTGCTGCCGCACGGAACTTGGGACGCCCCGCCTCCCGGACTCGCCGACTGACAGCACCGTGTCCCCGCCGTCGCTCCGCTCACCGCCGCCGGAGTACCGGCCTCTGGAGAGGAGACGCCGTACGCCGACTGGCTGCGGCGGGTCTTCGACCGCTGGTACGACGCGCCCGCGCGTGAGACGGGTCTGCGCCTCTTCGAGGAGCTGATGGCCGGTGTCCTCGGCGGCTCCGTGCGCACCGAGTCCGCGGGGCTGGCGCCGGCGACCCTCGCCGTCATCGAGACCGACGGTTCGATCGAGCAGTCCGACTCGCTCAAGGTCGCCTATGCAGGTGCCCCGGAGACCGGCCTCGACGTCTTCCGTCACAGCCTCGACGAGGTCCTCCACCATCCCTTGGTCCGTCAGCGCCAGGCTGGGGCGAGGGAACTTGGTCCCACCTGCACCGACTGCCCGCTGCTCGCCGTGTGCGGCGGCGGACTCTTCGCCCACCGGTACGCCTCCGGCAGGGGTTTCCGCAATCCCTCCGTCTACTGCGCCGACCTGACCGCGCTGATCCTCCACATCGAGGCCCGCGTGCGAGCCGATCTGGGGGCCCCGACCCCACGACGCGCCGTCGCACCGACCGAGGCCCAGCGGTGGTGAGTCGGGTGCCGGCCCATTTAGGGTAGGGTTTACCTGCGCGTTCACACGGAGCACCAGCAGTGCGAGCACCGTGGGGGCCGCGACGGGACGTGGCGCAGCTTGGTAGCGCACTTGACTGGGGGTCAAGGGGTCGCAGGTTCAAATCCTGTCGTCCCGACTTGCGGAGCAGCGAGTCGGAGGTCATTTCCGGTTGACCGGAAGTGGCCTCTTCGTCGTTTTCGGGGACCGGATGGGATCCGAGCGCCATGGCACGGTCCGGTGATACACCACGGCACCCCTTCCCTCCGGGGCCCGCACATCCCCCCGCATCGGGTTCGCCAACATACCCATGGGTGATTTGATGCGCTATGTGCTTGATGTTCCCTTTTGCGGTCTTTAGTGTTCGCGGAGAGGCACAAGCTGTGACGTCCGAATCCCGTGCCACCGTCCCGGAAGCGAGGTGTGGAGCTCGTGCAGGTAAGGGGCGGCTGCCAGCCGGTTTCGGGTCGGAAGCGGCGTCACAGGGGCACGCGATGGCTGAGGACGTTCGCCGCGCTGCCGCTGCTGGCCTCGGTGCTCGCCGCGTGCGGCAGCGACGAGGGCTCCGGCAGGCCGACCCTCAACTGGTACAACTTCCCCGACGACTCCGGCGCGCTCCAGAAGGCGGCCGATCGATGCAGCCAGGCGTCGGGCGGCCGCTACAGGATCAGCTACAACAAGCTCCCACGCGCCGCCGACGGACAGCGCCAGCAAATGGTCCGCAGGCTCGCCGCCGAGGACGACTCGCTCGACATCCTGGGCCTGGACGTCACCTGGGCGGCGGAGTTCGCCGAGGCGCGCTGGATCCGGGAATGGACGGGCACGGCGAAGCGGCAGGCCACCGAGGGCACCCTGCGCGTACCGCTGCAGACCTCGACCTGGAAGGGCAAGCTGTACGCCGTCCCCTACAACACCAACACCCAGCTCCTGTGGTACCGCAAGGACCTCGTACCCAGGCCGCCCACGACCTGGGCCGAGATGCTGGAGATGGCCGACGCCCTCGCCCGCCAGGGCAAACCGCACTTCGTGGAGATCCAGGGCGCCCAGTACGAAGGCCTGACCGTCTGGTTCAACACGCTGATCAACAGCGCCGGCGGCACCATCCTCAACGCGAGCGCCACCGAGCCCTCCCTCGGGCCTCCTGCCGTACGGGCCGCCGAGGTCATGCGTGAGCTGGCGAACTCCCCGGCCGCGGACCCCTCCCTCCCCAACCAGATGGAGGACCAGAACCGGCTCGCCATGGAGTCGGGAACGGCGGCGTTCGAGCTCAACTACCCGTTCGTGTATCCGTCGATGAAGGCGAACAACCCCGGGCTGTTCAAGAACTTCCGCTGGGCGCCATACCCTCGGGTCGACGCGGACCGCCCGGCACGGCCCACGATCGGAGGCATCGATCTGGCGGTGAGCGCCTACTCGCGCCACCCCGACCTGGCCTTCGAGGCGGCACTGTGCCTGCGCAACCGGGAGAACCAGCTCGCCGCCGCGCTCGAGGGCGGTCTGCCCCCCACGCTGCGCGCCCTGTACGACGAGCCCGCGTTCATGAAGGAGTACCCCTTCTCCAGGGACGTGCTGGCCGCTCTGGAGGCGGCGAGCGTGCGCCCGATCACTCCGGTCTACCAGAACGTGTCGATCGCGGTCTCCCACACCCTGTCTCCGCCGTCCGGGATCAAACCCGAGAGCTCGGTCGACACCATCAAGGAACAGATCGACGAGGCCCTGCGATCCGAGGGTGTGATCCCGTGAACCACCTCCTCCCGCACCACTGTGTGCACCGGCGATCCAGTGCGCCGGCCGTGTCCTCGGACGGCCCGAGATGAGCACGCGGGCGCAACCGGCCGGAGTCCCGCCACCACCCGCGACGCGGGCGGGGCAGGCTGAACCGGACCGGGCGGCACTCTCGGCGGGCGCCAGACAGGAGCGTCGGCTCGGCTGGCTGCTCTGCGCGCCTGCGGTCGTCGTGATGATCGCCGTGACCGCGTACCCCGTCGGATACGCCGTCTACCTGTCCCTCCAGCGCTATGACCTTCGCTTTCCCGGACGCGCGGAGTTCGTGGGACTCAGCAACTACGGGGCGGTGCTGTCCTCCCCGTTCTGGTGGGACGCCTTCTGGGTCACGCTGTTCATCACCGCCGTGTCCGTGGCGATCGAACTGGTCCTCGGGATGGGGCTCGCCCTGGTGATGCACCGCACGATCTTCTGGCGTGGCGTCGTCCGCACCTCGGTCCTCATCCCGTACGGGATCGTCACCGTGGTCGCCGCCTTCTCCTGGCAGTACGCCTGGACCCCGGATCTCGGATACCTCGCCGAGTTGCTGCCCAAGGGGGAGGCCCCACTGACCGAGCAGTGGCCCGCCCTCTGGCTGATCATCCTCGCCGAGGTGTGGAAGACGACACCGTTCATGGCCCTGCTGCTGCTCGCGGGCCTCGCGCTGGTCCCCGAGGAGACGCTGAAGGCGGCCATGGTGGACGGCGCCACCGCCTGGCAGCGCTTCACCAAGATCATGCTGCCGCTGATGAAACCGGCCATCCTGGTGGCCCTGCTCTTCCGCACACTGGACGCGTTCCGGATCTTCGACAACATCTACGTCCTGACCGCGGGCGCCCAGGGCACCGGCTCTGTGTCGATCCTGGGGTACGACAACCTGTTCACCGCGCTGAACCTGGGCATCGGGTCGGCGATCTCGGTCCTGATCTTCATCTGCGTCGCGATCATCGCCTTCACCTTCGTCAAACTGTTCGGCACCGCCGCACCCGGCGCGGAGGTGAAGCGCTGATGGCCGCCGTGGGCAAGACGCATGCCGCCCGATGGGGTGTCATGAATGTGCTGGTCGTGCTGTACGCCCTGTTCCCGGTGGGGTGGATCGCCGCACTGTCGTTCAAGGACCCCAGCACCCTGACGGACGGCAACTACGTCCCCACGGACTGGACCTGGGAGAACTACCGGGGCATCTTCGAGACCAGCGAGTTCACCCGGGCGCTGATCAACTCGATCGGTATCGCCCTGATCGCCACGGTGATCGCGGTGGCGCTGGGCACCATGGCCGCCTACGCGGTGGCCCGGCTGCGTTTCCCGGGCAAGCGGGTGCTCATCGGCATGTCACTGCTGATCGCCATGTTCCCGCCGATCTCCCTGGTGTCGCCGCTGTTCAACATCGAGCGGATCATCGGGATCTTCGACACCTGGATCGGGCTGATCATCCCGTACATGACCTTCTCCCTGCCTCTGGCGATCTACACGCTGTCGGCCTTCTTCCGGGAGATCCCGTGGGATCTCGAGAAGGCGGCCAAGGTCGACGGGGCGACGCCCGCCCAGGCCTTCCGCATGGTCATCGTGCCGCTGGCCGCGCCGGGCGTGTTCACCACCGCCATCCTCGTGTTCATCTTCTGCTGGAACGACTTCCTGTTCGCCATCTCGCTGACCTCCACCGAGTCCGCGCGTACGGTGCCCGCCGCGATCGCGTTCTTCACCGGGAGCTCCCAGTTCCAGCAGCCCACAGGGTCGATCGCCGCCGCCGCCGTGGTCATCACCATCCCCATCATCGTCTTCGTCCTGCTCTTCCAGCGGCGGATCGTCGCCGGACTGACCTCGGGAGCGGTCAAGGGGTGAACACGCCGACCACGGCACGCAGACCACCGGTGCGAGGGGCCGACCGCAGTACCCCGACCCGGACTGCATGAAGGTATGAAGGCAAGGAGGCACCATCCATGGCCGAGATCATCCTCGAGGGAGTCACCAAGCGCTTTCCCGACGGGGCACTCGCCGTGCAGGACGTGGACCTCGAAATCGCCGACGGCGAATTCGTGATCCTCGTCGGTCCCTCGGGATGCGGCAAGTCCACCACCCTGAACATGATCGCCGGCCTGGAGGACATCACCGAAGGCACCCTCCGCATCGGAGGCCGAGTCGTCAACGACCTCGCTCCCAAGGAACGCGACGTCGCCATGGTCTTCCAGAGTTATGCCCTGTACCCGCACATGAACGTCCGGGAGAACATGGGCTTCCCGCTGCGCCTGGCCAAGGTGGACAAGGCCACCATCGACGCCAAGGTGACGGAAGCCGCGCAGATCCTCGATCTCACCGAGCACCTGGACCGCAAGCCCGCCAATCTCTCGGGCGGCCAGCGTCAGCGGGTGGCCATGGGGCGGGCGATCGTCCGTGATCCCAAGGCGTTCCTGATGGACGAGCCGTTGTCCAACCTGGACGCCAAACTCCGGGTGCAGATGCGCACGCAGATCTCCCGGCTGCAGCGGCGCCTCGGTACGACCACCGTGTACGTCACCCACGACCAGACCGAGGCGATGACGCTCGGCGACCGGGTCGTGGTCATGCGACAGGGGCTGGTCCAGCAGATCGGAACACCTGCCCAGTTGTACGACCTGCCGCGCAACATCTTCGTCGCGGGCTTCATCGGTTCTCCGGCGATGAACTTCCTGAACGCCACCCTGGAGGGCGGTGTCCTGCGCTCACCCCTGGGCGACCTGACCCTCGGCGACCGTACGAGACGGGCGCTGGAACAGCAGAACGCGCCACGCGAGGTCATCGTCGGGCTGCGACCGGAGGCATTCGAGGACGCGGCCCTGTCGCACGACCGGGACCGGACGGGCCCGGTCTTCACCGTCACCGTGGAGGTACTGGAGTCGCTGGGCTCCGATGTGTACGTCTACTTCACCGCGGAGGGCGGGCCCGCCACGACCACGGAGCTGGAGGAACTCGCCAAGGACTCGGGACTGCGCGACACCGGCGCCGACACCCGTCAGATCGTGGCCCGTCTGGACGCCGCCACCCGCGCCCGCGAGGGTGAACCCGTGGAGTTGCAGGTCGACATGGCCAAGGCTCACGTGTTCGATCCGGTGAGCGGAGCGAACCTCACGCACCCGGAGAGGGCGGACTGACGGCGCACCCCTCGGATCGGGGCACGGTCATCCGAGTGCCCGGCTGCCGCGGAGGGCGCGCTGTCCGGTGTCGGACGTCCGGCCGGAGGCCGTCCCCCGGTGGGACAACGGCCCCCTCATGAGGGGGCCTGGCTGGCCCGGCCTCGGTCAGACCTCGACCAGCACCTTCCCCCGGCTCCCCTCCCGGTTCACATAGAGGCTGCGGTACGCCTGCGGGATCGCGTCGAAGCCGTGGTGCACGGTCTGGTGATAATGGATCTCACCGCCCCGGACCAGTCCGCCCAGTTCCTGGTGCATCTGCGTCAACAGCGGCTCATGGAACCACTCCTGGGCGAAGATGCCGCGGATCGTCGTGCGCGGGAACATGATGTACGGCAGCAGCCGGGGCCCGGTCAGTTCGCCGTTGACCGTGGTGGCCCACTGCCAGCAGACGGCCACCTGGCTGCCCACGTTGAGCATGGTGAACACCGCGTCCGTGACGGTCCCGCCCAGGTTGTCGAAGTACCGGTCGACCCCGTCCGGGGCGGCGAGCAGCAGCGCCTGCCGCGCCTTCTCCGCGTCGTCGGCCTGGGCGTACAGCACCACCTCGTCGAAGCCCAGCCCGCGCAGGTAGTCGATCTTGCCTGGTGAAGAGGTGGTGCCCACCACCCGGGCGGCGCCCGCGCGCCTGGCCAACTGGCCCACCAGGGTGCCGACCGAGCCGGACGCGCCGCTGACCACCACCGTGTCACCGGGGCGTACCGTCATGAACCTGGTGAGCGTGCCCCACGCCGTCATCCCGGGCGCACCCATGATGCCGAGCGCGGTGGACAGCGGAAGCCGCTCGTCGTACCGGTCCGGATCCAGCCGGCGGTAGGCCGGCAACACCATCGGGAAGGTGCCCGTCCGCCACACCTCCTCGGCGCCGTTGTGGACGACGTGGCTGCGCCAGCCACCGAAGCCCTGCACAAGGTCGCCGACCTGGAACGCGGCCTCCGGCCCCGCCTCCAGCACCTCCATGATCGAGTCCGCGCCCATGTGGTGGCCGATCGGCGTCTCCAGGGCCAGCCCGTTCTGATACGGGTCGACCGAGACGTACCGCGTGCGGAACAGCATCTCGTCCGGGCGCAGGCCGACCTCCACGTCCTCCACCGTCTTCTCGAAGATCCGGTCGACATCGGGGACTCCGCCCAGGTGTTCACGGACGACCCACTTCTCGATCCTCATGTCAGTGCTCCTGTCTCGGTGTTCGCCGGATCACTCGCCGCGTTGCCTCCATCGGCCGTCCGTGCCTGCCGGGGTGGCCCGGCGACCGGGATGACCACATGGGTCGGCGGCGGGGCGCTCCGGTCGATGTCGGCGGTGAACTCCAGGCCGTCGTCCCGGCAGATGAACTGCATGACGTGCCGGCCGGCGGCGGCCGCCCGGATCAGGCCGCCGATGGTCGCCCAGACCCCGGAGAGGTAGAAGTCCGACAGCCCGGGCAGCACCGGGCCGCTGCGTTTGATCTCCTCCTCCACCGTCTCCGCGCCCTCCACGAACGGGTTCCAGCCCGGGAAGGTGCCGTCGTAGACGCCCGTGTAGCGGACCTGGGTCAGCGGCGTCGAGACGTCGGCGACGGCCACCGCGTCCCTGAAACCGGGGAACCGCTCGTCCAGGAAGGAGACGATGCCGTCGCGGACCCGCCGCTTGGCGGCCAGGTACTCCCTGCCGTGCCGGACCGGCAGGGTGTGCAGTTCCTGGCCGCGCCGCACCCGGGAGGACCGCTCCGGTCCCTGGTGCAGTTCCCGCCAGGGGCCGATGTCGGAGAAGTACGTCGCGAACACCACCGTGGAGTCGCGCGGCGCCAGCTCCGGGTAGTGCCGGGTGCGGAACTGCACGTTCATCGACGGGCAGCGGATCCCGGTCAGCTCGCTGGCCTGCCGCTCCGTCAGCAGATAGGTCGTGCACGGGTCGCCCTCCGGGAAGGGCTTGCGCAGTCCCAGGAAGAGGGACACGTAACCGGGTGACAGCTGGCCGGGCTGGTCGATCAGGGAGGTGTAGAGCCTGCGGTAGGTGTCGTTGAGATACCTGCCTCCCAGCAGTTTCATCACCGTGGTGTGACCGTCGGCCGCCGAGACCACGATGTCCGCCCGGTACTCCCGGCCGTCGCTGAGCCGCACGCCCACCGCCCGGTCCCGCTCGACCAGGATCTCCTCGACTCTGGCGTTGTAGGTGATCGAGCCGCCGAGCCCCCGGTACCGCTCCTCGACCGACCGGGCCAGCCCGAGTGAACCGCCCTCCGGGACCCCCGCCGCGTGATTGGCGTGCGAGGCCAGCTGGAAGTGGAACGGCAGCACCGGGAAGGCCGGATGCTTCTCGTACAGGATGAAGTTGAACGCCTCGCGCAACAGCGGGTCGCGGAACCGCTGCGCGTAGTCGGTCATCAGCACGCTGATCGACTTGCGGATGGTGGTGAAGTACGGGACGAAGGAGGCCATCATCCGCCACCGCTCCCACCGGCCCATCAGCCCGACCGGCTTGAGGAACGGGTAGACAGCCAGCGCCTTGCGGAAGGTCCGGATGCCCGCGCAGAACTCGCGGATCGGCGCGGCGTCGGCCGGTGAGATCGTCAGCAGGTGGGCCTCGAGCCGGTCCGGGTCGGAGTAGAAGTGGACCGCCCTGCCGTCCCGGCCCCGGACGATGTTGAACACGTCGAAGTGCCGCATCTCCTTGCCCTGGAGCGCGCCCAGTTCGAGCCAGATCTGGTACATCTCGTTGCCCGGCCCGTTGCCGAGGAGCCAGCTGACGCACCAGTCGAAGGTGAAGTCGCTGCGGTCCCAGCCGGTGCACGAGCCGCCGGGAATCTCGTGCATCTCGAAGATCTGGGTCCGGTAGCCGTTCATCCGGGCGTAGCACCCGGTGGAGAGACCGCCGAGACCACCACCAATGATGATCATGGTTTCTCGTCGGCGGCCGGTACCCGTCCTTGTGCCGGCCCCCGTGCCCCCACTCGTGTCCGTGCCTTTCTGCCGCGCCAATTCCCTCGCCTTCCTCGTCGTACCTGTCTGACGTGCCCGGCTGCGGTTCGCCTTCCCGGTCACCAGGCGACCGGGAGTGCCTGGAGACCGTTGACCATCGCGTCCTGCTTCCAGCGGAGCTCGCTCTCGGGGACGGCCAGCCGCAGGCCGGGCAGCCGGTGCAGCACCCGCTCGATCACCACCTGGAGTTCCAGCCGGGCCAGATGGGCGCCGACGCAGTAGTGCACGCCGTGGCCGAAGCCGATGTGCGGGTTGACCGGGCGGTCCATGACGAGGCGTTCCGGCTCCTGGAAGACCCCCGGATCGCGGTTGGCGGCGGCGGTGGCGATCATCACCGCCTCGCCGGTCCGGATCGTGATGTCGCCCAGCTCGACGTCAGCGGTCGCGTACCGGGCCAGGTTGAAGCCCGTGAGCAGCGGCACGTAACGCATCAGCTCCTCGACGGCCTTCGGGATCAGCTCGGGGTGCTCCCGCAGCCGCGCCATCTCCGCCCGGCGCGTGAGGAGTTGGTGGAAGAAGTTGCCGATCTGGTTGGTGGTGGAGACGAAGCCGGCGATCAGCAGGTCGCAGGCGATCGACAGCAGCTCCTCCTGGCTGATCAGACGGTCCTCGTGGCAGGCCCGGACCAGGGCGGTGAGCAGGTCGTCGCCCGGCTCGCGGCCCCGTAGCTCCAGCACGCCCACCATGTACTCCATGAAGGCCCGGTCCTCGGTGACGAGCACCTCCTCCGGGGTTGTGGCGGAGAGCACCGTCTCGGCCCAGTGCCAGAGCATCCGGTGGTCCTTGGCCGGGATGCCGAGCACCTCGCAGATGATGGTGGTCGGCATCGGGATGGCCAAGTCCTCGACCAGGTCCGCCGGCTGGCCCGCGGCGACGATCCCGTCGAGCAGTTCGTCGGCCAGTTCGACGGCCCGCGCGCGCAGCGGCTCGACCCGGCGGGCGCTGAACTGCCCGGCCACCAGCGAACGGAGCCGGGTGTGCTCGGGTGGCTCGGTGGAGAACAGACCGGCGCCGGTGCGGGCGACGGGGCGCATCCGCGGCTGGTCCCTGCCCATCGAGGCGGCCAGGCTGAAGCGCGGGTCGGCCAGCACCACCCGGACGTCCTCGTACCGGGTGACCAGCCAGGCCTCATCGCCGTACGGCATGCGGATCCGGGCGGGTGCTCGCTCGCGCAACCGCGCGTACGCGGGGTCGAGTTCGAGCCCTCGGGGAGCGAAGGGATAGGGAAGTGGGAGGTGCTGACCGGGCATGGGGGGATTCCGTTCGTCGTATGGGGGCTGTGGTGGGGGTGTGCAGCTTCGGGCGGCGGCGGCCGGGCGGGCCGCTGCCGGGGTCACGACGCATGGGGTGGGGCTCCGGTGAGGAACGACCGGGTGAGCCGGGCGTTGTGAGCGGTGAACTCGTGGTCGAGCATCTCGGCGTGGGTGCCGAAGCCCTTGAGGACCGTCGTCCGGGTCGCCGAGCTGCCGTACCAGGCGCCGTGGTAGCCGGCCTCGTGGAGCGCGGTCTGCTCGGCGTCGGAGATGACGCCGATCTCCGCGGTGACCACCCCGAGGTTGGGCGTCCGGCTGCAGAACCGCAGATAGTCGCGGGCCTGTGCACGGGTCTCCTCGGCGACCACGGCCGAGCCGGTGTGCCGCCACAGGTGCTCCGCCAGCTCACGTTCGAAGGCCTCGACGTGCTCGTCCGCCAGGTCGAAGGGCTCGGCGATCCGGTGCGAGTCCACGATCACCACATGGGACACCGTCCGCCCGCGCCGCTCCAGCTCCTTGGCCACCTCGAAGGCGAGGTTGCCGCCGAGCGAGTAGCCGAGCAGCGCGCAGGGCCCCTCCGGCTGCAGCGAACCGACCAGATTCGCGTACGCGTCGACCTTGGCGTCCCCCGGCACATAGTTGAAGGCGACCAGCCGGTACTCCGGCAGGTGCCGAGCGAACTGCCGGTACACCAGGCCGTGACCGCCGGCCGGCGGGAAGCAGAACAGGGTCTGCCGCTGCTCCCGGTTGAACCAGAGGTACGGCCGGCCGCCCTCCAACCGGCCGGTGATGATGTGCTCGACGGTGCGGGCCATCCCGTGCAGGGTGGTGACCTCGAACAGCCGGCTCACCGGGACGGTGATGTTGAACTCGGTCTGCAACCCGTGGATCAGCTCGATCAGCCGGATCGAGGAGCCGCCGCAGTCGAAGAAGTCGTGCTGGAGCCCCGGCTTCTCGATGCCGAGCAGCGTCCGCCAGTGCTCGGCCATCCGGACCTCGTAGAGGGTGGCGGGCGGTTCGGCCGTCTGCTCCACGCCGTCCGCCGCGGGGGCGGGCAGCGCGGCGAGATCCACCTTTCCGTTGGCCGTGAGCGGCAACGCGGGCACCTCGGTGAAGTACGCCGGGATCATGAAGGTCGGCAGACAGCCGGCCAGATGACGGCGGAGCGCACGCCGGTCGACGGTCCGGCCGGGGGCCGGTACGCAGTAGGCACAGAGCATGCTCTCGCCGCGCCGGTCGGCCCGAACGGTGACCACGGCCCGGTCCAGCTCGGGCCACTCGGCGAGCCGGCTCTCGATCTCCCCCGGCTCGATCCGGTGGCCCCGCACCTTGATCTGCGTGTCGGCCCGGCCGAGCAGATGCACGCGGCCGTCCGCGTCCCAGCGGGCGAGGTCACCCGTGCGGTACACCCGGACCGGTTCGGTGCCGTCGGCGCTGCCCAGCGGCAGGGTGGCGAACCGGCCGGCCGTCCCCTCCTCTTCGCCCACGTAGCCGAGAGCCACACCGGAGCCGCCGATCCACAGCTCGCCGGTGACCCCGGGCGGGACCGGGCGGCCGTGCCGGTCCAGCAGATGGAGGGTGCTGTTCGGGAAGGGCCGCCCGATGGGGACCATCCGGCTGGGCTCCAGCCCGTCCACCGGCCCCTCGAAGTACGCGCTGTCGATGGTGGCCTCGGTGAGGCCGTAGGAGTTGACCAGTCTGGTCCTCGGCCCGCCAAGGGCACGCAGCCGCTCGTACTCCTCGACCTTCCACACATCCGAACCGACCACCAGCAGCCGCATGAAGTCCAGCCGCAGCCCGGCCCGTTCGCAGTGCTCGGCCAGGACGCGGGCCACCGCCGGGACGAACTCGGCGGCGTCCACCCGTTCGGCGCGCATCACCTCATGGAGCCGGGCCGTGTCGAACAGCAGCTCCCGGCCGACCAGCACCAGGGTCCCGCCCGAGCAGAGCGCACGGACCACGTCCCCGGTGAAGACGTCGAAGGAGGGGGCGGCCATCTGGAGGTGCACCCTGGCGTCGGTGTCCAGCCGGTACTCGACGAGCCAGGCCTGGTACGCCGAGGCCAGGTTGCCGTGGGAGACCCGAACGGCCTTGGGCCGACCGGAGGACCCGGAGGTGTGGATGACGTACGCGGGGGTCTCCAGGGTCACCGGTACGTCGATGTCCCGCCGGACCGCCGGGTCGTCGAGGCCCACCGGTACGTCCGTGAACGTGGTTTCCGCCGTGTCCAGTTCACCCGGAGTGACCAGCCGGACATGCAGTTCGTCGAGCCGGTCGTGGCCGTCGGCGATCAGCAGCTCGGCTCCGGTGTGCTCGACCATGAAGGCCAGCCGGTCGGCCGGGTCGCCGGGGGCGAGCGGGAGATAGGCGGCGCCGGTGCGGAGCACCGCGAGCAGGACGACGATCAACTCCGGTGACTTCTCCAGGCACAGGGCCACCACCGAGCCGGGCCCGGCGCCCAGCGCGCGCAGCCGGGCGGCGGCCCGCCCCGAGCGTTCGGCCAGCTCGCCGTAGGTGAGGCGGGCGGCCGGGCCCGGCTCGGCCGGCATCACCACCGCGAGCGCCGCCGGGTCGGCTGCCGCCGCACGCAGGATCAGCTCGTGCACCGGCTCGTCGTACGCGACCCTGCGGTCCGCGCCGCTCCACCGCCCGAGCACCAGGGCCCGTTCCTCACGGCCGAGCAGTTCGAGGCCGGTCGCCGAGCTCTCCGGACCGGCCGTGGTCAGCGCCGTCAGCAGGTTGACGTAGTGCCCGGCCAGCCGGGCCACCGTCTCCGGCCGGAAGAGGTCGGTGTTGTACTTGAGCACGCAGTGGAACCGATGCTCCGACTCGTCCTCGTACGCGGACAACGTGAGGTCGAACTGCCCTTCCTCCTCCGGCAGTTCGATGTACTCCAGCCGGTAGCCGTACTTTTCGGTGGCGACCTTGTGGTGAAGCAGGATGAACATCGCCTGGAAGACCGCCGAGCGGCTCGGGTCATGCTGCAGCCCAAGCTTCTCCACCAGCAGCACGAACGGGTAGTCCTGGTGGTCCAGCCCGCCCAGCACGGTGGTTCGCACCCGGTCCAGCAGCTCGGCCACGGTCGGCTCACCGGACAGTGAGACATACAGCGGCAGCGGGTTCACGAAGTAGCCGTAGACGCCCGCGAACCGCTCGTCGGTGCGGCCGGTCACCGGGCTGCCGACGATGAGGTCGTCCTGGCCCGAGTACGCGTGCAGCAGCAAGTAGTAGGCGCTGAGCAGGACCATGAAGACGGTCACGTTGTGCTCGCGGGCCAGCGCGTGCACCCGGGCGCTCAGCTCCTCGTCCAGGACGAAGAACTCCGAGGCGCCGTTGTGGGTCTGCACCGCGGGGCGCGGCTTGTCGGTGGGCAGTTCGAGGGCCGGGACCTCGGCCGGCAGTCGCGAGCGCCAGTAGTCGAGCATCCTCGACGCCTCGTGCCCGGCCAGGAACTCGTTCTGATGGTTCAGGAAGTCCAGGTAGCGCGCGGTGACCGGGGGCAGTTCGGACGCCTCGCCCCGCCGCAGCCCCTCGTAGACCGCGAGCAGCTCCTCGATGAAGGTGAACGTGGAGATCGCGTCCGAGACGATGTGGTGGACGGCCTTCATGATCACCCACCGGGCCGGACCGCGCCGGAACAGCCGGAACCGCACCAGCGGGTCGCGCTCCAGGTCGTACGGCCTGCGGTACTCCCGGACGATCATCGCGTGGATCTCGTCCCAGTCCAGGTGCTCGACGTCGACGACCCCGAAGTCCGGCTCCACCGCCTCGGAGATCCGCTGCACCGGCCCGCCCTCGTCGAGCACGAAGGTGGCCCGCAGACCCGGATGCCGCTCGACCATGGTCCGGAAGGCGATGGCCATCAGCTCGGGCTCCAGCTCCACCCGGACCTCGACCGCGCCGCCGATGTTGTAGGCGAACCCGTCGGGGTCGAGCTGCTTGAGGAACCACAGGGCTTTCTGGTTCTGCGTCAGCGGGTACACCGACGCGTCCTCGAACCGCTCGACCAGAGCCCCTCCCCGGGTGGACCGCCCCTCGTGGAGCAGCTCGGCCAGCGACCCGTGAAGCTGGGCCACCAGGTCGGCCACCGGCGCGTTGCTCAGCAGCGCCACCAAGGGGAGGGCGGTGCCGAGTTCGGTGGTGAGCCGGGCCCGCAGCTCCATCGCGAGCAGCGAGTCCAGACCGAGGTTGCCGAGTCCCGAGCCCGGTTCGATCTGCTCGACCGGCACCCGCAGCACGCCGGCCACCAGCGCGGTGAACCACTCGGTGAGAAGCGCGGGGCGCTCCTCCTCCCCGGCCGCCCGCAGAGTCTCCAGCAGGCCGGTCGGCTCGGCCGCCGGTGCGGCCTCCCGGGCGGTCGCGGCCAGGTCGGCCACCAGCGGCGGCGGGTCCGGGTACCAGGAGAGGAAGAGCGGCCAGTCCACCACGGTGGCGATCAGCAGCTGGGCCCGGTCCTGCCCGAGTACCCGTTCCAGCACGGCCATCCCGGTCTCGGGGGCGAGCGAACTCATGCCCCGGCTGCCGCGATAGTGGTCGATCAGACCCAGTTCCTCGATCATCCCGGTGGCCCACGGCCCCCAGTCGAGGCTCAGCGCGGGCAGACCGAGTGCCCGGCGGTGATGGGCCAGCGCGTCCAGGAAGGCGTTCCCCGCGGCGTAGTTGGTCTGTCCGGCGGTGGTCAGCAGCGAGGCGATCGAGGCGAACATTACGAAGTGGTCCAGTGGTTCACCGGCCAGCTGCCGGTGCAGGGCGAGAGCGCCGAGCACCTTCGGGCCGTACGCCGCGTCGAACGTCTCCCGGTCCAGCTCGGCGACCAGGGTGTCCCGGACCTGGCCCGCGAGGTGGAAGACACCACGGATCGGCGGCCGGTCCAGCCGCCGGTACTCGGCCAGCCAGCAGGCCAGCGCGGACTCGTCGGTGATGTCCAGCCGCGCCGGGACCGGCTCCGCTCCCAGTGCCTCCAGCTCCCGCAGGAAGGCGACGCGCCGCCCTTCCGGGCCGGTCGGGTCCAGGTCGCGCCACTCCTCGCGCGGCGGCAGCGGGCCACGGCCCACCAGGATCAGCCGGCGGGCACCCCGCCGGACGAGCGTGCGGCACAGCAGTCGGCCGAGCGCGCCGAAGGCACCGGTCACCAGGTACGCGGCGTCCGGGCGGAGCCGGGGCGGCAGCGGTCGGCTCAGTCCCTCGGCACGGCGCAGCCGGCAGGTGAGCCGACGGCCCTCGCGCAGCGCGATCTCCTCCTCGTCACCCAGCGTGAACTCGCACAGCAACGCGGCCGCCTCGTCGTCGGCGGCCCCGACCGGGCCGAGGTCGACCAGCTTGCCCGGATGGCCGGGAAGCTCCTGGTGGCGCAGCACCCGGCCGATCCCCCAGGCGGGCGCGCCCAGCGGCTCGACCGGCTCACCGGCGCCGGTGGCCTGCGCGCACCGGGTCACGATGTGCAGCCGGCTGCCCGGCAGTTCTGTCTGCAGCAGCGCGGCCAGGACGACCAGGCTGTAGGCGCCGGGGGAGGTGTGGCCGGCGGTGGTGGCGGGCCCGGCGGAGGCGGACAGTTCCGGTCGGTCGAGGTTCCAGAGGTGGACGACGGCAGCGGGGTCCGGTGTGCCGCAGGCCCGGCGGTCGGACAGCAGACGGGCCAGGTCGGCGGTGGAGCCGGGATCGACGACGGCCGGGCTCTCGCCCTCGGCGGGCCGGTACCCGGCACCCGGCCGGACGAGCTGGCAACGGCCGCCGCGTGCGGTGATCCGCTGGGCCAGCGCCTCGGCGACACCCTGCCGGTCCGCGAACACCAGCCAGTGGTCGGCGTGCCCGAGCGGCGGATCGGAGGCGTCCGACAGGCCGGGGGCGTCCGGCAGCCGCGTCCAGACCGGCTCGGCGAGCCAGCCGTCCATCGTCGCCGGGCCGACGGCCGTGGCGGCCTGCTCGACGTCGGCGGCCCGGAACCCGGTGATCCCGCCCAGCGGCGCGCCCCGCTCGTCGTAGACCGCGAGGTCCCCGACCAGTTCGCCGCCGGTGTCCCCGGTGACGGTGGCGTGCACCCACAGGGGACGATCGCCCACCGCGTCGAGCCGTACCTCCTCGATGGCGACCGGCAGCCGGATGGCGGAGCCCGTGGGGCCGGCCGTCGACAGCTGCGGGGTCAGCAGGCTCTGGAACAGCGCGTCCATCACCACCGGATGCACCAGATGGTCCGCTCCCCGGTCGGGTACGGCCGACGTCGGCCGCACCCGGGCCAGTGCCTCGCCGGGGGAGACCCAGACCTCCTCGATGCCCTGGAACGCCGGGCCGTAGTGGTACCCGAGCGCGGCCAGCTCCGCGTAGCACTCCGGCCCGGACAGATGGCGAACGGCCCGCTCACGGAGCGCCTTGGCGTCCAACGGCCGGTCGGGACCGCGGCGTTGGCACGGTCGGACGGTGCCTACGGCGTGCACGGTCCGCTCGGTTCCCTGCCCGGCGGGTGTGGCGACTGTGAAGCCGCCGTGCTCCGTCGAGAGGGTGAGCTGGACGGCGCGGCTCTCCTCGTCGGGCAGGAAGAGCGCCTTGCGCAGTTCGATGCCGGCCAGCGTGGCGTCGGTGCCCCCGGTCAGCGCGCGCACCGCCTGGACGGCCATCTCCAGATAGCCGGCCGCGGGGAAGAGCACGCTGCCCTGGATGCGGTGGTCCTCCAGGTACGGCAGCACCTCGGCGTCCAGCCGGGCCTCCCAGGCCGGTTCGGCGCCCGGCAGCCGTCGGCCGAGCAGCGGATGGTCCACCCGGCCCTGGCGGACCAGTGCCACCGGGTGGGGCTCGACCCAGTGCCGGTCCCGCCGGAAGGGGTAGCGCGGCAGCGGGACGGTCCGCCCGGAGGGCTGCAGCACGGACCAGTCGACCTCGACACCGAGGTTGTGCAGGGCCGCCAACGACGCGGTGAACGTGGCCCGTTCGTCCTCCTGACGGCGGATCGACGGCAGGGTGCGGATATCGGGGAGATCGGCCGCGGCGGTGCGGACGTCACCGGCCGGACCTGCCGCCCGGTGCTCGACCGTCTCGGCGATCGACCGGCCGAGCACCGGATGCGGGCCGATCTCCAGGAACAGCCGGTACCCGTCGTCGGCCAGCCGCTCGACCGCCTGCCGGAAGCGGACACGGTCACGGACGTTGTGCCACCAGTAGCCGGCGTCCAGTTCGGTGCCGAGCGCGGTGCCTTCCCGCCCGGTGAGATAGAGCGGAACCCTGGCCGGGCGGGCCTTGAGATCGGCGAGCGACTCCAGCAGCTCGTCCTTGATCATCTCCATCCGGGCGCTGTGGTACGGCACTTCGACGGCCAGCGGGCGGACGAAGACCTGCTCGGCGGTGAGCGCGGCGGCCAGCTCGGCCAGAGCGGCACGGTCGCCGGCCAGGGTGAGCGAACCCGGGCTGTTGACCGCGGCCACCGAGACCGCGTCGCCGTACGGGCGGAGCCGGCGGACCGCCTCGGCCTCGCCGAGCGCGACGGCGAGCATGCCTCCGGTGCCGGCCAGCCGCTGCTGGAGCCGGCTGCGGTGCACCACCACCTTGACCGCGTCGGCCAGGTCGTAGACGCCGGCCTCGTGGAAGGCGGCCACCTCGCCGGTGGAGTGGCCGACGACGGCGTCGGGGCGGACCCCGCGGCTGCGCCAGAGGGCGGCCAGGCCCACCTGCACGGCGAAGTTGGCGGGCTGGGCGAGCCAGGTCTCGGCCATCCGGGAGTCCGTCTCGTCGGCGGCGAGTTCCTCGGTCAGCGACCAGCCGGTCAGCTCGGCCATGAGGTCGGCGCAGCGCTCGACGGCCTCCCGGTACACCGGCTCGGTGGCGAAGAGCTGTCGGCCCATCGCCCACCACTGCGGGCCCATGCCGGTGAAGACCCAGGCCAGGCGCCGGTTCCGGGGCTCGCGACGGTGGTCGGTGAGCACCCGGGGGTGGGGTTCGCCGCGCAGATAGGCGCAGAGCGCCTCGTCCAGCGATTCGCGGGCGGCGGCGCCCCGGGAGTCGTAGACGATCGAGAGCCGGGCGTCGTGGTGCTGGCGTCGATGAGCCAGGGTGTGACCGACGTCGGCCGGACGGGCCGGAGCACCGCCCCCCGCACCGGCCAGCTCCCTCTGGATGCCGGTGGCCACCTCGGGGAGGGCGGTGGCCTCCCGGGCACTGAGCGGAAGGACCGTCCACAGAGGCTGCCCGGGGCCGTCCTGGGCGTTGAGGGCATCGGCCCCGGTGCCCTCCCGCGCGGGCGCTGCGGCCCCCAGGCGCTCTTCGGTCCCAACGCCTTCTTCCGCCCCGCCCGTCTGCCTGCCCGGCTCGGCGAGCGACGGCTCGGGGTCCGGTTCGGGCGCGGCCTCCAGCAGGACGTGCGCGTTGGTGCCGCCGAAGCCGAAGGAGTTGACGCCTGCTCTGGCCGGCCCCCGGTGCGCGGGCCAGGGGGTGGGCTCGGTGGGGATCTCATACGGCAGGGCGGCCGGGTCGATCGCGGGGTTGAGCCGCTCCAGGTTGATGTGCGGGGGGATCAGCCGGTGCTTCAGCGCCAGCGCCGACTTGATCAGCCCGGCCAGGCCGGCCGTCGACTCGGTGTGCCCGATGTTGGTCTTCACCGAGCCGACGTAGCAGCGGTCTCCGGGCCGGCGGCCCACCGACAGGGCACGGGCCAGCGCCGTCGCCTCGATCGGGTCGCCGACGGGGGTGGAGGTGCCGTGCGCCTCCACGTACTGGAGGCTGCCGGGGACGATTCCGGCCTCGGCGCAGACCCGCTGGATCAGGGCGACCTGGGCGTCCGGATTGGGCACGGTGATGCCGTTGGTGCGGCCGTCCTGGTTGACGCCGCTGCCGATGATGACGGCGTGCACGGGGTCGCCGTCGCGGAGGGCGTCGGAGAGCCGCTTGAGGGCGACGACCGCGACGCCTTCGGCGCGGACGTAGCCGTCGGCGGCGGCGTCGAAGGTACGGGAACGGCCCTGCGGGGAGAGGAAGCCGCCCTTGGTCTCGGCGATGGTGTACTGCGGCGCGATGTGGAGCAGGGTGCCGCCCGCCAGGGCGAGGTCGGTCTCGCCGCGGAGCAGGCTCTGGCCGGCCAGGTGGACGGCGACCAGGGAGGAGGAGCAGGCGGTGTCGAGGGAGACGCTGGGGCCGCGGAAGTCGAAGCAGTGCGAGATGCGGTTCGACACCATCGTCATCATCGTGCCGGTCGCGGTGTGCGCGGCGAGCGTGTCGAAGGAGAGGTCGGAGAACTGGACGATCTTGTAGTCCAGGGTGAACGCGCCGATGTAGACGCCCACTTCACGGCCGGCCAGCTCGGCCGGTTTCTGACCGCCGTCCTCCAGGGCCTCCCAGGCCACCTCCAGCAGTTTCCGCTGCTGCGGGTCCATGTGGTCGGCCTCGCGGCCGCTGATGCCGAAGAAGGCGGGGTCGAACTCGTCGAAGCCGTCGATGTAACCGCCCCGGCCGCCGACCAGCCGGCCCGGCTTGGCCTTGTCGCGGCTGCCCAGTGTGGTCACGTCGTACCGGCTGCGCGGGGTGGGGGTGATGCAGTCCTTGCCGTCGACCAGGTTCCGCCAGTACGAGCGGTGGTCGTTGGCCCCGCCGGGCAGCCGGCAGCCGATCCCGATGATCGCGATCTTCTCGCGTTCGTCGCCGGGAAGGCCGCGGAGCGGGGGACGGCCGGGGACGGCGGCAGGGTCGGGGGTGGGGGCGGGCGTGGGGTCCGGGGAGGGAACGAGGCATGAATCGGTCACGGGCGAGTCCTTCGGACGCTTCGTTCGCGCGGGCGGCTCGGATCAGGGAGCGTGCGCACGCACAGGGGACAGTGGTCGGCCGCGCCGCGGAGCCGCCCCGGCCGGAGGCCGTGGCAGCCGAAGGGGCGGACCGCAGAGGTCTGGTCGAGCGGACAGTCGGACGATGACGATGAGGTGGCGGCCCGGCCGGGTGTGCCGGGCGGACCGGGGTACTACGGGGCTGGTCGGCTCACCCCGGCCGAGCCGGTGGGGGAGCGGTCGGGACGCGCGGGCCGGCGCCAAGCCTGGAGGTGGCTCGCGAGCACCTCGTCGGTCCGGGGGAAGTCCGCCGGGTTCCGCAGCCCCACGGCGACCGGCCGTCGGCCGGGCCGCCAGGTGAAACTGCCGAACGCGTGGTCCCAGACAGAGAGCTCGGAGCCGTAGTGACCGGCCTCCGACAGGTCGACGCTGTGATGTAGCCGGTGCTGTTCGGGTCCCGCGAGGACGTGGTTGAGCGGGCCGATCCGGACGTCGATGTTGGCGTGCACGAAGTAGCCCTGGGTGACCACGAACAGGCCGATCACGAAGACTGCGGCGGCCGAGAATCCCGCCAGGGCGAGTGCGCACTGCACCACGCCCTGCGTGAGCACGACGTCCAGCAGGTGGTTGACCCCGTTGTTCCCGACGTTCACCTTGTCGGGCACATGGTGCACACCGTGCAGCCGCCAGAGCCGGGGGCTGGTGTGGCACCAACGGTGAATCAGGTAGTTGACCAGTGAGCCGAGCAGCAGCGCCAGCGGGATCTCCGCCCAGAGCGGCAGTGCCGGGTGCCGCGGCGCGGCCCAGCCGACGACGGTCGCCACCGGCAGCTGGGCCACGGCCCCGCCGATCGTCGTGAGGACGAAGTAGACGCCGTACCAGCCCCATTCACGCGCACTCGGTACCCATTCCGGTTCGTACGGGATCAACCGTTCGAGCAGCGTGAAGTAGGCGATGGTGCCGAGGAGGAAGAGCAGGCTCACCCGGCCGAGATCCCAGCGCAGGTGCAGGGCGGCTACCGCGGTGGCCACCAGGGTGACCAGCAGGGCCGGGTACGCGACATGGCGCAGCAAGATGCGGAACTGGCCGCGCATGTAGCCCCCCTGGCTCGCGGTCATCACCGACAGTGTTCGTTCCGATACTAAGGGTGGTCATTGCTGGAGGCGAGGGTCTTCCGGCGAGAATCGGAAAGGGTGGTTTTATCCGATAATCATCACGCGATGTGCGAGGTTGCTCGGGCCGGTGCAGTCTGAGGACCATGCCAGGCAAGCGGGTGGGACGCCGGGAGGCCGACGGGCGCGACCGGCCGGACGTACCCGACGTCGGGGCGGTGCTCGACGAGCTCTACACGACCCCGCCGTCCGACTTCGTCGCCCGTCGGGAGGTGTGGGCGGCCGCCGCCAGGACATCCGGTCGCGCGGACGACGCGCGGGCCATCCGGGGTGCGCGTCGGCCCACCCTCGCGGCCTGGGTGGCCAACCTGCTGCTGCGCTCCCGGCCCGAGGAGAGCCGGCAGTTCCTAGAGCTGGGGGAGTCGCTGCGCGAGGCGTACCGCACGCTGGACCCGGACGGGCTCAGAGAGCTGTCCGACCAGCGGCGCCGTATCGTCGCGGCGCTGTCCCGGGAGGCCGCGGGGCTCGCCCGTGAGGCCGGGCAGCGGCTGTCCGGCGCGGTGCTGCAGGAGGTCGAGTCCACGCTGCGTGCCGTGCTGGCGGACGCGGATGCCGCCGAGCGGTGGGCCGAAGGTCGGCTGGAAACCGCCCTTGCCCCACCGTCCGCCTTCTTGTCCGACGCCGAACCTGCCGTCGTCGCCCCGGCGAAGGCGAAGCGGCCCACCCCTGCCGAGGCGCCGGCAGCGCCGGCGCGGGACCCGGCGAGCAGGGACGAACTCGCCGAACGGCGCCGTGAACGACAACTGCGGCTGGAGCGGGAGCAGCGGCTCGAGGCGGCCCGAGAGGCGGCCGAGGCCGCCGAGCGGCGGCTCCGTGACGGGCGGACGGAAGCGGAGGACGCCGATGCGTCGCTGCGCCGGACCCGCGAGGGCCGGGACCAGGCGCGGCGCGAGGTGTCCGCCGCCGAGCGACAGCTGCGCAAGGCGCGGGAGGAGCTCGAACGTGCCGAGGAGCGCATGGGCCGTGCGGAAGAGGACCTCGACCGTGCCGAACGGGAGCAACGGCAGGCCGAGCAGCGTCGGCGGGCCGCCGCCGAGGGCCTGTCCGAGGCCGAGCGGGACGCGCGCGACACCGCCCGGGCCCTCCGGCGCCTGAGCGGCTCACGCCGCGAGTAGCCCGCCGTCCCGCGGCGGGGCGCCGCCCGCTTCCCGCCGGGCGGGTCGACCTGTCGCGTACACGCTTGACTTCGCGCGCTCTCCCGTCTGAGGACTCCTCCCGTGGCCCGGTGGGTGGCCTGAGGGGGAGGTGTCCGTACGACGGGCTCGACGCGGCACCGGACGGGTGTGCCAAGGCCGCCCGGGCCGTACGTCGGTCAGCTCCGGCTGACGTTCGCGGTGAGCAGGCGCAGCAGCTGCTGGGCGAGGGTGTGCTGCTCGGAGGTCAGCCCCATGGCGGCGCCGATGTCCACCGGCACGGTCCGGGCCCGCTCCTTGAGCTGGGCCCCGGCCTCGGTGAGGCGGATGGCGACGGAGCGCTCGTCGTCCCGGCGGCGTTCGCGGCGGAGCAGGCCGCCTGCCTCCAGCCGCTTCAGGAGCGGGGAGAGCGTGCTGGACTCCAGCTGGAGCGCGGCACCCAGATCGCGTACGGAGATCGAGTCCTGCTGCCAGAGGACCAGCATGACCAGGTACTGCGGATAGGTCAGGCCCAGCTCCTCCAGCAGGGGCCGGTAGCGGGCCGTGACGGCGCGCGAGGCGGCGTACAGCGCGAAACAGAGCTGGTCGTCCAGGAGCAGCGTGTGCCCCTGCGCCGGTTCCGCTCCGGCGGTGCTCACGAGTTCGCCGACTGTGCTCACGGTGTTGCTCCTCCGTCCCGTGCTCTGCATGACGCACCCTCACCCTACCGGCAGCCGTGCATATGCATCGAGCCCTAAGGAGTCGATGACTATGAAATCGCTCGCAAATTAGTTGTGCTCAACTTAATCGCGCGCTACTTTCTGAGTGTGCTGCCTCCCCCGGCCAACCACGCGGGCCGTACGTGCCTGCCGCACCCCACCCGAGGAGATCGCCATGTCCGAGACCACCGCCCTCCGTCCCGTCCTCGAACCCGCCGCCACGGCCTTCGCGGAGGCGACCGCCAACCCGCCGTACCTCTTCGATCTCGGCCCGGTCGAGGGGCGCAAGGTCGTCGACGAAGTGCAGTCCGGCGACATCACGAAACCGGACGTCGACGACGAGTGGGTGACCGTGCCGGGCGGGCCCACCGGCGAAGTCAGGGCCAGGATCGTCCGGCCCGCGGGCGCCCGGGGGATGCTGCCGGTGATCCTCTACATCCACGGCGCCGGCTGGGTCTTCGGCAACGCCCACACCCACGACCGGCTGGTGCGCGAGCTCGCGGTCGGCGCACGGGCGGCGGTCGTCTTCCCCGAGTACGACCTGTCGCCCGAGGCCCGCTACCCGGTCGCCGTCGAGCAGAACTACACGGTGGCCCGCTGGATCGTCGAGGAGGGCGCCGGACACCACCTCGACGCGGTCCGTATCGCGGTGGCCGGTGACTCGGTCGGCGGCAACATGGCCGCCGCCCTGACCCTGATGGCGAAGGAGCGCGGCGACGTCCCGCTGGTGCAGCAGGTGCTCTTCTACCCGGTCACCGACGCCGCCTTCGACACCGGTTCCTACCGGCAGTTCGCCGAGGGCTACTTCCTGCGGCGCGACGCGATGCGGTGGTTCTGGGACCAGTACACGACCGGCGAGGAGGAGCGCGCGGAGATCACCGTGTCGCCGCTGCGGGCCTCCACAAAGCAGCTGACGGGACTGCCGGCGGCGCTCGTCATCACCGCCGAGGCGGATGTGCTGCGCGACGAGGGCGAGGCGTACGCGAACAAGCTGCGCGAGGCCGGTGTCCCGGTGACCGCCGTGCGCTACCAGGGCGTCATCCACGACTTCGTGATGCTGAACGCCCTGCGGGAGACGCAGGCCGCCGAGGCCGCGATCGACCAGGCGATCCACACACTGCGGACGGCCCTCGGCACCGCCTGACCGCACCGGCGCCGGACCGTTGCCGCGCGGACGGCGACAGCACGCCGCCCCGGCCGGGAGTGATCCCGGCCGGGGCGGCGCGGTACGTGGCCTGCGAGGGAGGCCGACCTGGGGACCGTGGGCGAGCCGCGGTCCCGTCAGGGCGACCGGATCGGGCGGAGCGTCAGGCGAAGTTCGCCAGCGCCTCGTTCCACGTGGCCGACGGGCGCATGACCGCGGCGGCCTTGGCCGGGTCGGGCTGGTAGTAGCCGCCGATGTCGGCCGGCTCGCCCTGGACGGCGATCAGCTCGTCGACGATCGTCTGCTCGTTCGCGGAGAGGGTCTCGGCGAGCGGGGCGAAGGCCTTCGCCAGGTCGGCGTCCTCGGTCTGCGCGGCGAGCTCCTGCGCCCAGTACAGGGACAGGAAGAAGTGGCTGCCGCGGTTGTCGATGCCGCCGAGGCGACGCGAGGGGGACTTGTCCTCGTTGAGGAAGGTCGCCGTCGCGCGGTCCAGGGTGTCGGCCAGCACCTTGGCGCGGGCGTTGCCCGTGGCCTCGGCGTACTGCTCCAGCGACGGCACCAGGGCGAAGAACTCACCGAGGGAGTCCCAGCGCAGGTAGTTCTCCTTGACCAGCTGCTGGACGTGCTTCGGGGCGGAGCCGCCGGCGCCCGTCTCGAACAGGCCGCCGCCCGCCATCAGCGGGACGACCGACAGCATCTTGGCGCTGGTGCCCAGCTCCAGGATCGGGAACAGGTCGGTGAGGTAGTCGCGCAGGACGTTGCCGGTGACGGAGATGGTGTTCTCGCCGCGGCGGATGCGCTCCACCGACAGCTTGGTCGCCTCGACGGGGGCGAGGATCCGGATGTCCAGGCCCTCGGTGTCGTGGTCCGCCAGGTACGTGTTGACCTTGGCGATCAGGTTGGCGTCGTGGGCGCGGGTCTCGTCCAGCCAGAACACCGCCGGGTCGCCGGTGGCACGGGCGCGGGTGACGGCCAGCTTCACCCAGTCCTTGATCGGGGCGTCCTTGGTCTGGCAGGCGCGGAAGATGTCACCGGCGGAGACGGTCTGCTCGATGACCGCGACGCCGTTGCCGTCGACCAGGCGGACCGTGCCCGTGGTCGCGATCTCGAAGGTCTTGTCGTGGGAGCCGTACTCCTCGGCCTTCTGCGCCATCAGACCGACGTTCGGGACGGAGCCCATCGTCGACGGGTCGTAGGCGCCGTTGGCACGGCAGTCGTCGATCACGGCCTGGTAGACACCGGCGTACGAGGAGTCCGGGAGCACCGCGAGGGTGTCGGCCTCCTGGCCGTCCGGGCCCCACATGTGGCCGGAAGTGCGGATCATGGCCGGCATCGAGGCGTCGACGATGACGTCGGACGGCACGTGCAGGTTGGTGATGCCCTTGTCGGAGTCGACCATCGCCAGCTCCGGGCCCTCGGCGAGCTCGGCGTCGAACGACGCCTTGATCTCGGCGCCCTCGGGCAGGGCCTGAAGGCCCTTGAAGATGCCGCCCAGACCGTCGTTCGGGGACAGACCGGCCGCCGCCAGCGTCGCGCCGTACTTCGCGAACGTCTTCGGGAAGAAGGCGCGCACCACGTGACCGAAGACGATCGGGTCGGAGACCTTCATCATCGTGGCCTTCAGGTGCACGGAGAACAGCACGCCCTCCGCCTTGGCCCGGGCCACCTGGGCGGTGAGGAACTCGCGCAGCGCGGCGACGCGCATCACGGAGGCGTCGACGACCTCGCCCGCGAGGACCGGTACGGACTCACGCAGCACGGTGGTGGTGCCGTCGTCGCCGACCAGCTCGATCCTCAGCGCGCCGTCCTCGGCGATCACCACGGACTTCTCGGTGGAGCGGAAGTCGTTCTCGCCCATCGTCGCCACGTTGGTCTTGGACTCGGAGGTCCAGGCGCCCATGCGGTGCGGGTGGGTCTTGGCGTAGTTCTTGACCGAGGCGGGGGCGCGGCGGTCGGAGTTGCCCTCACGCAGGACCGGGTTCACGGCGGAACCCTTGATCTTGTCGTAGCGGGCGCGGATCTCGCGCTCCTCGTCGGTCTTCGGGTCGTCCGGGTAGTCCGGCAGCGCGTAGCCCTGGCTCTGCAGCTCGGCGACGGCGGCCTTCAGCTGCGGGATCGACGCCGAGACGTTCGGCAGCTTGATGATGTTCGCCGCGGGCGTCTTGGCCAGCTCGCCCAGCTCGGAGAGGGCGTCGGGGATGCGCTGGTCCTCCTGGAGGTACTCCGGGAAGACCGCGATGATGCGCCCGGCCAGCGAGATGTCACGGGTCTCGACGGAGACACCGGCCTGCGAGGCGTACGCCTTGATCACCGGCAGGAACGAATACGTCGCCAGGGCCGGGGCCTCGTCAGTGTGTGTGTAGATGATGGTCGAGTCAGTCACCGGGTGCTCCGCTCCACGTCTGCAACATTGCTCGACATCAAGATATCTCGTGCCGGGGTGGGACGGAGCATGGGGCCTGGCCGCGGTCGGGCTCGGCCGCGGGGTGCGTGGGCGGGTGCGGGTGGTCCGTGGTTGCTCGCGCAGTTCCCCGCGCCCCTGAAAAGCGTCCGGGGCTGCGCCCCGTGCTCTTCAGGATGAAGGGTGGGCCGCAGGCCCGAACCCTTCAGGGGCGCGGGGAACTGCGCGACCAGCCCCCACTCACCCGCACATACGCACCCGGCGGCAATCCCTACGGCACCTCGACCGAGCCGTGCGACGCCTCGCGCTGGTGCGGGATCTCGACACCCGCACCCCCACCTGGGCCCGGTTGGAGCGTCACCGTCCGGCGGGGCGCGGGGATGTGGATGCCCTCGGCCCGGTAGCGCCGGTGCAGGCGCTTGATGAACTCGTGCTTGATCCGGTACTGGTCGCTGAACTCCCCGACCCCGAGGATCACGGTCATACCGATCCGCGAGTCGCCGAACGTGTGGAAGCGCACGGCGGGCTCATGGTCCGGCACCGCGCCCTCGACGTCCTTCATGGTCTCGGCGATGACCTCGTTGGTCACCCGTTCCACGTGCTCCAGGTCGCTGTCGTAGGCGACGCCCACCTGCACGAGCAGGGTCATGCCCTGCTCGGGCTGGTTGAAGTTGGTCATGTTCGTGCCGGCGAGCTGCCCGTTCGGGATGATCACCAGGTTGTTGGAGAGCGACTTGATCGTCGTCTGCCGCCAGTTGATGTCGACGACATACCCCTCCTCGCCGCTGCTCAGCCGAATGTAGTCGCCCGGCTGGACCGTCTTCGACGCGAGGATGTGGATGCCCGCGAAGAGGTTGGCGAGCGTGTCCTGAAGGGCGAGGGCCACCGCCAGACCGCCGACACCGAGGGCCGTGACCAGTGGCGCGATCGGGATGCCCAGGGTCTGCAGGATCACCAGGCAGCCGAGTGCGAGGACCGCGACCCGGGTGATGTTCACGAAGATGGTCACCGAGCCGGCGACCCCGGCCCGCGACTGGGTCACCGTACGGACCAGACCGGCGATCACCCGGGCCGCGGTGATCGTGGCGACCAGGATCAGCAGCACCGTCAGTGACTGGTTCACGTTGTGGTGGACCGTCCGCGTGAGCGGCAGCGCCGCCGCCGCGGCCGCCGCGCCGCCGACGAACGCGCCCCAGGGAACCAGGGAACGCAGCGCGTCGACGATGACGTCGTCACCGCTCCAGCGTGTCTTCGTCGCGTGTCCGCCGAGCCAGCGCAGCAGCAGGCGCAGCAGGAAGGCGGCCACCAGTCCCGCGGCCAGAATGATTCCGGCCACGAGGCAGTCGTCGAGGGTGAGGGCCCGGGTCATCGGTCGCCTCCCGAGGGGTGCGAAGAGCGGTCGACGGGCCGTATGTCATGTCCCGCGGACCGTATGTGATGTGTCGTCACCTTGCCACCTGCTCGAATCCGGAATGCACGATCACGCTTGCCCGGACGCGTGTGCGACGTCGGGCGCGACCGTTCATCCTGCCGCACTCGTCCGACTGATCGGCACCGGACCTGCGTGGACCGGCCATTGACGACCCGTCGGACGCGACGGAATGTCTGATACGTACCATCGGGCCCGAAGGGTGTTCGCCCGCTCAGAGCACTCTCAGCCGCACCAGCGCCCCCAGCGTCAACGCCCCCGGCAGTAGCGGCAGCCAGAGTGTGATGACCCGGTACGCCAGCACCACCGCCGTGGCCACGGCCGGCGGAGCGCCCGCCGCCATCAGGGCGACCACGAGCGCCGCGTCCACGGAACCGAGGCCGCCCGGCGTCGGCACGAGGGCGACCGCGGTGGTGGCCGCGAGGTATGCGACCGCCATGTGGAGCACCGGTATCCGCAGCCCCAACGCCAGCCCGACGGCGGCCAGTCCGGCCGCCTGGAGCGCGGGGAACGCCAGCGAACCGCCCCACAGGGCGAGGACCCGGGCCGGCCGCGTGTGGACCGAGCGGGCCTCGCTCAACGCCGTGCGCACGAAGCCGGACACGGCCGTACGCAGCCGCCGTACGAGCAGCAGGGCGAGCGTGGCGGCGCAGACCGCCCCGGTGACGGCGGCCAGCAGGGGCGCGGCCGACCCGCCCGGGAGGAGCGGACCGAGGCGCAGCGCGCCGGGGAACGCCAGCAGCAGGGCCAGCAGCAGACCCAGCCGGGCGACGGACTCGGCCAGCAGATACAGGGCGAGCGCCGCCGAGGAACGGGCCGGCGGCACCCCGCACACCGTCATGAACCGCAGGTTCACCGCGCCCGCCCCCAGACCGGTGGGCAGCAGATGGTTCGCCGCGCCCGCCGCGAACTGGGCGGCCAGCAGCCGCCGGGCAGGCAGCCGCTCCACGAGCGCGCCCTGCCGGGTCACGGCCGCCGCCACCCAGGTCAGGCAGGTCGCACTGGCCGCCGCCACCAGCCAGGGCCACCGCGCGGTCGCCAGCTGCCCCAACCCCTCGGCGAGGACGGAACGATGGCGCACGGCGAGGACCAGGACCAGGGCGAGGGGGAGCAGGCACACGATCCGGCGGACCGGAACACGCCTGGGGAGCCGTATCGCTGTCACACCGGGAGAGGTTCTCCGTCACGCCCCAACGGCGGGTTTCGGACGCGGGGACGGGCGGTGACCGGCGCGGGACTTCATCACACGGACGTCCCCGGGAAACCTCTTGACCTCAAGATTGGTTGAGGTTCTAGCGTCCTTCTCATGAGTATGGAGATGACCGCCTGGAGCCAGCTGCAGGGCATGTCGAACGCCCGACGGCCGAGCCGCCCCTTCGCCCGGACGACGCTACGGCGCGTCGGCGCCTTCGCCCGTCCACATCGTCGCCGTATCGCGTGGTTCGTCGCGGTCAGTGTGGTGACCGCCCTTCTCGCCGTCGCGACACCAGTGCTCGCGGGGAACGTCGTAGACGTGATCGTGTCGGACGGGGACGAGGCGCTCGTCGTCCGCCTTGCCGTGCTCATCGCCCTCATCGCCGTCGCCGAGGCGGCCCTCGGGCTGCTGGGCCGATGGCTGTCGGCGAAGCTCGGCGAGGGCCTCATCCTCGATCTGCGGACCGCCGTCTTCGATCATGTGCAGCGCATGCCGGTCGCGTTCTTCACACGTACTCGTACGGGAGCGCTCGTCAGTCGTCTCAACAACGACGTCATCGGCGCCCAACGGGCGTTCAGCAACACCCTGTCCGGAGTGGTCGGCAACCTGGTCACCCTGGTGCTCACCCTCACCGTGATGCTCACCCTGTCCTGGCAGATCACCCTGCTGTCACTGGTCCTGCTGCCCGTGTTCGTGATCCCCGCCCGCCGGACGGGCGCCCGGATGGCGCGGCTCCAGCGGGAGGCCGCCGACCTCAACGCGGCCATGGGCACCCGGATGACCGAACGCTTCTCGGCACCCGGCGCCACCCTCGTCAAACTCTTCGGACGCCCGGCCGACGAGTCCGCGGAGTTCGCCGAACGGGCCCGCCGCGTGCGGGACATCGGCGTGCGCACGGCCATGGCCCAGTCGGCCTTCATCACCGCGCTCACCCTGGTCTCCGCCCTGGCGCTCGCCCTGGTCTACGGCCTCGGCGGCTGGTTCGCGCTGCGCGGCACCCTCGAAGCGGGCGCGATCGTCTCCCTGGCCCTGCTGCTGACCCGCCTCTACGCCCCGCTGACCGCCCTCGCCGGTGCCCGCGTCGAGATCATGAGCGCCCTGGTCAGCTTCGAGAGGGTCTTCGAGGTGCTGGACCTGAAACCGCTGATCGACGAGAAACCGGACGCCCGCGAGGTGCCCGAGGGCCCGGTGTCCGTGGAATTCGAGGACGTCCGTTTCGGTTACCCGGCCGCCGACAAGGTCTCCCTCGCCTCCCTGGAGGAGGTGGCCGCGCTCGACACCCGGGGCGGCACCGAGGTCCTCCACGGGATCTCCTTCCGTGCCGAACCCGGCCAGACGATCGCCCTCGTCGGCTCCTCAGGCGCCGGCAAGTCGACCGTCGCCCAGCTCCTGCCCCGCCTGTACGACACCGACGCCGGCCGCGTCCGTATCGGCGGCGTCGACGTACGGGACCTGAGCGCCGAGTCCCTGCGCGGCACCGTCGGCATGGTCACCCAGGACGGGCACCTCTTCCACGACACCGTCCGCGCCAACCTGCTGCTCGCCCGACCCGGAGCCACCGACGACGACCTGTGGGAGGTCCTGCGCCGGGCCCGCCTCGACGACCTCGTCCGCTCCTTGCCCGACGGCCTCGACACCGTCGTCGGTGAACGCGGCTACCGGCTCTCCGGCGGCGAACGCCAGCGCATGACCATCGCCCGGCTGCTGCTGGCCCGCCAGCGCGTCGTCATCCTCGACGAGGCCACAGCCCATCTCGACAACACCTCCGAGGCCGCCGTCCAGGAGGCCCTCACGGAGGCGCTGGACGGCCGGACCGCCCTGGTCATCGCCCACCGCCTGTCGACCGTACGCGCCGCCGACCAGATCCTCGTCGTCGAGGCCGGCCGGATCGTGGAACGCGGCACCCACGAGGAACTGCTCGCGGCCGGCGGCCGGTACGCGCAGCTGTACCGCACGCAGTTCACCAAGGACAGGCCGACGGTGACGGTCGCCTAAGGGCTGTCCCGTAATCCCCGGCGGGCGCACGACGCCGGCTACGGCACCTCGCCGCGTTGTCGGAACGCCCGCATACATCCAGTATGCGGACGCCCCTCCGCCTTGCGATGCTCCCCCACTGCCTGAACGGCGTGGGAGGTGCCCCCAGCATCCGACGCCGTGCGCTGATCCACCGCGGATCACGGGACAGCCCTTAGGGAGCCGCGTGAACCCCGGCCGGTCCCCCGACCGGTCGGGGTTCAGCCCTCCACGCCGGTCGAGGTGTGGGCGGAACCGACCGGTTTGGACTCCGGGGAACCGCGCTGGCGCAGATAGATCGAGAGGATCGCCATGGAGGCGATGGCCAGGAACTCCGACTGCCAGTTCTGCAGTGTGCGGTTCCAGAAGTCGGCCGCGAGGACGTACTGACCCCATGTCAGGGGCGCCTGGAGCTGCCTCAGCTGCTCCTCGTTGTACGCGGCGACACCGGTGATCGACTGGGCGAGCCAGGACAACACGAAGATCGCGCCCATCACATACCCCAGGGAACTGGCGTACAGCTTGAGGCGCACGCCCCCGGCCGCCGCCCACCGCGGGGAGTCCGGCCCGGCGTGCGGCCCCACACGCTGCTCCTCGTCCGACTCCACACCGATCTTGTCCAGGCTCTTGGACTCCGGGGAACCGCGCTGGACCAGCCAGACGGTGAGGAAGAGGAACAGGAAGAACTGGAGGTACTCGGACTGCCAGTTCTCCATGAGGTCGACGGCGAAGTCCGAGGACGTGACGTACTCGCCGAGGGTGATCTCCTGGAGGTCCTCCGCCGCGAGCTGGTTGTTGAAGTCGGCGAGACCCGCGAACGCCTGCCCCACCACGGCGAGGGCGAACAGCGTCAGGAAGGTCAGCCCCAGCCCGTTGTCCCGCAGGAACCGCCGTACGGAGCCGCTCACCGGTGCAGCACCCCCAGCGTGACGCAGTAGGCCAGACCGCCCGCGATGACGAGCAGGCACAGGACGAACATGGTGCGCACGGCGTCGTCACCCGCCCTTCAACAGACACTGGTAGGGCCGCTGCGGGCGAGGTGTGCATCCGGCGGCGGCGACCTTCCAGCCACCGGAGAACCGGGACAGGAACAAGGTGTCCCCGGGGAACTCCACGCGGGCTTGCCGCCCGTGCACGTCGACGCCTCCGACCCGTGCCCCGGCCGCCTCGACGGACGGTACGTCTTCCTCCAGGACGCCCTCCTCGCACGTTGTGCCGGCGGACAGCTCGACCTCCTCGCGGACGGCCGGGGCCAGTACCCCGCACAGGGCCGCGCCGTCGCGCGCGCCCAGAGCGCGTTCGAAGTCGAGGGCCGCGTCCAGGGCGGCCGTACGCCGTTCCTCGACCGTGCCGCAGCCGGTCGCCAGCGCCAGGGGTACCAGCGCGGCCACCGCCGCCGCTCGCCACCGCCATCGCCAGGGCATCCCGCGCCTCCCGTTCGACCGTCCAGGGACGTGTCGACGGAAGGTAACCCCGCCTCGCCGTCCGGGACGGGCGCCGCGCGACGAGCACGGACCCGCCGTCCCCCGGCTGGGGCAACCGGCGCTAGGACCCGGCGGCGCGGGACCCGTCCGCCGACAGCCCGTAGACCGCGAAGGCGCGCCGGATGACCGGCTGGGCGACATTGCGCACCCGGACGCCGCCGCTGGTGATGCCGTGCTCGGTGCCCAGGTGGGCGTGGCCGTGGACGGCGAGGTCGGCGCCCGACTCGTCCATCGCCTCCGCCAGCAGATAGCTGCCGAGGAACGGATAGATCTCCAGCGGCTCGCCGACCAGCGTGTCCGGTACGGGCGAGAAGTGGGTGAGCGCGATACGCACCGCGCATCCGTCCGCGGCCAGCTCGTCGAGAGCCCCGCGCAGACCGTCCGCGAGCCCCCGGGTGTGCCGGACGAACGCCTTCATCTCGGGTTCCCCGAACTCGCTGCCGCTGCGCCCGGCGAAGCCGCCGCCGAACCCCTTCGTCCCGGCGACGCCCACCCGGACCCCGTCGACCTCGACGACGGCCCCCGCGCCCTCCAGCACGGTCACGCCCGCCGCCCGCAGGACGTCCGCGACGTCGTCGGGGCGCTCGGCGTGGTGGTCGTGGTTGCCGAGGACGGCGATCACCGGCACCGGCAGCCCCGCCACCTCGTCGGCGACGACCTGCGCCTCCTCGGGAGTGCCGTGCCGAGTGAGGTCACCGGCCAGCAGCAGGAGGTCGGCCTGCCGGTGGAGGGTCTCGAACGCGGGGCGGAGCAGACCCCGGCTGTCCGGCCCCAGATGGATGTCCCCGACGGCGGCGACCCGGATCACGACAGATCCTCCGGGTGGTCGGGCGCGGTCACGTCGGCCAGTGCGATGTCGGCCCGGACGGCGATGCCCGGTAGCTCCTCCGCCGCCAGACGCAGGATCGCCTCGCGGTCGTGGGCCGTGGCCGCGGTACCGGTGATGTGCACGGAGTCACCCCGCGCCTCGATCCGCATACCGAGTTCGGCCAGATCACCGGCGGCGAGCCGTTCGCCGAGGTGGGCGATGCGGTACTCGGTGTTCGGCGCGGAGCGCGCGGAGTGCGCGGAGTGCGCGGAGTGCGAGGGGGGCGCGGGGCCGGTGGCGGGCTCCGGGCGTGCGCCGGGTCCGGCGCCCGGTCCGGCACCCGGTCCGACGCCCGTACCGTCGTCAGGTCGTGTCGCCATGGCCGGTCTCCTCCGGCTCGATCACATGAAGGCGTTCCAGGAGGTACAGGAAGGCCGCGGGCATCGGTACGGCACCGCACTCCCGCCGCACCCGGACCCAGTCGATCTTCTCCCGCAGGGTCCGGGCGATCGGCAGCGCGGAACCGAAATCGCAGTAGTGCTCCGAGAACGACATCAGCCGCCCGATGAGCAGATCCGTCGCCGACAGCACGGGCATCCACACGGACTGGACCGACAGCACCTCCGCCCGGTCCAGCAGCTCACGGCTCACCGGGACCCGGGCCGGCCGGAAGATCAGGTCGACTTCCTGGCCGTGGCTGCGGGTCTTCAGCAACCAGTCCTCCGGAGGCTGGACCACGACCAGGCCCGCTGATTCCAGGGTCACGGTCACGGAGTCGATGTCCTCGGGCAGGACGCAGAAGTCGACGTCGTGCTGGAGGGTGCCCGGGCCGCCATGGGCGTACACGGCGACGCCGCCCGCCAATGCGAAGGGGTGCCCGCCCGCCTTGAGCAGCGAAGCGACCTCCTTGGCCGCTCCGAGAATCGCCTGGGTTCGGTCCGGGGGGAGCCCGTCGTCGTTCGGGTCGGCGAGATCGCCCGCCGACCGGACTCCGCCGTTCCGCGTCTTCACCCGCGGCCTCCGGCCGCTGCGAAGAGTGCGGAGCACCGCTGGAGCACGAACGGGTTCCCCATGCTTTCCACCATAGTGCGGCTCCGGCCGATGGCGAGGCGGACGACGGGCGCGGGCGGCAGGCCGGGAGACATGGCCGGAGGGGAGCGCCTTCAGGTATGCGGAGCGCCGCCCGGTACGCCGAGCGCCGGGTCCGAACGGCCGGAGCGCCGCGCGTTGACGCGGAGCGCCGCGCATTGACGCTCCAGGCGGGCTGTCACGGCACGTCGCGGCTCCCGTACAGTCCGTGCTGCGCCCTGTGGCGGCCGTGCCCGGCGGTCGGCCAGGAGAGGAGACATGGACACCGAAGCCGGTTCCGGCCCCATCCCGTCCGTCCCCGGATCGGGCCCTCGGCCCGTACCCGAAGCCGAGCCCGAGGTCGTCGAGCGGTGGCGGTCGGGTGGTGGGGAGCTGGTCGAACTGCTGACCGAGGTGCGCGCACGGCTCGGTGGTGTCGCGGCCTTCCGCCTCGGACCGTCACCCACCGTCCTCGTCACCGCCCCCCAGGCGGTCCAGCACGTACTCGCCCGGCACCCGGAGCGGTACGTCAAACGCTCCCACCGCGCCCGTCTGCTGGTCGGCGACGGCGTCCTCGCCGCCACCGGCGCGGCCTGGAAAAGCCAACGCCGCTTGCTGCAGTCCCAGTTCACCGGCACCGGCATGCGCCGCCACGAGCATCGGATCACCGCCGCAGCCCGGACCACCGCCGACCGCTGGGACGCGTACGCCCGCACCGGCCAGAGCCTGGACGTCGGCCGTGAGATGCGCCGCTTCGCCCTGGACGCCATCTGGCGCGCGCTCACCGGACACCCCCTTGACGACGCGACCGAGCACGAACTGAGCGCCGTCGCCACCGTGGGGGCCGCCCTCCCGACGCTGCCCGCCGATGTCACCGCCGCCCGGGAGGCCGTCGCCGCCGATCTCGCGCGGATCGACGCGGTCGCCCGGCACGCCATCGAGGCCGCCCGGAAGGGAGAGGTCGGTCCCGACGGTCCAGGGGTGCTGCACGTCCTGCTCGACTCCGCCCGCGAGCACCCCGAGTACGGCGACCGGTTGATCCGGGACGAACTGGTCACGCTGCTCGCGGCCGGGCACGAGACCACCGCCACGACCCTGACCTGGTTGTACCTGCTCCTCGACCGGTATCCCGGCGCCCGTGACCAGGCGCTCGCCGCGGGCGGCGACGGCTCGCCGGAACGCCGTCAGGCCGTCCAGGCCCTGGTGCACGAGACCCTCCGGCTCTACCCGTCCGCCTGGATCCTGCCCCGCCACGCCGCCGAGGCCGACACCCTGGCCGGCCATTCCGTGGCGGCGGGCACCGACATCCTGGTCTGCCCGTATCTGACCCACCGGGATCCCGAACTCTGGCACGACCCCGAGGAGTTCGACCCCCGGCGCTTCACCGCCTCGGGCGGCCGTCCCACCCACCCCGGTGCCTACTACCCCTTCGGCGTCGGCCCCCGAGCCTGCCTCGGCCTCCAGTTCGCCCTCCGCGAGTCCACCGCCCTCCTCGAACACCTGCTGCCCGGCCCCACCGTGGCCTTCTCCTCCACCCCCACGAAGACGGCGTACGGCATCACCGTGCGCCCGGACGGCCCCACGCCCGCGACCCTGCGACCGCCGGTCACCTGACAGCTATGCCTCACGCAACCACCGGGCCATGAAGAGCGCCTGTTCGCCGGCCGACTCGGTGCCGTCGTAGAGCGAGGTGTCCAGTCCGCAGAAGACGAAGCCCAGGCGGAGGTAGGCGCGAATGGCGGGAACGTTGACGTTGCTGACCTCCAGCCATACGTGCCCTGCCCCGCACTCCCGGGCGAAGTCGAAGGCGTGACGCATCAGGGTCCGCCCGATCCCTCTGCCGCGCCAGGCAGGCGCGACCTCGATGTCACAGATGGTCAGCCGACCGTTCCACGCGTCGAAGGACGCCTCCACGAACCCGCACAACTCGTCCCCGGCGTAGGCGACCACCGTCCGGCTCGGCCCGGGTGCGGTGTCGTCGGCACTGTCGTCCCCGAGGGGGAAGACCTTGCGGAGGGGAGGATCCACCGGGGTCTCCCGCATGGTGAAGCCTTCGGCCGTCATGGTCACTTGGAACACCGCGTCCGTCGTGAACGACCCGTCCAGCCCGCTCAGGGCCTCGTCGTCCTCCGGCCGGGCCGGCCGGTAGACGACGGTGCCCGTCGTGTGGCTCGCCGCCGCGTCGTCCGCTGTCGTCTCCATCGTCCGACCGTACGTCCATCGTCACGTGGGCGATCGGTGACGATGGCTCCATGCCGCTCTTCGCTCGGGTTCACGTCCGGCTGCCTCATGGCACCCGAGCCGATGCCGCGCCGGCCATGGGGGTGTTCGTACGGGTGGCGCTCGTGGCCGAGGGGCAGTGGCTGCGCGGCGCCGGGGACTCGATGGCTTCGCCGGCCGTGTCCTGACTGCTGATCACGGCGGTGTGCGGCGCGCTGCTGTTCCGGTGCCGTCACCCGGTGGTGGTGGCCTGACCCAGGGGGAACGAGGCCGCCGGCCAGGCAGTCCCGACCGAGTCGGCCGAGATCGACGGCATCGCCGCGGTCAGCCCCGCGCTGCCCTCGGACGACGGCGGCGTGTCCAGCGTGATCGTCTACCCGACGACGGCACCGCAGGCCGAGGGCACCGCTGACCCCGTGCACCGGCTGCGCGACGACGTGGCGCTGGAACTGGAGCGCGCCACCGGTGCCGACATCCTGGTCGGCGGGGCGACTGCCGCCTCCAGGACTTCGCGGACACGGTGGCGAAGCGGCTGCCGCTGTTCGTGGCCGTCGTGGTCGGAGTGTCGTCGCTGCTGCTCATGGTGGGCTTCCGGTCGGTGCTGATCCCGATCAGGGCGGCCCTGCTGAACCTGCTCTCGATCTCCGCAGCGCTCGGGCCGATGACCCTGGTCTTCCAGCACGCTCTGTTCGGCGTGCCGACCGGACCGATCGAAGTCTTCCTCCAAGGCCGGTGTGGGCCGCAGGAACGCCGCCATGGCCGGTGGGTTCTGCCGGGTCGTCATCAGGACGGATTCTCGAAATATTTCGATGGTGCTGACGAATCTTGCGAGAGGTATTGACGCCGCTCACGGGCCGCCTATGCTCCGAGTTGATCGACACTTCGCCCCTTGTTCGATATCACGCACAGGCCGCACGTCGCAGGCACCGTCACATTGCGCGCTTCGCTCGCAGGGTGGGGCACCGCCCGGGATGCGCCCACCGAAATGTTCGAGTCGCAGGGAGTACGTCGCTCATGTCTATGTCATGCCCTCGTCAGCTGACTCAGGCGTACAGGTGGGGCGCGCGTAGGCCCAGGTCACCCCCGGTGCGCCAGCAGGGCGTGGGGCCCGGGAGGCCGCAGGGAGTCGGCCGAACGGTGCTCGCGGATCGCGACGAACCGCACCACAACGACAGTCCGGACGGCCTCCGGCGGGGCCGACCGGAACCGCTCACTCACGAATCAAGAGGTCGTCATGCGCAGAGGAACTTTCAGCCGCAAACGTCTGTCCGTGGTGCTGGCCGCCGCGGCTGCGGCCCTGATCTCGGCGGCGTCGCTCGTGGCCAACCCGGCTCAGGCGGCCACCAGTGCGTGCTCCCTCCCGTCGACGTACCGGTGGACGTCGACGGGTCCGTTGGCGCAGCCGGCGAACGGATGGGCCTCGCTGAAGGACTTCACCAACGTGACGTACAACGGCAAGCACCTGGTCTACGGGACGAACTTCGGCTCGAACTGGGGCTCGATGATGTTCAGCCCCTTCACGAACTGGTCGGACATGGGCTCGGCCCGCCAGAACAGCATGAGCCAGTCCGCGGTGGCCCCCACGCTGTTCTACTTCGCACCGAAGAGGGTCTGGGTGCTGGCGTACCAGTGGGGCGCGTGGCCGTTCATCTACCGCACGTCGAGCGACCCGACCAACCCCAACGGCTGGTCCGCGCCGCAGCCGCTGTTCACCGGAAGCATCTCCGGCTCCGACACCGGCCCGATCGACCAGACCCTGATCGCCGACGGCCAGAACATGTACCTGTTCTTCGCCGGTGACAACGGCAAGATCTACCGGGCGAGCATGCCGATCGGGAACTTCCCGGGCAACTTCGGGTCGTCGTACACGACGATCATGAGTGACACGAAGGAGAGGCTGTTCGAGGCGCCGCAGGTCTACAAGCTCCAGGACCAGAACCAGTACCTCATGATCGTGGAGGCCATGGGGGCGAACGGGCGCTACTTCCGCTCGTTCACGGCTTCCAGCCTGAGCGGTTCGTGGACTCCGCAGGCCGCCAGCGAGAGCAGGCCCTTCGCGGGCAAGGCCAACAGCGGTGCCACCTGGACCAACGACATCAGCCACGGTGACCTGGTTCGCAACAACCCCGACCAGACCATGACCGTCGACCCCTGCAACCTGCAGTTCCTCTATCAGGGCAAGGCCCCCAACTCGGGCAGCCTCCCCTACAACCGCTGGCCGTACCGGCCGGGTGTGCTCACCCTGCAGCGCTGACCTGCCTGATCCAAGAAGCCGATGAACGGGTGCCTGACGGGAGCCCTCCCAGGTCAGGCACCCTCGCGCGGGCGTATGGATGAGCCGATGCGCCGCGTGTTAGCGTCATGCGTTTGCGTGGTCGACGCGGTGGGCCGTTCTGCGTGACGCGATGGACCGTTCTGCGTGTTTCGGTTCCGCTTGTGCGTGGGCTGTTCGATCCTGCCGGGCCTTCCTCGGTATGTTCCTCTGCGGAAGGCTGTTCATGAAGTACCCCGACGATTCCGGCATGGCTCCCGCCGCCCCGGCCCAGCCCGAGTCCTCGAACCCGGCGCCGCCCCCGCCCGGCTCCTTCGCCGGTCTGGGACTGCCGACGGAGGTGTTGCGGACACTGAGCGGCCTCGGGGTGCGCGAACCCTTTCCGATCCAGGCCGCCACCCTGCCCGACGCTCTGAAAGGGCGCGACGTCCTGGGGCGCGGGCGCACCGGCTCGGGCAAGACGCTCGCCTTCGGTCTGCCCCTGCTGACTCGTACGGCCGGGCGGCGCGCCGAACCGAAGCAGCCCCACGCCCTCATCCTCGTGCCCACCCGGGAACTGGCCGAACAGGTCACCCAGGCGCTGGCGCCGTACGCCGAGGCGCTGCGGCTGCGGATGGCCACGGTCGTCGGCGGCACGTCGATCGGCCGGCAGATCGCCGCGCTGCGTCAGGGCGCCGAGGTGGTCGTCGCCACCCCCGGACGCCTGCACGACCTGATCGGGCGCAGCGCCTGCCGCCTGGGACGGGTGAGGATCACTGTCCTGGACGAGGCCGACCAGATGTGCGACCTCGGATTCCTGCCCCAGGTGGTCGACGTCCTCGACCAGGTGCACCCCGACGGTCAGCGGATGCTGTTCTCGGCCACTCTGGACGGTGATGTCGATCAGCTGGTCCGCCGTCACCTCGACGACCCCGTCGTCCACTCGGTCGACCCGTCCGGGGGCACGGTCACGACGATGGAGCACCACCTTCTGGTCGTCCACGGCCCTGACCGCTACGCCGTCACCACGGAGATCGCCGCCCGCGACGGGCGCGTACTTCTGTTCCTCGACACCAGGCACGCCGTCGACCAGCTCACCGGGCATCTGCGGGCCAGCGGGGTGCATGCCGGGGCCCTGCACAGCGGCAAGTCCCAGCCGCAGCGCACCCGGACCCTGGCCCAGTTCAAGAACGGTCGGATCACCGTCCTGGTGGCGACCGACGTCGCGGCCCGCGGCCTGCACGTCGACGGCCTCGATCTCGTGGTCAACGTCGACCCGCCCACCGACCCCAAGGACTATGTGCACCGGGCGGGCCGCACCGCCCGCGCCGGTGAGTCCGGGAGTGTGGTCACCCTTGTGCCGGCTGGCCGGCGCCGAGAGGTGAGCCGGATGATGGCCGACGCCGGCGTCGACGTGACCGTCACCAAGGTGCGCTCGGGGGAGGCGGAGCTGAGCCGGATCACCGGAGCGAGGGCTCCCTCCGGTATCCCCCTGGACGGCGGGCCCGCCGTCCCCCGGCCCAGGAACACCAACACTCCCTTCCGCGGCCTCGGCACCAGCAAGGACACCTCCCGTGGCACCGGCGGCAAGTCCCGAAAGGCCGACGAGGCCCGCAGGCTGGCCGAAGCCCGCAAGGCGGCCCGCGTGCGCCGCAACGGCTGATTCCTGAGAGCGGAAGAGCGGCGGCCGAGCCGATTCCCGCACAGGAGTCGTGAGACGGCGAAGCCCCGGCGGGGCTTCTGAGTGGAGTCCAGCGGCTGGCGCGGGCACCCTTGTACTCCGGCTCTCCGCGGTCCCGGTCAGTCGTCCCCGGTGGTCCGGCCCACCAGCGCGCTGTACGCCAGTTGCAGCGCGTCCGCGCCGGCCAGTGCCGCGAGCGCGCCCATGGCGGTCCGGGTTGCCCGCGGCCACAGCAACTGACCGGCGGTCAGGGTGGACACCACCCAGACGCTCGTGCAGAACGGGCAGGTCACCAGCTCGCCGACGGTGTCCCTGCCGCCCTCCGGCTCCGCCTCCTCGTGCAGCTCGGCGGGGCCCTGCGGGCCGACGTACCGCGTGAAGGGCGCCCGCAGCGGACTGGTGACGGACGCCTTGGTCAGGAGCCTGCTGAGCCGGAAGGTGGCGACCGAGGTCAGGACCACGTCCCAGGGCTGGGGCCGGTCGGGCAGGGGACGCCCGCGCAGCCGTACCGCCGTGGCCCAGGCCGCCGTGTATGCCCCGAATCCCGTCATGGACGCGAGATAGCCGCCCAGCGGCCGGTCGTGTCCTATGTTCGGCCCGGTCATGGCCTGGCCCGGTCGCCGGGCGCGCATCAGGTGCCGCCCAGCAGGTCGCCCTCCTGCACGGCTGTCAGGGACAGCGTCTTGTAGCCGACCTGCTCGAACAGTACGACGAGGCGGTCCTCCTCCGTGCGCATCACCGTGCCCGCACCCCACTCGGGGTGGTGCACCCGGTCGTTCGGCTCGTAAGGCCCGCCGTGCCCGGGCGGGGGAGCGGCGTCCCGCGCCCGCCGTGCCCGGGCGGGGGAGCGGCGTCCCGGTGTCCGGACCCGGTGGCGGGGTGCTCGTCGTCGCGGTCGCACACGTCGCACCGCCCGCACGGTGTGTCGAGCTGCTCGCCGAAGTAGCCCAGAAGGTACTGGCGGCGGCAGGTGGGCGTCTCGGCGTAGCCGCGCATCATCTCGATGCGCGAGCGGTCGACGCGGCACCGCCGCTCGAACGCCCGTGCCGCCTCTTCGGTGGCCTCGTCCGCCGTGTGGCCAGGCAGAGCACGGACTGCGCGGCGCCTGCCCTCGACGGTCACCGCTCCCGCCTCCTCCAGCAGGTTCAGTAGATCGCTGGTCTTCCGGCGCGACAGGCCGGACAGCCGCGCGGTCCTGCTACGGCTCTGCGGGGCGTCCTGGGCGAGCAACGCCATCGCGGGCACCACCTGCGGCTCGGGCCTCCATCTCATCGGCGGCTACATCCCCCTTCATGCGGTCCGGGGACGTCATCGGTCACGAGTTCCTGGGGGAGGTCGTGGAGGTCGGCGCCGGGGTACGCCGACACATGGCCGGGACCGGGTGGTGGTCTGCTCGTTCGTCTCCTGCAGAGCGCAGTCATTCTCGAATCCGATGCAAAGATTGCGTTGCAAGCACTCCTTTGCATCGCTATCTTTGTAGGCATGAACGAGCCCCAGGACTCGCACGTCCGCAATCTCGATGCCCGATCCCTGCGCGGGCTCGCACACCCGCTGCGTATGCAGCTGCTGGACGCCCTGCGCTTCGGTGGCCCCGCCACCGCGTCCCAACTCGCCGAAAAGCTGGGCGAGTCAAGCGGTGCAACCAGCTACCACCTGCGGCAGCTCGCCGTTCACGGCTTCATTGAGGACGCCCCCGAGCACGGCAAGGGCCGGGAGCGGTGGTGGAAGGCGGCCCACAAGGGCCTGCGCTTCGACGACGCACTGCTCACGGACACCAGCCCGGACGTGCGCGGGGCCGCCGACATGTATCTCCACGAGGTCGCCACCACTCAGACCCGGGACCTGTCGACCTGGCTCGGCAACCGCCAGACATGGCCGGAGGAATGGAACCGCACCTGGGACATGAGCAGCGCGACACTGCGGCTGACACCCGAACTGACCCAGGAACTCGTCGAGAAGATGCATGCGCTCGTCGACACCTACCGCGACCGGGCCGCTGACGAAGACGACGCCAACACCGCCCAAGTACGCATCCACACGCACGCGTTCCCCCTCACCACGGAATGAAAGGCCACGGCCCGATGCGTCCCGAGATCCACCTTGCCCTGCACCATGTCCGCGCCACTGAACTCCGTGCCGAAGCCGACGCGTACCGTCTCGTCGCAGCGGCCCGGCGCCCCCGGTACCTCCGTACCCGTCTCGGCTGGGCCCTCGTAGATGTCGGCCTGCGGCTGGCTGCCACCCCCAAGCCGGCAGCCGCCATTCCTTAGTGCCGTTCGCGACCGCCGTCCTCGTGGGAAAACGTGACCGCGAGGATCGTGACCGCGAGGATGGGGAATTGGCTGAGGCCGAACCCACCTGAGGTGGGGAAATTGCATGACCGTCGACAGGCTGGCGGCCGGAGAGCTGAGCACGGCCCACCTGGCGACCCATACCGTGCCCCTGGACGAGGCGCCGCGGGCATACGAGATGTTCGAGAAGAACGACGGCTGCGTGCGCGCGGTGATCCGGCCGGGCGGCTGACCGTGGTCCACCGCAGGCGGCCCTTGTCCCGTCCGCGCAGATGTGGACCCGGCCCACCATGAGCACAACGCCACGCCGTCGCCCCCGGATGCGGCAGAGCCGGGTCTTGCAGCTGCTGGACCGCCTGGAGCGTGAAGCCCGGAGCCGACGTGGTGACCGAGCGGTCCGCAAGGGCGTGCAGGCCCTCCCGCCCGCGTTCCACGGCCGGATCACCGGCCATGCAGGAGATGCGCTTTTGGCGTCCGCCGGTCCTCTTTCCGACAAGGAGGTCGTTTCCCATGCGCTGGGGCGGCAGCGTTTTGTCCTGGCGGTGCCGGCCGACGGCCGGCCGCCGTGGCCTTACCAAGGGGTGGGCTACTCCCCAAGTACCGGGTCGGGGGAAGCGAGCGGTCCGGAAGCGAGACGGCAGAACACGGCCACCGTGGCTGGGGGTACTGCCGTCGCCGGGGACCCAGCTCGAGCCCTCGCGGCCGTGGCGCACCCGCAGCCGGCGCAGCCCGCCTGATGACGCGTCGCAAAAGTCAGCAACGGGTCAGTGTGAGCCCTGAAACACCTGAGGACAGCTGACCGAAGAAGCGAACGGTTGTACTCTCCAGAGACCGCCCTTGACCTGCATAAAGCAGGCAGGGAGCAGACAAATCGGGAGTCTTGCCGTGTTTCGTACCATGTTCAAGTCCAAGATCCACCGAGCCACCGTCACCCAGGCCGACCTGCACTACGTCGGCTCCGTGACCATCGACGCCGATCTGCTCGACGCCGCCGATCTGCTGCCCGGTGAGCTCGTGCACATCGTGGACATCACCAACGGGGCCCGTCTGGAGACGTACGTCATCGAGGGTGAGCGCGGCTCCGGGGTCATCGGCATCAACGGCGCCGCGGCCCATCTCGTGCATCCCGGAGATCTGGTGATCATCATCAGTTACGCTCAGGTCTCCGATGCCGAAGCCCGGGCGATGAGGCCCAGGGTGGTGCACGTGGACGGCGACAACCGGATCGTGTCCCTCGGCGCGGACCCGTCCGAGCCGGTACCGGGTTCGGACCAGCGGCGCAGCCCCCAGGCCGTCCCGGCCTGAGTCCCTGAGCGGCTGCCCGGCGACGCCGAACGTACGCGAGGAGAACCGCATGAGCGACATCGAGATCCGCGACGACCGGGCCGGCGGCCGCCTGGAGGCCTTCGCCGGCGACGAACTGGCCGGACACATCCAGTACTTCGTCCTGGAGGCTCCGCAGCGCGCCCTCGTCCCGGTCCACACGATCGTCGAGCCCGCGTACGAGGGCCAGGGGATCGCCGGTTCGCTGGCGCGGCGGCTGTACGTCACGGCCAAACGCGAGGGCCTCGTCGTCGCGCCGCTGTGCCCGTACGTCGTGAAGTGGGCGGAGCGGCACCCCGACGAGGCCCCGGCGGCCGACCCGGAGCTGCTGCGGGCGGCCAAGGAGTGGCTCGTCGCCCACCCGGAGGGGTTCTGATGGGCGGCGTGCTCGCCCTGCTGCACACCTCCCCCCTCCACGTCCCGGTCTTCGACGCCCTCCGCGACGAGGCCCATCCGGGCCTGGAGCTGAGGCACTTCGTCGCCGAGGACCTGCTGACCCGCGCGGGCACCGACGGTCCCGAGTCGGTCGCCGGCGAGGTGCGGGCCCTGCTCGACGAGGCCGTCGCCGAGGGCGCGACGGCGGTGCTGTGTACCTGCTCCAGCATCGGCGCCGTCGCCGAGGCGACCGGCGTCGGCGTGCCCGTGCTCCGCGTGGACCGCCCGATGGCGGCCGCGGCCGTGGCCGCCGGCCCGCGGATCGTCGTCCTCGCCACGGTGCACAGCACCCTGGCCCCGACGGTGGCCCTGATCGAGGAGGAGGCCACGGGCCCGGTGGAGATCCGCACTCTCCTCCTCGAACAGGCATGGGCACTGTTCGGCGCCGGTGACACCGAGGGCTGTGCCCGGGTGATCGCGGAGGCCGCCGACGACGTCACCGACGCCGACGCGATCGTCCTCGCCCAGGCATCCATGACGCCCGCCCGGCGACTGACCACGACCACGATTCCCGTCCTGTCCAGTCCCCGGCCGGGGCTGGCGGCGGGCGCGGCGGCGGCGCGGCCGAACGGGTGACTGTCCGTGGTGCCGAGGGGTACCCGGGGCACGAGTCCATGGCCGACGTATCCATGGCTGGAGGACACGATGACTCACCCAGAACCGGACCCCGTGCGGCCCGGCCCCACCCCCGGCCCGGGCCCCGACCGCCCCGAACCCGTCCCGGCCCCGAACCCCTACCCCGACCCGGTCCCCCCACCGGAGCCCGCACCGACCCCGGAACCGGACCCGGTCCCGCAACCCCCGGGCCCTGACCCGATCCCGGGAGAACCGACGCCCAAGCCCCTGACGTAGAGGCAGGAAGAACGACGAGTGGCCCGGCGCGAACCTCGTCACGCCGGGCCACTGCCATGCCGCCCGAAGGGGGGTGTGGGGAACAGCGAGACCGGCCACGGCCGACCGGCCCTCGCCGAGGGCTTGCCGCGGTCGGCCGAGGAGGGACCGACCGCGAATCGGCCAGCCCCCGCCGACGCGCCGCCGGGCAGTCGGGGCGGGCCCCATCGGGCCATCTGCCGTGGCAGGGCCGATGGCCCAGCAGGTGGGAGTAATGGCCCAGCAGGTGGGGGAGCACCGGGAGGCCGCCGCGGTCGGCCCGTGCGAGAGCGGCCACGTCCGCTCGGCCCGTGCCGACGTCCGCCGCGGTCGCTCCGTGAGGGACCGGCCGCAAGCCGACCCGCCACCCCCTCCCGCGGGGGCCGCTCCGCGCGAGTCCGGCCACGACCGACCGACCCTCGCCGGGGCCCGCCCGCCGGTTCGCCCGAGATCGGCCGTGAACCGGCCGGGCTCCGTCGACAGGTGCCGCGGTCGGCCCGCGCGAGACCGGCTCCCGCCGGGGCCCTGCGGTCGGCGCGGCAAGACCGCCCCCGGCCGGGGCCCTGCGGCCGGTCCATGCGCAACCGGCCGCAACCGCACCGGCCCTGTCGACGTCCCCCGCGGTCGGTCGCGGTCCCCTCTTACGCCTCGACCTCGGACCGGTCGCCACCCCACAGCGTGTGGAACGACCCCTCCCGGTCCACCCTCCGGTACGTGTGGGCCCCGAAGAAGTCCCGCTGGCCCTGCGTGAGCGCCGCGGGCAACCGCTCCGCGCGCAGCGCGTCGTAGTAGGCGAGGGCCGCCGCGAAGCCCGGCGTCGGCACGCCCTGCCGGGTGGCTGCCACGATCACCTCACGCCAGTCGTCCTGCGCCGCCGCGATCTCCTGGGCGAACGTCTCGTCGGACAGCAGGCTCGGCAGGTCCGGCCGGGCGTCGTACGCGGCGCGGATACGGTCGAGGAAGGCCGCGCGGATGATGCAGCCGCCGCGCCAGATGGAGGCGACCTTGCCGAGGTCGATGTCCCAGTCGTACTCGGCGCGGGCCGCGTCGATCTCGTGGAAGCCCTGCGTGTACGACACGATCTTGGAGGCGTACAGCGCCTGCTCCACGCGGTCGGCGAAGGCGCCCGCCTCGGCCTCGCTGAGCGGGGCCGCCTTCGGGCCGGCCAGCGAGCGCGAGGCGTCCCGCAGCGAGGCGTGCCCGGACAGCGAGCGGGCGAAGACGGCCTCGGCGATACCGGAGACCGGCACACCCAGGTCCAGCGCGATCTGCACGGTCCAGCGGCCCGTGCCCTTCTGCTCCGCCTGGTCGACGACGACGTCCACGAACGGCTTGCCGGTCGCCGTGTCCACGTGCGCCAGCACCTCGGCGGTGATCTCGATCAGGTACGAGTCGAGGCGCCCGGTGTTCCAGGTGCGGAAGATCTCCGCGATCTGCGCGGGGGAGTAGCCGGCCACATCCCGCAGCAACTGGTACGCCTCGCCGATCAGCTGCATGTCGGCGTACTCGATGCCGTTGTGGACCATCTTCACGAAGTGCCCGGCGCCGTCCGGACCGACGTGCGTGACGCACGGCGCCCCGTCGGCGGCCTTCGCGGAGATCTTCTCCAGCATCGGGCCGAGGGAGTCGTACGACTCGGCCGGGCCGCCCGGCATGATGCTGGGGCCGTTGAGCGCGCCCTCCTCACCGCCGGAGATGCCCGCGCCGACGAACAGGATGCCCTGCTCGCGCAGCGCGGCCTCACGACGGCGGGTGTCCGCGAAGTGCGCGTTGCCACCGTCGATGATCATGTCGCCGGGCTCCAGCAGCGGCGCGAACTCCTCGATCACCGCGTCCGTGGGGCCGCCGGCCTTCACCATCACCACCAGACGCCGGGGGCGCTCCAGCGCCTGTACGAATTCCTTGGCGGTCTCGGCCGCGATGAAGTCGCCCTCGTGCCCGTGCTCCTTCACCAGCGCGTGGGTCCGCGCCGCGGTGCGGTTGTGGACGGCGACCGTGTAGCCGTTGCGGGCGAAGTTCCGGGCGAGATTGCTCCCCATGACCGCGAGGCCGGTGACGCCGATCTGGGCTGAAGTGCTCATGCGGTGGGCTCCTATGGATCCTGGAATCAGTGGTGCCGGTGTATCGGTCAAGTCGTGAGGCACAAGTAGTGCCGGTAGGTCCTCATATCGGTGCTGCCGTCGGTGCTCGCCAGTATTGCCCTTCCGGTCACCCTGGCGTGCGGCGGCCCCTTGCGCACCGCCCGGCGCGTCGTGCTTGAGTACGTGGAAAGGGCCCCACCTGCCTCAATGGACCGCGCATCCGGCGCCATTCACGCGTCGCACTCACTCACGCGCGCGCCGGACGGGCGTACTTACGCGCCGGGACAGGTCGCTTCCACGCCACTCACGGGGTTGCTGCGGCTGGATTTTCGTCTTGTCATGGCCGGTTCGCGGCGCTTACTTTTGCGGCTTCGTGGCAGAGGCGAGGGGGGCTACTCCATGGCCGTACGCGGCCGGCACCGCCGGTATCAGCCGAACAGGATCAACCGTGCTTCACTCACGGTCACAGCCGGCGGCGCCGGCATCGCACTCCCGCTGATCGGCACGGGAGTCGCCGAGGCGGCCGACGTGGACACCTGGGAGAAGGTCGCGGCCTGCGAGTCCACCGGTGACTGGGACATCAACACCGGCAACGGCTACTACGGCGGTCTCCAGTTCAGTCAGTCCACCTGGGAGGCGTACGGCGGGACGGCCTACGCCCCGCGCGCCGACCTGGCGACCAAGGAACAGCAGATCGCGATCGCCGAGAAGGTGCTGGACGGCCAGGGCCCCGGCGCCTGGCCCCACTGCTCGGTCCGCGCGGGCCTCACCCGCGGCGGCGACGCGCCGCGCACCATCGAGGACGTCAAACCGCAGACCACGCCCCAGTCGCAGGCGGGCAAGGTCGAGATGTACACGGTCGTCCGGGGCGACACGCTCTCCGAGATCGCCGAGTCCCATGAGGTCAAGGGCGGTTGGCGCGGGCTGTACAACGCAAACCGACGGATCGTCGGCTCCGACCCGGACCGCATCCTCCCGGGCCAGCGGCTGAGCCTGAGCTCGGCCGCCCCCAAGAAGGAACACAAGAAGGAACAGCCGAAGAGGGAACACAACAAGGAACAGCCCAAGAAGGAGCAGGCCAAGAAGGAAGAGAAGAAGGAGCAGAAGCGGGAGCAGCGGACCGACACGCGGCAGCAGTCCGGGTCCCGGGTCGCCCCCGTGAACGCCTCCCTCGGCACCCCGTACCGCGCCTCCGGTTCCTCCTGGTCGAAGGGCTACCACACGGGGGTCGACTTTCCCGTGCCGACCGGCAGCACCGTGAAGGCCGTGGCCTCCGGTGAGGTCGTCACGGCCGGCTGGGGCGGTTCCTTCGGCTACCAGGTGGTGATCCGGCACGCCGACGGCCGGTACACGCAGTACGCCCATCTGTCGGCGATCTCCGTGAAGGCCGGGCAGAGCGTGAGCGCGGGCCAGCGCATCGGCCGCTCGGGGTCCACGGGCAACAGCTCTGGCCCGCATCTGCACTTCGAGGTGCGGACGGGGCCCGGCTTCGGCAGCGACGTCGACCCGATCGCCTACCTACGGGCGGGCGGGGTGCGTCTCTGACACGCTGACGTACCGGGGGAGGCCCGCTTCGGGCCTCCCGCTCATGAAGCGACATGGTCCCGTCGCCGGTCGGTATGGGCATGGGGCCGCGGCACGTACAGCTCGCCGTGGAACGGTCGCAGCTCCAGTTCGGGCGGACCCTCGTCCCCGGAGCCGCCGCCCCTGCGGAACGGAGCCGGTACGACCACCCGCCGGTCGAGGCCGAGCGAGCCGTCGGCCGCTGCCGGCAGCTCGGCGGACCGGGAGGGAAGCCCCGCGAGGAGCCGTTCGACGGCGAGGGCCGCCTCCCGGTCGGCGACCGTGGACGCGTCCTTCGGGGCGTCTTTCCCGACCCGCTCGGGCCGCGCCTCGTCATCCAGCCGCTCGGTGGTGAGCAGGATCAGCCCGCCCGCCGCGACGACTCCGCTGGCCAGTGCGAGGAGGGTGCCCGTGGTGCCGTAGCGGAACGTCTCGCCGAACATCGTGATGCCGACCGCCGCCGCCACCACCGGGTTCACGACGGTCAGGGTGGCCAGCGGGGCCGCGAGGCCGCCGCTGCGGTAGGAGGCCTGGGACAGCAGCAGACCGGCCGTGGCGAAGACACCGATGACTGCGAGGGTCGGCACGTCGCCGAGCGCGACACCGTCCGTCCAGTCGACGGCGACCGTCTTCGTGAACACCGATGACATGCCGAACGCCACACCGGACGCCACCGCCAGCAGGATGCTGCGCGTCGTCGGATGTCGGTGCGCGGCGTGGGCCGCCGTCATCAACGCCACCACGGCGCCCGCGCTGACCACCGCCACCAGCACGCGCTCGGCGGTGTCCAGGGACCGCGCGTCGGCCGTGCCGACCAGGGAGAGCAGCCCCGCGAGGCCCACCGTCGCCATGATCGCGCCCCGCCAGGCCGTCGCCCCGGCCCTGCGACCGACGAAGAGCGCCGCCATGGGCAGGGCGAAGACGATGGTCAACGCGCCCAGCGGCTGCACCAGGCTCAGCGGGCCGTAGGCCAGGGCGACCACGTGCAACAGCCCGCCCAGACCGTTGAGTGCGACGGCGGCCCACCAGCCCGGCCGGCGCAGCGGCGCGTAGGTCCGGCTGGGGGAGGTCACCGCGACACGCTCCTGCACGATCGCACCGCCTGCGTAGGCCACGGCGGAGACGAACGACAGCAGCACGGACAACGCGAGGGCGCTCATGAGCGGCTCCTCTGCGAGGGGCGGGGGCGCTCGGCCCGCCGCTGCGAACGGTCGGCTTTCATGGTGACCACGATGCCTCGCGAACGTGTTCGCGTCGTCGTACCTGAGCACTCAATGAGTCGTACTGCCGATGGAGTACGACCCGCCGCCGGTCATCCTCAGGAGGGGCGACACGGAGTGCACCCCTCGGCTCGGAAGCGCCGATGGGTCCTGGTACTACTCGACCTCGTGGATCACGCCCCCGGCCTCACCGACCTCTCCGCCCTCGGCGGCTTCTTCGTACTACGTACGGGGGAACCGTCGCGGGGGCCGCTGCCCACCCTCGCGCAGGCGTACGCGGCACGGGATGCCGATGTGAAAAAGGAGGTTTACGCGAATCCCGTAATTTTCCGTGTCCGCAAGGTGGCGGACGGCACTCGGGCCCCCGAGCCACGCGTCGCGGCCTCCATCGCCCACCTCGGTCTCGCCGCCAGGCTGTGGTCGGTGGTCCTGGGCGCCGCCGCGCTGTACGACCGCGTCCCCGATCTGGACCCTCGGCTGCTGCGCTGGGACCCGGGCGCGAGCGCTCCCGACGAGCTCTGGCTGACCGAGGTACGGATGCTGCCCGCCGACGAACTCGGCGAGGTCGTACGGGAGGCGCATCTCGTCCCGCTGGCGACAGCCCTGTGCTCCCAGCTGCCCGTTTCCCGCCGTCTGCTCCGGGGCAACGCGGCCTCCGCGCTGATGGGAGCCGTACGGCAGATCGACCGCTGGGCCGCCGCGAACGGCCGTACGGAGGTCGCGGGCCGGGCCCGGCGGCTGGCCGCCGCACAGCTCACGCATCCCGCTCTGGCCGGCACCCTCGACCCCGTCACCCACCGCCGCCGCAGCTGCTGCCTCTACTACCGGCTGCCCGGCGGCGGACTGTGCGGCGACTGCTGCTTCGACCAGCCGCCCGCCCGGACCCGGCCGCCGGGCGCCGCGGGCCCCTAGGCCCACGGGAAAATCGTGGTCTTCCCCAACCGCCCCGTCTGGGTGACCATGTGGGAACACGTCATGTGAGACAGGGGGTTCCGGGTGCGAGTCGGCCTGTTGACCCGGGAGTATCCGCCCGACGTCTATGGTGGCGCGGGGGTCCATGTCGAGTTCCTCGCACGGGAGTTGAGACCCCTCGTCGACCTGGACGTGCACTGCTGGGGTGAGGGCGCCGCGGGCGGCGTCGTACGCCACCGGCCCTGGTCGGCGCTGGACGGCGCCAACGACGCGCTGCGCACGTTCTCCGTGGACCTGTCCATCGCCGCCGGGCTCGAAGGCCGCGAACTCGTCCACTCGCACACCTGGTACGCCAATCTCGCCGGGCACTTCGGCAAGCTGCTGCACGGCATCCCGCATGTGATGACCGCCCACTCGCTGGAGCCGCTGCGCCCCTGGAAGGCCGAGCAACTGGGCGGCGGTTACGCCCTGTCCAGCTGGGCCGAGCGCACCGCGATCGAGTCCGCCGACGCGGTGATCGCGGTGTCCGGCGCCATGCGCGACGACATCCTCGGCTGCTACCCGGCCCTGGACCCGGCAAGGGTGCGGGTCGTGCACAACGGCATCGACACCTCCCTCTACCAGCCGGACCACGCCACGGACGTCCTCGACCGCATCGGCCTGGACAGGGCCCGCCCCTACGTCCTGTTCGTCGGCCGCATCACCCGCCAGAAGGGCGTGCCCCATCTGCTGCGCGCCGTGCGGGACATCGACCCTGACGTCCAGGTCGTGCTGTGCGCCGGCGCCCCCGACACCCCGGAGATCGACCGGGAGTTCCGCGACCTCTTCGAGGAGCTGAGCCGCGTACGCGAGGGCCTGCACTGGATTCCGCAGATGCTGCCGCGCCCGGAGGTGATCCAACTCCTCACCCACGCTGCCGTGTTCGTCTGTCCCTCGGTGTACGAACCGCTCGGCATCGTCAATCTGGAGGCCATGGCCTGCGGGACGGCGGTGGTCGCGTCACGGGTGGGCGGTATCCCGGAGGTCGTGGAGGACGGCGTCACGGGACTCCTCGTGTCCACCGAGGACGACTTCGAAGCTCAGCTGGCCCGCGCCCTCGACTCGGTCCTCGCCGACCCCGCGACCGCCGCCCGCATGGGTGAGGCGGGACGGGAGCGCGCGGTGCGCGAGTTCGGCTGGGACGCGGTGGCCCGGCGGACGGTCCACCTGTACGAGGAAGTCCTCAAACAGGGGTAGGCACACAGGACAGAGCACGGCACAACCGGGCGTAGAGGGGCGACGGCATGCGGCGCGGTGGACCTTCGGTGCTGGGAATCGTACTGGCGGGCGGTGAGGGCAAGAGGCTGATGCCCCTGACCGCCGACCGGGCGAAACCCGCGGTGACCTTCGGCGGGACGTACCGTCTCGTGGACTTCGTACTCTCCAACCTCGTGAACGCGGACATCCTGAGGATCTGCGTCCTGACCCAGTACAAATCGCACTCCCTGGACCGGCACATCACCACCACCTGGCGGATGTCGAGCCTGCTCGGCAACTACGTCACCCCGGTCCCCGCCCAGCAGCGGCTCGGCCCGCGCTGGTACCTGGGCAGCGCCGACGCGCTGCTGCAGTCGCTGAACCTGGTGCAGGACGAACAGCCCGAGTACGTCGCCGTCTTCGGCGCCGACCACGTCTACCGCATGGACCCCCGGCAGATGCTGGCCCAGCACATCGAGGGCGGCGCGGGGGTGACCGTCGCCGGGATACGTGTGCCCCGCACCGAGTCCTCCTCGTTCGGGGTGATCACCCCCGGCTCCGACGGCCGGTCCGTGGAGCGTTTCCTGGAGAAGCCCGCCGACCCGCCCGGCCTCGTCGACGACCCCGAGTGCGTGTTCGCCTCGATGGGCAACTACATCTTCACCACCAAGGCCCTGGTCGAGGCGCTCCAGCGGGACGCCGAGGACGAGAACTCCGTCCACGACATGGGCGGCTCGATCCTGCCCCAGCTCACCGAGCGGGGGGAGGCTCAGCTGTACGACTTCAGCGCCAACCACGTACCCGGTGAGACCAACCGCGACCGCGGCTACTGGCGGGACGTCGGAACCCTCGACGCCTACTACGACGCCCATATGGACCTCATCGCCGAACGCCCCGCCTTCAACCTGTTCAACCGCAGCTGGCCCATCTACACGAGCTCCGGCCAGCTCTCCCCGGCCCGCTTCAACGCGGGCGGCATCGCCAGCGAGTCGATCATCAGTGCGGGGTGCCTGATCCGCGGCCAGGTGACCAGGTCCGTGCTGTCGCCGGGCGTCGTGGTCGACCCGGGCGCCGTCGTCCAGGGGTCGGTCCTGCACGACAACGTCCACATCGGCCGGGGCGCGGTCGTCCGGGGTGCGGTCCTCGACAAGAACGTCCAGGTCCCCCCGGGCGCCACCATTGGCGTCAACCCGGAGCGTGACGCCGAGCTGTACACGGTCTCCAAGGGCGGGGTGATCGCCCTGGGCAAGGGTCAGCAGGTGTCGTAGCCCTGTGCGAAGGTGCGTCGAGCGGCTGTGCGGTTCGTCACGCCACGCTGGGCCGGGTGGGTTGAGATGACCCCCGGTGACGGCAGATGTCCCCCAGGTCCCGCCTCTTCCCAGGAGGCGGGACTTAATCTGCTGTTAACTGAGCGTAGCTCGATCGTACTTGACCGTAATCGGCCAACGGCGATTGACTGCAGACTCACCCGTCGTCGACGCGAGGCAAGCCATTGACTTCTGACGAGCTCGCACCACTCGACCTGGCCTTCTGGAACATCGAGACCGCCGAACATCCCATGCATCTCGCCGCCCTCGGCGTCTTCACGGCGACCTCGCCCACCGCCGGGTCCCACGCCGCGGACCTGCTCGCGGCGCGCGCCGCCGCAGTGCCCGCGCTGCGCATGCGGATCCGGGACGTATGGCGGCCCGACATGCGGCTACCGCTCACCTTCGGTGGCGCGACCCGTGAGCCCGTCGCCCACTTCGAGCCCTTCGATCACGTCCGGCTGCACGCGCCCACACGCGACTTCCACGCGGTGGCCGGGCGGCTGATGGAACGCCCCCTGCAACGCGGCAGGCCGCCGTGGGAGGCGCACGTCCTGCCGGCCGAGGACGGCACCTCCTTCGCGGTGCTGTTCAAGTTCCACCACGCCCTGGCCGACGGACTGCGGGCGCTGACCCTCGCCGCCGCCGTCATGGACCCCATCGACATGCCCGCGCCCCGGCCCCGCCCCGCCGAACCCGCGCGCAGCCTCCTCGGTGATGTGCGCCGGCTGCCCACCCTCTTCCGGGACACCCTCTCCGACCTGGGCCGGGCCCTGGACATCGGCACCTCCGTCGCCCGCACCACGCTCGACGCGACGCTGGGCGCCCGGTCCAGCGCCGCCCTGACCTCCGAGCCCAGCGGTACCCGCCGTACCGCCGGGGTGGTCCTCGACCTCGACGACGTACATCGCATCCGCAAGACGGTCGGCGGCACCGTCAACGACGTCCTCATCGCGGTCGTCGCCGGCGCGCTGCGCCGCTGGCTGGACGAGCGGGGCGACGGCAGTGAGGGGGTCACGCCCCGGGCCCTCATCCCCGTCTCCAAACGCCGGCCGCGCACCGCGCACCCCCAGGGCAACCGGCTCTCCGGCTATCTGATGAAGCTGCCCGTGGACGACCCCGACCCGCTCGGCCGTCTCCGTGCGGTCCGGACGGCCATGGACCGCAACAAGGACGCCGGGCCCAATCGCGGGGCCGGGGCGATCGCGCTGCTCGCCGACCACGTGCCGCCGCTGGGACACCGCCTGGGCGGGCCTCTGGTCAGTCAAGCCGCGCGCCTCTGGTACGACATCCTCGTCACCAGCGTCCCCCTCCCGAGCCTCGGCCTGAAACTCGGCGGCTGCCCGCTCGCCGAGGTGTACCCGCTGGCCCCCCTCGCCCATGGGCAGTCGGTGGCCGTGGCGGTGTCCACGTACCGGGGGAGCGTCCACTACGGCCTGGTGGCCGACGCGAAGGCCGTGCCGGATCTGGAGGTGCTGGGCAAGTCGGTGACGAGAGAGTTGGACGAGCTGCTGGCGGCGTGCGAGAGCTGACCGAGGGCGCCTTGTGGCTCGGGGGCGCGCGGTTCGCCGGCGGGTGCGGGTGGTGTGTGACTGGTCGCGCAGTTCCCCGCGCCCCGGAAAAGCCGAGGGCTGCGCCCCCAGGCTTTTCACCTGAAGGCCGGGCCGCAGGCCCGAGCCTGCGGGGGCGCGGGGAACTGCGCGAACAACCCCCACGTACCCGCACCCGTCGGCGAACCGCGCACCCCCGAGCTACTGGGCGCCCTGCGTTTGGTCAGCCGCGCTTCCGACCGTAGAATTCCGCGTTCGGTGACGGGCGCGAGTCGGCGCGCCGCGGGTGATCAGGGAAACGGCAGCGCGATGACGGTGACAGAGGACGGCCCGGCGACGACGGACGAGGCCGTGTACGGCCCCGGTATCGACCCCGAGCGGCTCGCCGTCTGCCTCAGCGTGCTCGAGGAACTCGACACGCTGGACGTCGACCACCCGGACGCGATCACGGTGCGCCGCGCCACCGCCGCCATCTACCGCACGGTGAAGCAGCGCCGCCGGCAAGAGCGCCGTGCCGCGAAGACCGCCCACGACAAGGCGGTCACCGAGGCCACCGCCACCGGCTCCGCCCAGCGCATCGACGACGAGACGGAGGGCATCCTGCCGTCGTCGGTGACCGAGACGGGACAGATCGCGGGGATACTCCAGCGCCCGCGCTCCTGCTACGTCTGCAAGAGCCGCTACGTCGAGGTCGACTACTTCTACCACCAGCTCTGCCAGGACTGCGCCGCCGAGAATCGCGCCCGCCGCGACGCCCGCGCCGACCTCACCGGCAAGCGCGCCCTGCTCACCGGCGGCCGCGCCAAGATCGGCATGTACATCGCCCTGCGGCTGCTGCGGGACGGCGCCCACACCACGATCACCACCCGTTTCCCGAAGGACGCCATCCGCCGCTTCAAGGCGATGGACGACTCGGCCGACTGGATGCACCGCCTGGAGGTCGTCGGCATCGACCTGCGCGACCCCGCCCAGGTCGTCTCCCTCGCCGACCAGGTCACCGAGGCGGGCCCGCTCGACATCCTGATCAACAACGCGACGCAGACCGTGCGCCGTCTGCCCTCCGCCTACGCCGCCCTGGTGGAGGGCGAGCGCGCCCCGCTCCCCACCGGCGAGCTCCCCGCCCACCACGTCATCGGCGCCTTCAACTCCGGAGCGGTGGACCGGCTCACCGGTCCGGCCGAGCTGCCCGCCGGCACCAGCGGCCTCGACGCCCAGCGGGTCGCCGACCTCGCCCTCGTCGCGGGCAACGCCAGTGTCGCCCGGCACCTCGACGGCACCGCCATCGACGCGGGCGGCCTCGTCCCCGACGTCGTGGACAGCAACACCTGGGTGCAGACCATCGAGCAGATCTCCCCGGTGGAGCTGCTGGAGACCCAGCTGTGCAACTACACCGCGCCGTTCATCCTCATCAGCAAGCTCCGCCCGGCCATGGCCGACGCCGCGCGGAAGGCGTCGAGCGGACGGGCGTACGTCGTGAACGTCTCCGCGATGGAGGGCGTCTTCGGCCGCGGCTACAAGGGCGCGGGCCACCCGAACACCAACGCCGCCAAGGCCGCGATGAACATGGTGACGCGGACCAGCGCCCAGGAGATGTTCCAGACCGACGGCATCCTCATGACCTCCGTCGACACCGGCTGGATCACCGACGAGCGCCCCCACTTCGACAAGCTCCGCCTCGCCGAGGAGGGCTTCCACGCCCCGCTCGACCTCGTCGACGGCGCGGCCCGCGTCTACGACCCTGTCGTCCGCGGCGAGCAGGGCGAGGACCTGTACGGCGTCTTCCTGAAGGACTACGCGCCCGGCAAGTGGTGAGACGCCCTCGCCCGGCCCGACACCAGCTCCAGCACCGTCCGCCAGTCCTCGAGCACCCCGGCGTCCACCCCCGGGGTCCGGCCCGCCTCGTCCGCGTCCCGCAGCGTCAGCACGTCCTCGACCAGGGCCGCGTCGGCCCAGCCGCCCGCGTGCAGCCGTACGAGGTCGTCGGGGCCGAGGGCGTGCAGGCGTATGAGACGGGCGACCCGCTCGCCGAGCAGGGGGCGCACCGCATCGGCGGCCAGATCGGCGTGGCCGGTGTCGTCCCCCGGACGGAGCAGACGGCCGAGGCCGCGCACCAGGCCGGCCACCTGAAGCTCCTTGTCGGCCGGCCGTGCCCGGCGCAACAGCGCGGCGGTGCGCAGCGCGTGCTCGTGCCGGTCCCCGAAGTCGCCGCAGCCACCGGGCGCGTCCCTCGCCCCCCGGCACGCGTACAGCAGATCCATCAGCTCGTCGATGCCGCGCAGCTCCATGCGTCGGTCCTCCCGAGTCCGCCCGCGAGAAATGCCGTTGCGGCACAGGAGCAGATCATGGTCGGCTTGCTATTCGGCCAACGGGACCTGAACTGCGTGCCGAGGATGGCGATCCGCCGAAGCCCTGGTACGGCGCTCAGTTCGGTAACTAGGCCGGTCGGGTGGTAGCAAAACGTAATGAAATGGGGCGAATCGCTGCACGGTGGCCTGCTGAACACGGAACGACTCAAGACAGTTACCTCGTGTTTTCAGCCCCATCGAGCGGGCACCCGCTCATTTGGTTACTCTGTATCGGACGGACAGCTTTAAATGGGTTCCACCCACACCCACGGTCCGTCCCGGGACAAGCCGGTCACCACGGCCTGCTCTCACCCAAATGAATCCGGCGCCACCGCGTCCGAACTGACATCGACTCAGACCCGAGCGGACGTCAGGCGCGCAGCGGCAGGCTGGGCCGACGTCCCGAGGGTGACCGACACATAAGGAGTGCGCGGTGACACCAGAGAAGACGAATCGCGATCAGCGCCCCAAGGAACGCACGGAGCGCGCCGGCCGGTCGAAGAAGGAACTCGGCAGCCTCGACGTGTGGGCCAGGTCCGCCCCCATCCGTCTGGCGGGCTACGAGGACGACCTCGCCGAGCCGCACATCCTGCCCAGCGTGGACTGACCCGTCAGGGCCATCGCGATCGCCGTCTGCATGGGCGTGCCAGACTCACGCCCATGCAGATCAGAGAAGCCACCGCCGAGGACTGGCCGCGGATCTGGCCGTTCTGGCACCGTGTAGTCGCCGCCGGTGAGACCTACACCTGGGACCCCGATACTTCCGAGGAAGCCGCCCGCGCCCTGTGGATGGCCCCCGCCAAGCGGGTGTTCGTCATCGAGGACGGCACCGGAGCGGTCGTCGGCTCCGCCTATCTCACACCCAACTACGGTGGTCCCGCCGCTCGTATCGCCAACGCCGGCTTCATGGTCGACCCCGACCACGGCGGTCGGGGCATCGGCCGCGCGCTCGCCGAGCACGTCCTGGCCGCGGCCAAGGCCGACGGCTACCGCGGGATGGTGTTCAACGCCGTCGTCGAGACCAACCCGGCCGTCCGTCTGTGGACCTCCCTCGGCTTCACCGTCCTGGGCACCGTGCCGGATGCCTTCGAACACCCGCGGGACGGCGCAGTGGGGCTGCACATCATGTACCGGGCCCTCTGAGGCCGGGCCCCGTCAGTCGAGCGGTGCCGTCCGCCGCCACGGGTGCAGCTCCTGCAACTGCTCCGCCACGGCGAGGAGTTCCAGTTCGGAGCCAGGGCGGCCCACCAGTTGCACCGCGCAGGGGGCGCCCGACGGGAGCGTGCCGAACGGCACCGACATCGCCGGCCATCCCGTGAGGTTCCACGGCGGGGTCAACGGCGAGTAGTTGGTGTTCACCAGCAGATTGCGCAGCCAGCCCCGCTCGTGCCAGGGCGCGGCGGCCGGCCCGCGCCGGGCGAGCGCCGGCGTGAGCAGCACATCGTGCTCGGCGAAGAACGGCTCCATCCGCCGGCGCAGCTGCTCCCGGCGGTCGCCCGCGCGGACCCCCCTCAGGAAGCGGCGCCCCACGGCGGCGTGCACACGGGTGCGACGGGCCAGCAGCGCCGGGTCGAGGTCCTCGGCGTCCACCGCCGTGCCCGCCGTCCAGTGGGCCAGCGACGTCGTGCCCAGCCAGAGCGGGTACGGCGGATCGGCGGGCCGCACACGGTGGCCCACCCCGGCCAGCGCCTCGGCGGCCCGGCGCGCGGCATCCGCGTACGGACGGGTGACGGCCACCCCGACCAGGGGGCTGCGCACGGAGAGAGCGATGGTGCGGGAGGAGGGGGACCGGGGCGGCTCGACGGGCTCCGTGCCCGCCAGGACCTGGAACATCAGCCGGGCGTCCTCGACGGTCGTCGTGAGCGGGCCGTTCTCCGACATGCCGAACCAGTCGCCGTGTCCGATGTCCGCGGGGATGACGCCGAAGCCCGGCTTCAGCCCTATGAGGCCGCAATTGGCGGCCGGTATGCGCAGCGATCCCATCCCGTCGTTGCCGAGTGCGATCGGCACCAGGCCGGCGGCGACCGCGGCCGCGCTGCCGCCGGACGAGCCGCCGGTGGTGCGGGTGAGGTCCCATGGGTTGCGGGCGGTGCCGTGCACCCCGTCTGTCGTGCCGAAGACGCACAGCTCGGGCACGTTCGTCAGACCCACGACCACCGCGCCCGCCGCACGGAGCCTGGCCACCGTCACATGGTCCTCGGCCGCCGGGGCGTCCGGTGTCGCGGCCGACCCGTTGCGCGTGGCCTCGCCCCGTACGGCGAGGTTGTCCTTGACGGCCACCGGTACCCCGGCCAGCGGCAGACCGCCCAGCTCGGCGCGGGCCGCCACCTCGTCCGCCTCGGCGAGGGCCGCCTCCGCCCGGACCGCGCGGAACGCGCCGATCCGCCCGTCCAGCGCCGCGATCCGCGCGAGATGCTCCGCCACCACCTCGCGCGGCGTCACCCGCTTGTCCTGTACGGCGGTGGCGATCTCGGTGGCGGTCCGGCCGGCCCAGCTGGTCACGGGGGCTCCCTGTCGGTCTGAGGTACGTGGCAGCACTGTGCCCGCTGCTGCGGCGCCGCGTCGAGAGCCGGGACCGGGGATCCCCACGGCGGCGCGCGCGGGCAGCCTGGCGGGATCGCGGGTGCGCGCTCCACGGACCATGACAGGGGGTGGGACTCAGCGGTCCCGGGCCGCCGGGACGACCAGCCGGGTCGGCGGCATGAACTCCCGGACGTACGTCCGCTCCCAGCAGGCCCCCGTCGCCCGCAGTTCCCGCCAGGTCGTGTAGCGGTAGCGGAAGAGACGGGCGCGGACGAAGCGTGGCGGGGCGTCGGCGGGGAAGGGGGAGCGGCGCAGCAGCCGGAGGGTGTCGCGGTCGTTCTCCAGGAGGCGTTCCACCAGGCCGCCGAACCAGGGGTGCGCATACGCGGGGGAGAGCGCGGCGAACCACATCAGCCAGTCCAGCCGCAGATGGTACGGGGCGAACTGGCGCGGCCAGTGCCGGGGGTCACCCGGCTTGCCCCGGAACTCGTACTCCAGCCAGCCCTCGTCCTCCCGCGGCACCTCGTCCGCCGTCCCCTCCACCACCACCTCGTACCGCACGCGGCTGACACTGCCGAAGGCCCCGTAGGTGTTGACCAGGTGCAGCGGGTCGAAGGACCGGTTCATCACCTGGCGGCGGGAGATCATGTTGCGGACCGGGTGGTAGCTGAGCCAGAGCACCAGCGCGGCGACGGCGAGGACGACGATCTCGTACCAGAGGGGCGCGTCGGGGACCTCCGGCGCGCCCGTTCCGAGGTCCACCGCCGACAGGGCCAGCACGATCGTGATCCAGTTCAGCCAGCTGAAGTTGCCCGACAGCACCAGCCAGAGCTGGGTCAGGATCATCAGTGAGGCGGCGACCGTCGCGACGGGCTGTGGGGTGAACAGCAGGAACGGGACGACCAGCTGGGTGACGTGGTTGGCGGCCACCTCCGCCCGGTGGAGCGGCTTCGGGAGATGGTGGAAGAACCAGCTCAGCGGTCCCGGCATCGGCTGCGTCTCGTGATGGTGGTAGAGGCAGGTCAGCTTCCGCCAGCACTCGTCGCCGCGCATCTTGATCAGGCCCGCGCCGAACTCCACCCGGAACAGCACCCAGCGCAGCAGGAACAGCACGACGATCGGCGGGGCCACCTCGTCGTTGCCCAGGAAGACCGCCAGGAACCCCACTTCCAGGAGCAGCGACTCCCAGCCGAACGAGTACCAGGTCTGGCCGACGTTCACGATCGACAGGTACATCACCCACGGCACCAGCCACAGCAGCATGCCGCCCCACAGGGGGAGCAGCGAGTCCGCCCCGGCGACCAGCGCCGCCGACACCGCGCAGCCCGTCCACGCCCACGCCGCGAAGAACCGGTCCGAGTAGTGGAGGTGGAACACGCTCGGTGACCGCCGCCAGGGCATCCGCGCGACGAAGCGGGGGACCGGCAGCATGCCGCGCTCCCCGAGCAGTGCCCGGAACTGCAGGGCCGCGCCCAGAAAGGCCACCAGGTAGAGCACGGCGAGGGAGCGCTGGAAGAGCAGTCGGCCGAGCCAGTAGTCGGGTGCGGTGAACCAGTCCATGGCAGTCGCGCTCCTGGATCGCGCGCCGGAACGGGGGGCGGTACCGACACTAAGGGCTGTCCCGTAGTCCCCGGCAGGCGCACGGCTTCGGATGCGGCACCTCGCCGCGTTGTCGGAACGCCCGCATACATCCAGTATGCGGACGCACCTCCGCCTTGCGATGCTCCCCCACTGCCCGAACGGTGTGAGAGGTGCCCCCAGCATCCGGCGCCGTGCGCCGATCCATCGCGGATTACGGGACAGCCCTTGTGACCGGATCCACGAGGGTGAAACAGGCCGGATCGCCCCCACTCGAATAATCGGGCAAACCCTGGCAAAGTGGCCCCATGGTTGATCGGGGAGCGAGTGAGCTGCCGCTGCCGGACGATTGGCTCGCCCACCCGGACCCCGTCCTGGCGCTCAATCTCATGGGCAGCTTCGACTGGGACCTCGACGCCGGGGTGATGCACATGGACGCCACGGCCCACGAGGTCTTCGACCTGCGCCCCGACGAGTACGACGGCGATCCCGGCACCCTGACCGTCCGGGTCCCCCCGATGGAGGGCCGCAGGCTCGACACCCTGGTGTCACAGGCCCTCAAGGACGGCAGCGAGAACTACGGCGCCTACTTCCGCATCCGGCTGCGCGACGGGACCCCCCGCTGGACGCACACCCAGGGCTACATCCGCCGCGACGAGACCGGCCGCCCGTACCGGGTCATCGGCATCGTCCGCGACGCCACCCGGGAGCTGCGCGAGATCGGCGAGCGAACGGAACAGGCGGCCCTGGACGAAGCCCGCCTCAGACGCACCGATGTCGTGCAGGTCATCACCGCCGCCCTGGCCCACGCCCGGACCGTCCAGGACGTGATCGACGTCCTGGAGGACACCGACGGCATCACCCACCTCGGAGCCACCAGCCTCGTCATGGGCCTGGTCGAGGCCGGCCGCATCCGGATGATCGCCGCCGGCCCCAGGGCCAGCTACGTACCCGGCACGCGGATCACCCGCCTCGACGTGAAGTACCCGATGAACGAGGTCGTACGGAGCCTCGTCCCGCACTTCATCGAGTCACCGGAGGAGTTCGCCGAGTCGTATCCGCTGCTCTGGCCGCACATCACCGACCTCCAGATCACCTCGGCCGCGTATCTGCCGCTGATCGTGCAGGCACGGCCCATCGGCGCCATGGGGCTGCTCTACAACGACCGGCGGGGCTTCACCCGGGAGGAGCGCGACGTCCTCGTCGCGCTCGGCAGCAGCATCGCCCAGAGCCTCCAGCGGGCCATGTTCTACGAGGGGGAGAAGGACCTCGCGGAGGGCCTCCAGCAGGCCATGCTGCCCCGGTCCATCCCCAGCGTGCCCGACGCCGACATCGCCGTCCGGTACCGGGCCGCGTCGTACGGCGGCTCGCTCGGCCGGGACATCGGCGGCGACTGGTACGACCTCGTCCCGCTGCCCGGCGGCCGGGTCGGCGCGGTCATCGGCGACGTCCAGGGCCACGACACCCATGCCGCCGCCGTCATGGGCCAGCTGCGCATCGTCCTCAAGGCGTACGCCACCGAGGGCCACACACCCGCCACCGTCATGTCCCGCGCCTCCGTCTTCCTCCAGGATCTCGACACCGACCGCTTCGCCACCTGCCTGTACGCGGAGGCCGACCTGTCCACCGGAGTGGTCCAGGTCGTCCGGGCCGGACACATCGACCCCCTGATCCGGGCACCCGACGGCGCCTGCCGGCGGGTGACCGTCGACGGCGGCCTGCCGCTCGGGCTGTCCGCCGAGTTCGGCAGCCTGGAGTACCCCGTGAGCACGATCGAACTGGACCCCGGGGACACGCTGCTGCTGTGCACGGACGGCCTCATCGAACAGCCCGGCGCCGACCTCGACGACGGCATGCGCACGCTCCAGACACTGATCACCACCGGCCCCGACGACGTCGACGACCTCGCCGACCGGCTCATCGACGTGGCCGAGGAACGCGGCGGCGACGACGACGTGGCCCTGCTCCTGCTGCGCCGCCGCAGCCGCAGCGCCGAGCAGCCCGCCGGACGGCTCCAGCAGCATGTCGCCCCCGGCGACGCCGAGGCGCTCACCGGGGCCCGGCACATGATCGGGGCGGCCGTCCGCGCCTGGGGCGCGCGGGAGCGGGCCGACGAGATCGAACTCGTCGCCGACGAGCTGATCACCAACGCGCTCATGCACACGGAGGGCTCCGCGATCGTGACGCTCCGGGCGCTGACCGGGACGGAACCACGGCTGCGCGTGGAGGTCGAGGACTCCTCCAGCGCGCTGCCGCGCCGCCGGGAGGCGGGGGAGTCGGGCGTCTCGGGGCGGGGGCTGCTGCTGGTGGACCGGCTGACGGACGTGTGGGGGGTGGAGGCGAGGGGCGGGGGGAAATGCGTGTGGTGCGAGTTCGTGTTCGGGTGAGCCGTGGGTGCGCCCAGTGGCTCGGGGTGCGGGTTCGTCCGGCGGGTGCGGGCGAGTGGGGGTGGTTCGCGCAGTTCCCCGCGCCCCTGAAAGGTAGCCACCCGCCGACGAACGCGCACCCCCGAGCCGCGAGGCGCCCGGCCGAGGTGCGGCCGCGGACAACTACGCTGGAGGCATGCCGGAACTACCGGAGGTCGACGCCCTGCGGGACTTCCTGGTCGGCGCTCTCGTCGGCCATGAGGTCGTCCGTGTGCTGCCCGTGGCGGTCAGTGTGCTGAAGACGTACGACCCGCCGGTCACCGCCCTGGAGGGGCGGGAGGTCACTGCAGTGGGTCGCTACGGGAAGTTCCTGGACGTGGAGACGGACGGCGGCGAGCTGCACCTCGTGACCCACCTCGCCCGCGCCGGCTGGCTGCACTGGCGGGACCGGCTCCCCGACGGGACGCCCCGGCCGGGCGGGAAGAGCCCGCTCGCGCTGCGGGTCGCGCTGGAGACCGGAGAGGGCTTCGACCTCACGGAGGCCGGCACGCAGAAGAGGCTCGCGGTGTACGTCGTACGGGACCCGCAGAGCGTCCCCGGAATCGCCCGGCTCGGCCCGGATCCCCTCGCCGACGACTTCGACGTGGACCGCTTCGCCGAGCTGCTCGCGGGTGAGCGCCGGCAGATCAAGGGCGCCCTCAGGGACCAGAGCCTGATCGCGGGGATCGGCAACGCGTACAGCGACGAGATCCTGCACGCCGCCAGGATGTCGCCCTTCAAGCTGGCGTCGTCGCTCAAGCCGGAGGAGGTCCGGCATCTCCACGAGGCGCTGCGCACCACGCTCACGGAGGCCGTCGAACGCTCACGGGGCCTGGCCGCCGGGAGGCTGAAGGCGGAGAAGAAGAGCGGGCTGCGGGTGCACGGCCGAACTGGTGAACCCTGCCCGGTGTGCGGGGACACCGTCCGTGAGGTGTCCTTCAGCGACTCCTCGCTCCAGTACTGCCCGACCTGCCAGACCGGAGGGAAGCCGCTCGCCGACCGGCGGCTGTCACGGCTGCTGAAGTAGCGCGGCCGTGGCCCCGAATCGTCGACGACCATGATCCGCAACCATTGAAGGTACGGACCAGGTGCCGTCCCTGCGGTCGGTGCCGCGGACGGCTCAACGCCAGGCCGGAGCCCGCAGTTTCACCAGGAGCTCACCCTCCTGGCTGCGCACCTCGAAGTGGCTGATGTCCTCGCGCTGCATGGAGGTGCCGCCCTGCATGGTGGAGGGGCCGGCGGCGTCGTCCGGGGACTTCCAGTTGGCCGCCGTCTCGTGCGAACCGTCCTTGCCGATCACGATCAGCCGACAGGCGTGGGCGCCCTCGGCCTCCTTGACCTTCAGCTGGATGTCGCTGCCCCAGATCCGGTCCTCTGCCTTGACCTCGGCCCACACGCCCGTGTCGGGGTCAGTGGCGGCCACCCTGTTCGGCGGGGCGCCCGGACCTGCGAGAACGGCGACGGCGGGGCCGCCGAGGGCGATGATCACGGAGGCGGCGACCGCGAACAGCCAGCGCCTGCGACGTGCCCGATGGCGGGCCGCCACCTCGTCGAGCAGCCGTCCGAGCAGCTGGGGGCCGGGTGCCGCGAAGGGATGCACGGCGCGCGGTGTCGCGTTCCGGTACAGCATCAGCTGCCGGGCGGCGGGACGGAACTCGGTGACCTGTACCGCGCACTGGGGGCAGCCGCGGACATGGTCCTCGAAGTGGAAGGACTCCACCTCGTCGAGCACGCCCAGCGAGTACGCGCCGACGTCGTGATGACGATCCTGGGACCACATGGCAATTCCTCGGGCCGGTGTGCGGTGGGGGTTGCTTCCTGCCCCCACCGGTACGGACCAGACCGGAGAATCACTCAAGCCCCGCGACCAATGCCAACCAAAAGATTCGGAGCCGTTGCCGCGGCGGATTGGTCGCAGACCGAGAAAAGTTCCCCCCGGTTGCCGAACAGGCAGTTCACCGCACCGCCATGCCCCGGTCACCCGGAGTGTCCGCAGGGACGGCGTCGTCAGAAGAGATGGATCGCCAGATGGCCGAGCGGCAGACCGAGCCGCCAGGCCGGTGTCCAAACCTTTGGACCGTCGTCCTCGCCGAGCACCGCGCCGCCACCCGGCACCGCGTCCAGGTCGGGCGCGAGCAGCTCGGTCTCCTCCAGCCACCGCCAGGCCGCCGCCGCCAGTTCCAGGTCCGGCGCGGGCCCGCCCACCTCCAGCGCCTCGGCGGTCAGGTGGGCCATGCGCTCGCACACCCAGTCCTGCCACGGCTGGTCGTACGCCGTCAGCGACAGCCAGGTCTCCAGCTGGGTGACGACCCGGATGCCGGAGAGCTCACCGCCGGAGTCCGCGAGGAAGATGGTCAGCGCCAGGGCGTCGCGCCCCGCACGGAACTCGAAGGACGTCGGCGGCATCAGGTCGCCGGTCCGCAGCAGTTCCTCGGCGATGTACTCGGCGTAGAACCACGCCATGGGGACGGTCAGTTCGCCGCCGCCGGCGCCGTCCGTGCTCTCTTGACCTCTGTGCAGCATCCCTTCCTGCCTTCCTCCGGTACGTGCGCGTCGCCCGACACCGGGGCCCGGGCAGGGCCCCCATCCGGAACACGGATGAGGACAGCTGATTGCTCAACAGCGGTCCTCAGCAAGGCGCTTTACGGAGGTTTGACTCGGCCATGGGTTTCACCGCAGGTCGGCCGCGTATCCCGGAAGCACCCGGCGCAGGGCGCGCAGCGCGTAGTAAGCGCGCGACTTCACCGTACCGGGCGGGATTCCCAGTGCTTCGGCGGCTTCCGCCACACTCGCCCCCTGGAAGTACACCTGCACCAGTACTTCTCGGTGTTCCGGAGTGAGTGTCTTCACAGCTTCGCGCACATCGAGGGTGGCGACGGACCGTTCGGCGTGGTCCGCCATCACTCGGGCGTTCTCCAGCACCGCGTCCCCCACCTCCGCCGGCCGCGCCTGCCGGGCCCGCCGCGCGTCGATGGCGAGCCGCCGGCCGACGGTGAGCAGCCAGGGGCGTACGGAGTCGAAGTCGTCGGCGCGCAGCGCCTCGGGGTGCTGCCAGGCGCGTACGAAGGTCTCCTGCACGAGGTCCTCGGCGCGATGACGGTCCCCGTCGGAGAGCCGCAGCATCAGGGCGAAGAGGGGGCGTCCGTGTTCACGCTGGATCTCGGCCAGTTCGTGTTCGGCGGTCGTCCCGTTGGTGATCGTGGTTCCGGCCGTCATGGGCGTATGGGAACGCGGGGCGCTCCGCGGGGACAGGGGCCGGTCACGGGTGTGCGGCGGGCGGTCGAAGCTGTCGACGAACGGTGCGACGAACGGTCCGCCGGGGTTTCGGAGGCTCTGCCTCCGTACCTCCGCCCCGGCCTCCGGCCCCGCCCCTCGAAGATCGGACTGGCTGGATACCCGCCGTCCGTCCGTGTCGCCCGGGTGCTCCTCAGGCCTGGACGCCCTCGGAATGAGGAGCCGACCCCCGGCGCCGCGATCGCGTTCCGTGGCAGGGCGGACCCCGGGAGCTTACGGAACGATCCGTGCCGTCGACCGTCCGCCGGGGCGCGGCCCGGGACGGGCCCCTGACGGGCCCTGGGCCACGGGACGGCGTGGGGGCCCGCAGCGGTCCTGGCCGACCCTCTGCCGATGGCCCCAGCGGCCACCGTACGGCTCTCACCGCTCGGTGCGGCTACGGCACCACCGTCACCGGCCAGCGGCCCGCCTTCACCAGGCGGACGGCGACCGAGCCGACGATGCGGTGGCCGGCCTGTTCCGAGGCGCCCACGACGACCGCGTCGGCCTTGAGGTCGTCGGCCGCCCCGACCAGCCCGTTGTACGGATCGCCGCGGAAGGTGTGGAACTCCCAGCGGGTCTCGAAGACACCCTTGACCTGCTCGGCGGCCTCGCGGATCTGCGCGACGAGGTTCTCGGCGATCTCGTCGGTCGTCCCGGCCACCGGCACCCCGAGCGCCGCGCCCGCCGCCATCAACGGCTGCACGTAGACGATCGCCAGCAGCGCCCGCTGCCGCCGGGCGAGACCTGCCGCGTAGGCCACGGCACGCAGGGAGGAGTCGGAGCCGTCCAGCCCGACGAGGATGACCTTCGGTCCGTCGGTCCCCCGCTCGAACTGGTGCGCTTGCTGATCCGTCACGGTGGTGAGGCTATCCGAGCGCTCCGGAACCGGCGTGCGCCGGGCGGTCACAGGGGGCGCGGAAAATTACTCCCATTGGGTGTTTCCATGCCGCCGCACCGGTGTCGTGGTGGTGCGCCGTCCCTTGCTTGGTCGACTCATGAGTCATGACGAAGGACCAGATGTTCACGCGTCGCCGCCTCCTGGTCGGCGGTGCCGCCCTGCTCGGCGCGGCCGGTGTCGCGGGCACGACCTCTCTGCTCAGCGGCGAGGGGAGCCCCGGACCGGCCGGGAGCGCCGCCACGGCCGCCGGTCCCGGCGCCCGTCCGGCACTCAAGCCCTCCACGTACCGGTTGCGGCCCATCGCCGGATACGGCGCTCCGCCGCTCAGGCACCGCACCCTCGTTCCCGCCACCATCCGCAGCCGGCCGTACCTGCGGGTGGACGGACGGGGCAGGACCATGGTGCTGACCTTCGACGACGGCCCGGACCCGCGCTACACCCCGGACATCCTGCGCATCCTGCGCAAGCACGGCGTCCGCGCGATGTTCTTCGTGTGCGGCCAGATGGTGGACCGGCACAAGGACCTGCTGGCGGAGATGGCGGACGACGGCCATGTCGTCGGCAACCACACCTGGTCCCACCCCCTGCTGCCCAGCCTCTCCCGGTCCCGGATCCACACCGAGATGGCCCGCACCAGCGAGATCATCGACAAGGCCTACGGTGAACCGCCGCTGTGGTTCCGGGCACCCTACGGCGCCTGGAACCGGGCCACCTTCGAGTTCGGCGCCGAGCTCGGCATGGAACCCCTGGCCTGGACCGTGGACACCCTCGACTGGCGTGCCCCGAGGGCTGCCGCCATCGCGGACCGCGTGGAGAAGGGCGCCGCACCCGGAGTCGTCGTGCTCTCCCACGACGCGGGGGGCGACCGTTCGCAGAGCGTCCGGGCACTGCGCGCCTATCTCCCCGAACTGCTCGACTCGGGATATCGGATCACGGTGCCGCGGCGGAAATACGCGTAACGGCGCAACGCCGGAAAAGAGAATCGGCTTCGGGCCTTCGCCCGCCCGGTCGGGGATCGCTCAGCGAACCTCGACCAGGCGGGCGAACACGACGACGTTCCCGTCGTAGCCGTTCTGCTTGGAGAAACCACCCCCACAGGTGATGACCCGCAACTCGGGAATCCCGCTGTTGCCGTAGACGCGGTCACCGGGGAAGTCGTTCTTCTCGAAGACCTCGATCCCGTAGATCTCGAACACGGCGGTCTTCGCGTCGCCGCGCTGGATTTCGACGCGGCTGCCCTTCTTCAGCGCACCGAGACCGTAGAAGACGGCGGGCCCCTGATTGTTGTCGACATGGCCGACGACGACCGCGGTGCCCTTCTCGCCCGGAGAGACCGCGCCGCTGAACCAGCCGGCGAGGTTGGGGTCCTCGGCGGGCGGCGCGTCGACCCAGCCCTGGGCGTCCAGCCCGACGGGCACAACCGGCGCGTCGACCTGGATCGAGGGGATCCGCACCCGGTCGACCATGGCGTACGGCAGGGGGTCGGGCACATTGGTGAAGGTGCCGTGGGGGGTGATGCGACTGTCGGCGGCCGCCGCCTGGGCGGGCTGCGGCGGTCCCACGTCGAATTCCCCCGAACCGTTCCGGATGAGAGCGAGACCGGTCAGCAGAACCAGCGCTATCACGCCCCAGGGCGCGCGCTTTCTCCGCCGCTCCTCCTCTTCGGCCTCGGCCGGCTGGGACCAAGACATTCGCCATCCCCTCTCGACACGGCCGTCGCCGCGTCAGTCGCGCATAGGGAAACGCTAAGCGCGCCGCACCAGGACGGCGACGGGGCAGGTACGAACGGGTGGCGGCCGGACGAGGTCCTGCGCCATCCGAGTTGCCGCGCACAGGATTTTTCTGACGGTTCGTGACCTGCGGCGATATCCCGCGACGGGGAGATATCACGGTGTCTCCGCTCACCAGGACGGACCAGTCTCGAAATGCGGCCCTGTGCACGGCATCTGAGGGTCTTTCCTGGGAGGCGCTTTCTCGCCGATCGACCGGGGACGGGTCCCGGGGCGTCTTCCGCGGAGGATCACATGCGTACTACTCGTGCCCTGGCGGCCTCGGCCGTCGCGGTCACCCTGGTCGGCCTCGGCGCCCCGACGGCCGCCGCCTGGGACCAGCAGCCCAAATCGGTCACGGCCGCCCCCCAGGTCATCGCCCGCGGCGGCCAGCTCGTCCTCACCGTCAGCGGCGGCAGCGCGTGCGCGACAGCGGGCAGCACCATCAGCTCGAACGCGTTTCCCACGACCAACCTCACGTCGATGGGCGGTAACACCGCCACGGCGACGGTGCGGGTCAACTCCAACGCCAGCCCCGGCCCGTACAGCGTCACCACGCAGTGCGGGGGCCAGAGCAGGACGTTCAACGACGTCTTCACCGTCATCGGCGGTGTCCGCGGCGGTCTGGGCGGCAGCAGCTCCACCGGAGCCACGCCGACCGACATCGCGATCGGCGGCGGGCTGGTGGCCGCCGCGGCCATCGGCGGCGGCGTCTTCTGGATGCGCCGTCGCTCGGAGAACAGGATCTGAGGCCACGACGACACAGGCCCGAGAACAGGATCTGTCGCTCACCCCCTTCGCAGCACGGGGCACCCGCCGTTCAGCCTTTCGCCCCGGTATCCCACGCGGGACACCGGGGCGAAAGGCTGAACGGCGGGTGACGTCAGGTGTGGCTGCCGTCCTCCGGGCGGCGGCGTGACCAGTGCCACGCGACACCGAGGGAACCCGCGACGAGCGCGGCGCCGAGACCGATCTCCCCCAGGTCCAGGCCGGCGACGGTGCCGCCGATCCCGGCGTGGGAGCCGCGCGTGGGGTGGGAGTCGTGCGTGGGGTGATGGTCATGGCCGCCGGTGGCGATGGTGAGGTCCGTCTGGCCGCTGTCGTTGCCGCACTGGAACGTGACCTCGTACACCGCTCCCGGCTTGGCGTCCCAGTCGACGGTGGCCTTCGCCGACGACTGCCCCTTCGGGATGGTGACCGTGTCGAACACCGCCGAGGACACGGTCGTCCGGGAATGGCAGCCGTCCACACGCAGGGTGACCTCACCGCCGGCCGCGATGGTCGAGGGCAGGACGCTGAAGCCGAACGGCGTGAGGTCGCCGACGGGTGCCGCGTGCGCCGCGGGAGCGGTGAAGGAAAGGGCGGTCACGCCCAGCAGAACGGCCGAAGCGACGCGTATCGCGCGCATGATGAGCCTCCGGGTCCCCGAGGAGCCTGCTGCGGACCTTTTCCGCCTGCGCCTGACATGCACCTCGATGAGCGAAACGCTAGGAAGGCTCGCCCGGGGCCGCGATCGCAGTCGCGCGAACGGGTCAAGCGTGTGCTCCGCCCAGGGGACGGGCCCGCCCACGACCGGGGGACAGGCATGGGGACCAGCACGGGTACGGCCGGATGACGGAAGGGGCATGCGTACGGTCGGGGGACGGGCCCGCTGTGATCCCCGTCCCCCCGGCCGCGGGCCGCTCGGAGCGGCCGTCAGACCTTGATGTCGGGGAAGAGGGCCATGAAGGGCTCGGTCGAAGCCGTCAGCCCCCGGCTGTAGGGCGCGTCGAAGTCCCAGACCAGGAAGAGCAGGAAGGCGATGAGGGCGGAGAACAGGCCGGCGAGGATCAGCTCGCGCGCCGTACGCCGGATCTGCAGGGCGAAGACCATGCCGACGGTCACGACCGCACCGGTGATCAGCCCGAACCACACCACCCCGGGCATGGTCTCGCCGGTGGCGTCCGCACGGGAGTTGCGTGCCGCGTCGGCCGCCGCCATCTGGTCGAGCAGCGGCTGGTAGGCCTGCGCCTCGAAGTCGTTCCCCGGCTGGTAGTCGGTGACGTCCCGGCGGACGGTGTCGAGCAGCTCGTCGCCGCGCTCGGTCATCTCGCCCTTCCGCGCCATGACCTTCCACTCGGTGGACACGACATGGCCGACATACGTGTCGATGTCGTCGCGGATCCGGTCGCGCACCTCGTCCGGGTACACCCGCACCCGCTCGCTGATCTCGTGCAGTGCCTGCGCCTCCGCCTGTACGTGGTCCTGGGCGGCGCTGCGGGCCTCCCAGACACCGGCGATGGCCAGACCCAGGACGATCGCGTACACCACGCCGATCATCATGGTGATGTACTCGATCACGTCCGGAGTCTCGGACGGGTCCTCGTCCACCGGTGCGGCGTGATGCCGTACGACGGCCACGATGAGGACGACAAGACATGCCGCCCCCATCGCGAGGGTGAGAACAAGCCATTCCGACAAGAGGTTCCTCCTGGGGTCAGCGCGGGCGCAGCGCGGCGACGGCGAACACCGCGGGCGCGGTGATGAGCAGGGCGAGAGACACGAGGGACGGCCCCGAACGCTTGGTCCGCGGACGGGTCGTCGCCTTGTAGGGCGGGTAGTGCACCGGACTCGGCGTGACCTCGGGCGCGGGGCTCGGCGGCGGCTTCGGCGCGGGGGCCGGGGCGTGGGGCGGGGTGGGCGCGGGCCTGGGCGCCCTGCTGACGGGCGGCGGCGGTGGCGGAGGCTCGGGCCGGGGTGTCGGCGTGGGCCTGGGCCGGGGCGTGGGCGTCGGTTCGGGGGTCGGTTCGGGCGTGGGCTTCGGCGGCTTCGGCCGCGGCGGGGGAGTAGGGGTGGGTGTGGGCTCCGGGGGGCACGAGGGTGTGGGCGTGGGCGTCGGGGTGGGCGTGGGCGTCGGGGTGGGCGTGGGGGACGGTGTGGTCGCCGGAGCCGGCCGGCAGGGGCCGGTGGTCACGAGCGTCAGGGCGATGGCGCTGCTGCCGTCCGGTCCGGTCGAGGCGTACGCGCAGGCGTCGGCGACGGCGGTGCCGCCCGGCGCTCCGGTGAGGAGCCAGGTCAGTGCGAGCAGGGCCGACAGTCGCAGGGCGAGAGCGGAACGGGTCCGCGGGGGTCCTTGCACGTCGGAGATCATCCGTGGCGCGCGCGCCCGCGTACGCGTGAGCTCATCAGGTTGATCCAAAGGAGCGAAAACGGCGCCACGAAGGTTTGACCGGAGCCCCGATCGCTGACCGGCTTTTCGATGCTTTCGCAGGCCGCGCCGGGGCGTCTGAGCAGAGTTTCGAAAGAAATCTGTGTTCCGTTGAACACTTCGGCCACCCCCGCCCGTACCTAGGGCCAGCGAGCGGCGCAGTAGGGCGCTGCAACACCCAAGGATTGACGGGGAGTTGGAATGAACACCTCCTGGCGGAGCGCTTCACTCGTAGCCTCAGCTGCGGCTGTGCTGGCGCTGACGACGGCGTGCGGTCAGGAACAGGGCTCCACGTCCTCGCAGAACGTGGGTGCCGCTTCCACCCCGACGCTCGGCGCCGGCACCATCGCCGGGGCCGGTACGGCCGGAGCCGGCGCGGCCGGGTCCGGTACGTCGGACCAGGCGGCCCAGTCGACCACGGCGGCCTCCGCGGGCCAGCTGACGGTGTGGAACAGCGACGAGTACGGCAAGGTCCTCACCGACAGCGCCGGTCGCACCCTGTACCGCTTCGACAAGGACTCCTTCGAGCCGCCGAAGACGACCTGCGAGGGCGAGTGCGCCACCACCTGGCCGCCGGTCCCGGCCGCCGGCGCCACCGCCGCCGACGGCGTCGACAAGGCGCTGCTCGGCGAGATCACCCGCCCCGACGGCACCAAGCAGCTGACCGTCGGCGGCTGGCCGATGTACTACTTCGCCAAGGACACCAAGGCGGGTGACATCAAGGGCCAGGGCCTCAAGGGCACCTGGTTCGCCTCCGCCCCCAACGGCAAGAAGGCCTCCACCAAGGGCGGCGGCGGCGCCGGTGCCGCGGGCGACGCCGGTGGCGAGGCGGTCGAGCAGGCCGGCCTGACCACCCGCAACGACCCCAAGCTCGGCGAGATCGTCGTCGACAAGAACGGCATGACGGTCTACCGGTTCCTCAAGGACAAGCAGTGGCCGATGTCGACCAAGTGCACCGGCGCCTGCCTCGACAAGTGGCCCGTGGTCGCCCCGGTCGACAAGAACGACACCAAGGGCATCCTGCTGAAGGGCTACACGGTCTTCGACCGGCCCGACGGCATCAAGCAGCAGACCATCAACTGCATCCCGCTCTACACCTTCGCCGGTGACAAGGCCCCCGGTGACACCAAGGGCCAGGGTGTGGGCGGCACCTGGTTCGCCATCAACGGCGACGGAGAGCCGATCGGCGCGCAGTAACAAGGATCACCTTCCCCAGGGTAGATCGCCTCGCCATTCGACAAACCACCGCACGCGGAAGGGAGTGGACGAGCAGCAGAGTGCCGGACGCACCACATCAGCGCGGCCGATCCAGACCCGCCCCCTCCGCACCGCATCGGAGGGGGCGGGTCGCTTGGCATGCCCGTCGTGCGCGGTCGCGGCAACCGGCGGCGCTCGGGCGTGAACAGGCATGACCGGGGCGCCGGTTGGGCACGCGCGGGCGGCAGCGAACTTGAACGGACGGTCAATTTCCGTTTTGGCTCGCCCGTGTGGCGGACGATCAGTAGCCTCTGCTCGAACACCGGATCGCCTACGCCGCCCCCGACGCGTTGGAGTCACAGATATGGAGCGTCCCGCCTGGGTTCCACGGAGCATCGACATCTCGATGCCGTCCGTGGCCCGCATGTACGACTACTACCTGGGCGGTTCGCACAACTTCGAGGTCGACCGGGAAGCGGCGCGCAGGGCCATGGAGTTCGTGCCGGGCCTGCCCAAGATCAAGCAGGCGAACCGCGCCTTCATGCGCCGCGCCGTGCGCCACGCGGCCCGAGGGGGTATCACCCAGTTCCTGGACATCGGATCCGGAATCCCCTCCTTCGGTAACGTGCACGAAGTGGCGAGGGAGACCGCCCCCGGCGCGCGCGTCGTCTACGTCGACCACGACCCGGTCGCCGTAGCACACACCCGGGCCGTTCTGGAGGGCGCTGACGACGCGGATGTGGTCGCGGCCGATCTGCGCAAGCCCCGCGACATCCTCACGAGCCCCCATGTCGAGCGACTGATCGACCTGAACCGGCCAGTGGCCCTGCTCCTGGTTGCCATACTGCATTTCGTGGAGGACACGGACGACCCGTACGGAGCGGTGGCCGAGCTGCGCGACGCGCTCGCGCCCGGCTCCGTGCTCGTCGTCACACATGCCTCCTACGAGGGAATTCCGCTTCCCCGGGAGCGGATCCAGGGCGCGGTGGACGTGTACGAGGACATCCGCAATCCGCTGATCATGCGCTCTCGCGACGAGATCGCGCGGTTCTTCGAGGGGTACGACATGGTGGAACCCGGACTGGTGCCGATGGCGAAGTGGCGGCCCGACACGGCTCCCGAGGACGAGGATCCGTACGCCTTCTCCGGGTTCGCCGGCGTGGGGACCAAAGCGTGAGCGCGGAACCGGACGGGCCGGAGGACAGACTGCGCCGGTTCGCGACGATCTGGAGCCGCGCGGTCTTCCCGGTCACCTCCACGTCGCTGACCCGCCCCGAGTTCGAGAAGCTGCTCCTGCCGCTCGCCCGGCGCCTGAGCGAGGCGCTGCGGGCCAGGACGTACGACGCCGACGAGGGCAGGGCCGTGGGCGCGGCCCTCGTCGAGGCGCACTGCACCGAACCCGAGGCCCTCAGCCAGACGCTCGACTGCGTCGATGCCTATCTGGTGCTCTACTGCGGCGGCGACGGCCACCAGGAGGATCTGCGCGCCCGCGCCGCGCGGCTGCAGTCCGCGATGGCCGCCGGATACGCCGAGGCGCTGCGGCAGCGCACCCTGGCCGAGCAGGAGGCGATCGCCCGCGCGGCCCTGGAGGCGCAGGGCGCCGTGGCCCGGGCGCTGCACGCCACCGAGGCCCGCTTCCGGGCCGTGTTCGAAGGCGCCGCCATAGGCATCGGCATCGCCGACCTCGAAGGCAACATCCTCCAGGTCAACGGCGCGCTGCTGCGCATGTTCGGTGTCACCGAGCAGACGATGCTCGCGCGCTGCGTCACGGAGTGGACGCACCCGGAGGACGCCCCGCAGGTCTGGCGCCTGTACGAGGAACTGGTGCGTGCCGAGCGCGAGCACTACCACACGGAGAAGGCCTTCCACCGCCCCGACGGAACGGTCCTGTGGACCAATCTGACGGTGTCCCTGCTGCGGGACCCGGACGGCAACCCCCAGTACCAGCTGGCGCTCATGGAAGACACCACCGAACGCCGCCTGCTCAACCTCCGCCTGCGCTACGAGGCCACGCACGACGCGCTCACCGGACTGCCCAACCGCACCCTGTTCTTCGAGCGACTGGAGAAGGCCCTCGCGGCGGGCGACGGCCAGCGGTTCGGTCTGTGCTACCTCGACCTGGACGGCTTCAAGGCCATCAACGACAGCCTCGGCCACGCGGCCGGCGACCGGCTGCTCGTCGAGGTCGCCGACCGGCTCCAGTCCTGCGCGACCGCCCCCGGCGAGATGGTCGCCCGGCTCGGCGGCGACGAGTTCGTGGCGCTGACCACCGGCCCCGACACCGAGAGCGAGGTCGACGACCTCGCCGACCGCATCATGAACGCGCTGGTCACCCCCGTCCGTATCGACGGCCGGGAACTGCTCGTACGCGGCAGCATCGGCATCGTCGAGGGCCCGGCGGGCGAGCGGGGCCCGGCGGAGGTGCTGCGCAGCGCCGACATCACGATGTACCGGGCCAAGTCGGCGGGCGGCAACCGCTACGAGGTCGCCGACGCGGAGGCCGACGCCCGCGCCATCACCCGGCACGGACTGACCACGGCCCTGCCCGCCGCGCTCGACCGCGGCGAGTTCTTCATCGAGTACCAGCCCCTCGTCCACCTCGGTGACGGCTCCGTGCGCGGCGCGGAGGCGCTGGTCCGCTGGCTGCATCCGCAGCACGGTGTGCTCGGCCCCGACCGCTTCATCCCGCTCGCCGAGCGCACCGGTCTGATCGTGCCGCTCGGCCGCTGGGTGCTGGAACAGTCGGTGCGCCAGGCCCGCGAATGGCAGCTACGGCACGGCGGCACACGTCCACTGCGCGTCAACGTCAATCTGTCCCCGTGCCAGCTCACGCATCCAGGGCTGGTGCAGGACACCGTGGAGATCCTGGAGCGGGCCGGCCTCGAACCCGACGCGCTCTGTCTGGAGGTGACCGAGTCCGCCCTGATCGGCGCCGACGACGATCTGCTCAAGCCGCTGCGCAGGCTGTCCGAGATGGGCATCGACATCGCCCTCGACGACTTCGGCACCGGCTACTCCAACCTCGCCAATCTGCGGCGGCTGCCGGTCCGTGTCCTGAAGCTGGACCGTTCCTTCACCCAGGGCATGCAGCAGTTCCCGGCCGACCCCGTCGACCTGAAGATCGTCGAGGGCATCGTGTCCCTCGCCCACGGCCTCGACCTCGCGGTCACCGTCGAGGGCGTCGAGACCGGCGCGCAGGCCGAGCAGTTGCGGGTCCTCGGCTGCGACACCGCGCAGGGCTGGTACTACGCCCGCCCGGGGCCGCCGGAACGCCTGCACGAACTGGCACTGGTCGACGCGACGGGCTAGTGCCGTGACCGGAAAGGTTCACCGGCTCGCGACGGCCGGCACGGCACCTCGCCGCGTTGTCGCATCACCCGCGTACCTCCAGTACGCGGGTGATACTCCGCCTTGCGATGCTCCCCCACTGCCTGAACGGCGTGGGAGGTGCCCCCGGCACCGGACGCCGCGAGCTGTCCGGCAAACCTTTCCGGTCACAGCACTGGGGGCGCGGTAGCGTCCCCACCTGGGTGCGGGGAACTGCCGATCGGCCCCAGCGAACCCGCAGTCCCGTACGGCGGTTCCGAGACGACGGCACGACCGGGAACATCAGCGAACGCTCACCGCTCCACCAGCATCCGCTGCAGTTCCCGCGCGGCCCGAGGCGGAGCCACATCGCTGCGGTGGGCCAGCGCGATGGTCCGGTGCAGACCGGGACGGGCCAAGGGGGTGACCCGTAGGCCCCGCCCCGAGCGGGTCGCCACCATCCGCGGGACCACGGCCACGCCCAGCCCCGCCCGGACGAACCCCAGCACCGCGTCCATCTCACCCCCCTCCACCGCGAAATCCGGCTCGAACCCAGCGGAGCGGCACGCGGCGACGGTGAGCTCCCGCAGGTCGTAGCCATGCCGGAACATGACCAGGCGCTCGCCCTCCAGATCGGGGATACGGACGGTACGGCGGCCGTCCCCCGGTTTCGGCGCGTCAGGGGAGGAGACCACGACCAGGTCCTCCCGCAGCAGCTCCACCGTGGTCAGCGCGGGGGACGGCGTGGGGAGGGGCAGCACGACCAGGGCCAGGTCGAGCGCGCCGCGCGCGAGCTGCCGTACGAGGTCGTGGGAGCCGCCCTCCTCGATGAGCAGCCGGATGCCGGGGTAGCGGTCGTGGAAGGCCCGCAGCACATCGGGGAGCAGACCGGTGCACAGGCTGGGGGTCGCGCCCAGCCGGACCCGGCCCCGGCGCAGCTGCACCAGCTCCTGCACCTCCAGCCGGGCCGTGTCCGTGTCGGCCAGGATGCGGCGGGCCAGCGGCAGCAGGGCCTCGCCGGCGTCGGTAAGGGTGATGTTGCCGCGCGCCCGCAGGAACAGATCGGCCCCCAACTCCCTTTCCAGCGCCTTGATCTGCTGAGACAGCGAGGGCTGGGCGACATGGACCAGCTCGGCGGCGCGGGTGAAGTGCCGGGTCTCGGCGACCGCCACGAAGTACTGGAGCTGCTGGAACTGCACCCCTCCACGATACGGGACGATAGCTTCCGGCTATCGAATCGAGCCGCATCATGTCTTGGACCGATGAGGGGTACCGGTCCTAGCGTCTTTTCCCATGGCTCTGGCAACGCGGACGGACCGAAAACCGTCCATGGCACGCACCGTGTGGGACAGCTCCGTCGGCAAGAAGACGGTGATGGCCGTCAGCGGTCTGATCATGCTGGCGTACCTGGTCGTCCACATGCTGGGCAACCTCAAGATCTTTTTCGGCTCGGACGAGTTCAACGGCTACGCGCACTGGCTGCGCACCCTTGGCGAGCCCTTCCTGCACCACGAGTGGGCGCTGTGGATCGTCCGCGTGGTCCTCGTCGCCGCGGTCGTGGCCCATGCCACGGCCGCCTACCAGCTCAGCCGCCGGGACACCAGGGCCCGGCCCGCCAAGTACGTGCACAGGAAGCGCCGGGCGAGCTACGCGACCCGCACCATGCGATGGGGCGGCGTCATCCTCGGACTCTTCATCGTCTGGCACATCCTCGACCTGACCACCGGCACCGTCCACCCGAACGGCTTCCAGTCCGGTCACCCGTACCAGAACGTGATCGACACCTTCTCGACCTGGTACGGCAACGTCATCTACCTCGTCGCGATGCTCGCCCTCGGCCTGCACATCCGGCACGGCTTCTGGAGCGCCGCGCAGACCCTCGGCGCCGGCAGCCGCACCCGTGACCGGGCCCTGAAGACCACGGCGAACGTCCTCGCGCTGGTGCTGACCGTGGGCTTCGTCTCCGTACCCGTCGCCGTCATGACCGGAGTGGTGAGCTGACCATGAGTACGTCCTCCGAGTACGCGGACTACACGACCGGGGCACCGGTCGTCGACACCAAGGCGCCCGAAGGCCCGATCGCCGAGCGCTGGGACCGGCGCCGCTTCGAGGCCAAGCTGGTCAACCCCGCCAACCGCCGCAAGCACACGGTCATCGTCGTCGGCACGGGGCTCGCCGGCGGCTCGGCCGGCGCCACCCTCGCCGAACAGGGCTACCACGTCGTCCAGTTCTGCTACCAGGACTCCCCGCGCCGGGCCCACTCGATCGCCGCGCAGGGCGGCATCAACGCCGCGAAGAACTACCGCAACGACGGCGACTCCGTCCACCGGCTCTTCTACGACACCGTCAAGGGCGGCGACTTCCGGGCCCGCGAGTCCAACGTCCACCGGCTCGCGCAGATCTCGGTGGAGATCATCGACCAGTGCGTCGCCCAGGGCGTGCCGTTCGCCCGGGAGTACGGCGGTCTGCTCGACACCCGCTCCTTCGGCGGCGTCCAGGTCTCCCGGACCTTCTACGCCCGCGGCCAGACGGGCCAGCAGCTGCTGCTCGGCGCCTACCAGGCCCTCAGCCGGCAGATCGCCGCCGGGAACGTGGAGATGCACCCGCGCACCGAGATGCTCGACCTGATCGTCGTCGACGGGCGCGCCCGTGGGATCGTCGCCCGGGACCTCATCACAGGGAAGGTCGACACCTACTTCGCCGACGCCGTCGTCCTCGCGTCCGGCGGCTACGGCAACGTCTTCTACCTGTCGACCAACGCCATGAACTCCAACGCGACCGCCGTCTGGCGTGCGCACCGGCGGGGCGCGCTGTTCGCCAACCCCTGCTTCACCCAGATCCACCCGACGTGCATCCCGCGCACCGGCGACCACCAGTCCAAGCTGACGCTGATGAGCGAGTCGCTGCGCAACGACGGCCGGATCTGGGTACCGAAGGCGAAGGGTGACCAGCGGCCCCCGCACCGGATCCCCGAGGACGAGCGCGACTACTACCTGGAGCGCATCTACCCCTCCTTCGGCAACCTGGTGCCCCGCGACATCGCCTCCCGCGCCGCCAAGAACGTCTGCGACGAGGGCCGGGGCGTCGGCCCCGGCGGGCAGGGCGTCTACCTCGACTTCGCCGACGCCATCGAACGGATGGGCCGGGCGGCCGTCGAGGCCAAGTACGGCAACCTCTTCGACATGTACCAGCGGATCACCGACGAGGATCCGTACCAGGTCCCCATGCGGATCTACCCGGCCGTGCACTACACGATGGGCGGACTGTGGGTCGACTACGACCTCCAGACCACGGTTCCCGGCCTGTTCGCGATCGGCGAGGCCAACTTCTCCGACCACGGGGCCAACCGGCTCGGCGCCTCCGCGCTGATGCAGGGCCTCGCCGACGGGTACTTCGTCCTCCCGGCGACGATCAACGACTACCTCGCCCGCCATCCCCGCCAGGAGGAGATCGGCCCTGAACACCCCGTCGTGCAGGAGGTGCTCGCCGAGACCGAGGACCGCCTGAACCTGCTGCTCGCCGTCGACGGCGACCGTACGCCGGACTCCTTCCACCGGGAACTCGGCGAGCTGATGTGGGAGTTCTGCGGCATGGCCCGCACGGAGAGCGGCCTGCGCAAGGCACTGGAGCGGATCCCGCAGATCCGCGAGGAGTTCTGGCGGCGGATCAAGGTGCCGGGGACGGGTGAGGAGTTCAACCAGTCCCTGGAGAAGGCCAACCGGATCGTCGACTACCTGGAGCTCGCCGAGCTGATGTGCCTCGACGCGCTGCACCGCGACGAGTCGTGCGGCGGGCACTTCCGCGAGGAGTCCCAGACCCCGGACGGCGAGGCGGAACGCAAGGACGACACGTTCTCGTATGCGGCCGCCTGGGAGTTCACGGGCACCGGCACCGCCCCCGTCCTGCACAAGGAAGACCTCGTCTTCGAGTACGTCCACCCCACCCAGCGGAGCTACGCATGAAGCTCACCCTGCGCGTCTGGCGACAGCGCGCCGCCGACGCCGAAGGCGCCATGTCCACGTACGAGGTCGACGACATCTCGCCCGACATGTCCTTCCTGGAGATGCTCGACACGCTCAACGAGGAACTCATCCTGCGCGGTGAGGACCCGGTGGCGTTCGACCACGACTGCCGGGAGGGCATCTGCGGGGCGTGTTCGCTGGTCATCAACGGGGACGCGCACGGGCCCGAGCGGACGACCACCTGCCAGCTGCACATGCGGTCCTTCACGGACGGCGACACGATCGACGTGGAGCCGTGGCGGGCCTCGGCGTTCCCGGTGATCAAGGACCTCGTGGTGGACCGGTCCGCGTTCGACCGGATCATCCAGGCCGGCGGATACATCACGGCGCCGACCGGGTCCGCGCCGGAGGCACACGCCACGGCCGTGCCGAAGCCGGACGCGGACTTCGCGTTCGAGCACGCCGAGTGCATCGGGTGCGGGGCGTGCGTGGCAGCCTGCCCCAACGGCGCGGCGATGCTGTTCACGTCCGCCAAGGTGAACCATCTGAACGTGCTGCCACAGGGGGCGCCCGAGCGGGAGACCCGGGTGCTGGACATGGTGGCCCAGATGGACGAGGAGGGGTTCGGGGGGTGCACGCTGGCCGGGGAGTGCGCCACGGCCTGCCCCAAGGGCATTCCGCTGGTGTCCATCACGAACATGAACAAGGAGTGGCTGCGCGCCACGCGGAAGGCCGGAAAGCGGTAGCGGGGCACTGATCGTTCGCCGACGGTGCGGACGGGCGGGGCCGGGAGTGGTGCTCATCCCCGGCCCCGTCTGGTTTTCGCGGGGGCGTCCCGGTTCGTTCAGCGAGCGCACATCCGCGCTCCCGCCCTCGGTCACGCGTCGGCCAGACGGCCTCGGGAGAACAGGTACGAGCGGGCCGTACCCGACCGGCCCGTTCTTCCGCTCAGGCCGAACCGGCCCGTGACCTGGAGTGAGCCATGACCGCCGTACCCGCTCTGGACACCCCGCCCCTGCCCTCTCCCTCAGCGGTCCCCACCCGCTACACCGTCGCCCTCGCCCGCGACGAGGCCGACGTACGTGCCGCGCAGCGGCTGCGGCACGATGTGTTCGCCGGCGAGCTGGGCGCCCTGCTGGCCGGCCCGCAGCCGGGGCTGGACGTCGACGCCTTCGACGCCTACTGCGACCACCTGCTCGTCCGGGAGACACTGACCGGGCAGGTCGTCGGCACCTACCGGCTGCTGCCGCCCGAGCGCGCCGCCGTCGCCGGACGCCTTTACTCGGAAAGCGAGTTCGACCTCGGCCGCATCGACGCGATCCGCCCGAACCTCGTCGAGGTCGGCCGCTCCTGTGTGCACCCCGACCACCGGGACGGCGCCGTCATCGGCCTCATCTGGGCCGGCATCGCCCGCTACATGCTCGACCACGGCCACGAGTGGCTCGCCGGCTGCTGCTCCGTCCCCCTCGCCGACGGCGGCGCCCTCGCCTCCGCCACCTGGGACCGGGTCAAGGACAAGTACCTTGCGCCGGAGGAGTACCGCGTACGCCCACTGCTGCCGTGGGTCCCCAAGGCCGAGGCCCCGGCCGAGCGCGTCGAGCTGCCCCCGCTGCTGCGCGGTTATCTGCGGCTCGGCGCATGGGTCTGCGGCGAGCCCGCGCACGACCCGGACTTCGGCGTCGCCGACCTGTACGTGCTGCTGCCGATGCGCCGCGTCAACGCGCGCTACCTGCGGCACTTCCTCTCCCTCGCCCCGGCGGCCTGACGCGATGAGCGTGTGGCTGCCCGGCGCGCCCTGCACCCCGCGGGCGTGCGTGGACGCCGCGAGGTCGACCGCCGCCGTGCCACGGGCCGTACTGCGGCTCACCGCGGTGGCGGCCCTGATCCTCGCCGGGATCCTCCTGAGCGGCCTCGGCCCCCGGATCCCTGCGGGCGCGGTACGGCACTGGTGCCGGTGGCTCGTACGGGCCTCGGGGGTCCGCATACGGATCACCGGCGCCGCGCCGCCCACCGGCGGTCTCCTCCTCGTCGCCAACCACATCTCCTGGCTGGACATACCGCTCCTCGCCGCGGTCCGCCCGGCGCGGATGCTCGCCAAGTCGGACATCCGGCACTGGCCCGTCGCCGGCACCCTCGCCGAGCGGGGCGGCTCCCTGTTCATCGAACGGGACCACATCCGCGAGTTGCCCGGGACCGTCGCCCGGATCGCCGACGCCCTGAGCGCCGGCACGGCGGTCGCCGTCTTCCCCGAGGGCAGCACCTGGTGCGGCCGGGCCCAGGGACGCTTCCGCCGGGCCGTGTTCCAGGCCGCGCTCGACGCGGGCGTCCCCGTCCAGCCGGTGCGCCTGCGCTACCGGTCGGCCGGGGGAGGGGCCAGCACCGCGCCCGCCTACGTCGGGGACGACTCGCTGCTCACGTCCGTGTGGCGCGTGGCCACCGCGCGCGGAGTCGTCGCCGAGCTGGACGTGCGGCCCCTGATCGACCCGGGCACCCACGCCGACCGGCGCGCCCTCGCTGCGGCCGCGCAGACGGCGGTCACCGACGTGGAGGCCAGGACCGCGCATGTGACGGAAGGACTGGAGGGTGCTCAGGCAGGACTGCCGAGGCCCGCGATCCGGGCCAGCCTCCGGTAGGAGTCCAGCAGCGCCGCACGGTCGTACGTACTGGTCGTGACCAGTACCTCCTGGGCGCCCGTCTCCTTGATCACGGACTCCAGTTCGTGCGCGACCTGCTCCTCGGTGCCGAAGACATGGCCGGTGAGCCCGGACTCGTAGGAGCCGCGCTCCCTGGCTGTCATGGTCCGCCGCTCGATCTCCTCCGCGGGAGCGAGCGGTGGGAACGTGCCGTGGGTGCGGGAGTGCGCCATCGCCCAGGCCTCGGGCAGGAGGAGGCGGTGGGCCTCCTGCGGGGTCGCGGCGACGGCGACCGTGCCGGAGACGACGACGTACGGTTCCGCCGCCCACGGGGACGGCCGGAACTCGGCGCGGTAGCGTTCGATGCCGCGCAGCATCCTGTCCCGGGCGCGCAGGTCGCCGATCACCATCGGCAGGCCCGCGCGCGCGGCGATCGACGCGCCCTCGCCCATCGCCAGCACGAACGGCGGCACGGTCAGGCCCTCCGGGGGACGCGCGTGCACACCGGTCGGGGACGTCCCGAGGAACCAGCCGAGCAGTTCGTCGAGCTGCCCCGCGAAGTCGGCCGTGTCGGCGGCGTCCTTGTCCCGGCCCAGCGCCCTGCGCACACCGTCCGTGAAGCCCACGGAGCGGCCGATGCCCATGTCGACGCGCCCCGGGAACAGGGACTCCAGCACCCCGAACTGCTCGGCCACGACCAGGGGGCGGTGGTTGGGCAGCATCACCCCGCCGGTGCCCACCCGGATGGTGCGCGTGGCCGCCGCGACGGCCGCTGCGAGGACCGTCGGCGCGGAGCCGGCCACCCCCGGCACCCCGTGGTGCTCCGAGACCCAGAACCGGTGGAAGCCAAGCTCCTCCACGGCCCGCGCCAGCCGCACGGTGTCCCGCAGGGCCTCGGACGCCTGATGGCCCTCCCGGACGCGGGAGCGGTCGAGGACGGAGAAACGGGTGGAGGAGAGCACGGAGGTCACAAGGGGTTCAACGCTCCGGGCCCGTGGTGATTCCCGACGCCCCCGACCTGCGCGGGGCCGGCCCCGCGCAGTACCGTCCCGGACGCGCGGAGGGGCGCCCGGAAGTGTCCGGGCGCCCCTCGGTGGAGCGTTCACTGACTAGCGGCCGACGGTGATCCCCCTCGTCCTGGCGGCCTTGGTGTTCTCGTAGACGACCTTGCCGGTGGACTTCTTCCAGATCTTGATCTTGAAGGTGTCCGGGCCGTCGGTCGCGGTGATCCGGAAGGCGTAGCCACTGGCGCCGCCGACCTTGCCCGAGCCCTGGTAGACGGCCTTGTCACCGGTCACCACGAGCCAGTCGGAGCTCGTGGAGCGGAACTTCAGCCCTGCCGTGCCGAAGGCGAAGGAGGCCCTGCCCGTGGGGACGGTGGCGTTCTTCGCGTACTTGGCGAGGAAGGAGAAGGCCGCCTTGCCGGTCAGACCGGCCTTGGCCGGGTAGGCGCCCGCCGGGGAGGTGAACTTCCCGGCACCGCTCGCGGAGCCCGCGGCGCGGTCGTAGACGATCAGCTCGGGGAGCTTGGCGCTGTCCGAGGCGCCGTCGTCGTCGGTGACCGTGACCACCGGGCGGTGGATACCGGCCTTGCGGTAGACGTGCTCGGCCTTGCAGACACCGGCGGTGACCTTGCCGGCCGTCGGCTTGCTGCCGTCCTTCCAGTCGACCTTGCAGGCCTGCTGGTCGGCGGTGCCCGGGTCGGTGAACTGCACCGTGACCGAGGTGCCCCTGCCCGCCGCCACCGGCGACTTCGGGCCGGTCGCGGAGGTGATCACCGGGGCCGCGTTGGTGACGGTCACGGTGGCCTTGTCGCTGCTCCGGCCGCCGGTCAGGGTCACCGTGTAGATGCCGTTGTCGGCGCAGGTGATCGTCGTCCTCGCGGAGGAGGCGTCGGCGAAGACGCAGGGCGCGCCCACCTCGACGGTCCACTTGGGGGTGGCCGCGCCGGAGACGGTGCCGCCGAGCTCGATGCGGTCACCCTCCTTGCCCTTGGCGTCCTGGCCGGCCCGGGCGATGGTGACCGGGTCGATGCTGCCGAGGGTGGGGACGACCTTCTTGATCAGGCCGTCGGCGTCGAACTCCAGCTTGTCGATGGTGGTTTCGCGGTGGGTGCCGTCTCCGCCGGGGATGGCGAAGCGGTGGTAGGCGATGTACCAGTCGTCGGTGTTCGGGACGTGGACGACCGAGTGGTGGCCGGGGCCCTTGATACCGAGCGAGAGGTCCTTCTCCAGGATCACGCCCTGCTTGGTCCAGGGGCCGGTGGGTGAGGAACCGGTGGCGTAGGCGACCCGGTAGTTCTCGTCCCGTGTGTCGTTCTCCGACCACATGAAGTAGTAGGTGCCCTTGCGCTTGATGACGAAGGTGCCCTCGTTGTAGCCGCTGGGGGTGATGTCGGTGACCTTCGAGGTGTCGAAGGAGATCATGTCGTCGTTCAGGGGGACGACATAGGCGCGGCCGTTGCCCCAGTAGAGGTACGAGGTGCCGTCGTCGTCGGTGAAGACCGCCGGGTCGATCATCTGGCCGCGGTGGTCGCCCGCCTTCAGCAGCGGCTTGCCCAGCGCGTCCTTGAACGGGCCGGTCGGCGAGTCGGAGACCGCGACACCGATGTTGGCGTCGGCGCAGAAGTAGAAGTAGTACTTGCCGTTCTTCTCCTCGATGGTCGGCGCCCAGGCCCTGCTGTCGGCCCAGGAGACGTCCGGTCCGAGGTCGAGGATGACGCCGTGGTCCTTCCAGTGGACCAGGTCCTTGGAGGAGTACGCCTTGAACTGCGTGCCGCTCCAGCCCTCGAAGCCGTCGGTGGTCGGGTAGACGTAGAAGGTGTCGCCGAAGCGGACGATGTTCGGGTCGGCGTTGAGACCCGGCAGGACCGGGCTCTTCATGATCAGTGCCGAGACGGTCCAGGTGCGCTTCTTGCCGTCGGAGCCCGTGACCTCGTACGTCCTCGGCTCGCTGAAGTCGCGCAGGGTGCCGGAGGCGGGGCTGATGCTCGCGCCGTGGGCCAGGATGAACTCCGGTGCCAGGGCGGTGACGTCGCTGCCCTCGGTCAGCGGCAGGACGATCCTGCTGTCCTTGTCGTCGATGATCGCGTCGACCTTGAGCGCCGGGTGGGTCGCCGCGGCGATCCCGGTGGTGTTGCCACCGAGCTCCAGGACCTCGGCGGGCGTCAGGGCCCGGTTGTAGATCCGGAAGTCGTCGACCTCGCCCCCGAAGTACGGGTCCGGGGAGTACAGGGACTTGCCGATGTAGCCGGAGTGGTCCTTGGCGGAGTCGTACAGGTCGGAGGGCTTGATGGTGACACCGTTGACGCGGGCGACCTCGGCGCCGTCCACGTAGAGGATCGCCGTCTCGGTCGCGCCGTCCAGGGTGACCGTGAGGTGCTTCCACTCGCCCTGGGTGAGCGGGGAGCCGCCGATCATCTGCTTCTCACCGGACCAGGTGGCCTTGGTGATCGCGGAGAACAGCTTCCCGGCGCCGTTGGACGGGGTGGCGAAGAGGTACTTGTTGTTGTCGGGTCCGAGCCCGAACAGCCACTGGAAGTTGTCGCCGCCCTTCCACTTGACGTACGTGGAGACGGTCACGGCGTTCGCGCCCTTGAGGACCCCGTTCGGGATCTTCACGTACGGCGAGTTCGAACCGCTGTTGCCGCCGGACATCTTGAACGAGCCGCCGTCGACGCCGGTCCCGAAGTCGGGCGTGCGGACGTAGGTGCCGTGGTAGCCGTGGCCGCTGGAGTCACGGGCGATGCTGCCGCCGGTCTCGTCGAAGTCGTAGTGCAGCACCAGGTCCGCCGGGACGTCCGGTCCCTTCTCGGAGACGGTGACCTCGGCGCGGACCCCGGTCGTGGCGTCGCCCGGCAGGGTGCCTTCGACCGTGAACGTGCCGGCCTGCGCGTACTTCGACGCGTCCACGTCCGCCCAGGTCACCGCGATGGGCTTCTTGGCGCCGTCGGCGTACTCGGCGATGACGGTGGCGGGCAGCACCGGGGCCTCACCGATGCGCGTCTCGACCTTGATGTCCTCGACGCTCTTGACGATCTGGTCCGGCTGGTAGGTGCTCAGCAGCCGGTCGTACTCGGCCTGCGTCACCGGCAGCACCGTGCCGTGCCGCGGTTTGGCCGGCAGGTCGTACGAGCCGGACGGCGTCCACACCCCGGAGGCGAGGTCGGTGGTCTCGAAGGGGATGTAGCCGCGTCCGCCGAACTCGTCGAGGAACGCGTACCACTTGTCCTCGGTGTTCGACTTGAACACCAGCGGGCCCTCGGCCGCGCTCATCGCGCCCTTGCCGATGCCCTCGGCGACCGGGTCCCAGGACAGGTCGAGCAGCGAGTCGCTCTTCTCCTCGAAGATGAACTTGCTGTTGGGGGTGGAGGAGCTGTTGTTCCGCTCGTCCTTGGAGAGGCGGAAGTACGTGCCGTCGTGCTGGATGACCGTGGAGTCGATGACCGAGTAGCCGCGGTCGATCCAGACCTTGGGCTCGCTGAAGGTGTAGAAGTCGCGGGTCGTCGCGTACATCATGCGGTTGTACGTGTCGCCGGTGTGCGCCTCGTTGTCGTACAGCTTCGACGCCCAGAAGACGACGTACTCGCCGAGCTTCTCGTCGTAGTACGCCTCGGGGGCCCAGGTGTTGCCGGCCGCGTCGGGGGAGACCTTGACCAGGCGCTGGTTGGTCCAGTTCACCAGGTCGGTGGACTCCCACACCATGATGGACTTGCTGCCGGAGCGCTGCGAGCGGTCCCAGTCGCCGTTGCCGTAGATCTTCAGGTCGGTGGCGATCTGGTAGAACTTGTCGCCCTCGGGGGAGCGGATGATGAACGGGTCGCGCAGGCCCTTCTCGCCGAGCGAGGAGGTGAGGACGGGCTTGCCGTCGTTCAGCTCACGCCACTTCAGCGGGTCGTTGCCCTTGCTGAGCGCGAAGTAGAGCTGCTCGCCGTCCGCGGTGCCCTCGCCGGTGAAGTAGCTGAACATGTAGCCCTTGCGGGCTTCCTTCTTCGGCAGCTCCGGCACCTTCGCGGTGAAGGCACGGGTGGTCTTCGCGTCGTTCTTGGTGACGGTCGCGGTCAGCTCGGCGGTCGTGCCGCCGTCGCCGTGCGCCGGGCGGTGCACCACACCGTCGTCGGTCACCACGTCCGGGTCCGCGGAGGACCACGACACCTTGGTGCCGAAGTCACCGGACGTCGGGAGCGTGAGGTTGCCGCGCGCGTCATCGAGGTTGTGGACGGTCAGCGCCTCGGCGGCCTGCTTCACGGCCGTGGTGTCGTCGAAGGACGGCAGGACCGTGACCTCGAAGGCCTTGGTGTCCGTCACGGAGCCCCGCTTGAGGGTCGCCGTGAGGGTGGCGTGGCCGTTCGGCTCACCGGCGGCCGGGCGGGTCACCGCGCCGGAGTCCGCGACCACCGAGGTGTTGTCGCTCTTCCAGCTGATGGAGGAGCCCCCGGCCGTACCGGTCTTCGGCAGGTCCAGGTCGGCGGTCACCGCACTCGTGTCACCGAGCGTGAGAGCGGCCTTGTCGGCGGCGACGCCCTGGACGGCCACGGGGAGCGAGAGCTGCTCGACCTCGGTGGCGGCGAGGGCTCGGTTGTAGACCCGGAAGTCACGGATCTTGCCCTTGAAGAGCTTGTCGCCGGTGTAGACCGACTTGCCTATGTAGTTGGCGGTCGTGGTGCCCGAGCCGATCGACCCGGGCGTGATGGTGACCGACGAATTGCGGCCGACCTCGACCCCGTCCTCGTACAGCACGCCCGTGGTGCCGGTCTGCGTGTACGTGAGCTGCTTCCACACCGAGCGGGTCAGGTTGTGCGAGTCGCCGGGCCGGGTGTTCTGCTCGGTCGACCAGTTGCCGGACGCGATGGCGGTGCGCAGCGAGTTGCCGGTGGCGAAGAGGTAGCCGTTGCCCGTGCCGCCGCTGGTGTTGCCGAATCCGTAGATGAAGTACGGGCCGGCCTGCGACTCGTCCATCAGCACGTCCATGGAGACGCTGATGGAGCTCATGCCCTTCATGACGTCGTTCGGCACCTTGACATAGGTGTCCGAGCCGTTGAACGCCAGGCCCTGGCCGTCGCCCGTCCAGCCGGCCTCGCCGTTCACCGTGCCGTCACGGCCGTTGCCGGAGGCGTCGGTCACCGTGGTGCCGGAGGTGGCGTCGAGCTTGTACCAGAGGGCCAGCCCGTCGGTGAGGTCCGTGCCGTCCGCGACGGCGGGGGCGACCGGTCCGGCGAGGCCCAGGAGCAGTGACGCGGTGGTCAGCCCGGCGAGCCGGCCTGCTCGGCGTCTCGCGCGGCCGCGTGGACCTGCGTTGTACGTCATATGGAGTTTCCCTGCTGAGAGCACGGCTGATGAAAGGGCGGAACAAGGAAAAAGGGGGAAGGCCGAGGGCGGAGGACCCCGTCCCTGGGTGCCCCGCCGTTTCGGCTGTGTGACGTCGTGTTGCGAGAGTGTCAATCGAGGCGTGGCGGGGCGTCAAGAGGTATCGAACAATGTCCGACCTGCCGAACAAGCCGGAGCGCGGTTCGCCAAGAACCGCGATACGCAGCCGCGTTGATGTGGTGCCGTGCTACCGATTCAGCGCTTTGTCGACAGCCTCGCGGCTGCTCATGCCACGGGGCGGACGAGCTCCCAGGTGTCGACCGCGAAGTCCAGCTTCATGCCGTGCCGCTCGTACAGGGCGAGGGCGCCGGTGCTGTTGTCGGTGTCCACACCGAGGCCGATGCGGTCGCGGCCCCGTGCCGCGTAGTGGCCGAAGGCGTGGCGCAGCAGATGGCTGCCGAGACCCTGGCCGCGGACCTCGGAGAGGACGCCGAGGGAGGCGATCCAGGCCATGGTCACGCGGTCGTCGCGGGTACGCAGGGCCGCCGCGTCGCCGAGACCGTCGAGGTGCGCGATCCAGACCAGTGACCAGTCGACGTTCTCGGCGTCGATGCCGTCCAGCCACTGCTCGTAGGTGCGCGGCTGGAAGTCGAAGTGGTCGGTGAAGGAGGCCTGCAGCAGGGCGTGGGCCTGCCTGCGGTCCGCCTCGCTCACGCACGGCCGCAGCGTCACCCCGGGCGGCGGCGCGGGGAGCGTGTCGGCGGGGGAGAGGGCGCGGTCCAGCACGTGGTAGCGGCGGACCGGGCGCCAGCCCCGGCCGCGCAGGGCGTCGAGGTCCGTGGTGGGCGCGGTGTTGAGGTGCAGATGCACCACCGCGCGGTCCGCCCCGTTGGCCGCGGCCCGCTCGACGGCGCGGGCCTCCATCAGCTCGAACAGGTGCAGGGCGCCGAGCGGTCGGTCCGGCAGCGCGTAGTGGTCCATGTCGATGCGCTCACCGCCCGACTCGTCCCACATCAGGCCGTAACCCACCAGCAGATCCCCGTCGAACAGCAGCCAGGAGTCGCGCTCCAGGTCCACCTCGGGGTGCTTCAGGTCCGCCTGCACCTCGGCGAGTTCCGTCTCGGCCCGGCCGATCTCCAGCCGGTCCACCTCGTTCAGCAGAGCGCACACCGCCACCGCGTCGTCGAGGCGTGCCGGGCGTACGGTCATACCGGCCGGCAGCGCGGCGGGGTGCGTCGTCGTCATGGGGCCACTGTCGAAGGCGCCGGAAGCCCCCCGCAACGCAATTTCTGCCGCCGGGCACTCCAAGGCGCCGCGGCTCAGCCCCTCAAGGGGCGCGGGGAACTGCGCGAAGAACCACGAATCACCCGCAGCCGCGGTACGCCAGGCGGCCCGGAGCTGGAAGGCGCCGACAGCCGCCCGGTACGTATGGCACCGGAGCCCCACGATGAAGGGGCGCGGGGAACTGCGCGAAAAGCCACGAATCACCCGCAGCCGCGGTACGACAAGCGGCCCCGAGCTGGAAGGCGCCGACAGCCGCCCGGTACGTACGGCACCGGAGCCCCACGATGAAGGGGCGCGGGGAACTGCGCGAAAAGCCGCGAATCACCCGCAGCCGCGGTACGACAGGCGGCCCGGAGCTGGAAGGCGCCGACAGCCGCCCGGTACGTATGGCGCCGGAGCCCCACGATGAAGGGGCGCGGGGAACTGCGCGACCGACCACGAGTCACCCGCAGTCGCCCTACGACACGCAGTCCCGAGTTCTGAGGCGCCGCAGACCGCCCCTCAGGTCCTCGTCGCCACGGGCAACCCCGGCGTCCGGTGCACCTTCCGATCCGCGTCGACCGCGAACACCTCGCAGCCCTCCCTCGATGCCGCCCACTCGATCCCCTCCACCCCCATCGCGAACGCCGCCGTCGCGGTGGCGTCGGCCTCGGTGAGGGACGCCGCGACGACGGTCAGGCTCAGCAGCCCCGTCGCCGGGCGCCCCGTGCGGCCGTCGAGGATGTGGTCGCCCCGTTCGTAGCGCGCGGATGTGGCCACCGCCCCGTCGCCGACCTCAAGGACCGTGCAGAGCCGGTCGGCCCGCTCGGGATGGCGTACGCCGACCCGCCACGGACCGCCGGTCACCGCCACGTCCCCGCCCGCGTTGAGACAGAGGCGCTTCGCGCCCCGCTCCGCGAGCAGGTCCGCGGCCCGCTGCACGGCCCACCCCTTCACCATGGCGCAGGGGTCGAGCCCGCGCCCCGGCAGCCGTACGTCGAACGCGCCACCGGTCGCCACGCGGTACTCCTCGCACAGGTCGAGGACCTCGGCCAGGTCCGGGCTGAGCTCGTGTGGGGCGAGCTCACCCCGGTCCAGCCGGGACACCTCGCTGTCGGCCCGGAACGGACTGAACCGCGCGTCGACCTCGCGCAGCCAGTCGAACGCCGGCTCCGCGGCCTCGGCGGTCGTGCCCTCGTCCTCGATGAGCAGGGAGATCGGGAAACCCATGATGTGTTCGACGCGGCGCATGATCAGCCCTTCGCGTCGAGGGCGGCCTGGAGGGACTCCCGGTAGCCGTCGCTGGTGATGGTCGCGCCGGAGACGGTCTCGATGTCGGCGTCCTGGGCCTTCAACGTCTCCTCGATGAGGACCGGCACCGCGGCCTCGGTCTGCGGGTGGTTGGGCTGCTTCAGCATCTTCACGGCGCTGATCTCGTCGCCCTCGAAGGTCACCTGGACCTGGACGTCGCCCTTGGAGGTGCCGACCGTCGAGCCGGCGACCGTCCGGCTGCCGCTCTCCTCCGACGAACCGGACGAGGAGGAGCCGGAGCCCGAGGCGGAGTCCGAGGAGGACACCGACGCGTCCTTCTCGTCGATCGCCGCCTGCAGGGACTTCCGGTAGGCGCCACTGGTGATGGTGGCGCCGGAGACCGTGTCGATGTCGGCGCTCTGCGCCTCCAGCGTCTCCTTGATCAGCTTCGGCACCGCCGCCTCGGTCTGCGGGTGGTTCGGCTGCTTCAGCATCCTGACCGCGGTGATCTTCCCGCCCTTGAAGGTCGCCTGGACCTGGACGGGACCCTTCTCCGTGCCGATGGTGGGCCCCGAGACCACGGTGGAGTCACCGGAGGTGGACGTGGAGGCCGACGGGGCCGGTTCGGCGGTCGCCGTGGTGGTCGTCTCGGTCGAGGGGGTGTAGCGCCACACGGGGACCAGCGCGGCGGCGCTCAGGACCAGGGCGGGTATCGCTCGTTTCACGGTGTCTTCCTCATCCCGCCAGGCTGAAGCGTTCGAAGTGGATCTGCGGCTTGGGCACGTCCAGCTCGCGCAGGCTGCCCAGTACGGCGTTCATCATCGGCGGCGGCCCGCACAGGAACACGTCGCGGTCGGCGATGTCCGGGACCATCCGGGCCAGCTCGCGCGGTGCGAGGAGGTCGGGGACGGCCGGACCCGAGACCAGGTGCAGCTCGGCGCCCTTGTCGAAGGCGAGCTGCTGGAGCTCCTCGTAGAGGACGGCGTCCTGCCTCGTGCCCACCCGGTAGATCACCACGGCGTGCCCCTGGATCTCCTCCAGCAGCGCCCGGATCGGGGTGACGCCGACGCCGCCCGCGATCAGCACCGACTCCGGCCGGGTGCGGTGCATCGCGGTGAACGCTCCGTACGGGCCCTCCGCGAACACCCGCGTGCCGACCTTCACATGACGCAGGGCGGCGGAGCCCGCACCGGCCGCCTTGGCCGTCAGACGCAGCTGCTTGCCGTCGGGCGCCGCCGACAGCGAGAACGGGTTGGCCTGCCACCAGCGGTCCCGGGTCAGGAACCGCCAGAGGAAGAACTGGCCGGCCCGCGCGGGCATCCGGTCCAGGTCACGGCCGCTCATGTAGATGGAGACGACCTGGTCGGACTCGTGCACGACGGCCGTGACGCGCAGCTGGTGCCGCCAGTTCCGCCACAGCGGCAGCACCAGCCGGCCCAGGAACACCGCAGTCAGGGCGCCGCCCCACAGCGCGTACCAGTACGCCGTCGCCACCTCCGACGAGGCGAACGTCGTCCCCGCCGCGACCTGGTGGGTGAAGGCCAGCACCACCGCCACGTAGGTGTACAGGTGGATGAAGTGCCAGGTCTCGTAGGCGAGCCGGCGCCGTGCGAAGCGGGCCGAGACCACGCCGATCACGATGATGATGCCGAGCGCGACGATGGCGCGGAGCACGCCCTCGGTGGTCTCGGCGAGGTCGATCACCTGGTTCACCGGGTCCATGTCCGAGGACTGGGCGTATCCGAAGGCGATGAACACCCCGTGCGCCACCAGCAGCCACAGCACGGAGAACCCGGTCCAGCGGTGCCAGGAGGTCAGCCGGTCCATGCCGATGCGCCGGTCGAACCACGGCAGCCGCGCCACCAGCACCAGTTGGAAGGCCATCAGCAGCGCCCCGTACAGGCCGGTCAGGCGACCCAGCACGATCAGGGCGTTCGAGGCGAAGCCGGCCTGGACGAAGAAGAGGGCCACCACGGCGACGTTCGCCGCCAGCACCGCGTACAGACCGGTGCGGGCGACCACTTTGGGGCGCGCTCCCGAGCGGCTCGCGGCCGCGGGGGGTTGTTGGACAGTGGTCACGCTGACAGCTCCTTGATCGGGTCCGGGGTACGAGCTTGGCCGGAAGGCGCTGTCGTTTTGCTGTCGGTCAACTTTCAAGTTTTTATCGATCTTCTGGCGAGCTGTGAGCGGCTATGGCGGAAGGCGATCGGTGCCGCAGTATGAGCACGTGGAAAAAGTGCGACTTCTCGTGGTGGACGACGATCCGCCCATCGCGGATCTGGTGGCGACCGTCGCCCGCTACGAGGGCTGGGACGCGGTCACGGCGAACTCCGGTGAGGAGGCGCTGCGACAGGCCGCCGAGTTCCATCCGGACATCGTGGTCCTCGACCTGATGCTGCCCGGCCTGGACGGCTTCGGCGTGCTCGACCGGCTGCGCCGGTCCGGCACGATGGTGCCCGTGGTGTTCCTGACGGCCCGCGACGGCGTCGCCGACCGTGTCGCGGGACTGACCCGTGGCGGTGACGACTACCTGGTCAAGCCCTTCGCCGTGGAGGAGCTGATGGCCCGGCTGCGCACCGTCCTGCGGCGCAGCACCGGCCCAAGCTTCCAGCGTTCCGTGCTCCAGGTCGCCGACCTGACGATGGATGAGGACACCCGCGAGGTCCGCCGCGGCGAGAAGCTCCTCACCCTCACTCCCACCGAGTACGAGGTGCTGCGCTATCTCATGCGCAAGTCGCCGACCGTCCTCACCAAGGCGCAGATCCTCGACCACGTCTGGGAGTACGGCTTCGGCGGCCGCTCCAATGTCGTCGAACTCGTCGTCAGCCGGCTGCGCCGCAAGCTCGACGACAGCGGTGAACCGCTCATCCACACCGTGCGGGGCTTCGGATACGTGCTCCGGCAGGCCGCCGAGTGATCGCCCGTCTGAAGGAGACCTACCGCGGCATGCGCCTGGGCACGAGGCTCGCCCTCGGCCTGGGCGCCCTCGCGCTCGTGGTGTTCGCCGTCGTCGGCAGCGTTCTGACCATGTACATGCGCGGCTACCTGTCGCGACAGCTCGACGAACAGCTCCATGTCGCGCAGGTCGCCCAGTCCAAGAGCATCGCCGACGACGGCACGCTGGAAGGCAAGAAGTACTGGGGCTGGTACTACGCCGTGTACGACATCAAGGACGGCACCCCCGAGCTGCGGACCCCCAAGGACTCGGTCGACCTGCCCCGGGACGTCGACGCCTTCACGCGCCTCGCGGCGGACCAGGCCACATCGGAGAAAGAGATCACCCGCACCGAACCCCTGGAGGGGGCCGGTCTGTACCGGCTGCGGGCCTGCGAGGCCGAACCGGGGGTGATCCTGGTCGGCGCCGCCCCCATGGAGGAGATCGAGGACACCGTCGAGCAGCTGGTCACCATCCAGGTGATCGCGTTCGCCCTCGCCCTCGCCGTCCTCGTCGTGTTCGGCCGGGGCATGCTGCGGCGCGGACTGAAGCCCCTGAGCGACATGGCGCACACCACCCGCGGCATCACCTCTCACGACCTGACGGACTCGGCACGGCTTCCGGTGCGCCATGACGGCCGCGACGGCGGCCCCGAGGTGGAGGAACTGCGCACGGCCTTCAACAGGATGCTGGAGCACATAGACGACGCGTTCGCCGTCCGCACCGCGGCCGAACAGCGCCTGCGCCAGTTCGTCGCCGACGCCTCGCACGAGCTGCGCACCCCGCTGATGTCCGTACGCGGCTACGCCGACCTGTTCCAGTACGCCGCCGCGCACAGCCCCGAGGAACGTGACAAGCACCTGGCCCGGCTGCGCGCCGAGGCCGCCCGCATGGGGGTACTGCTGGACGACCTGCTCATGCTGGCCCGCCTCGACGCGGCCGACGTCGAGGCACCGCTGCGGTGGGAGGAGGCCGACCTGGTGGAGCTGGCGCAGCAGGCCGGGGACGCCTTCCGGGCCGGGCACCCCGGCCACCCGCTGACCGTGGGCATGGGGCCCGACCGGGTACGGTTGCGGCTGGACCCGCTGCGGGTGCGTCAGGTTCTCGACAACCTCCTGACCAACGCCGCGGTGCACACCCCGGCGGGCACCAAGGTCCAACTGGAGGTGTGCGTCGTCTCCGGCATGGCCGAGGTGCGGGTCACGGACGCCGGGCCGGGCATCCCGGCGGACGACCAGGAGCGCGTCTTCGACCGCTTCTACCGCGTCGACAAGGCCCGCAGCCGCGACCGGGGCGGCAGCGGCCTCGGCCTCGCCGTGGCCCACTCCCTCATCCGGGCCCATGGCGGCACACTCACCCTGACCAGCGTCCCCGGCGCGACGACCTTCAGGGTACGGCTTCCCCTGGGCGGCCCCCCGGAGTAGGGCGTAGCTCAGACGGCGGCCCAGGCGTCGTCCACGGGCAGGACCACGCCGTTGACGAAGGCGGCGGCGTCGGAGGCGAGGAAGAGGACCGCGTCCGCCTGCTCCTCGGCCGTGCCCAGGCGGCCGATGTTCGCGCCGATGACCGCTGGGCCGTGCGCCTGCTGGTCGGCGTCCACCTTGAGGTTGGTCAGGGTCGGGCCGGGGACCATGGCGTCCTCGCCGATGGGCTGGACCGGCCCACGGACGTGACCTTCGACGCGCGGGGCCGCTGCTACGTCAGCGAGGAGCGGCTCGGCTCCGTGCTCCGCCTCGACGGGCCCGGCAAGGCGGTCGTCGTGGCGGACGGGCTCGGCGCGCCGCAGGGACTGGCGCTCCTGGGCGAGGAGTTGTTCGTGGTGGAGACCGAGCACCGCCGGCTGTACGCGATCTCCCTCACCACGGGGGAGCGCCGCGTCGACGCCGAGGACCTCCCGGTGGGAGCGCCCCCGGGCGTCGTCCCCCGTGCCGAGCCGACGCTGTTCGCGGCCGGTATGCCCGGCACGGCCCGCCGCTTCGCAGGGCTCGCCGCCGCCCCGGACGGGAGCCTGCTGCTGTCGGCCCACGGGAGGGCACCGTGCTGCGGTTGACCCCAAAGCCGGAGCCGGAACCGCATCCCCAGCCGGAGAGGTCAAAGGAGGCTTTGACGTCGGTGCCTCAGCCGGAGCGGCAGAGCGCCCTCGGCAGTTCGACGGCGATCGGCTCCGCGCGGTGCACCGGCCGGTGGGCGACCCAGGGCCGCGGGTACGGGCGGGCGGCGGACCCTAGGGCTCCGACCTGGCGGAGGTCTCCGTCTCCTCGCTCGGGGGCGCGGGGGCGGAGCGCCAGGTCTTGGTGCCGCCCTTCAGCCGCTCCAGCGTGCGCGTCAACTGCTGCAAGGGCGAGGTGGTCTGCGACCCGGACGGCTGCCGCTCCACGGGGGCGGCCCCGCCGGACTCGCGGTACGCGGCGAGCGCCTCGTGGGCACGCTCGGCTGCCTCCCGGTACAGATCCCGGGACTGCGTCATGGCCTCCAGCGCCTCGGCGTACATCGCCACCAGCTTCCGCTCGCGGACGAGTTCCTCCTGCAGGGTGAGCAGTTGCCAGTCCTCGCGCAGCGCGGTGAGGGCGTCGTCGGCACCGTCCGGCAGGGGCCGCGGCAGCGCGGCGAACCGAGTCACCGCCGCGATGAGGTCGGTCGGTTCCGAACCGTCCAGGAACACCGCGCGCACGGCGAACTCCCCGGCGTCGTGGTCGGCGGGCGCCGGGTCACCGGGGAGCACCACGGCGCCGCCGCGCGGGATCTCCAGGTCGAACTCCCGCAGCGCCCAGTTCACCACCCGCAACTGGTGCGGCGCGGCTCGGTGTTCCACCACGCGGTGACGCAGGCCCGGCGGCAGCCATCGGGCGAGGGGCAGCCGGCCGCGCTCGTCGGTGGTCATGGCCTCGTGGACGACCACGTGGACGCACCATCCGGCGTGCCCGGCGTCCCTGAGCAGACGGCGGGCTTCCTTGTCGTCCTCGGGCAGGGCGTTGATCCTGCTCAGCGACAGGCCCGTGGCCGCGTCGTGGTCCCAGTCGCCGTACTCCGGCCAGAACCGGGTGACGGGGGAGGGCCACGCCGGGTCCCACGGCTCCTCCGCCTCCGCGAGGATCGTCCACTCCCGCCCGGCTCCGAGGTCCGGCGCGAGGCTCAGCCGGGCGCGTACCGTCACCTCGCCCGGGACGCGCCAGCGGGCCTGGAAGACCCGCTCGGGGGAATCGCCCCCGGGGTCGGGCAGTTCCAGGAAGTCGTCGATGACCCGGCTGTCCTTGAGCCGGCACAGGGTACGGCGGAGGACGTCCTCCGCGTCGGGGCCTACGTGGCGGCCGCGAGCCGGCCACACCGTGGGAGGCGTCGTGGGACGGGCTGTGGGGGAGGTCGGCATGAGTCCATCGGGGAGCAGGGGCACGTGCGCATGCCAGTATCGTCGTCGCGGCCCGGCGGAGATCACCCGGGGTCCCGCCCGCCCCCGCGTCCGCCCCGCGACCGTCTCCGAGGTACCTACCGCTCCTCACCTCCCCGGCCGGTGTCCGGTTCGCGTCCCGAGACGGCGTCGGTCACGCCGGACTCGTCCGCCGTGTCGTCACCCGGACGGGGTGTGCCGCGCCCGCCCGCCTGGCCTCCGCCGGTGCTGCCGTAGCCTCCCGGCACGCCGGGCACGCTGTCCGCGTCAGCCTGTTCCCGGCTGATGTGCCGGGTGGCGCGCACGCCCGCGCGGCGCTCGGGGTGCGGATAACTGAAGGGACGTGCGGCGGCGCGTGCCTCCTCGGCAGCCTCCGCCTGCTGGGCCCTCTCCTTCTGGTCCGGTGCCTTGCCGTCAGTCATGCGCTCCGCGTACCCGCCCCCGGCCGTGCCATGTGGCATCGCGGGGTCTGCAATTGCTGCTCTTCAAATTCGAGTGAGTGAGCAGCTCCGGCCCACTGGTCGTCCGAGGAACTCGGGCAGCTCGCCGGCCTGTTCCACCGGATGGTGGACGACTTCCTCGCCCATGCCGACGACTCCGCGGACCAGCAAGCCGCTGAGCCCGCGCACCCCGGCTGAGGCGGGTGAGCAGGGATCTCCCCGAGGCCGACGCCATGATCGCGGGGACGTCATCATGGTGCGATGGACCATCACTTCGTCGGCATCCCGGAGTTGACCGGCGTCCCCCCTGTCGCGGTCGTCATCGACGTCATGCGTGCCTTCACCGTGGCCGCCTGGGCCTTCTCGCTCGGCGTCGAGAGGATCGTTCTGGCCCCGACGGAGGACGAGGCGCTCGCCCTGAAGGAGAGCCGCCCGGGTTGGCTGGCCCTCAAGGACGGACCTCCGGCGGCGGGCTTCGACGCCGTGAACTCGCCCGCCCTGCTCAGATCGTGCGATCTCGCCGGGCGCACGCTGGTGCAGAAGACGACGGCGGGAACCGTCGGCGCGCTGGCCGTCGCGGACTCCCCGCTGGTCCTGTGTGCGAGCTTCGTGGTGGCCGGTCCGACCGCGCGATTCCTGCGGACCCGGGCGTCCGGTCCGGTGACGTTCGTCGTCACCGGCGAGGAAGGCCGGGCCGAGGAGGACCTGGCCTGCGCCGAATACATCGGCCGGCGCATGGCCGGCGGTGAGGTCGAAGCGGCTCCGTATCTCCACCGTGCGAGGACCTCCCGCGCCGCGGCTGACCTCGCCGCCGGGCTGCGCGGCGGATACCACCCCGACGACGTCGACCTCTGCCTGGAGGTCGACAGGTTCGGCTTCGCGATGACGGCGCGTCAGCAGGGCTCCCTGACGGTGCTCCATCCTGTCGAGGTGCCCGACCCACCGTCCGGTACTCGCTGACCGGGGGCCTCGGCGTCGGGCCCGGGCGGCCCGACGACCGGAGTCGTCGGAGCCCGGGCCCGACGAGCGGCCGGGACGGCCCGGCCTCAGGCGGTGTACCCGAGTTGCTTCCGCACGTACGGCGTCATCAGTGTCCTCGCTTTGGCGAGGGTGCTGGTACGGCCGCCCAGCACGGCCGTCTCGCCGCCGGGCACCGGGATCAGGGTGAGCCCGTCGCCCGGTCCGAACGGCACGATCAGCGGAGTGCGCCAAATCGGCCGGTACAAGTGCGGCTCCTTGCGGTGCTTGCCCGAACTCCCCAGGTAGGTACGGATGTTGTGGGCGGCGATGTCCGCCTGGGCGATCGCGGCGGGGGAGATCTTCAACTCGGTGACATCGTTCACGTCGCCGACCGCGAACACGTCGAGCCGCCCTTCCACCCGCAGTGTCCGGTCGACCTTCACGTGCCCCGAGGGGTTCAGCCAGTCGCCGTGCCCGGCCAGCCGCAGCCAGAGCGTGTTCGGGGTGGTGCCGGTCGCCCAGAACGACAGATCCGCCTCGATGACATGCCCCCGGCCGTCCCGGTACGTGCCGAAGTCGGCGCCGGGAGAGACGAACGAGTCGAGACGCACCTCCACGTCGTGCGACTCCAGCCACGCCAGCGCCCGCCGGCCGGCCCACTTGCTGCCGGTGGAGCTGAGCAGCGCCGACCCGGCGTGCGCGAGCGTCACCCGGGCGGTGGGCCGGGCCAGCCGGATCTCCGCGGCGAGCTCCACCCCGCCGGGTCCGCCGCCCACGATGAGCACATGTCCGGCCGCGGCGATGTTCTCCTGGTGCGCCGTGAACGTCTTTGCCGCCTCCTCCGTGGTCGTCCCGAGGAAACGGGCGGGCTCCGGATAGTCGGCGCCGGTCGCGATGACGACCACGTCGTACGGCAGCCGCTCACCGGTGGCGAGCTTCACGTACCGTTCGCCGGTGTCGATGGCGACCGCCTTGTCCACCAGCACCCGGCCGTTGCTCAGCAGCCGGTCGTAGGGGATGAAGGGCGCCGTCGTCCATTCCTCCTGCACGCCGGCGCGCAGTGCGGCGATGCGGTGGAAGAAGACCTCCTTGCGGTCCACGAGGGTGACGCGCGCGTACGCGTCCAGTTGTTTCGCCAGCCGGATGCCCCCGTATCCGCCGCCGATCACGATCACTTCGCCGTCAAGCACAACGATTCTCCTGTGCTGTGTGTGGGGGGAGAGACGATGAGCCTAACGTTTGAAACATAAAGCTATGGGAGGGGTTTGTGTTCCTTGTGTGAAGCGACGACGGACGACACGAGTAACGCCGTGCCTACCCTGGACCGGTGACGGACGACAGCAGACCCCTCGCCGTATTCGATCTCGACAACACGCTCGCCGACACGGCGCACCGGCAGCGGTATCTGGAGCGCAGGCCGCGCGACTGGGACGCGTTCTTCGCCGCCGCCCCGCACGATCCGCCGCTGGCCGAAGGGATCGCACTGGCGCTGCGGTACGCACAGGAGTGCGAGGTCATGTATCTCACCGGGCGCCCCGAACGCTGTCGCCGCGACACCGTCGACTGGCTCGCCGCCCAGGGGCTGCCCGAGGGTCGGATCTGGATGCGGCGGGACGCCGACCGGAGGCCCGCCCGCCGTACCAAACTGGAAATCCTCCGGCGGCTCGCCCGGACCCGCGAGATCTGCGTCCTCGTGGACGACGACGAACTGGTCTGCGAGGACGCGGAACGGGCGGGTTTCCCCGTCGTGCGGGCGCGCTGGGCCGCCGCCTCCGCCGAGCTGAAGGTGGCGCAGGAACGGGAGGGCCGTACCTGAGGGCGTTCAGTCGGTGCCTTCGAGCCGGAAACCGACCTTCAGGCCGACCTGGTAGTGCGCGATCTCGCCGTTCTCGATGTGCCCCCTGACCTGCGTCACCTCGAACCAGTCCAGGTTGCGCAGGGTCTGGGCGGCACGGGCGATGCCGTTGCGGATGGCGTGGTCGACGCTCTCACCGGAACTGCCGACGATCTCGGTGACCCGGTACACGTGGTCGGACATACGGCTTCTCCAATCGGGACATCTCGCCGTGGCCGGCGGCCACACGTCCCCTCCACCGTGCCGCATGGTGCGCCGGCGCGCGAGATGTCACTGCCGGGCGCCTGGTGACCCCCGGGACACGGGTCCGCTCGGCGGGTGCAGGGGGCGTGTGTTGCGCGCGCGGCTCCCGGCGTCCCCCAAGGGGCCGGGAGCCGCGCCCCGCCCTGCTTACGCCGCCGCGCTCAGGGACAGCGCGAAGCGGCCCTCCGCGTCCGTCCACCACCGGGTCAGATCGAGCCCGGCGGAGGCCAGTTCGGCCGCCACGCCCTCCTTCCGGAACTTCGCCGACACCTCGGTCCGCAGCTCCTCCCCGTCCGCGAAGTCGACCGCGAGATCGAGCGCCGGGATCTTCACGGTCTGCGCGGCCAGCGACCGCAACCGCATCTCGATCCACTCCCGCTCGGCGTCCCACAGGGCGACATGCTCGAAGGCGCCGGCGTCGAAGTCCGTCCCCAGCTCACGGTTGATGACGGACAGCACGTTCTTGTTGAACGCGGCGGTCACCCCGGCCGCGTCGTCGTACGCGGCTACCAGCACCCCCTCCTCCTTCACCAGGTCCGTCCCCAGCAGCAGGGTGTCACCGGGCGCCAGCAGGGCCCGGACGGAGGCCAGGAACGCGGCCCGCTCCACGGGCACCAGATTCCCGATCGTGCCGCCGAGGAACGCCACGAGCCGGGGCCCCGGAGTCTCCGGCAGCCGGATCCCGGCGGTGAAGTCGGCGATCAGGGCGTGCACCTCCAGCCCCGGCCGCTCGGCGACCAGCGCCGCACCGGCCTGCCGCAACGCGCTCTCGCTCACATCCACCGGCACGTACGTGTGCAGCTGTGGCATCGCGTCCAGCAGATGCCGGGTCTTGTCGGACGAGCCGGAACCCAGCTCCACGAGCGTGCGCGCACCGCTCGCCGTGGCGATCTCCGCCGCCCGGCCGAGCAGGATCTCCCGCTCCGCGCGGGTCGGGTAGTACTCGGGCAACTCGGTGATCCGCTCGAACAGTTCACTGCCGTGCGCGTCGTAGAACCACTTGGGCGGCAGCGTCTTCGGAGTACGGGTGAGGCCGTCCAGGACGTCGGCGCGCAGGGCCGCGCCCGTGGTGTCCTCGGGCAGGGTGCGGGTCAGGCGGAACGGGCTCACGCAGGGGACTCCTTCGGTGGTACGGGGACTGGGTCGGCGCCCGGGAGCCCGGCTTCCTCCGGCTCCTTGAGCGGGGTGAGCAGGACGTCCGTGCGGCTTGCCGCGAGCAGCGTGCGGTCCGGCACCTCGACCCAGTGCGGGTCGTCGTCGAACGGCTCGGACGCCACGACGGTGCCGTGACCGGGCCGGGCGAGGTACCACAGCGTGTCGCCCCAGGCAGTCGCGGTGATGGTGTCGCCGCTGCTGAGCAGCAGGTTGAGCCGGGACCCGGGGGCCGCCCGCGCGACCTCCAGGACCGTGTCGGCCAGCGCCTGCCCCTCCTCGTCACCGGCCCGCAGCCGGTTCAGGACCAGGGCCCACACGAACGCGGAGTCGTTGCGGGCCTCCATCGACAGGATCTCCACGGCGGGCAGCCCGCCGGCCAGCGGCGCCAGGGACCGGGGCCACCCGGTGACCGCCCCGTTGTGGCTGAACAACCAGGGCCCTCCGGCGTACGGCGCCGCCGCGGCCTCGTTGTCCGCGCCCGGCACCGTGGCGTCCCGTACGGCGGCGAGCAGCGCCCGCGCGCGCACCACCCGGACGAGATCCGTGAAGGACAGATCGCCCCAGATGGGGCCCGCCCGGCGGTAGCGGCCCGGCACCGGGTCGCCCTCCGCATACCAACCGACCCCGAAACCATCGGCGTTGACCGTCCCGTGCCGCTGCCGCCGGGGCGCCCACGACTGCCGGAACAGACTGTGCGGCGGCTCCACCAGGACCGTGCCGAGCGGCACCTCCGGTCCCAGATAGGCGAGGTGACGGCACATCAGACGGACTCCGGGGACGCGTCACGGGCCGTGCGGAACCCGCTGAAGATCTGCCGCCGGATCGGATGGTCCCAGTTGCGGAACGTCCCCCGGCACGCCACCGGGTCCACGGCGAACGAACCACCGCGCAGCACCTTGTACTCGGGGCCGAAGAACACCTCCGAGTACTCCTTGTACGGGAACGCCGTGAACCCCGGGTAGGGCAGGAAGTCGCTCGACGTCCACTCCCACACGTCACCGATCAGCTGTCGTACGCCCAGCGGGGACGCGCCCTCCGGGTAGCTGCCGGCCGGGGCCGGGCGGAGGTGCCGCTGGCCCAGATTGGCGTGGTCGGGCGTCGGGTCGGCGTCGCCCCACGGGTACCGCGTGGAGCGCCCGGTGACCGGGTCGTGGCGGGCGGCCTTCTCCCACTCGGCCTCGGTGGGCAGCCGGCGCCCCGCCCAGCGGGCATACGCGTCGGCCTCGTACCAGCACACGTGCAGCACCGGCTCGTCGGCCGGTACGACCTCGGTGACACCGAAGCGCCGCCGCAGCCACTGCCGGCCGTCACGCCGCCAGAACAGCGGCGCGGTGATGCCGTGCGAGCGGATGTGGTCCCAGCCCCGGGCTGTCCACCAGCGTTCGTCCTCGTAGCCGCCGTCGTCGATGAACGCCTGGTACGCGCCGTTCGTCACCGGAGTGGTGTCGATGTGGAACGGCGGGATGATGCGCCGGTGCGCGGGCCGCTCGTTGTCCAGCGCCCACGGCTCGGTCGAGGTGCCCATCAGGAACTCCCCGCCCGGCACCAGGACTTCCGCGGGCCCCGGGAACAGCGGCGCCGGCCCGGGGTCGGGCGCCGACAGCGCGGCCGGGCCCCTGCGCAGCTGATGGGTGATCAGCATCGTCTCGTCGTGCTGCTGTTCGTGCTGGGCGATCATGCCGAAGGCGAAGCCCGCCTCGGTGAGCCGGGTGCCGTGGAAGTCGGTGCCCTCCAGCACGTCGAGCGCCCGGCCGCGCACCTCGGCGATGTACCGGCGGGCTTCCTCCGGCGGCAGCAGCGGCAACGAGGGCCGCTCGGCGCGCGGATGCTCGAAGGCGTCGTACAGCCCGTCGATCTCGGGCCGCATCGCCTCCCGGCCCGCGACGTTCCGCAGCAGCCACAGCTCCTCCTGGTTGCCGATGTGGGCGAGGTCCCACACCAGCGGGGACATCAGCGGAGAGTGCTGCGCGGTGAGGTCGGGTTCGTCGACGGCGGAGGTGAGGAGCGCGGTGCGGGCGCGGGCCGTGGTCAGCGCCGCCAGCGCCCGCTCCCGCAGTATGTCGGGGTCGGCGTCGTGCGTCGGGGCCGGCGTCTCGGGCGCGGTCATGCGGAGAGGTCCTTCCCGTGCAACTGGTCGAGCAGATCGTCGGCGGGGCAGCGGCCCCGGGCCACATGGCGGTCGTCGAACTCCGCGACGAGGTCCAGCACCCTGGTGCTCGCGCCGAGCCTCGGCAGTGCCTCGGCCGCCGCGGCGAAGCAGACGGCCGCCGCCTCCCGCAGCTCGGGGTCGGCCAGTCCCGAACGGGCGGCCGCGATCCACAGCGGATTGCGTGGCGCCCGCAGCGAACCGGCCCGCTCGGCAAGGGGCTTGACCGCCCGGTAGGCGACCTCGGCTGCCTCCGGGTCCTCGAACAGCGCCACCGTCACGGCGAGCGGGACGATCCAGCCGTCCTCGCCCGGCTGGGCGTCGATCATCCGGAGTTCCAGGTGGCCGCGCGGCCGCACCGGCGGGAACAGCGTCGTCATGTGGTAGTCGAGATCGGCGCGGCTCGGCGGGGTGCCGGATCTGGTCCACTCCCGGAACGTCATCGCGCCCGGGACACCCCAGGGCCCGTCGTCGGCCCGGATGCACATCACCGGCGCGTCCAGCACCAGCCGCGCCCAGGCGCCGCGCGGATCGCCGTCCAGTTCCGGGGCCGTCGTCCGGCCCGGGTCCATCGCCGCCCACAGCGACTGCCGCGTCGAACGCCAGCCGGTGACCTGGCCGCGCGCCAGCGGGGAGTGTGCGAACGCGGCCACCAATACCGCCCCGAGCTGGTGTGTCAGCCACCAGCGCCGCTCATGGCCGAGGGGGCCCGGTTCCTCGTATCCGGCGTCGAGGCACACCTGCACCGACGCCGACGAGCACATCATGGCCCGGCCCTCGGGCCCGAAGCGGTCGAGGTACACCTCCATCGCGTCGTACCGGGGCTCGCGCAGATACCGGATCGGGGGGTTCCAGGGATCGTGGCCGAAGCCGCTGATGCCGAGATCCGCCTCGCGCAGCGTCGCGCGTACGGCGTCCAGGTCGGCGGAGACGGACCCGATGCACTCCATGAGGGAAGCGGCAGGAGCGGAGCTGAGCTCCAGCTGGCCGCCCGGCTCGATCGTCAGCGACGACGCCAGGGGCAGGGTCCGCAGTGCGGCGTAGGCCGCTTCGAGACGTGCGGGTGTCGCGGGGAGCCGCGGATCACGCAGCTCGTGGACGTGCCATTCGAGTTCGACACCGAGGGTGCGAGGTGGTCCGGTCTTGAAGCAGATGCCCCGTACCAGGGCCTCGACCTCCGCCTCGGTGACCGGGGAGCGCTGCTCCGTACAGCCACTGGCCGAATCTGACATGTCGGGATCCTCCTGAGATTCCACCATGTCGCCGATCCGCTGCCGCGAGGGTCGGACCGGCGCTGCTCGTCCCACCCAAACCCCTGGGCGACCGTTCGCACAAGGGTGCAGATCGTGGCAATGCGGATCGTCGATCTCTGTTTGCAGGAACTTCAGGCACCCCTTCCCGGACCCGTCGAGGGCCATTCGCGCCAGGAAAACTCCGTTGCGGTCACCACCCAGCATCGCCCACGATGCGTCCATGAGCACGACGGGGGAGCGCGCGCGGCCGACGTTCGTGGCGTGCACGGGGGTGGCGCCATGAGCGCCCGCCTGCGGGGTATCGCACGGGAGACCGAGGACATCGTCGCGGCGGGGCGCTATCGCGCACCGGACGGCCGCGAGGTGTCGATCGCGGCGCAGATCGAGGCCGCGCGCACGGGAACGCGCCTGTACGGCCCGGACCCGGTCCCGACGCCACCCGTCAGCCCCGTGCGGACCCGGATCGAGGTCACCGGCGAGAGCAGTCTGGAGGCCGCCCGCCGCCTCACCGGCGCGGCCCCCGTCGCCGTCCTCAACTTCGCCTCGGCCCGCAACCCCGGCGGCGGCTACCTGAACGGCGCCCAGGCCCAGGAGGAGGCTCTCTGCCGGGCCTCCGCCCTGTACGCCTGCGTACGCGAGGCCCGCGGCTTCTACGACCACCACCGCGCCCACCGCGACCCGTTCTACACGGACCGTGTCATCCACTCACCCGCCGTACCCGTCTTCCGCGACGACAAGGGCGACCTGCTGGCCGACCCGTACACGGCCGGCTTCCTGACCTCCGCCGCCCCGAACGCGTCGGTCGTCCTGCGGACCGCGCCCGAGCGCGCCCCGCAACTGCCGGGAGCCCTGGCCGTGCGCGCGGAACGGGTCCTGGAGACGGCCGTGGCGAACGGCTACCGCAGGCTGGTCCTGGGCGCCTGGGGCTGCGGTGTCTTCGGCAACGACCCGACGCAGGTGGCCACCGCCTTCCGCGAGCTCCTCACGGCCGGCGGCCGCTTCGAGGGCCACTTCGCGCACGTGGTGTTCGGCGTACTGGACCGCACGAGGGGCGCGACGGTCCGGACCGCCTTCGAAAGGGCGTTCCAGGCTGTTCCCTCAGAACGTGGCAGCGCCCGAGGCTCCTAGGGCCTTTCGTTTGGATCAGGCCGACTTCGGGCCACGGTGCCTCGACTCCGTCGGTGAGCGGGGCGTGGCGCGTGCAGCGGCAAGGTGGAGGAGGGCGTCAACGCGATGGGGTCCCCCCCGCGCGAGGTTGTTCGAGCGTGGGGGAGTCGGCGACCGACGACAACGCGGCAGATGCGCGTGCCACGCCCCGCGGCCCAGCCGCGTCACCAACCTGCCCGGACAGCACGCCTGGTGCTGTGACCGGAAAAGTTCACCGGTTCGCGACGCCCGGCACGGCACCTCGCCGCGTTGTCGCATCACCCGCGTACCTCCAGTACGCGGGTGATACTCCGCCTTGCGATGCTCCCCCACTGCCTGAACGGCGTGGGAGGTGCCGCCGGCACCGGACGCCGCGAGCTGTCCGGCAAACCTTTCCGCTCACAGCATTAGCGCCACCCGTACCGTTCCCGCAGCCGGTGCACGACGGAGTTGAACCGCATCCGGTCCAGGGCGCACGCCTCCCGCCGCATTCCCGCCTCGTGCAGCCGCAGCACCCGGTCCACATCCACCCAGGACGCCCGCCCCGACCGGTCCCACGGTCCGCTGCCGATCGGCACCCATTCCCGGTCCCCGTCATGCCGCCGGCTCGACAACTGCACGGCGAGGAACGTCCCGGCCGGCTCCCGCGCCACCACCAGCACCGGCCGGTCCTTGCCCCGCCCGTCGTTCTCCTCGAACGGCACCCAGGTCCACACGATCTCCCCGGGGTCGGGGTCCCCGTCGTGCGCTGGCGAGTACTCGGTACGCACCGGTCCTACCCGGCGGGGGTCGGCCTCGGTGGTGGCGGAAGGGCCGTAACGGCCCGGTACGTCTTGATCGGCGAACGCAGTCACGGGGCAACGCTAACCCGCGCCCCCTTTGGGGCGCGGGCCGGTAGCGGTGTGCGCGCCACGCCCCGTGGCCCGCGCGGGACTGTCAAACCTAGGGCTCCCGGTCCACCGGTACCTTCTCCACCGGCGTCCCGTTGACCGCGGCCGTGCCGCCGGCCGGCGTCCCGTTCTGGTTCATGGACGCCAGCAGCTGGCGGGCCAGCCCCAGCCCGGTACCGCCCATCGTCAGCGCCTTGGCGAACATGTCGGCCATCCCATCGGCGCCGTTGAGCACCACCATGTTGTCGACGTTCCCGAAGGCGGACGCTCCCGCCTGCACGATCTCCGGCCACTGTTCGGCCAGTTGCTGTGCGATCACCGCTTCCTGGTTCTCGGCCAGTGCGGCGGCCCGCGCCTTGATGCCCTCGGCCTCGGCGAGCCCCTTGGCGCGGGCGGCCTCGGCGGCGGCGAGCCCCTTGGCCTGCCGGGCGGCGGCCTCGGCCTCACCGGTGGCGCGGGTCGCGTTCGCCTCGGCGGCGGCGGCGAGTTCGGTCTCCTTGGCCTTGGCCTGCGCGGCGGAGATACGTGCGTCGCGCTCGGCCTCGGCGAGGGTCCGCTTCTCGTAGGCCTTGGCGTCGGCGGGCTTGCGCACGTCCGCCTGGAGCTGCTGCTCACGCCGCGACGCCTCCAGCTCCGCGACCCGGGTCTCCTGGACGACGACCTCCTGCCGGGCGCCCGCCTCGGCGAGGGGTCCGGCCTGCTTGGCCGTGGCGGCAGCCTTGTCACGCTCCGCCTGGTAGCCGGCCTGGAGGATCTCACTGTCCCGGGTGGCCTCCGCCATCCGCGCGGCGGCCTGCTGCTCGGCCTCGGTGGCGAGCCGGTTCGCCTCGGCCTGCGCGATCCGGGCGTCCCGCTGGACGGCCGCCGCGTGCGGCATGGCGAGGTTCTTGATGTAGCCGGTCGGGTCCTCGATCTCGTGGATCTGCAACGAGTCGACGATCAGCCCCAGCTTCTCCATCTCCGTACCGCAGGCCGCCCGGGTCTGCCCGGTCAGCTTCTCGCGGTCGCGGATCATGTCCTCGACCGTCAACCCGCCCACGATGGACCGCAGATGGCCCGCGAACACGTTGTGCACCCGCTCCGAGACCCGTTTCTGCTGGTCGAGGAAGCGGCGGGCCGCGTTGGCGATGGACACGAAGTCGTCGCCGACCTTGAAGATGACCACGCCCCGGATCTTCAGCGGAATGCCCTGGTGGGTCACGCACTCCACGGCCAACTCGGTCTGGTTCAGATCGAGCGAGAGCTTGCGCACCGCCTGCATCCCCGGCAGCACGAGCGTGCCGCGCCCGGTGACGATGCGAAAGCCCATGCCCTCCTCCAGGCCCTCCATCTTGTGCTTGGAGCCGGAGATGATCAGCGCCTCGTTGGGTTCGGCGACCCGCCACATCAGTTTGAACAGGCCGATCAGTACCAGGACGGCGACGAAGGCCGCCCCCGCGATGATGCCGATGAACATCGGCACACCCCCCTTGGCCAGGTGCCCTTGCGGCACCGAACGTCGGGAGTGTCCCAAGGCGCCCGGCCGGGGTACAGAGCCGCACGGACCGTTGTTGCCGTCTTGATGCGAACCGCCGCCGCGGAAGCGGCGAGTGCCCCCGACGGGCCGTCAACTCTCGTACGCCGCCGATACATAGACCGTGCGCGGCGGGAGGTACTCCATCACCATCACCAGGGTTCCCGGCTCGATCCGGTCCTTCGCGGAGGCGGGGTACGCCAGGAAGTGCTCGGCCCCGCCGCGCACCCGGACGATCACCTCGCCGACGAGCCCGGGACCGACCGCACCGGTCACCCGTCCCATCAGCCCGACCATCGACGCTTCGTCCATGGTCACAGCGTACGGGTCACAGCCCGGCCCCCGAACCCGCTCGCACCGCTCACACCACGGGGGACTCGGCGGGGGTCGTCGCGTCCGGCGGCCACAGTTCGTGCCAGCGCTGGTCCGCCTCCAGCTGCGCGGCCAGCGACAGCAGCAGCGGCTCGCTGTTCGCCGGGCCGAGCAACTGCGCGCCCACCGGCAGCTCGTCGCCCACGAAGCCCGCCGGTACGTTCACCCCGGGCCAGCCGAGCACGTTCCACGGCCAGGCGTACGGGCAGGCGGCGATCATCGCCCGGTCGGTGCCGAACCCGCCTAGGTCGATCATGGAGCCGACGCGCGGCGGGGGAGCGGCGGTGGTCGGCGCGAGCAGCACGTCGTAGGTGCTGAACAGCGCGCCGATCCGCTGGTGGAGCGTGGCCTCCGCACGGCGCGCCAGCCGTAGCGGCGCCCCCGCGAGCAGCCGGCCGAGGCGGGCCGCGTCGCGGGTGCGCCGGTCCAGGAGGTCCTGCCGGGAGATCGCGCCGACGAGTTCGGCAATGCCCGCGGTGGCGCGCGGGACGAAGGTGAGCCCGATCTGTCCGTAGCGGGGCTCGGCCTCCTCCACCTCGTGCCCGAGCGCGGCGAGCCGTTCCGCGACCGCCCGGACCTTGTCCCTCACCCGAGGATCCAGCCGTGCGGGCAGCGCGGTGAACGGCGGCTTCAGGGACAGCGCGATCCGCAGGCGCCCGGGATCACGCGTGACGGCCCCACAGGCGTCGACGGCGTCCGGCCGGTGCAGGTCGCCCTCGTGGTTGCCGGCGGCCGCGTCGAGCAGGAGGGCGGCGTCGGCGACCGTGCGGGCGAGGGTGCCGTTGACGGTGATGCCCTGGAAGGACTCCGGGCGCGGCCACGTGGAGATACGGCCGCGCTGCGGCTTGATGCCGATGAGATGCGTCCAGGAGGCGGGGATACGGATCGACCCCGCCCCGTCCGACCCGAGCGCGCCCGGCACGAGCCCCGCCGCGACGGCGGCCGCCGATCCGCCCGAGGAGCCGCCGGGGGTGTGGTCGGTGTGCCAGGGGTTGCGGGTGGTCCCGAAGGCGGGTCCCTCGGTGAAGGGCCACTGCCCGAGTTCACAGGTGTTGGTCTTGCCGACCACGATGGCCCCGGCCGCCCGCAGCCGTCGTACCGCCTCGCCGTCCTCCGGCAGCGACGGGAACTCGCCCTGACAGCCGAACGCGGTCGGCTCGCCCGCCACGTCCATGTCGTCCTTCACGGCCACCGGCACCCCGAGCAGGGGCCGCCGCCCGCCCGCCGCCAGCTCCCGGTCGGCCGCCTCGGCCTCCATCAGCGCCGCCTCGGCCCGTACCCGCCGGAAGGCGTTGACCGTCGGCTGACTCGCCTCGATCCTGGCGAGGGTCCGCTCGACCAGTTCCCGTGACGTCACCTCCCCGGCGGCCAGCGCGCGGGCACACTCCGCCAGACCCGGGGAACGGTCGGCAGCCATACGGAACACCTCCGGAAGCAGCTCGTCTACCGAACGGTAACGTCCGGGTGCGGGAAGCGGTACGGCAAGGACGACTTCCCTGGTGACCACGGCGGTTCGCGGCAGACCCAAGCGGTCCACCACGAGGACGGCCCCCGCCCGGCCGACCGCGCCCCGCACGTGCCGCGCCCCGCGGCGCCCGGCCCTTTCGCTATCCGCGGGCCAAGCGGCGCATGGTGAGGGCCAATTGCAGCCGCAGCCGTCCGTGTGGGTCGCGCACCGGCCAGCCCAGCAGGGCCTCCGCGTGGGTCAACCGGTCCTGGAGTGTGGAGTGGTGGACGTTGACCTCGGCGGCCGCCGCCCGCAGGCTCGCCGTGGACGCGACCGCGTGCAGCGTGGCCAGCATCCACGGCGCGTCCGCCGCGGCCTTCTCCAGCTCCCGCACATCCGGCGGCGGTTCACCTCCCGGAACGACCGACTCGGCGAGCAGCGCCAGCCCGCCCAGATCCTCCGCGTGCACCACTTGCTCCCCGGGGTCCCGGGCCGTCCCCTCCGCCGTGAACCGCAGGGCCACCCGGGCGGCGGCCCACGACCGGGGCAACTCCGGCACGGGCACCGCCGGCCCGACTCCGACCCGCCCCTCGATGCCCTGGACGTTCTCGTCCGGGACGCCGCGGGGAGGTCCGTCGGGCGGCCCCGCGGCGCCGAGGACCAGGACGCGGGGCCGCCCGCCGTGGGGAGCCACGACGCGGGCGCGGGCGTCGGGCGCGAGACCGAGGCGGCGTGCGGCGTGCAGGCGGGCCTGTTCGGCGGCGGTGGCGTCGAGCAGGGTCTCCACGAGGGCCGGGTCGTCGGCGGGGGAGACGGGCGCGCGCCCGCGCGTACGGTCGAGCACCAGCCGGAGGGCGCCCGCGGCCCGCTCCAGGATCACCGCGTCCACGACGCTCGGCTCACCGCTCCCGGCCCGCTCCAGCCACAGCGCCGGGGCCCCGTCCGGGACCACCGCGGCGGAGGGCCAGCCCGGCTCCGGCGGCAGGGGGCTGTCCAGCCGCCGGCCGTCCGGCTCCACCCGCACCCGCACGCGCCGCTCGTCGTCGACCAGCCGCGCGGGACATCCCGCCAGTACGGCCGCGCCCCGCACCAGCGCCTCCAGGCCCGCCCGGGACTCGGCCAGCGCGTCGAAGTAGGCGATGACCCGGACGGCGGCGCCGGCATCCGGATCCACGGCGGTAAGCCGCCCCGCCAGCTCTTTCATGGCCCCATGGTGCGGCATGAGGTGGGTGTGGGGGGAGGGCGTTGCCCGTCCGTGGACGGGTGGGGGTTGTCAGCGCGGTTCCCCGCGCCCAGCAAGAGCGACCGGGGCCGCGCCCCCGTGCTTCTCAGCTGAAGGGCGGGGGCGCAGGCCCGTCCCTTCAGGGGCGCGGGGAACCGCGCGACAGGCCACAGCGGACCCGCACCCGGCACAACGACCCGCACCCCCGAGCCATGAGGCGCCGCGCCCTACTCCCCGAGCAGCCGCCGCAACCACCTCACATGTGCTTCCCGGCAGTCCTGTGACAGCGCTGCCTGGGGCGCGAACCCGTCGAACCCGTGGAACCCCCCGGGCCAGACATGCAGCTCGGCCTCTCCGCCCGCCTGCCACAACCGTGACGCGTACGCGACGACCTCGTCCCGGAACGTCTCCGCGGAGCCCACGTCGAGAAACGCCGGCGGCAACCCCGACAGATCCTTCGCCCGCGCGGGCGCCGCGTACTCGGACACCTCCGGCCCGCCCCGCAGCTCACCCAGCAACGCCGTCCAGCCCGTCTCGTTCGCGGTCCGGTCCCACACCCCGAGCCCCGCCATCTGGTGCGCCGACGGTGTGTCGTTCCGGTCGTCGAGCATCGGACACAGCAGCATCTGCCCGATCGGCCGCGGCCCGCCACGGTCCCGCGCGAGCAACGCCAGCGCGGCGGTCAGCCCGCCGCCCGCGCTGGCGCCCGTGATGACGATCCGGTCCGGGTCCCCGCCGATCTCCTTCGCGTTCCCGGCCGTCCACAGCAGTCCTGCCCAGACGTCGTCGATGGGCGCCGGATGCGGGTGCTCGGGGGCCAGCCGGTACTCCACGGACACCACGACCGCGCCCAGCTCCTGCGCCCAGGCGAGCGGCGCGTCCACCCCGACCCGGTTGTTGCCGACGACCATGCCGCCGCCGTGCACGTTGTAGAACACGGGCAGCGGGCCCGGCCGCACCGGTTCCCTCGGGCGGCAGATCAGCAACGAGATCTCGGGGGCGCCCTCCGGCCCCGGCACCAGCCGGTCCTCGACCTCGAAGGTCCCGCCCATCGTCAGGTCCAGCTGGGCCAGGAGTTCGATGCCCGGCCCCTGACGCAGCGCCGCTATGTCGTCCATGGTGAACTCGCGGGGCAGCATGTCCTTGATGACTTCCAGTACTGCCGAGAGTTCCGGGTCGAACGGGGGCGGGACCATGGTGCTCATGGCTTCTCCTCTGCGGTGCCGTGCCAGTGGTTCGTACCGCGATGATGCGCGCGCCCGCAAGCGGCGAGGAGGCCGTCGTACGGCGGCCGATCCCCGCCAAGTGGCGGGTGCCCCCACCGAACCCCACCGCAGTCCACCGCGCCGAGGCGGCAGCCCCGCACCGCGCCCCCTGCGCACGAGGTGACGGAATCCGCCCCAGCCGCATGGCGCCGCGACGCCGACGGCCCGCCATGTCCGCACCCCGCCGTGACAACCGGCCGCCCCGGCGCATGTTCAACACACAGATCACGCCATAGCTTTGGCGTGTTTCGCGGACGTGGCGCCCGCATGAGCCCCCGGCGCGCGCCGACAACGCGGTCCCCGGCACGCCTGTCGCGGAGAACGGGGCGAGAACCGGCACCCGTCGTCTCGCGTGTGCGGCGCAGCCCGCTCTCCGCGCCTCCCGAACAGCCGACCGGCCCTGTTGCCAGCGCAACCGCGCCCCGCGCGCCGCGCCGGGACAGCACGCGCTCCCGGACCGAGGGCGGCCGCGTACGGGCGGGGCCGGTGTACGACCGTCCGGCGGTCGTCCGCACAGCGCCGCGATCACCCCACCTTCACGGAGATGGCGCGAAATGGTTGCACGACTGAACAGGTTTCGAACATATTCGCCAAACTGCCCAGCCACAAAGATCGGTCGCCCGAACCGAGCCCCCGCACGGCCCGGACCCGAGCTCCCGTGTGGCCGGAAGTCCCCCGGCCGGTAAGCCCTTCACAGCCTCTGCAAGGATGCCGTCGTCATGGTGCAGATACCGAAAGAGCCCGCCCCGCCCGCGCCGCTGCAACGGTCCGTGCCCACGAGCGCCGATGTGGCCCGCCTGGCGGGTGTGTCCCGAGCGACCGTCAGTTATGTCCTCAACAACACCAGCGCCGTCCGCATCAGCGAGCCCACCCGCCGCCGGGTCCACGAGGCCGCGAAGGAGCTGGGGTACGTACCGCACGCGGCGGCCCGCAGCCTGCGCGCCGGCCACAGCCGCATGGTGCTCATGCCGACCCCCAACGTGCCCATAGGGCCGCTCTACAGCCAGTTCATCAACGATCTCCAGTGGGCACTCAGCCGCCTCGACTACACCGTCGTGCAGTACGGCGGTGTGGGTCTGCGCGGCGACGAGGCGGCACGGGCCTGGGCCGAGCTGCGCCCGGTCGCCGTCATCGTCCCCGGCGAGGGGCTCGGCCCGCAGGGTGTGGCCATCCTGAAGCGTTCCGGCGCCCGGGCCGTCGTCACCCTCAGCCCCGAACCCGTCGAGGGCGCCCATGTGCTGCTCCTGGACCACGGCGTCGTCGGCGAGAGCGCCGGCCGGCATCTGGTCGAGCGCGGGCGCCGCCGTATCGGTGTCGTCGTGCCCGAGGAACCCGGCCTAGGGGTGTTCTCCCGGCCCCGGCTCGCGGGCGTCCGGCGCGCGGTGCGGGGCACCGAGGCGACGGTCACCGAACTGCCCCTGGCCTACGAAGAGGAGGCGGCGGGCCGGCTCGCCGCCCGCTGGCGCTCCCTCGGTCTTGACTCGGTATTCGCGTACAACGACGAATACGCGATGCTCGTGATGCGGGCGTTGCGGGACGAGGGCATCGGCGTCCCCGACGAAACGGCCGTCGTCGGGGCCGACGACCTCATGCTGGGCCGTCTGCTGCGGCCGCGCCTCAGCACGGTCCACATCGAACTGCCGTCCGGCCGCGACCTCGCGGAACTGGTCGACCGCGCGGTTCGCGACCCCGCCCTGCTGCCCACGACCCACGATGTGCTCGGCGCGCGGATCGTCCACCGCGAATCGAGCTGACAGGGCGATGCCCGGACGGCGTCCGGATGCGCGGGGCCCCGGCCGAGCTCACCCGGCGTCGACCCGCGGCGCGCGGACCGGCGACCACCCGTGGCCGCCGCCGTCGCCCCGGGCCCGCCGGTTCACTGCCCGTTCTGCTCGACCTGCGCCTGCTGGGCGGCGACGGCCTTGCGGACCTCGTCCATGTCCAGCTTGCGGGCCTGCCCGATCACATCGGTCAGCGCGGCCTCGGGCAGCGCGCCCGGCTGCGCGAAAACGGCCACCTGGTCACGGACGATCATCAGCGTCGGGATGGACTGGATGCCGAAGGCCTGTGCCAGCTCGGGCTGAGCCTCGGTGTCCACCTTGCCGAACACCAGGTCCGGGTTGTCCTCGGCGGCCTTCTCGTAGACCGGCGCGAACTGACGGCACGGCCCGCACCAGGACGCCCAGAAGTCGATCAGGACGAAGTCGTTGTCCGTGACCGTCTGGTCGAAGTTCTCCTTGGTGAGCTCCACGGTGCTGCTCATGGCGTGCATCCCTCTTCCTGGGTGTCGGTGCTCGGGGTGAGCCGCTGTTCGTCAACGCCACCAGGCGGTGGCGTATTCCGCGCGCGTACCCATGTGGCCACGGCGCACACCACCAACCAGACTGACCCCATGACGGATACGGAACACACCGAAAACGACGAGGACACCACAGGGACCCGGTACGACGTGGTGGTGCTCGGTGCCGGACCCGTGGGGGAGAACGTCGCCGACCGCACCCGCGCGGCAGGCCTGTCCACCGCGGTCGTGGAGAGCGAACTCGCCGGCGGTGAGTGCTCCTACTGGGCGTGCATGCCCAGCAAGGCCCTGCTGCGCCCCGCGATCGCCCGGGCCGACGCCCGCCGCGTACCCGGCCTGCGCCACCTCGTCGAGGGCCCGCTGAACGCCGCGGAAGTGCTCGCCCACCGCGACTACGAGGCCGCCGGCTGGAAGGACGACGGCCAGGTCGCGTGGCTGGAGAGCATCGGGGCCGACTTCCACCGCGGCCACGGACGGCTGGCCGGGGCCCGACGGGTCGTCGTCGACGCCCCCGACGGCGGACGGCGGGTCCTCACCGCCCGGCACGCGGTGGTGATCTCCACCGGCAGCCGCGCCCTCCTGCCCGATCTGCCGGGGCTGGAGAAGGTGAAGCCCTGGACGAGCCGTGAGGCCACCAGCGCGAAGCAGGTGCCCGGCCGGCTGATCGTCGTCGGCGGCGGTGTCGTCGCCGTCGAGATGGCGACCGCCTGGCGCGCCCTCGGTTCCGAGGTCACCGTCCTCGTCCGCGGCAAGGGCCTGCTGCCCCGTATGGAGCCCTTCGCCGGTGAACTGGTCGCCGAGGCGCTCACCGAGGCGGGCGCGGACGTCCGCACCGGTACGTCGGTGACCGCGGTGACCCGCGAGAACGGCACCGTGGTGGCGCTCACCGACACCGGGGACCGGCTGGAGGCCGACGAGATCCTCTTCGCCACCGGCCGCGCCCCGCGCACCGACGACATCGGCCTCGACACCATCGGCCTGGACCCCGGCTCCTGGCTGCCCGTCGACGACAGCCTTCGGGTGACCGGCAGCGACTGGCTCTACGCGGTCGGCGACGCCAACCACCGGGCGCTCCTCACCCACCAAGGGAAGTACCAGGCCCGCATCGCCGGGGCCGCCATCGCCGCCCGCGCGGCGGGTGTCCCGATCCTGGAGAGCGACCCCTGGGGCGCCCACGCCGCCACCGCCGACCACCGCGCCGTTCCGCAGGTCGTCTTCACCGACCCGGAGGCCGCCTCCGTCGGCCTCTCCCTCGCCGAGGCCGAGCAGGCCGGACACCGCGTCCGCGCCGTCGACGTCGAGTTCTCCTCCGTGGCCGGGGCGGGGCTGTACGCCGACGGCTACCGGGGCCGCGCCCGGATGGTCGTCGACCTGGACCGCGAGATCCTCCGCGGTGTCACCTTCGTCGGCCCCGCCGTCGGCGAACTCATCCACTCGGCCACGATCGCCGTCGCCGGTGAGGTACCCGTCGACCGCCTGTGGCACGCGGTTCCCTCCTACCCGACGATCAGCGAGATCTGGCTGCGGCTGCTGGAGGCGTACCGGGGCTGAACCGATCCGCAGGGCCACTCAGAGCCTGTGTCATATCCCCGGCCGGGCGCGCGGCGTTTGGCACGCACGCTCGCCGCGTTGCCGAAAAGCCCTAGTAGCTCCGCTACGAGGACTTTCCGGCGCCTTGCGATCGCACGCACCAGACGCCGCGCGCTGATCCGACCGGGGATATGACACAGGCGCTCAGTCGGGCAGCAGGAAGCCGAGGGCGCGGGCGGCGCGGGCCGGGGTGGGGTCGTTCCAGCGATCGGCCATCGCCTGGTTCGAGGACAGGGAGCGCAACTCGGCACGGTCGAGGTAGAGCGTGCCGTCCAGGTGGTCCGTCTCGTGCTGGACGATCCGGGCGGGCCACCCCGAGAACTCCTCGTCCACCGCCCGCCCCCGCTCGTCGAGCGCCCGCAGCCGGACCCTGGCGTGCCGAGCCACCACGGCCTGCCACCCCGGCACGCTCAGACAGCCCTCGAAGAACGCGTCACGGTGCGGACCGACCGCCTCGTACGACGGGTTGACCAGGACACGGAATGGCTGCGGGACCCGCCCCCGGGCCAGCCGTACCTCCTCCGGCACCGGCGCCGGGTCCTCGATCACCGCGATCCGCAGCGGTACCCCGACCTGCGGCGCGGCGAGGCCGACGCCCGGGGCCGCGTGCATGGTGGCCCGCAGGGCGGCGACGAAACGGGCCAGCAGGCCGGGGCCGAGCTGGCCGTCGAAGGGCTCGGCCGTGCGGCGCAGTACCGGATCGCCCGCGGCCACGATCGGCAGCGGGCCCTCGTTGGCGAGGAGTTCCTCGACCAGGTCGCTCAGGGGGCGGGACTCGACGCGCTCTCGTTCGGAAGCCATCGCGCCAGCATGCCAAGCGGGATGACCCGATGCGAGGCGGCTCTCGCGGCCCGCGCGCCATGGGGCAGGCCGGGTCGTGAACCGGCTCTGTGACCCACGCCACACAAATCTCCGGGAACTCGGCGCCTTCGCCTTCCGACTACTGAACCGCCACGACGTCCCCGTACCCGTACCCGGAGCAGCCGCCGATGACCATCGCCCCCTCGACCGAGACGGACGAGACCCGAAAACCCGTCACTCCCGACGGCGCGACGAAGAGCGCCTGGGCCTCCCTCAGGCCGCTCGTCCTGCGGCTGCACTTCTACGCGGGCATCCTGGTCGCCCCGTTCCTGCTGGTCGCCGCCCTGACGGGCGGACTGTACGCCGCCTCGTTCCAGATCGAGAAGGCCGTCTACGCCGACGAGATGACCGTCGCGAAGGTGGGCGACGAGAAGCTGCCGGTCTCCGAGCAGGTGGCCGCCGCCCGCAAGGCGCACCCCGAGGGCACCGTCTCCGCCGTACGCCCCTCGCCCGAGGACGACGCGACGACCAGGGTGATGCTGTCCGGGGTCAAGGGCGTCGACGAGAGCAACACGCTCGCGGTCTTCGTCGACCCGTACACGGCACAGGTGCGCGGGGCGCTGGAGCAGTACGGCGCGACCGGCGCGCTGCCGCTGCGGACCTGGATCGACAAGTTCCACGCCAACCTGCACCTAGGCGAGAGTGGCCGTCTCTACAGCGAACTCGCCGCCAGCTGGCTGTGGGTCATCTCGGCCGGCGGTCTCGTCCTCTGGTTCGGCCGCCGTCGCGCCCAGCGCAAGGTGCGTGGCACCAGCGGCCGGCGCCGTACCCTGGGCCTGCACGGCACGGTCGGCGTGTGGGCCGCGGCGGGGTTCTTCTTCCTCTCCGCGACGGGCCTGACCTGGTCGGCGTACGCCGGCGCCAACATCGACGTCCTGCGCACCGAACTGCGTCAGGCCACTCCGGCGATCTCGGCCGCGGCGGGCGACCACGGCGGCCATGACACCGGCGCGGCGCAGGGAGGGGCCGCCGCGGAGGGCGACCTCGACAGGATCCTCGCCGCCGCCCGCGCGGAGGGGCTGGACGACCCGGTCGAGATCGTGCCGCCCGCCGACGCGTCCTCCGTGTACGTCGTGAAGCAGGTCCAGCGCAGCTGGCCCACCAAGCAGGACGCGGTGGCCGTGGACCCGGCGACCGCCGAGGTCACCGACACCCTCCGGTTCGCCGACTTCCCGGTGCTGGCCAAGCTCACCCGCTGGGGCATCGACGCCCACACCGGCGTCCTGTTCGGACTGGTCAACCAGCTGCTGCTGATCGCTTTGGCGGCCTCCCTGGTCCTGCTGATCCTCTGGGGCTACCGCATGTGGTGGCAGCGCGGCCGGGCCTCCGCCTTCGGCCGCCCGATCCCGCGCGGCGCCTGGCAGCAGGTGCCGCCGCAGATCCTCGTCCCCGCGCTGGCGGTCGTCGCCGTCCTCGGCTACTTCGTCCCGCTCCTCGGTATCCCGCTCGCGGCGTTCATCGTCGTGGACGTCGTGCTGGGCGAGATCGCCCACCGGCGGGGCAAGCGGACGTACGGGGAGCGGGCGGAGGCGAAGTAGGGCGCGGGGAAGCGCCGGCGCGGACGTACCCGGCACCAGGCGGTGGCGCACGACGTACGGAGGCGGTGAGGGGTGTGTCCCGACCGGGGCACACCCCTCACTCGCTGTGACGACTTCCTCCTGCTCACGCTTCCTCTTGCTCACGGCCGTTCGAAGTCGCCCGCGAGCGCGGAGGCGATCCGCAGGTGCGGCTCCGCCTCGTCGTGCCGGGCCTGCCGCTGCAGGGTGCGGCCCAGCAGCAGCCGGGCGTAGTGCTCCACCGGGTCACGCTCGACGAGTATCCGCAATTCGGCTTCGGCGCGGCGCAGTTGGGCGGAGTGGTAGTAGGCGCGGGCCAGCAGCAGCCGGGGGCCGGTCTGCTCGGGCACCTCCTCGACCAGCGCGCCGAGGACGCGTGCTGCGGCCGCGTACTCCTCGGCGTCGAAGAACATCCGCGCGCGCTCCCAGCGCTCGGCCGGTGTTCCGTGGTCGTAGTACGTCGTGTCCACTGTGACCTCCTTCGACGCCTACAACCGGCCATGGATGTTGAACATTCCACTACCTTTGCCGGGTCAAGCCGGCCGGCCGCCGCCGGCTACCGCAGGGCGACGAGTTCCGCGTTGGCGCGCTCGGTGACGAGGTCCAGCACCCGCCCGGCGATCGCCAGATCCTCCGCAGGGATGCCGGCGTAGATCCTCGCGGAGATCACCGCGGTCTCGGCGGTGGTCCTCGCGTGCACCTCCCGCCCGGCGTCCGTGATCCCGACGCTGGACGGCTCGGCAGGGTCGGCCGCCATCAGCCCGGCGGCGATCAACTCGTCCACGACGCCTCGCGCTTCCGCCTCGCCGACCTTCAGGGACCCGACGACCTGATCCACGATCCGGTCACGGGCGACGGGCCCTTCGCCGACCGCGACGAGCCGCAGGGTCACCGACTGCTGGAACGTCAGGCCGTGGCCGACGAGCACGCTCTCCGCGACGGCGCGGCCGGCGTAGTGGGCGAGCCCGATGACGCGGCCGTTGACGGTGGCGGTGGCGGTGGGCGCGGTAGTCGCTGTGGTGGTCATGACTGCTCCTCGTCGTGCTCGGTGGAAAGGGAAGGGTCGAGGGGTACGTCGAGCAGGGTCGTCAGCTCGCGTGTGAACTCCCGTGTGCGGGCGCCGTCGAGGCCGCCGAGCGGCTCCAGGAACTGCTGCAGCAGCCCTTGGACGACCTTGATCGCACGCCGGGCGACATCGCGCCCCTCCTCGGTGAGCGCCAACTGCACGGCGCGCGGGTCGCGCGGGTCCCGGGCGCGTTCGAGCAGCCCGGCCGTCTCCAGGGCGCGGGCCAGCTTCGACACATACAGCGCCTCCAGCCCCGTGTGGTCGGCGAGCTGCCGCTGACTCGGCCGCAGCCCGGCCCGATGCATGCCGTGCAGCGAAGCGACCAGGACGTACTGCGCGTGGGTCAGCCCCAACGGGGCCACGCCGCGGTCGACGGCGACCCGCCACTTCATGGAAAGCCGCCACACGAGGAAACCGGGCGTCGCGCCCTCGAAAGCCGAACTCATGGCGGATACGGTACATGGCTACTGTAGCTATGGCTACTATTTATGGGTGGGCCGCGCCCCGGCGGGCCCCCGCACGGCGGCGGCACCGCAGGCAGGGCAGACGGCTGGAGCCGCAGGGGAGCGGTCGGTTTGACGGAGGGGTCGACCGGGCGAACGTTGTCTGTTGGTGCACTAGGTTGAGCGGTATGAGCAATCTTGACCGTCAGGCGGTGCCGAGTGTGTGCGGCGGCCGGGGATTCGTCGTCGCCGAACCCGTGCGGGAACTGCTGAGCCCCCGCCGTGTGCGGCTCGGCGAGTCCACGGAGGTGCGGCGTCTGCTGCCGAACCTGGGGCGTCGCATGGTGGGCGCATGGGCGTTCGTCGACCACTACGGGCCGGACGACATCGCGGACGAGCCCGGTATGCAGGTGCCGCCGCACCCGCACATGGGCCTCCAGACCGTCAGCTGGCTGCACCAGGGCGAGGTGCTGCACCGCGACTCCACGGGCAGTCTGCAGACGATCCGCCCGCGTGAGCTGGGTCTGATGACCTCCGGGCGGGCCATCAGCCACTCCGAGGAGAGCCCGAAGTCGCACGCCCGTTTCCTGCACGGTGCCCAGCTGTGGGTCGCCCTGCCGGACGGGCACCGGCACACCGACCCGCGCTTCGAGCACCACGCCGAGCTGCCGGTCGTCACCGCGCCCGGCCTGAAGGCCACGCTCATCCTGGGCTCGCTCGACGGCGCCACGTCACCCGGCACCACGTTCACACCGATCGTCGGCGCCGACCTCACCCTCACCCGGGGCGCAGACCTCCGTCTCCCCCTCGAACCCGACTTCGAGTACGCGGTCCTCTCCATGTCGGGCGAGGCCCACGTCGACGGCGTGCCCGTCCTGCCCGGCTCCATGCTCTACCTCGGCTGCGGCCGCGCCGAGCTCCCCCTTCGCGCCGAGTCCGACGCGTCCCTCATGCTTCTCGGCGGCGAGCCCTTCGAGGAGGAACTGATCATGTTCTGGAACTGGATCGGGCGATCTCAGGAAGAGATCGTACAGGCCCGTCAGGACTGGATGGAAGGTTCGCGGTTCGGTGAGGTGAAGGGCTACGACGGGGATCCTCTGCCCGCACCGGAACTGCCGCCGGTGCCGTTGAAACCGCGGGGGAGGGCGCGATGACCTGCGGAAACGCGTCAGTGTAGGTGGTCGCAGGGCGGAAGGCGGCCGGGTAGTTCTCACTGACTTCCACCTGCTTGCCGGAAGGCGTCCAAACAGCCGGCTGGCTCAGGCCGGTGTGGTTGGGGATTCCACGGTGTGGCTATCTGTGGGCGGCTGTGGCAGGACTCTTGCTGACCTACCTCTCTCTCCGACACCGGTGCCGCCCTCACGCCCGACACCGCGGCCGCCGACATCAAGGTCTCTGACGGTGGGGACACCGCCCTCGCCTCGGTCTCCGAGGACGGCAGGACTTTCGGGCTCGGCTGGGCGGAGAAGCTGCCCAGCCCCACGGTGGACGGTGACACCGCCTCGTACGACATCGGCGCGGGCGAGACACTCGAAGTCGCCGCGCTGCCTCAAGGGTTCTCGCAGAACGTCCTGCTGGAACAGGCACCGGCCGAGCCGGTGTCGTACCGGATCCCGCTGGAGCTTGACGGGCTCACCCTCGCCGAGGCGGACTCCGGGCATCTGCTGCTGACGGACCCCTCCGGAGCGCTGGTCGCCGAGGCGCCCGCGCCGATGATGTGGGACTCCAGCCGGAACGAGCTGTCCGGCGAGCCGGAGCGCCAGGCCCAGGTCGACGCGGACGTCGAGACCGCCGCCGACGGCCGCCAGACCCTGGTCCTCACCCCGGACGCCAGTTTCCTCGCCAAGGCCACGTACCCCGTGACGGTCGACCCGCCCTCCACCCTCGCGGTGACCACGGACACCTGGGTGGCCACCAATTACACCGACTCGCAGGTCTCCTCCACGGAGCTGAAGTCGGGGACGTACAACGCCGGTGACACCAAGGCCCGGTCGTATCTGAAGTTCGACGTCTCGGACTTCGCGGGCAAGCACATCACCGACACCAACCTGGCCCTCTACTCGTACTGGTCCTCGTCCTGCTCGACCGCAGGCCCCGGCACCCAGATCCGGCGGATCACCTCCACCTGGTCCTCGTCGACCGTCACCTGGGACGAGCAGCCGTCAACGACTGCAACGGGCGCGGTCACCAGCACCGCCGCCAAGGGCTACTCGGACGACTGCCCGGCCGGCACGGTCAACTTCGACGTCGACGACATCGTGCGGGACTGGGCCGACGGGGCCACCAACTACGGCATCCAGGTGCGCGGCGCCAGCGAGACCGACTCGCTGACCTGGCGCCGTTACCGGTCGGCGAACTACATCTCCGGCGACGCCGCCGTCGAGCCGCACCTGACCGTCACCTACAACTCGTACCCGAGCACGGCCGCCCAGATCCTGCCGCTCGCCTCAGCCGTCACCCCCGACGCCACCCCCACCCTGTCGGCCAGGGCGAGCGACGCCGACGCCGACCAGCTCCGCTACACCTTCGAAGTCTGGGACAACGGCCTGACGACCCGGAAGACCACCGGCAACTCCCAGTACCTTCTCCCCGGCCGGACCGGCACCTGGACCTCGGGCACGCTCGCCCCCGGCACCTACAAGTGGCGGGTCAAGGCGTACGACGCGACCGACCTGTCCCAGTCGTGGTCGCCCTGGCGGACCCTGACCGTCGACCCGACGGCACCGGCAGCGCCCGACATCACCAGCACCAGTCACGCCTCGTGTCGCCGGCAGCAGTTCATGGACGATGACCTTGTCGGCGCGGGAGGCGAAGGCGTGGCGCTTCCAAGTGCCGTACTGGTCGGTCCAGGTGTGGGTGACCTCTCCGCTGCGGAAGTCGGTGATCCGGGCGTAGTCGTTCACCGTGGTCATGCCCGGCGTGCTCAGCCGCAGCTCGTACCCGGGGTGGTACGTCTGCGTCCAGCGCAGGTTCCAGCCCGAGGCGAAGCTCGACTGCGCTCCGGCGTAGTCCCCGGCCAGCGCCTTGTCCCGTACGGACGCCAGACGGCCCGAGATCACCGGTGGCAGTGTGTCGCGGGTGCCGTTGGGCAGCACGAACCGGTGGTGGTTGACGATGACCTTCTCCAGCGTGGGCACCCCGTACAGGACGGCGCCGTACTCGCCGTTGCCGGTCACGAAACCGTCGGTCCACGACGACGCGGTCCCCGTGTCGTAGATGCCCCGCTCGGGGAGGTCGACCTGGGGCGGCACGGCCGCGGCAGCCCGCCCGGGCAGAAGCCCGGGAAGCGTGACGGCCCCGGCTGTGAGTGCCGCGGCGGTCAGGAACCGTCTGCGGTCGAGAGGCTGGTCGGACAGGCACATGGCGTTGACTCCGGATGCGTTTCAGGGAGAGGGGGGCGGGGGCACGCCGCACCGCGGCGCGCCCCCGCTTGGCGCCGTTACAGCGCGACGAGCTGCCAGTCCTGGTTGGCCCCGTTGGTGGGGGGCCATTGGATGATCGGGACGTTGTCCTCGGTGGAGGCGTCCTTGACGTCGGCGCACCAGCCGTTGCGGACGTTGACGAGCCGGTAGTAGCCGCTGGTCTGGGAGGGGACCAGCTTCCACCACTGGTTGTCGCCGCCGTCGTCGGTGGCCTGCTCCAGGGTCGCGCCCTGGGCGGAGCCGTCCGGGCTGCCGAGGACCTTTCCGCTGCGGACGTTGGACAGCCGGTAGGAGCCGTCGCTGTTCGGCTGCAGTTTCCACTTCTGGTTGGGGCCGTCGGTCGAGGGCCACTGGATGATGTCGGCGCCTTCGAGGGTCGAGGCGTCCTTGACCTCCAGGACCTTGCCGCTCTTGCGGTTCACGAGCCGGAAGGTGCCGATGTCCGCGGCGATGGGCCGGTCGAAGACCTCCAGGCTGCGGATCGAGGCCCAGACGTTGCTGGGCAGTCCGGTGACGGTCACCCGCACATACCGTGCCTGCGCATGGAAGGCGGAGACCTGCACCTGGCTGGTGCTGGTGGTGGCGGTGCGGTCCACCAGGGTGGTCCAGTTGGTGTTGTCGGTGGACCCCTCGATCTTGTACTGGTAGTTCTTGCCGTCGAGTTCCCAGGCGATACGGGCGCCGGTGAGGGACTTGGTCGTGCCCAGGTCCACCTTCAGCCAGTTTCCGGTGTTGCCGTTGTTGGCACACCAGCGGGTGGCGGTTGAGCCGTCGACGGCCTTGGCCGCGGTGTTGCCCTTGGAGGTCTCCTCGCTGCTGGCGGTGGCGGTCTTGCCCGCGGCGATGTTCGCCGGCTGCACGGAGCGGTCCAGCGTGACGCCGACGATGCTGTCCTCGGGGATGCGGGTGCGGTTGATGCCGGTGATGGCCACCCTGCCGTCCGCGCCGGCGGTGTACGGCAGGTCGGTCCCCGTGGCCACGTCGAAGACGCGGGTGACCTGCGCGTCACCGATGGAGGGGGTGGTGAAGGAGGTGCCGCTGTAGCCGGGCAGCAGATGGGCGTAGAAGGTGTTGTCCTCGTACGTGAAGCCGTACTGGCCGTCCACCGGTTCCCACGGTCCGCTGCGTGTGCCGTAGACGGCCTCGCCGCAGATGGACAGGAAGGAGCCCACCCTGCGCACCACCGCGGCCTGGTCGGCGGGGATCACTCCCGTGCGGTCGGGGCCGACGTTGAGCAGGACGGTCATGTTGCGCACCCAGGAGTTGACCAGGATGTTCATGATGTTGCCGTAGCTCATCACGGGTGCGCCAGCCTTGTAGCCCCAGGTGCCGCAGATGGTGAAGTTCTTCTCTACCACCCGCCCGGTACGCATGGCGCCGGAGGGGATCGAGCCGCCCTCCTCGCTCTGGTAGTCGCCCATCCAGCCGGAGCGCAGGTTGACCACGATCTCGGGCTGGTGCTTGCGGACGACGCCCATCACGCCGAGGGGTTTGCCGGTGGCGGGGTCGGTGTCGCTGTAGGCGGCGTCCACCGGCCACTCGTTGGTGCTGTCGCGGAGCTTGCCGCTTTCCCAGAAGTAGGCGGCGTCCGCGTCGGAGCCGCGCTGGCCCAGCCAGCCGCCGTCCCAGTAGATGTCATCGATCTTGCCGTACTGGGTCATCAGCTCCTTGACCTGCTGGTACACCTCGTTCTTCATGATCCTCGCGTTCTCCTTGTGCGCGGGATCGGTGGTGTAACCCCATTTGTTCGGCAGGCAGTTGGTGCCGTTGACGTCGTAGTAGCCCGGGTAGCGCCAGCTCATCGGGGAGTAGTAGAGACCGACCTTGAGACCGGCGTTGCGCACGGCGGTGACGTACTCACCGATCAGGTCCCGCTGCATCGGTGCCTGGCCGGCGTGGAAGGCGTTGGGGTGGGTGGACGGCCACAGGGCGAAGCCGTCGTGGTGACGGGCCGTGAGCACGGTGTACTTCGCGCCCATGTCCTTGGCCAGCTGGGCCCAGTCGGCCGGTTTGTAGGCGCTCGCCGTGAACTGCTCGCTTGTCGCGTCGGTGAAGTACTTCTTGTAGTTCTCGGGCGTGACGGCGGCGTTCTCCATGTACCACTCGCCCCTGGCGGGCCCCGAGTAGACGCCCCAGTGGAGGAACATCCCCAACTTGGCGTCCTGCAGCCACTGGATCCTCTCGTCAGACTGCTGCTCGATGCCCAGGTCCACTTTGGGGATCCGCAGCGGGAGAAGGGGCAGCGGCGGGGCGGTGGTGGCGGCGTGGGCGGGTGTCGCCAGGGTTGGTGAGACGGCGGCGGCAACCGTCATGGCGGCCATGCCGGTCAGCACTGTGCGGCGACTGATCGGTCCTCTTCCTGGGCGTGTTCGCGCTGTTGGTCGGCGGCGTGCCGGCTCAGGCCGCCACGGTCACCGTGACCAACGGGACGCAGTTCACCGACACCACGGGAGCCGTGGTGCACGCCCACGGCGGCGGGGTGATCAAGGTCGGCTCCTCCTACTACTGGTTCGGTGAGAACCGCAACGCCGACAACACCTTCAAGGCCGTCTCCGTCTACCGCTCCACGGACCTGAGGAACTGGGAGTTCCGCAACCACGCGCTGACGCAGGCCAGCGATCCTGAGCTGGCGGTCGCCAACATCGAGCGGCCGAAGGTGATCTTCAACAGCACCACCGGCAAGTTCGTGATGTGGATGCACAAGGAGAACGGCAGCGACTACACCCAGGCCCGTGCCGCGGTCGCCGTCTCCGACACCGTCGATGGTGACTACACATGGAGGGGCAGCTTCCGGCCGCCGTCCGGCACCACGTCCCGGGACATGACCCTGTTCAAGGACGACGACGGCACCGCGTACCAGATCACCTCCGCGGTCGGCAACGCCGACCTGCACATCTACAGGCTCACCGCCGACTACACCGGTTACGGCAGCCTGGTCGCCAACCCCTGGGCGGGCACTTTCAGGGAGGCACCGGCGCTGTTCAAGCGGGACGGCGTCTACTTCATGCTCACCTCCGGCAACAGCGGCTGGAAGCCCAACCAGCAGAAGTACGCGACCGCGACCAGCATCACCGGTCCGTGGACCGCGATGGCCAACGCCGGGGACGACACCGGCTACGGTTCCCAGACCACGTTCGTCCTGCCCGTCCAGGGCACACAGGGCACTTCGTACCTGTACATGGGTGACCGCTGGGGCAACTCCATGGGCGGCACGGTCAACGACTCCCAGTACGTCTGGCTGCCGCTGACCTTCCCGACCCGGACCACCATGAACCTGCCGTGGTACCCGCAGATCGCCATCGACACCGCCGCCGGCACGGTCAGCGGAGTGGGCGGCGGCCCCTACTACAACCTGGTCGCCCGGCACAGCGGCAAGTGCCTCGACATCACCGACAACTCGGCCGCCGACAGCGCGGTCGCCCTCCAGTACACCTGCGGCGGTGGCCTCAACCAGCAGTGGCGGCTGCAGGACGCGGGGGGCGGCTACGTCCGTGTGCTCGCCCAGCACAGCGGCAAGTGTCTGGATGTCGGGGGCAACTCCACTGCCGACGGTGCCTTCGTCAATCAGTACCGCTGTACGACGGGCACCAACCAGCAGTGGCGGTTCGAGGACCAGGGAGGCGGCTACTACCGCATGGTGGCCCGGCACAGCGGCAAGTGCCTGGACGTCAAGGACGCCTCCACCGTCAACGGCGCTCGTCTGATCCAGTGGCCCTGCGGCACCGGCACCAACCAGCAGTTCCGACGCCTGACCGGCTGAACCGGCTGGCACGGGCCGGTGCCTGCCATCGACACAGGACCGGGCCGGGTTCGCTGTCGTCGCGGTGGAAAGGGTCCGGCGAACGGCGGGGTACCACGGAGGTGACCACCCCGTGGTACCCCGCCTGGGCCGTACCGGTCATGTCATGACCGCCGCTGGGGGCGTGCCGCGCACACGTGGGGAAGTCGGGAGCTGCCGAGCGGGTGTCAACACCTTGCGCGGAAACACGTTGAAGATCCGTGCGCTCGGCCACCAACCACATCCATCGCCCCTCAGTGGCCGGACCGCGTGCTGCGTCACCGCGCTCGCCGAGCGCAACCGCCCCCTCGGGTCCGCGAACACAGTTGGCAAAGGTATTGACGCGTCCCTCTCCTCCCATTTGAATATGCCCGACTTTACGAACGATGTCCGAGGTTTCGAACAAAACGCTGGCGTCGCGCCCCTCCGACGGCCCCCTGCGCCTCGGTGGAGAGAAAAGTCGTCCGGTAGCCGCGTAGTCCCCTCAACACCGAGCCGCCCATGCCATCCCACTGCTCTTCTCACCCGACATTGGCATGGTAGAACGACAGGAAATGCGCATGTCCGCTGTTTTCGCACGGCTGTCGGCGATATTGGTCGCCGCCTGCCTGCTCTTCACCTCCCAAGTCCTGGCCACACCCCAGCAGGCGGCCGCCGCCGACCCGGGTTACCTGATGGCGCACTTCATCGGGGAGGGGTCGAACGGTCAGCAGATCTACTTCTCGCACAGCATCGACGGCCTGCACTGGAACGACCTCAACGGCGGGGGAGTGACCCTGCGCTCCACGGTCGGCACGAAGGGGGTGCGTGACCCCGCACTGGTCCGCTCACCCGACGGCAGCAAGTACTGGATCATCGCGACCGACCTGTGCATCGCCTGCGGGCAGTCGTGGGCGGACTCCATCAACAACGGCAGCCGCAACCTGGTGGTGTGGGAGTCGACGGACCTGGTCAACTGGTCGCAGCCGTGGCTGCTCAACGTCGCCGGCGCGATCCCCGACGGGCGCAACGCCTGGGCGCCGGAGGCGATCTGGAACCCGGCCACCAACGACTACGTCCTGTACTGGGCGACGAACGTGCCCCTCAACGGCGCGACGAAGCACCGTATCTTCTACGCCCGCACCAGCGACTTCCGCACCATCACCACCCCGCAGATCTACATCGACCGCCCCGGCAGCCAGGAACTCATCGACACCCAGATCGTCGAGGTGCCGGCCGGTGTGGGCAACTACCGCTACGTGCGGGCCTCCGGTGACGGCCAGATCACCCTGGAAGGCAGCAACTCGATCCTCGGGACCTGGACGCATCTCGGCAACCTCTCCGGCATCGGCCTGACCGGCACACAGGGACCCGGCAACACGGTCGAGGGCCCGATGTGGATGAAGTTCCGCGACCGCAACGAGTGGGCGCTCTACCTCGACCAGTACGCCACAGGACGCGGCTACATGCCGGTCACGACGACCAACCCCTCCGCCCCCGGCACCTACCAGATTCCGGCGGCGGGCAGCTACAACATGGGCGGGACGAAGAAGCGCCACGGTTCGATCCTGAACCTGACGGCCGCCGAGGAGAGCCGCGTGCTCGCCCGCTGGTCCGCGGCCAACCGGCTCCAGTCGTACAACTTCCAGGACCGGTACGTGCGGCACGCCAACTTCGACGTGCGCATCGACCAGAACATCACCAGCGACGACGCCAAGTTCCGACTGCGGCCCGGCCTGGCGGGCTCGGGAACCGTCTCCTTCGAGTCGGTGAACTACCCCGGGTACTTCCTGCGCCACTCCAACTACGACTTCCAACTGGTCCGCAACGACGGCACCGCCCAGTTCGCCGCCGACGCCACCTTCCGCCAGGTCGCCGGCCTCGCCGACTCCACCTGGTCCTCCTTCCAGTCGTACAACTTCCCCGACCGCTACATCCGCCACTACGCCTACGAACTGCGGCTGGACCCGATCACCACCGCGACAGCACGCAGCGACGCCACGTTCCGCGTGTCGAGCTGACCCCGCCGACAAGGAGGCCGACGCTCTCGGGCGACCTCCAGCCTGCCGCCCGCTCTCCCACCGGGGACGGGCGGCAGGCGGCATCCCGCAGTCGTTGCGAATCACCTGGTCAATGGGCCTGTGGGTGATTCTGGTATGGCTTCGGCGGGGGTCTAGTCGCCGCGCGCGATGCCCGTAGCGGGCTGGTGCGCTCGACCAGGATGCCGGTCGCCCACCTCCGTCGGCGGCCGACGCCCCACGTCGGCTGTACGACTTCCCGCCGCAGAGGACCGGCGACGCCGGCGCGCCCAAAGGGCCGAACCGACCCGTTGCACCGGGTCGGTTCGGCCCTTTCTCGGACGTCACATGTGTACGACGGGGGCGGCGTCCGGGTCCTGCTCCGGCACGCCGCGTCGGTAGAGGATGACGCTGATGACCAGTCCGACGGCGAAGAAGACGGCCGACCACCAGTAGGCGGTGGAGTAGGCCTCCAGGCCCGCATGGGCCTGCACCGCGGGGTCCCTGGGGTCCTTGCCGGTCAGATAGCCGGTGGCGGCGCTGGTGGCGAGGGTGTTGAGCAGGGCGGTGCCGATGGAGCCGCCGACCTGCATCATGGCGTTGACGGTGGCGGAGGCGACCCCGGAATGCTCGGCGTCCACGCCTGTGACGGCCAGGCTCATGCCAGGGGGCATCACCAGGCCGAGGCCGAGACCCACCACGACGAGAGTCGGCAGGATGTCCGTGACGTAGGAGCTGTGCAGTTCGAGGGCGGTCATCCAGACCATGCCGGCGGCGGCCAGGCCCATGCCGAGCGGGACCACCGGCTTGGGGCCGATGCGGGGGATCAGCACACTGGTGGCAAGGGTGGAGCTGATCACCAGCGCGCCGGTCATGGGCAGGAAGGCCAGCCCGGTCTCGAAGGGCGTGTAGCCGAGGCTCTGCTGCAGGTAGTAGGTGAGGAAGAGGAACACCCCGAACATGCCGGCGCCGCTGATCAACACGGCGATGAAGGAGGCGCCGCGGTTGCGGTCGAGCAGCACGCGCAGGGGCAGCAGAGGATGGGAGGACCTGGTCTGCCACACGGTGAACGCTGCGAGCAGGACGACTCCGGCGACCAGCCAGCCCCACGTTTGCGGCGAACTCCAGTCATGGCTCTCGGCGTTGGCGAAGCCGTAGACCAGGCTGAACAGGCCGCCGCCGACGAGGATGGCGCCGGGGATGTCCAGGCTGGTGGTCTTGTCGCGGTGGGAACGGCGCAGAAGGAGGGCACCTCCGAGGAACGCCGCACCGGCGAAGACGAGGTTGACGTAAAGGGTCCAGCGCCAGTCGAGGTGCTCGGTGAGCACACCGCCGAGCAGCAGGCCGATGGCACCGCCGGCGCCGGCGACGGCGCCGTAGACACCGAAGGCCCTTGCGCGCTCCTTGGGGTCGGTGAACGTCGTGGTCAGCAGCGACATCGCGGCCGGGGCGAGCAAGGCCCCGAACAGGCCCTGACCGACGCGCGCGGCGACCAGCATCTCGAAGCTGTTCGCGGCGCCGCCCAAGGCGGAGGCCCCGGCGAAGCCGACCAGTCCGACCAGGAAGGTGATCTTACGGCCGAACAGGTCGGCTATGCGTCCGCCGAGCAGCAGCAGGCTGCCGAAGGCGAGGGCATAGGCGGTGACGACCCACTGCCGGTCGCCGTCGGAGAAGCCCAAGTCCTTCTGGGCCGAGGGCAGGGCGATGTTCACGATCGTCGAGTCGAGCACCACCATGAGCTGGGCCACGCCGATGACGGTGAGGATCCACCAGCGATGGCGAGGTGGTGCGCCGGAGGACGGGAGCGGGGACACGGTGGCCTCGGCCGGTGTGTCGAGGGACGTTTGCGACATGACGAAGTCTCCAGAAAAGTGGTCAAGGAGCAGAAGGTGCGGTGATGTGATGCGGACGGCTGCTTCGTTGGAGCTCGTCACGTGACGCGGTCTGTGATCGCGTAGCCGTCAGGCCGCCGGCGTACCTGAGCGACGGACTCCCGCACGGCGCTGAAGAGCGACACCGAGGGGAAGGACAGCCGCGATCGGTTGCGATTCGGGCCCGGGCTCTTCGGCGGCCTGTCGGCGGGCTGCCTGCGCCGAGGCGGGGGAGAAGGTCTGCCAGTACCGGGCCTGCCGGTTCAAGGTGCTGATCAGCGGCATCAGGTCGGTCGCGGCCGGGACGTCGGGGATGCCCAGCCGGTCTGCTGCCGTGTTCCCGAGGGACCGCCGCAGCACGCGGTGGATGAGGTCTTCCAGCTGCTCCTCGGACAGGACCGCGCCCGGCGCGTGAGCCGTCGCGTGGGCCTGTGCGCCGATCATGGCGGCTGTCGCAGCGCGTGAGGTGTCATCGGGTGTGGCCGTCATGGTGTTCAGCAGGTCCTGCAGACGGCGGGCGTCGGCGTGGTCGGTGACGTCCTTGTACAGGCACGCGTCGAGCCCGAGGAGGTGGGCGACGTAGGACCAGTACCGGTAGAGGTGCTTCTCCTCCTCGGCAGTGATGTCGATGCCGACGGCTGCCAGGGCCTGGAAGGCGAAGAGGGTGAAGCCGAGCCAGGTGCGTGCCATGTCGAGCTGTCCGATCGGCAGACCCGGGACGCCCATGTCCCATTCCGTGAGGGAGGCGGCCCGCATGCGGGCGTGGCGCAGCCGAACCTCGACGGTGGCCACGTACCCGGGCCCTCCACGCAGCAGCCCACCCGGTCGGATGGCCTGCCGCACCCACACCCCGGTCTCCGCGAGCCGAGGCGAAACGGTCGGCGTGGGCCTGTCGGCTCGCGTCAGCAGCCGTGCGGTGGCCGGGGATGCGTAGGTGTGCGCCAGCGCGCTGGTGATCGCGCACAGCCCGAACCACATGGGCGGGACCGACAGGCTCACGACATCGCCGCGGTGGAGCATCAGAGGGTCGACCCAGGAAGGGGCCGTCTCCACCTGCTCCAGCAGCTCGGCGACGGCTTCCGGGGGCTGCTCGCCGAGACCTGCCAGCCCTTTCCTGAGACCGGCGTCGAGAGCCTGCCGCGCCTCGGGGCCGTAGAGGTCCAGTTCGGCGATGACGGCGTCGGCGAGCGGATCCCCGGCGGTGACCAGCGGCGCCAGGCGGTCGGCCTTCAGGGAGGGCCGGCGGCCCGCCGCTTCCAGGGCAATCACTCGTTCGAAGGGTGTGTGGGGGGTGTGGTTCGCGGGCATGTGGCTCTCTCACTTCCGGCAAGGTGCGACCAGGGCGTCGGACGCACTCAGTTCCCCGTGCCGGTCGGGAAGGTGGGGATGTCCGTCACGAACAACCTCTGACACCTGTCAGATTAGTGTCAATCTGACAGGTGTCAAGTAAGCTTTTTCTCGTGGCCCCAGGGTTGGGCTGCCGGCAACCCCCGCAGGCGGCCGAGGCAGGTCTCTTCGGGAAGAGCGCGAGGCCGACGAACGACGCCTGTGAGGTGCACGCCGCGCAGGACCGAACCACAGCAGTCATGGAGGCAGTGATGGGAGTACGAACCGAGTCCGTCAGGCGGCCGGGGCGCCCAGGGGCCGGCACTCCGGCGGTGCCCGAGGAGGAGAGCATCCTCCAGCGGGGCCTCGAGGCCTTCGCGGAGCTGGGCTACGACCGTGCCTCCGCACGTGAACTGGCCCGCCGCCTGGGCGTCAGCCACAACTTCATCAACGACCGGTACGGGTCGAAGGCGGCCTTCTGGCGTGCGGTCATGGACCATGCGCTGGGCCCGCAACTGGAGGGCCTGCTACAGGCGGATTCCGGGATCGACGATGCCGAGCGGCTGCGCCAGATCGTCACCGGCTTCTACCGCGCCGCGGCGGACACGCCGTTGATCGGACGCGTCTTCGTCGACGAGTCCTCCCGGGACACCGAACGGCTGGATTACCTGTACGAGCGCTTCGTCGCTCCGACCCTGCAGCTCATGACGCCCAGCATCGAGCGGCTCGTCGCCTCCGGACGCATGGCGCCCATTGCGAAGGACGTGCTGTTCTTCGCTGTCATCCCGCCCGTCGCGGGAATGGTGGAGGGCCCCCTGGCGCGGCGCCTCGGCCGACCGGAATCCGTCTCGTCGCAGCAGCTCACCGACACAGCGGAGGCGCTGGCGACGCTCGTGGTCAACGGACTCCTCGCGACGGGGGCGCCAAGGGACCGGTGAACTCGGCCGGGTGCCCGTCCGGCGGATCTTGGAGCCGGTAGCAGGCTCGATGCACAGATCGGCCGGGGCGACCCGCTGCAGCCGGCTCCGACGGCCGGCTCGCCACTCCAAGAGGGCCATGCCGTTCCCGCTCGGCACCGACGGCGTGGAGGCCACCGGCCGGAACGTCGCCGTCGGCGGCCGTACCCGCGTGCTGATCCTCGCGACCTACGCGTCGGGCACCGGCGTCAGGTACTTCGGTGCGACGGCCGTCCCCTCCTGCAGGCCCAGGGCACCGGTGACCAGCGGCTCGGATATCCGTGCGGGAACCCGTTCGCCAAGCCGGACCACGGAACGGGTGTCGCGCGAGCAGGTGCGCCGCTCACCGGATGTCGACGTCCGCTCCGGCCCGCGGCTGACGGCTCGGAGCGGTCCGCGGCAGGTATTGGTCGGCTACGACTTGGCTCTGACCAGGCCGGTGTCGTACGCCGTGATGACGGCCTGGATGCGGTCGCGGGCGCCGATCTTGGCGAGTACGCGGCCCACGTGCTTCTTGACAGTGGATTCGGTCAGGACGAGGCGCTCGGCGATTTCGGTGTTGGTCCAGCCCTGGCCGATGGCGACGAGGACTTCGCGTTCGCGGTCGGTGAGGGTCTTCAGGCGGGGGTCCTGGGCGGGTGGCCTGTCCGCGGGGGCCAGGACCCGGTTGGTGTAGGCGTCCAAGAGGCGACGGGTGAGGCGGGGGGAGACGACGGCGTCGCCGGTGGCGACCGCGTGGATGCCGGCGACGAGTTCCTCGGGGCGGGCGTCCTTGAGCAGGAAGCCGCCGGCGCCGGCGCGCAGGCCGTCGTAGGCGTACTCGTCGAGGTCGAAAGTGGTGACGATGAGGACGCGGGTGCGGCCGCCCGCGGCGATGATGCGACGGGTGGCCTCGATGCCGTCCATGCCGGGCATGCGGATGTCCATGAGGACGACGTCGGGGCGCAGTTCGGCAGCCAATCGGACGGCCTCTGCGCCGTGTCCCGCCTCGCCGACCGGGGTCAGGCCGGGCGTGCCCTCCAAAAGCATACGCACGCCCATGCGTTGCAGGGGCTGGTCGTCAGCTATGAGGACGGTGGTCATGGCTGATGATCTCCTGGGGGTACTTCGAGGACGACGTCGACGAGCCAGCCGTGGCCGGCGGCACGCGGGCCGAGGGTGACGGTGCCGCCGTACATGGCGGCCCGCTGGCGGATGCCGACGAGGCCGTGCCCGGCGTCGCCGGACCGCGCCCCGGCGGCGGCTGCGCCGGTGTCGGCGACCTTGATGTGCACGGTGTCGGTGTCCGTGGTGACGGCGACATCGGCCGTGGCGGCCGGCCTGGCGTGTTTAAGGGTGTTGGTGAGGGCTTCCTGGACGATGCGGTACACGGTGAGCTGAACGCCGCTGCCGAGGGCGTCGAGGTCGCCCGTCGTCCGGTAGGTCACGGGCAGCCCCGCCGCTCGAACGCGCGTCAGCAACGCGTCCAGGTCCCGGATGCCGGGCTGTGGGCCGAGCAGCCGCTCGTCCTCTTCAGGGCCCCGCTCGTCGCGCAGCACGCCGAGGACCTGCCGGAGTTCGCTCATCGCCTGGCGGCCGGTGTCGGCGAGGATGCGCAGGGCGTCGGCGGACGTCTCGCCGCGGTTGGCGGCGAGGGTGGCGGCGCCGTCGGCGACGCTGACCATGACGGAGAGGTTGTGGCCGACGATGTCGTGCATCTCCCGGGCGATGCGGGTGCGTTCGGCGGCGGTGGTGAGCCGGATGCGCTGGACCTGCTCGATCTCCAGGCGTGTGGCCCGGTCCTCGAGTGCCGCGAGGTAGAGGCGGCGGATCCGCAGCGTCAGGCCGATGGCGATGGCCGCCGTCGCCGTGCCCATCAGGAAGAAGAGACCGAGGAACGGGTGCTCGACAGGGGCCAGTAGCCCCACCGCCATGGCCAGTTCGGCCGTGGTGAGAGCGGCGGCCACGCCGAGCGCGCGCAGTGATCCGTGCAGGGCAAGGCTGTAGAGGGCGATGAGCGCGGGCATGCCGGTCTGCTGCCACACACCCAGCGACCACTGAGCCAGCAACACCGCGGAGATCACCCAGTACGTGGCGGCCGGGGCCCTGCGGCGCCACCACAGCGGTACGACGAGCGCGACGGCGAAGGCGACCAGCACCGGCATCGGCAAGTGGCTGCGGTCCGTCGTGTCCCCGAAGGGGCCGTGGCGGCTGGGTGAGAGCAGGTCGGGGAGGCTGAACAGGGCGACGACGAGGACGACCGCGGTGTCGAGCACCCACGGATGCCGCTGGTCCAGTCGGCGTCGGGCGCTCCGACCGCGCAGTATCCGGCCCAGGAGGGGGTGTGCCCAGGCGTCGGCGAGCCCGGGGGACGGCGCGGTGGTCGTCCCCCGGGTGATGGTCGCGGGCGTCTGTCTCATGATCCCACTGTCTCGCACCGCCGTTCAGGCGTCGTTCTTGAGGAGCCGCCAGGCGGCTCCGGCGAGGGTGAGGGCCACCCACCCGGCGAAGACGGCGAGTCCCGCTCCGGGGGACAGGGCGTCGGAGGAGTCGTGCAGGGCGTACATCGCCGAGCCCGCGTTGCTGGGGAAGTAGGGGTTGATGTTGTCGTAGAGGGAGTCGGGCAGCAGGGAGGCCAGGCCCGGGAGGATGAGCAGGACGCCGACCAGGACCGCGATCGCCCCGGCGCTGGAGCGCAGCAGCATGCCCAGGGCGACGCCCGCGACGGCGACCAGGGCGAGGTAGAGGCCGGCACCGGCCAGGCTGCGCAGTACACCGTCGTCGCTCAGGGACAGGGCGATCTTCTCGCCGTCCAGGCCCAGGGTGCCCAGTTGGAACGCGGCGAGGGCGCCGAGCGTGGTCAGGACCAGGATGACGGCGCCGATCACGGCGGCCTTGGACCACAGGACCGGCAGGCGGCGGGGGACGGCGGTGAGGGTGGAGCGGATCATGCCGGTGGTGTACTCGCCGGCCGACAACAGGACGCCGAGCACACCGACGGCCAGCGACGCGAAGGTCACCCCGAGCAGGGCGAGGCTGACCGCGTCCTGCTCGCCGGAACCCGGTCCGGGCGGTCCGTCCTGGGCAGGCGCGTCGGGGCTGTAGGTGGCGGAGGCGATCGAGCCGAGGGCGATTAGCAGGACCACGGCGACAGCGAGGGTGATCCAACTGGAGCGCAGCGACCAGAACTTGGCCCACTCCGCGCGCAGCACCCGTGGACCGGTGACCTTGTAGGCCGGGGTGTTGGTCCGGGCGGGGGAGAGTTCGGTGACGGTCATCAGGCTGCCTTTCGCTCGGTCTCGACGGGATGGCTCTGGTACTCGACGACGTCCCTGGTCAGGTCCATGAACGCCGCCTCCAACGAGACGGCCTGCGGGGTGAGCTCGTACAACGCCACCCCGTGCTCGGCCGCGATCCGCCCTATCTCCCGGGCATCGCGTCCAAAGACCAGGAGTTCCTCGGCGGACGAGGAGGAGATCGTCATGTCCGGCCCCGCCAGCAGCGAGCGCAGCCTGCCGGCCTCGGCGGAGGCGACCTTCACGCCGCCGCCGCTTGCCTCCCGGGTGAAGTCGTCGACGGTGGTGTCCGCGAGCAGCCGCCCACGGCCGATGATCACCAGATGGTCCGCGATCATCGCCGTCTCGCTCATCAGGTGCGAGGAGAGCATCACCGCCCGGCCCTCGTCGGCCAGCGAACGCAGCAGATTGCGCACCCACAGCACGCCCTCGGGGTCCAGGCCGTTGACCGGCTCGTCGAGCATGACGATCGCGGGGTCGCCGAGCAGGGCCGCCGCGATACCGAGCCGCTGGCCCATGCCGAGCGAGAAGGCCCCGACCCGCTTACCGGCCACGCTGGTCAGTCCGGCCAGTTCGATGACCTCGTCGACCCGGCGGCGCGGAATGCCGTGCGTGTACGCGAGCGCCATCAGATGGCTGAACGCGCTGCGGCCGGGGTGGACCGACCTGGCCTCCAGCAGGGTGCCGATCTCGTGCAGCGGTGCCATGTGCTTCGCGTACGACTTGCCGTTGACCGTCACCGAGCCCTTGGTGGGGGAATCCAGGCCGACGATCATGCGCATGGTGGTGGACTTGCCGGCACCGTTGGGGCCGAGGAAGCCGGTGACCTCACCGGGCTTGACGGTGAAACTCAACTCGTCGACGACGGTCTTGTCGCCGTACCGTTTGGTCAGCTCACGCGCTTCGATCATGGGAGTGGGCCTTTCCCCTCGGACTCGGCCGGGCGAGCGCCGCGGCCTGTGCAGTCGACGTTAGGAGCGCGGCCATCCCGAAGCCTGGGACTACGGGGGACACTTGCCCGCCCCAGTGGTACCGCGGTGCCACTCGGCGCTGATCACTTGTACGCCTCAGGTATGACACCCCGGCGGGTAGGTGGGGGAGCCGGCCCACCGCCGCGCACTGGAGGTCGTGGAGGCGGCGCATGTCCCAAACAGGCAATCCGCCATGTCTCCCACGGGAAAGACCTGGCCACGGCTCTAGGGGTTCACTATCGGCCACCTCGACGAAAAGGAGCCGAAACATGCCCGAGGAAGCCAGGTCGGAATTCTGGAAGGGCCTCAAGCCGATCACCGACTCGGTGAAGCCCGACGCGCAGCCGGAGGTCTATCTGTCCCAGGTGGCCACCGACGACGACCGGTACTACGCACCGCTCAGCGAGACCGTCGGCTCGCGCCCGCTGTGGATCAACGTCAAGGACAACTCCTGGGCCGACATCCTCTGCGCCAAGCAGGCCGGACTCGTCAACCGGCACTACCACCCGCACGAGGTGTTCGCGTACACGATCTCCGGCAAGTGGGGCTACCTGGAGCGGCCCTGGACCGCGCGGGCCGGTGACTTCGTCTACGAGGCCCCCGGCGAGGGACACACGCTGGTGGCCTACGAGAGCGACGAGCCGATGAAGGCGTTCTTCATCGTCAAGGGGCCGTTGATCTGGCTGGACGAGGACGGCAACACCACCGGCTACTTCGATGTCCACGACTACATCGAGCTGTGCAGGAACCACTACGAGAAGGTCGGCATCGGTGCCGACTACGTCAACTCACTCTTCCGGTGACCCCGGTCCCGCCGCTCCGAACGAGGTTCCGATGTCACGTATCCGTACCCGTGTGCGGCCCGACGCAGAAGCGCCCGCGGACACCGACGGTGCAGCACACCGCTATGAGAACCGGCTGCTGCTGATCCTCTTCCTGGCCTTCGGATTCGTCTTCTTCGACCGCCAGGCGTTGCCGTTCCTTGCCCCGTTCATCAGCAAGGAGATCCATCTGTCCAACACCGAACTGGGCACCCTGTCCGGAGTGCTGGCCCTCACCTGGGCACTGTCCGGGCTGGTCGCCGGCCGGCTGTCGGACAAGCTCGGCAGACGCAAACCCATTCTGATCGCCGCGGTGGTCCTCTTCTCCTGCTTCTCCGCGGCGGGCGGGCTGATGACGGGCTTCCTCGGCCTCCTCGTCGCCCGGGCCCTGATGGGCGTGGCGGAGGGAGCCGTGCTGCCGCTGGCCCAGTCACTGATGGTGGAGGCGTCCCGGGAGAGCCGTCGCGGTCTCAACATGGGGCTGCTCCAGGGCTCGTCGGCAGGCCTGATGGGCGGGATCCTCGCCCCGCTGGCGGTGGTGTGGCTGGCTGAGCTCCATGGCTGGCGCACGGCCTTGCTCGTGACGATCGTGCCTGGTCTGCTCATCGCGGTCTGGATCGCCAAGTCGGTCAGGGAGGTGCCGCCCGGCGGCCGGATCCAGGTCGCCACCGTCGATGCCGAGGCCGTCCCCGAGACGACGGCCGCCTCCAAGCCGTCGGTGCGGGAGGTTCTGGGACACCGCAACATCGTCCTGTGCATGGCGATCGCGTGCTGCTACCTGACCTGGTTCATCGTCATCGTCACCTTCACCCCTACGTACCTGCTGACCGTCAAGGGTTTCTCCCCGAGCACCATGAGCGGCGTCATGACCTGCCTGGGAGTGGGGTGGGTCCTGTGGGGGTTCCTCACCCCGGCCGTCTCCGACCGCATCGGCCGCAAGGCGACCATGATCGCCTTCTCCGCGACAGCGGCCCTGTGTCCGCTGGCAGTGGTCTACGTCACCGATCCTGTTGTGCTGGGCCTGGTCATCGTGCTCAGCTACACCGGGCTCGGCTGTTTCACCCTGTTCATGGCCACCATCCCCGCCGAGACGGTGCCCCGTGGCGCGCTGGCCACCGCACTCGGCCTGGTCATGGGAGTCGGCGAGCTGGCCGGTGGCTTCCTCGCTCCGGTGATCGCCGGGCGCGCGTCGGACGTCTGGGGCCTGCAGACGGCCATGTTCATCTCCGCCGGCGGCGCCGTCGCCGTCGTTCTGCTCTCCCTCGGCCTGCGGGAGACCGCGCCGGGCGTGCTGCGTCGGCGGGCCGCCCGGGCCGAGGCCGCGGTCGGCCCGGGCGCGGTGGTGGCGGGAGCGGCCGAATGAGGGCCGACACGCGGCGTATGCGGGCCGCTGTCTGGTACGGAGCCGGGGACGTCCGGATAGCCGAGGTGGACGCTCCCACACCCGGGCGCGGCGAGGTGCTCATCAAGGTCGCCTACTGCGGCATCTGCGGCAGCGACCTGCACGAGTACGTCGACGGACCACACGCGATCCCCGTCGCGAAGCCGCATCCGGCTTCCGGCGTCACAGCTCCGCTCGTCCTCGGCCACGAGTTCTGTGGGACCGTAGTGGCCCTCGGGGCGTCGGTGACCGACCTGACGGTCGGCGACCGGGTGGCGGTCGAACCGAACTACCGGTGCGGGGAGTGCCCACGGTGCCGGGCAGGTGAGTACAACATCTGCCGACACTTCGGGTTCGCCGGGCTGATGGGGAACGGCGGCATGGCCGAGTACGCCGCCATCCCCGCCTATATGGCGCACCGCCTCCCCGAGAACGTGTCGCTGGAGCAGGCCGCGCTCTTCGAACCAGCCTCGGTCGCCCTGCACGCCCTACGGCGCGCCGGGGCCCTGCCCGAGACAGTGGCGGTGGTCGGCCTGGGCCCGGTCGGCCTGCTCACCGTCCGGCTCGCCGCCGAACGCGAGGTGCGGCGCATCGTCGCCGTCGACGTTTCCCCGGCTCGCCTGCACCGCGCCGCCGGGCTGGGCGCCACCGATCTGGTCGACGCCGGCGTGGAGGAAAGAGCCGGGGAGCGGATCCGTGAGCTGACCGGCGGTGAGGGCGTCGATGTCGCGTTCGAAGTGGTCGGATCCGAGAGCGCCCTGCGCACCTGCCTGGCCGCGACCCGGGGCGGCGGCCGGGTCGTCCTCGTCGGGCTGGCCCCTCAGGTGTCCCTGGACACCTTCGCACTGGTCAACAACGAGCAGTCGATCGTCGCCAGCGTCGGCTACCGCGAGACCTATCCGGAACTCATCCGGCTCGTCGCCGAGCGAGGGCTGGACCTGACACCGGTCGTCACCTCGACCATCGCCCTCGACGCCCTGGTCCCCCACGGCTTCGAGGCGCTGCTGGACGGTCGGGGAAACCAGGTCAAGATCCTGGTCGACCCCGCCGCACACCGTGACGGCCTCGACCACCTCGTCCCCTGCACGGCGTCAGCCGAGACCGCGACGCATACGACCTCGGCTAGCGGGAGGAGGTGCTGACCTGGGCTCACCGCGATCGTGCAGGCGTGGGCCGGCCGGCGCGCCCCCGGCTCGCACTCCGGCCGGCCCCGGGACGGCGCCTCCCGACTGACCGGTCCCGGCCGGCCGAGCACACGACGGACGGCAGCCGCGTGAACGCGCCGGCACCGGGCTCGGACGCCGTGCCCCCGCCTGCGCGAGCCGTGACGCGGCAGCGCACCGGGAGGTACTCTCGCCCGGAGACAGCACCAGGCACCTCCGACGGCCCCTCACGTCAGAGCACGAGGCCCAGCCCAGCGGCCGGATCGACTCCCTGTTGTCACGGCAGAACAGTCCTGCACCACAGTCATCAGGGAAGCACGGGCCGGAAAGGAGACTCAGGTGAACCTGCCTATCGTCTCCCGCGTGTCCACGCAGTCGGTCGATCCGGCGGACCGCATCGACTTCTGGGAGGAACACAACCGCCAGGCTCTGGTGGGCTTGACATGCTCGTCGTACTCGCGGGAGGGCCTGCTGGCCACGGAGACGAACGTCGAGCTGGGGGACCTGCGGCTGGCCGAGATCGCCGGCAACGAGCACGTCATCGAACGGACCCCACGGACCTGCCAGGCCCTGCCGAAGGACTCGATCTTCGTCACGCTGTTGACGGCGGGCAGCGGGGTGTTCTTCCACGAGGGCGGCTGCGTCACCCTGCGGACGGGCGACCTGATTCTCTACGACACGAGGCGGCCCTATCTGTTCGGGTTCCCCTCTCCCATGCGTCAGTTGCTGGTGGACATTCCGCGTGAGGTGTTCGCCGCGCAGTGTGCCTCCGGCGAGGTGTCCGCACCGATACTGCTCGGCACGGGGTCGGCCGCCGAAGGTGCCCAGGCTTCCGCACTGGAGGCGGTACTGGCCGACTGGGTCACGGGGCAGGGCGGCGAGGACTCGGTCAGCACTCAGGCCACCGTGCTGGACCTCGTCCGTACGCTGGCCGCACCGAGGCTGGGCGGTTCCGCGTCGCCCGCCATGCTCTCCCAGCTGGCGGTGGCCAAGGACTACATAGCCCGGCACCTTACCGACCCCGGGCTGAGCTCGGGGATGGTCGCGGAGGCGATCGGAGTGTCCGCGCGGCACCTCAGCCGTATCTTCCAGCCGACCGGGGTGAGCCCCTCCCGATACATCCTCGAACAGCGGCTCGGCAAGGCCCGGCAGGTGCTCGCCGATCCGAGCTCCCGCCATCTGACGATCGCCGAAGTCGCCCATTGCTGGGGCTTTGCCAGTCAGGCCCACTTCACCCGGGTCTTCCGGAGCCGTTTCGGCCGCACACCCGGAGAAACGCGCCCGTTCAACAGCTGAACCGGTGTCTGCGGGACAGTGTGCGTGCACCCATCGGACGGCCACGAGCTGACCGCTGTGCCCGGCCCTGGGCCCGACGATCTTACGAATGACCGTCTCGGGCCCACGCCTGGACGGTAGGACAAGCTCAGACATGCACGTCACCGGCGACCGAACGATGTTCCCCTGGCCGGACCGGCCGAACTCGTCCGTCAAGCCGAGCTGATGGAGTCCTGCCGCCCCGACCCGGTCCCGCTGCTGCGGCCGGCGATGTCGACCCCGCATAAATCCCCAAAGGTGCGGATGCGAGTACGCAGGCGTGCATTCCGGTCGTCTGCTGGTGACGGGCGTGGTCCAGGTTGCGCTGGTGGGCCGGGGCGGTCCGGGCGGCGGTGAGGAGCTTGCCGGGCACGGCGGTGTCGATGTCGGTACCGAGCGAGGGCGCGGAACAGCCCGGCGGCGCGCACGGCCTCCCAGCCGGGTGCGGGTTCCCCGCCGCTCTGGTGCATCGAGACGGCGAGCCCGCGTGCCGCGCCGACGTGGGAATAGGCCACCGCGGCCTCGGGGGGAGGAACACTGCGGGCCCTGGACCGCCATGCCCAGGGCCCAACGTTGTGGCACCAGTCGCCGAGGGTGGTCGTACCGCAGTCGAGCTGGTTCAGTGCGCCGGCGAGGTTGCTGATGCGCATGTCGGACGGGGTGTCGTGCCCGACGCGCTCGCCGTCGAGGTGGGTGAGGTACTGCATCAGCGTCCAGTCGGCGCCCACGGAGCGCAGCGCGGTCTGCCAGGTGTGCGGGTGGGCGTTGACCAGGCCCGGGATGACGGGAATGTCCATCAGTGGGCAGGAATGCAAAGCCTTTGACGCTGTCGGGCATGCCATGTCCTACCGGCGTCCGTGGCGAGTTCGCGCTACGGAGTAGCGGAGATTGGTTGGATGCTTCTTGCGGGAGCGCCTCGTGGCCTGCTCGACGGAAAACGATTTGACCTGCTCCTTTCCTTGCACTCTGGACGGCAGGGCGTGTGAGGCTTTATAAATACATCCTATCTTTAGTGGGTGGTGTTCCCCAGGCCATCTCGCGCATCGCGACGGGCCAACCGGCCTCCTCCGCCGCCCACATCTCGTCGTCAGAGGCCGCATCGCCCCTGCCCGCACTGGAGTTGCGCCATGCCATCCGCCCCGTCCGCTTCCCCGGCACCCCCGACCCCTGCCCGTATCACCGCCCTGGACGTGCTGGACGTGCGTTTCCCGACGTCCGAGCACCTGGACGGGTCGGACGCGATGAACCCCGAACCCGACTACTCCGCCGCCTACGTCGTCCTGCGCACCGACGCCGGCGACGGACTCGAGGGCCACGCCCTGGCCTTCACCACCGGCCGCGGCAACGACGTTCAGGCCGCCGCCATCGCGGCCCTGGCCCCGCACGTGGTGGGACTCTCGGTCGAGGAGGTCTGCGCCGACCTCGGCGCCTTCTCCCGCTCTCTCGTCCACGATCCCCAACTGCGCTGGCTGGGACCCGAGAAGGGCGCCATCCACATGGCCACCGGCGCGGTCGTCAACGCCGCCTGGGACCTGGCCGCCAAGCGTGCCGACAAGCCCGTGTGGCGCTTCCTCGGTGAAATGTCGCCCGAAGGCCTGGTCGCTCAGGTCGACTTCCGCTGGCTCAGCGACGCCCTCACCCCCGAGGAGGCCCTGGACATTCTCAAGCGCGCCGAACCGGGCCGTGGCGAACGCGTCAACCGTCTGCTGGAGGGCGGTTACCCCGCCTACACCACCACCCCCGGCTGGCTCGGCTACTCGGACGAGAAGCTGGCCCGCCTGGCCCGCGAGGCCGTTGCCGACGGTTTCACCCAGATCAAGCTGAAGGTCGGCGCGGACCTGGAGGACGACGTACGGCGCATGCGCACCGCCCGTGAGACGGTCGGCGACGGCATCCGCATCGCGGTGGACGCCAACCAGCGATGGGACGTGCAGCCCGCGATCGACTGGATGAGCGCCCTGGCCCCTTACGAGCCCTATTGGATCGAGGAGCCCACGTCCCCCGACGACATACTCGGTCACGCCGCCGTCCGCAGGGCCGTGGCCCCCATCAAGGTCGCCACCGGCGAGCACATCGCCAACCGGGTCGTCTTCAAGCAGCTGATGCAGGCCGGGGCGGTGGACATCGTGCAGATCGACTCCGCCAGGGTCGGCGGCGTCAACGAGAACATCGCGATCCTCCTGCTCGCCGCCAAGTTCGGCGTGCCGGTCTGCCCCCACGCGGGCGGGGTGGGCCTGTGCGAGATGGTCCAGCACCTGTCGATGTTCGACTACGTCGCCGTCTCCGGCACCACCGAGGACCGCGTCATCGAGTACGTCGACCACCTGCACGAGCACTTCGTCGACCCGGTCCGCATCGCCGACGGCCACTACCTGGCGCCGACCCTGCCCGGACTGAGCGCACAGATGCACCCCGAGTCCCTCAAGGAGTACGCCTACCCCGACGGCCCCGTCTGGACCACCCGTGTCTGACGCCCCTGGTCGACGCCCTTCATGCGCGGGACTCGGGCCGTCTCCTCACCGGCGGGGTGAGTCCTGTCACGCGCCCAGCCGGCGCCTCTGCGGCGTCGACGCCCTCCGGCGGTCGCGCCCGCTCCTCGCTTCGCGGAGGCCGGCGAGCGCCGGCCTCGTCCGGCCTGGTCCCCGACTGCGCACCGCACGGAGATGGTCCCGGAGACGGGCCGCACAGCCGCGAGGTGTCGGCCGACTCTTCGTCGGCGAGCGCCGGGCAGCGCTCTCCGCTACGGCGACCACCTTCCACAGACCGCCCCGACAAGAAGGACGAGGACGCCTCGTGCTGCTGACCGAACTTCTGCACCCCGGCATCCTCGAAGCCATTGCCGGAGCCGGCCACGGCGCCCGCGTCCTGCTCGCCGACGGCCACTACCCGGCGAGCACCGCCATCGGCGAGCGCGCCAGGACCGTCCACCTCAACCTGGCCCCCGGCCTGCTGGACGTCACCACCGTCCTCGACGTCCTGCTGCGCGCCCTGCCCGTCGAGGCGGCCCACGTCATGGTGCCGCCCGAGGGCGAACCGGAGCCGCCCGCCATCGCCGAGTACCGCTCGATGCTCGCGCCCGTCCCGGTCGACACGCTGGGGCGCTTCGAGTTCTACGACGCCGCCCGCTCGCCCGACCTGGCGCTGGCGGTCGTCACCGCCGACACCCGTACCTACGCCAACCTGCTGCTGACCATCGGCGTCCGCGCTGAAGGGACACTGACGACACGATGACACTCGCCGTCCGTTACATCTCCGCCCGCGCCCTCGACACGGCTGCCGCGGGGCCTTCCTCTCCCGGACCGGGTGAGGTGGAGGTGGCTCCCGCGTACGTCGGCATCTGCGGCACCGACCTGCACATCTTCCACGGCGACATGGACGCCCGGGTGGCCGCGCCCGCCGTCCTGGGACACGAGATGGCCGGCCTGTCCTGCGCGTCGGCCCGGGCGTCGAGGGCTGGCAGCCGGGCGACGCGGTCACCGTGATGCCGCTGCGCTGGGACGACACCTGCCCCGCCTGCCGCAACGGCCACCAGCACATCTGCCAGCACCTGGACTTCATCGGCATCGACTCTCCGGGCGCGATGCAGCAGCGCTGGACAGTGCCCGCCTCGACGCTCATCCGGCTGCCCGACTCCCTTCCCCTGGACCGTGCCGCGCTCGTCGAGCCGACGGCGGTCGCTGTGCACGACGTGGGCCGGGCCCGGGTCGCCGAGGGCGAGAAGGTGGTCGTGGTCGGCGGCGGCCCCGTGGGCATCCTCATCGCGCTGGTCGCGCGAGCCGCGGGCGCCGAGGTCCGGGTGGTGGAGCTGAGCGCCCACCGGCGGCTGCTCGCCGAGGAGTTGGGACTGACGGCGTGGAACCCGGCCGACGTCGACGTGCCGCGGCTCGTGGAGCAGTGGACCGGGGACGTGGGCGCGGACGTCGCCTTCGAGGTGTCCGGCGCGGCGGCCGGCGTCGACACGGCGGTCGACGTGCTGGGCGTGCGGGGCCGCCTGTGTCTTGTGGCCATCCACTCCCGCCCCCGTGAGGTCAACCTGCATCGCTTCTTCTGGCGCGAACTGACACTCGTGGGCGCCCGTTTGTACGACCGCTCCGACTTCGAGACGGCGGTGACCCTGGTCGCCGACGGCACCATCCCGGCCGACCGGCTGATCAGCAAGGTCGTGCCGCTCACGCGGGCGCCCGCCGCCTTCGAGGCCCTGGAGGGCGGCGGCGACGTGATGAAGATCCTCGTGGACTGCACCGACGACGCTCAGGGAGCCGCCGTATGACCGCCTTCGACCTCACCGGAAAGGGAGTCCGGCAGTGCGGTGGAGAAGGACGTCCTCGCCGCCGGCCGCACCTTCGAGGCGATCCGCACCGACTTCGCCGACCCGGACGCCGTACGGGCCCTCGGCGCGGACCTCGCCGGGCGCGCGCGGCCGGTGGACATCCTGGTCAACAACGCGGGCACCATCCGCCGCGTGCCGACGGCCGAACATGCCGACGCGGACTGGGAGTTGGTCCTCCAGGTCAACCTCAGCGCTCAGTTCGCTCTGACCCGGGCCGTCGGCGCGGCGATGGTGGCCCGCGGCCAGGGGAAGGTCATCTTCACGGCCTCCCTCCTCAGCTTCCAGGGCGGTATCACCGTCCCCGGCTACACCGCCGCCAAACACGGCATCGCCGGTCTCACCAAGGCGCTGGCCAACGAGTGGGCGCCGCACGGCGTCAACGTCAACGCCATCGCCCCGGGCTACATCGCCACCGACAACACCCAGGCCCTCCAGGACGACCCGGTGCGCAGCAAGGCGATCCTGGACCGCATCCCGGCAGGCCGCTGGGGCAGCGCCGACGACCTCGCGGGCGCCACCGGCTTTCTGGCCTCGGACGCGGCAGCGTACGTTCATGGCACGATCCTTCCGGTCGACGGTGGGTGGCTGGGCCGATGAGCGGCGCCGACCTGGCCTCCGTGCTGGCCGGCGCCCGGTGCGCGGAGGTCACCTTCCGCACAACCGACGCCGAGCTGGTGCTCAATGAGATGGCCGCCCACGGCGGCCTGGCCGTCGGCGCCGGTACCGTCCTCACTCCGCAGCAGGCGGAGCGTGCGGTGCGGGCCGGGGCACGGTTCGTCGTGTCACCCGGCTTCGACGCGGAGGTAGTCCGGAGATGCCGTGAGCCAGCCTGGAACGCGCCCTGGTCTACGGCACCGCCCACGGCGCGCTCACCATGACCACGCCCGGAGACGTCTCCATGGCCTCGCTCGCCGAGGTCGAGGCGCTCATCGCGGGCGGGCACGTCAGACGCTGACCGGCGCCCCGCCCACGCATCCCAGGAGCACGTCTTGCACCAGCGGAAGATCCGGAACACGTCCGTCGCCCTCATCGAGGTGGGCTTCGGGGCGTCGGTGACCGGCAACCACCACCCAGCGCACAGAGCTGGGATTATGCACAGATCTGTGCTGAGCCTCCGAAGATCCGGTCGTGGCGTCACTGTCCGCATCGGATCGCACGACCTCCAACCGGAGAGACCATGACCAGGATCGACGCACATCATCACATCTGGCGGCCGGTGTCCGCCTCTCGCACGGTGGCGGACACCGGCCCGCGCCGCCGCGCGCACCACTGGCTCGACAAACCGGACATGGCCCCGCTACGGCGGGACTTCACCCTGGAGGACCTGGCACGGGAGGCCGCGGCGGTGGGGATCGACCGCGCGATCCTGGTCCAGGTCCTGCCGGAGACCGACGAGAGCGCGGAGTTCCTGACCCTGGCCGCGAGGACCGGTCTGGTGGCAGGGGTCGTCGGCTGGGCCGACCTGACCTCCAACCGCCTCTCCCACACGCTGTCCGCGCTGCGGACAGCGCCCGGCGGCGAACTCCTGGTGGGACTGCGCCACCTGGTCCAGAGCGAACCGGATCCCGACTGGTTGACCCGACCCGACGTACACCGGGGCCTGCACGCGGTCGCGACCGCGGGCCTCACCTACGACCTGCTCACCCTCCCGCACCAACTGCCCGCCGCCATCGCCACCGCACGAGCGCTGCCGGAGCTGACGTTCGTCCTCGATCACCTGTCCAAACCCCCCATCGCCCGGGGAGAACTCCAGCCGTGGGCGTCACTGATCCGTGAGCTGGCGGCGCAGCCCAACGTGTTCTGCAAGCTGTCCGGCATGGTCACCGAGGCCGAGTGGGACCACTGGAGCGCCTCCACGCTGCGGCCCTACGCCGACGTGGTGCTGGACGCCTTCGGACCGGAGCGGGTGATGTTCGGCTCGGACTGGCCGGTGTGTCTGCTAGCAGCCTCGTACGACCAGGTCGTTGCCGCCGCCGAGGAGCTGACCGTGGGCCTCACCGAAGCCGAGCGCTCCGAGGTCTTCGGCGGTACGGCGACTCGCGCCTACCGACTGAGGAGGGAGGACCTGTGAAAGTGCGTTTCGCCCACGGGCGTGTGGGGGCTCGATATCGACGTGGAAACGCGCGCGGCGACCGTTCTCATGCCGTTTCGCTGAGGCAGCCGCGGACCAGACGGCCGTACTGCGCTCGGCGCTGCACAACCCCCGTCGCCGGGCCACCCATTTGAGGGCATCGACTACGTCCTGTTCATCCTCTCCCGCCACCGCCAGCAGCTCGCCCGCGGAGCCGACCCGCAGGAATCCATCGCGCTGGCCGACGGCACGGCCGGAAGCGCGGTCGTCTTCGCCGGCAGCACCGTGATCATCGCCCTCGCCGCACTCAGTGTCATCGGCATCCCGTTCCTGACCACGATGGGCCTCGGCGCCGCCAGCGCCGTCCTCATCGCCGTCCTGGCCGCGATCACGCTACTTCCGGCTCTCGCTGGATTCCTCGGCGCCCGGCTGACCCCCAAGGCCGGCAGCAAGGCGGCCCGGCGGGCCGTCGACTCCGGCGAATCCAGGGGAAGGGCCGCGTTGGGCACCCGCTGGGTGAAGTCGGTCGCCAAGCCCCTGCTGACCGTTCTGGCCGTCGCCGGCATCCTGGTGGCGCTCGCACTCCCGGCGGTGGACCTGCGTCTCGCCCTGCCGGACAACGGCTCGGCCCCGGTGAGTTCCACCGAGCGCAAGGCGTACGACGTGGTCGGCGACAAGTTCGGCCCCGGCTTCAACGGCCCGCTCCTGGTGCTGACCGAGACCCACACCGGGCCCGGTGAGCAGGCGGGCACTCAGGTCGCGCAGAAGCTGCGGGACGTCAAGGGTGTCAAGGCGGTGCTGCCCCCCGTGCCCACACGCGATCCCGCGCAGACCGTCATCCAGGTCATCCCCGAGACCGGTCCCGACAGTGCCCGCACCGGCCGCCTCGTCCGCGACATACGGGCCGCGGCCCCGGACATCCGCGAGACGACCGGAGCGAGGGTCGCGGTCACCGGAACCACCGCCGTCAACATCGACGTCTCCAACCGGCTCAGCGACTCCCTGCTGCCGTTCATGGCGATCGTCGTCGGGCTGAGCCTGATCCTGCTGACCATGGTGTTCCGCTCGCTGCTGATCCCGCTCAAGGCCGCCGTCGGATTCCTGCTGTCGGTCGGCGCCGCGCTCGGCACGGTCGTCGCCCTGTTCCAGTGGGGCTGGCTGGCGGACGCCTTCGGCCTGGACCACACCGGTCCGGTCGTCAGCTTCCTGCCGATCATCCTGGTCGGCGTGCTGTTCGGACTCGCCATGGACTACGAGGTGTTCCTCGTCTCCGGGATGCGGGAGGAGTGGGTCCACACCGGCGTGGCCCGCGGGTCGGTGATCGACGGCGCGCGGCACAGCGTACGGGTCGTCACCGCGGCCGCCCTGATCAAGCCCATCGCCTTCGCGCTGGCCGTCGGCGTGGCCATCGACGCCTTCGCCGTCCGCATGACCCTGGTCCCCGCCGTCCTCGCACTCGCCGGACGACACGCCTGGTGGCTGCCCGCCTGGCTCGACCGTGTCCTGCCCGACCTGGACGTCGAGGGCACACGTCTGCAGAAGGCCGTAGCAAAGCCCAGCGAGCCCGCCTCGGAACCAAAGCCCGCCTCGGAACCCGAGCTGGTGTCCTGAGCCGGGACGCATCCCAGTCACGCGGGCGGCTGCACAGCGACGCTGTGCAGCCGCCCCTTACGCCGTGCGGCGCGTGCGTCACACTGTCGGCAACGGCCGGCCGCCGGTGCGCGGCCGTCGCCCATGCCATCAGGACGTCGAGGGAAACCGTCGGTGGCTTCGGACGGGCGGTGGGCTCAGTGCCGGGCGAACTGGACCTGAGTAGGTTGGACGACGTTCGGCCGCACCGTGAGTCCGGTGATGGTCAGCCGTTCGCCGTAGATGTCGGTGAGTCTGATCGCACCGCCGCACCCGCTGCCGTCGGCGGAGGTGAAGTAGTTGTAGGAGGTGCGGGGCAGTTTCCGCCAGCCGCCTGCGGTACGGACCTCCAGCCCGGTGACCGGATTCCTGTGGTTGATCGCCTGGATGGCGCACCAGTACTGGCTGGACCCGGTCTTGTACCTGATGGAGATCGTGCCGACCGTGCTCGGGCTGACCAGGCTCCAGGTGATGGGGAGTCGGCCGACTTTCAGGTCGGCGAGTTTGGCGAAGGCCTGTTCACTGAGGTCGATCTGCCCGGGGGCGCAGGGCGAGGGGCATTCGTTGGTGATCCGTACCGTGACGGACTTGCCGTTGGCCGCCCGGACGAGCACGTACGCGCCGCATGCCTTGGACGTCTCGTAGTCGGTGGTGTTCATGGCCGCGATCATGAGGTCGGGGCTCGGGCCGAACAGGCAGGCGCCGTCTCCGACGCCGGCCTTGTAGGCGGTGGCGACGCCCTGATAGGTCGCGCCGGGCTTGATCCGTCCTGCTGACGGGGTCGTGGTCGACGCCTCTCGCGGGGGCTGAGAGGTGTCTTCGGGCGACGGCGCCGCTGTCGTCGTCGCGGAAGCCTTCGGGCTGGGGGAACCGCTCGGGCTCGCTGTCGCGCTCGGGGTGCTTGTCTTGGTGGCTGGGGCGGTGGCGGCCTTCTTGTGGGAGGTGGCGAAGGGGGCAGCCGCGGCAGGTTTCGCATCCTCGGTGCGGTCGGGTGAGGACCACATGAGCAGGTAGGCGAGAACGCTCACGGCGGTCAGCGCCACCGTGCTGCCCAGGATGAGCCTGCGTCTGTGTCTGTGCTGCCGCGCGGCCTGCCTTGGAGTGTTCATTTACTGTCCGTTTCGGAAGATCGAGACGTGGTGCACTACTCAGTGACCGCGGGAAGCGAAAAGGTTGCCGATGATTTCTCGGAGCCCTGGCGCCGACCCGGCTTGGCGACGGAGCGCCCCCGGACGGTGTGGTCGGCGCCATCGCCACCGGCGGTTACGCCAACGTCAGCGGATTGCGCCTCGGCGGCCGCACCGCCAAACCGGCACTGGTGTCCACCACGCTGCCCGGCAACGGCAACGGCAACGGCAACGGCAACGGCACGGCACCGTCTACCGGCTCGTCGCCCGGCACAGTGGCAAGGTCGCCGACGTGGAAGGCGGGGCCCATCCGGGCGGACGCCACCCAGCAGCACTGGGCCATCACGCTCACCGGTGACGGCTACTACGTCCTCATCAACCGCTACAGCGGGCTCTGCCTCGCCGTCGACGAGGGCAGCACCGCCGACGGAGCCGACATCGATCTGCGTCACGCACGGTTGTCGGCGATACGGTCGTCCCCTGCACTGACGTGAACAACGTCCAACTCGCCTCACAGCAGGGCCACTTCCTGGGACGCCGGAACCGCACCGCCGGCTGCCGTCGCTTCGGGCACCGACCTCTGCTCGGTACACGCCTGGGCCGGTCATGCCGTCCCCATGGGTTAGGGGTCAGGGCTGGAGTGCTGTTCGGCAGAGCAGTGGTGTGCCACTTCGGTATCGCCCCGTACGTACGACGTCCCCATGACTGCCGCCCGGCCGGCATGGGAGGGGGCGTCGGGCGGCGGCGGGAGCACGGGGGACGGGCGCGGTCAGCCCGCGAGAGGTTCCTCCGGTGCCTCGCTCAGACTGGCCGCCAGCCACTGTTCGACGGCGGTGATGTGCACCGTCGCGGCCGAGGCGGCCAGCAGCGCGTCGCGTGCCTGAAGGGCGCCGAGGATCTGCTGGTGGTCTCGGTGCGCGTTGTCCACGGTGCGCCGGGCCTGGCTGCCCCGGACGATGCGTACCCGCTGGGTGCGGGTGGACAGCACGCGCAGCAGCATGGACAGCACCGGGTTGCCGACGGCTTCGACGATCCTCACGTGGAAGGCGATGTCGTGGACGATGAACTCCTCGACCGTGGCGGCCGACTTGGACCGCTCCAGAATGTCGCCGAGTTCCTGCAGGTCCTCGGAGGTCAGCAGGGCGGCGGCCAGCCCGGTCGCCTGTGGCTCCAGGAGTCTGCGCACCTGGAGCAGTTGCAGGGCGGTCCGTCCCTGGGAGACGTCCGAGGCGAAGGAGAGCGACTCGAGGAGGAGATGGGGCTCCAGGCTGGACACATAGGTGCCGTCCCCTTGCCGCACGGTGAGGATGCGCATGGCGGTGAGCGCGCGGACGGCCTCGCGCAGCGAGTTGCGGGACAGGCCCAGCTGCGCGGCGAGTATCTCCTCCTTGGGCAGGCGGGAGCCGGGCGCGAGTTCGCCTGCGACGATCATCGCCTTGATCTTGTCCATCGCCTCGTCGGTGAGTGCCACGTGTGTGCCTTCCTGCGCGGGGGACGTACGAGCGCCGCTCCGCCACTCGGCACGGGGCCGGGGCGGAGGGGGCGACCGCTACTCCTGCTTCTCGCCGGAGGCGAATCGGGAGATGATCAGGGCGACGATGATGATGGCGCCGTTCAGGAACTGGTTCCACAGCGCCGGTACGCCCGCCAGAGTCATGACGTTGACGACGAGCTGGAGGGTCAGGACTCCCGTGAGGGCGCCGAACACGGAGCCCTTTCCGCCGTTCAGGCTCACCCCTCCGATGACGGTCGCGGCGAAGACCTGGAAGATCCAGCCGCTGCCCTGGGTGGCGGAGATGGAGCCGTAGTGGCCGCTGTAGAGGATGCCGGCGAACGCGGCGAGCAGGCTGCCGAGGATGAGGACGGCCCACACGATTCGGTCGACGCGGATGCCGGCGGTGCGGGCCGCCTCCGCGTTGCCGCCGATGGCGTACAGCGCCCGGCCGTGCCGCAGCCAGGCCAGCGCGCTGCCCCCCGCCGCGAACAGCACCGCGCAGATCCAGATGGCCGCGGGTACGCCGAGCCAGGACGCCTTGCCCAGGTAGGTGAACGAGGACGGTAGCTCCACGATCGACTGGCCCTCGGAGAGGGCGACCTGGAGGCCGCGCAGCATGGTCAGACCGCCGAGGGTGACGATGAACCCGTTGAGGCGCAGCTTGAGGATGAGGAAGCCGTTCAGGACGCCGATCGCCCCGCCGACCAGGAGGCACAGCGGGACCGCCGTCCACTCGGGGAAGAGCCCGAGCCCGTTGAACCGTCCACCGCTCGTCGGCAGGACGAGCCATACGGCGATGACCGGGGCAACGCCGATGGTCGACTCCAGCGACAGGTCCATGCGCCCGCAGATGAGGATGAGTGCGGTGGCCAGGACGAGCAGGCTCAGTTCGGTGGACTGCTGCGCCACACCGATGAGGTTGTCGGCGGTGAGGAAGGCCGGCGAGACGATGAAACCGATCAGACCCAGCACGAGGATGGCCGGGACCAGGGACAGTTCACGGAAACGACCGAGATCGAGCCGGCGCCGGGCGGTGTCCGCCGCGGCCTGCTCCGTTGTGCTCGGTGCGGGCTCCGTGACATCTGTGGTGGCGGACATGTCTACCTTCCGTGCTGGTGAGTGCCGGACGCCGCGGACGCGGCGGATGCAGTGCTGGTGTCGGCGACGCCCTCGATGGCGGCGACGAGGTGCTCGTCCTTCCAGCCGCGGTCGAACTCGGCGACCACCCGTCCGTGAAACATGACCACGACGCGGTCGCAGGTTCTGAGGTCGTCCAGTTCGTCGGAGACGATCAGGGCGGCCTTGCCCTCGTCGGCGGCCCGCCGGATCCTGCCGAGCAGGAACTCCTTGGACTTGACGTCGACGCCGTTGGTGGGACGGATGGCCACCAGGACGTGAGGGTCGGTGGCCAGGGCGCGGGCGACGACGACCTTCTGCTGGTTGCCGCCGGAGAGCGCGGAGACCGGGGTGGCGGCCGCCGGGGTCTTGATGTCGAGGTCGCGGATCATGCGCTGGGCGAAGACCCTGGTCCGGGCGGGCAGGACGGTGCCGAACGGGCCCAGCTGGTCGGTGACGGTGAGCGTCGCGTTCTCCGCCACGCTCCGGTTGTTGACCAGGCCCTGCAGATGGCGGTCCTCGGGGACGAAACCCACTCCGGCGGCCAGGGCGGACGGCACGCTGCCGGTGCGCACGACTCTGCCGCCGACGGTGATCCGGCCGTCCTTGGCACGGTGCAGACCGGCGACGGTCTCGCCCACCTGCACATTGCCGCTGGCCGTGGCTCCGGCGAGCCCGACCACCTCGCCGGAGCGGACCGCCAGGGAGACGTCCTCGCAGGCGCCGGGCAGGGTGAGGGCGTCGATGCGCAGCAGCTCCGTGCCGTCGGCCGGTGCGGCCGGGGAAGCGCTCGCGGGGCCTGCGGCGACGGTGGCCGCGTCGCCGGTCATGGCCTCCACGAGGGAGTGGTGCCCCAGTTCGGCCACGGGTGCGGTCAGGATGTGGCGGGCGTCGCGGTAGACCGTGACGGTGGTGCAGAGGTCGTAGACCTCCTGCAGGTGGTGGGAGATGAAGAGGAAGGCGACACCCTGCTCCTGCAGGTCCCGGAGCTTGTCGAAGAGGCGGCCGATGCCGCGGGCGTCGAGCTTCGCGGTCGGCTCGTCCAGGATGATGAAACGGGCACCGAAGGACAGCGCGCGGGCGATCTCCACGAACTGCCGCTGCTCGACGGTCAGGTCCCTGGCCCGTGCGGCGGGGTCGACGGCCACGCCGTACTCGCCGAGGAGTTCCTCCGCACGCTGCCTGAGCTGCTTCCAGCGGATGGGACGCACCGCGCCGGGACTCTGCCGGTTCAGGAAGAGGTTCTCGGCGACGGTCAGATCACCGATGACGGTCGACCGCTGGTAGACGCAGGCGACCTTCGAGCGCCAGGCGTCGATGTCGCCGTAGGCGGGCGCCGGCGCACCGGAGAAGTGCAGCGAACCGGTGTCGGGCTGCTGGAGGCCGGTGAGGATCGACACCAGCGTCGACTTGCCGGCGCCGTTGCGGCCCACCAGGGCGTGCGCTTCGCCCTCGGCGATGCTGATGCGGGCGTCGCGCAGGGCGACGGTGGCGCCGAATCGTTTGCTGATGCCGGTCGCCTCGGCGACCGGGGCCTGGGTTCCGGGGCCGCTCGCCGGGCTGGTGGCGGTGTCCGCCATGGTGGATACCGTCCTTCGGGTACGGATGGTGGGGGCCGGGGATCGGGAACCGGGAGCAAGGAGCCGGCCGGATCCGGGTCGGGGGACCGCGGCCGGGGGAGGGGAATGAGGTCCCCCGGCGCTGACGCGGCCGGTGGCTGCCGGTTGTCAGCCGACGTTGTTGCCCCACAGGGACTTGTCGTCCACGTTGTCCTTGGTCACCAGCGGGGCGGGCAGCTGGTCCTCCAAACCGTTCGGGATCTTGACAATGGTGGAGTCGTGGTCGGTCTTGCCCGGCTTGAAGGTCTTGCCCTCGGCCGCGGCCTGGGCGTAGTAGAGGGCGTACTTGGCGTAGAGGTCGGCGGGCTGGGAGACGGTGGCGTCGATCTGACCCTTGCGGATGGCGTCGAACTCCTGCGGGATGCCGTCGTTGGAGACGATGCTGATGTGGCCCTTCTGGCCCGCCGGCTTGAGCAGCTTCTTCTGTTCCAGCAGTGCCAGGGTGGGCTGGAGGAAGACACCGCCGGCCTGCATGTAGATGCCGTTCAGGTCCGGGTGCTGGGCGAGCAGCGACTGGAGCTTGGCGGAGGCCACGTCGCCCTTCCAGTCGGTGGGCAGCTCGAAGACCTTGATCTTGGGGAACTTCGTCTTCATGCACTCGGCGAACGCCTCGGAGCGGTCGCGTCCGTTGATGGAGTCCAGGGCGCCCTGCAGCTCGGCGACCTTGCCCTTGCCGCCGAGTTGCTTGCCGAGGAACTCACATGCCTTGGTGCCGTACGCCCGGTTGTCGGCGCGGACCACCATGTAGACCTCACCCTTGTCGGGCCTGGTGTCGACACTGACCACGGGGATCTTCTTGGACGCGAGGGTGTCGAGGGTGGAGGCGATGGCGCCGGTGTCCTGGGGCGCCATGACGACGGCCTTCGCTCCGGTGTTCTCGAAGACCTGGACGTTGGCGACGAGCTTGGTGACGTCGTTCTGCGAGTTGCTGATCGGCAGGGCGTTGACGCCGTCCGTCTTGATGCCCTTCTTCAGGTACTGCGCGTAGGAGTTCCAGAAGTCGGAGTCCGAACGCGGAAGGTCGATGCCGATGGCCGGCTTGTCACCGCCCGAGCCGCCCGACTCCGAGCCGCTCCGGTTGCACGCGGTGGCGAGGGCGAGGACCGCGAGCACGGCGGTGGCGGCTGTGGCAGTGGAGCGGGTGCGAGTGAGCTTCATGGCCGTGTTGTCTCCTTTGACGGGGCGGAGGACCGCGAGACAGCGATGAGAGGGAGGCGTACTCGCCTGCCGGAGAGGACGGGCGAGGCCGCGGGCCGGGCAGAGGGTGGCCCGGCACAAGGCAGTGCGGGACCGCGCCCGAGGGGGACGGGAAGGAGGGAGAGTCTGCCCGAAAGACGCAGGCCAGAGGCTGTATCCGACCGTTCGGAAGGGCGCCGGGGCCCCCGGGGCCATTCCTCCGATGTCTCTCGGACGTCGAGGACGTTACGACGGGGTTGCCGAAGTTGACAAGACTACGTGGCCGTTGAATTGGGCAGCAGGGCGAAACCATGCCGAGCGGCCCCGTACGAACGCGTCAGACGGACTGGTGAGCCAGCCTGTGACCTGTGCCTATGCCCAGGCAGTCGATCGGGTTGCACCGAGCGGCCGCGCCTCACGATTCGGCAACGGCCGCTGCGTCCGCTGGGCCGTCACGCCGACGGAACGGCGCCGCCGGGCTGCTGTCACCCACTCCGGCCAGGGTCGGCGGCACACGGCCAGGGCTCCCACCAGCGGAGTCTCCCCCATCTGGCTCGCACGGAGTCATCGGATGAAACATCGGTGGCCACCCCCGCATCAGCGGCGAGCAGGGTGTAACTCCCCGTCATGTCCGAGTGAACGCTCAGGTCAGGGAAAAAACATCCGAGGAATCCGTTGTCAGCGAGTTTCCTTACGTCTACAGTCTCGATGCCGCCATTCATCCGATGACTGAGGGAGGGGCCGCTGCCGAGGCTCTCCACCCGGTCCGGTCGGGGCGCCGCCGGCGGCAATGGCCCTACGACCGACCGTCGCTCCCTCCTCAACCCGCCTACGGCAAGGGAAACGCCAGTGAAACTGCTACGAGTCGGCGCCCCCGGCGAAGAGCGGCCCGCTGTCCGCACCGACGACGGCCGGCTGCTGGACCTGTCCTCCGTGACCTCCGACGTCGACGGCGCGTTCCTCGCCTCGGACGGCATCGACCGTGCCCGTGCCGCGGTCGCGGCAGGAGCCCTCCCCGTTCTGGACGCTGACGGCCTGCGGATCGGTCCGCCCGTCGCCCGCCCCGGAAAGATCGTCTGCGTCGGTCTCAACTACCGGGACCACGCCGCCGAGACCGGTGCCGCGATCCCGGAGCGGCCCGTCGTGTTCATGAAGGACCCGCGAACCGTGGTCGGGCCCTACGACGAGGTGCTCGTCCCTCGGGGCTCGGTGAAGACGGACTGGGAGGTCGAGCTCGCGGTCGTCATCGGCCGCCGGGCTCGCTACCTGGACGGCCCCGAGGCCGCGCACGCCGTCATCGCCGGGTACGCGATCAGCCATGACGTCTCGGAGCGTGAGTTCCAGCTGGAGTACTCCCCGCAGTGGGACCTGGGCAAGTCCTGCGAGACCTTCAATCCCCTCGGGCCCTGGCTGGTCACCGCCGACGAGGTCGGCGACCCGCAGGACCTCGGGCTGCACCTGAGCGTCAACGGCGTCAAGCGGCAGAACGGGCACACCCGGGACATGATCTTCCCGGTCGACCACGTCGTGGCGTACCTGAGCCAGTACATGGTCCTGGAGCCCGGCGACGTGATCAACACGGGTACGCCCGCGGGCGTGGCTCTCGGCCTGCCCGGCACGCCCTACCTCCGCTCCGGCGACACCGTCGAACTCTCCGTCGACAGGCTCGGCAGCCAGCGCCAGACCTTCGGCCAAGCGTGAAAGGCACCCCCTTGACTGCCAACTCAGCCCGGATCACCGCGGTCGACACCTACGACGTCCGCTTCCCCACCTCGCGGGAGCTGGACGGTTCCGACGCGATGAACCCGGACCCCGACTACTCCGCCGCCTATGTCGTGCTGCGTACGGACGCCGGTGACGGGCTCGAAGGCCACGGTTTCACCTTCACCATCGGACGCGGCAACGATGTGCAGGTCGCCGCGATCGGAGCCCTGGGCCACCACGTCGTGGGCCGTTCCGTCACGGAGTTGTGCGCCGACCCGGGCTCGCTGAGCCGCGACCTGATCGGCGACAGTCAGCTGCGCTGGCTCGGCCCCGAGAAGGGCGTGATGCACATGGCGATCGGCGCCGTCGTCAACGCTGTGTGGGACCTGGCCGCCAAGCGAGCCGGTCAGCCACTGTGGCGGCTGCTCGCCCACGCCGAACCGGAGTGGCTGGTCTCCCAGGTCGACTTCCGCTACATCGCCGACGCCCTCACCCCCGAGGACGCCCTCACCCTCCTGCGCGAGGGCCGCACGGGGCTCGACGAGCGCGAGGCCGTGCTGGTGAACCGCGGATACCCGGGCTACACGACCTCGCCCGGCTGGCTCGGTTACTCCGACGACAAGCTGACCCGGCTGGCCAAGCAGGCGGTCGCCGACGGGTTCACCCAGATCAAACTGAAGGTCGGCGCGGACCTGGCGGACGACGTCCGGCGTCTGCGCACCGCCCGTGCCGCCGTCGGTGACGGCATACGCATCGCCATCGACGCCAACCAGCGGTGGAACGTGGACGAGGCGATCCGGTGGACCGACGCGCTCGCCGCCTTCGACCCGTACTGGATCGAGGAGCCCACCAGCCCCGACGACATCCTCGGACACGCCGCCGTGCGTGAAGCGGTCGCGCCGGTGAAGGTGGCCACCGGCGAACATGTGCAGAACCGCATCATCTTCAAGCAGCTCCTCCAGGCCGGAGCCCTGGACGTGCTCCAGATCGACGCCGCCCGCGTCGGCGGGGTCAATGAGAACCTGGCCATCCTGCTGCTCGCCGCGAAGTTCGGGGTGCCGGTGTGTCCGCACGCCGGCGGGGTGGGGCTGTGCGAGCTGGTGCAGCACCTGTCGATGTTCGACTACCTGGCCCTGTCCGGTACCACCGAGAACCGCGTCATCGAGTACGTCGACCACCTCCACCAGCACTTCACCGTGCCCGTGGTGATGCGCGACGGGCACTACACCGCGCCTCTCGCACCGGGTTTCTCCGCCACGATGAAGGAGGAGTCCATCGCCGAGTACCGCTACCCGGACGGGACGTTCTGGGTGACCGACCGCGCCGGACGGGAGGAGGTGGCATGACCGGGATGTCAGGCCTCAGAGCCATCGTCACCGGCGGCGGGTCCGGCATCGGACTGGCCACGGCCCAGACGCTGGCCGCGCAAGGCGCGGCGGTGGCCGTGCTCGACCTGGAACCGTCCGCGGTGCCGGAGCCGCTGTACGCCCTCAAGGCGGACGTCGGCGACGACACCTCGGTCCGCCGCGCCGTGACGGAAGCGGCCGCGCGGCTCGGCGGCCTGGACATCCTCGTCAACAACGCGGGCACCGGCGCCGTCGGCACCGTCGAGGACAACCCCGACGAACAGTGGCACCGCGTCCTGGACGTCAACGTCCTCGGCATGGTGCGCACCACCCGCGCCGCCCTGCCGTACCTGCGGCGCGCTGCCACCGCCCGCCCGGGCACCGCGGCCGTCGTCAACATCGGCTCGATCGCGGCCACGGCCGGCCTCCCGCAACGCGCCCTGTATTCCGCGAGCAAGGGCGCCGTGCTGTCCCTCACCCTGGCCATGGCCGCCGACCACGTCCGCGAGGGCATCCGCGTCAACTGCGTCAACCCGGGCACCGCGGACACCCCCTGGGTGGCCCGGCTCCTGGGCGCCGCCGACGACCCCGAGGCGGAACGTGCCGCCCTGAACGCACGCCAGCCGATGGGCCGCCTGGTCACCGCGGACGAGATCGCGGCGGCCGTGGTCTATCTGGCGTCCCCGGCCGCCGCCTCCGTGACCGGTACGGCCCTCGCCGTCGACGGCGGCATGCAGGGGCTCAGACTCCGCCCGGCGGCCGGCTCATGAGGACAGTGCCCCTGGGCGGCACCGGTGTCCGGGTCACCGAACTTTCGTTCGGTGCCGCGGGCATCGGCAACCTCTACCGCCCGGTCACCGCCGAGGCGGCCTTCGCCGCCGTGGACGCCGCCTGGGCCGCGGGCATCCGCACCTTCGACACCGCCCCCCACTACGGGCTCGGCCTGTCCGAGCGCCGCCTGGGCACCGCCCTGTGCGACCACCCCCGGGACACGTACACCGTGTCCACGAAGGTCGGACGGCTGCTGGAGCCGAATCCAGGGGGCGGCGGGGGCGACGACCTCGCGCACGGCTTCGCCGTCTCTGACACTCATCGGCGTGTCTGGGACTTCAGCGCCGACGGAGTGCTGCGCTCCCTGGAAGCGAGCCTGGACCGCCTCGGTCTGGACCGCGTCGACATCGCCCTCCTGCACGACCCCGACGACCACGCCGAGCAGGCCCTCACCGAGGCGTATCCGGCGCTGGAGCGGCTGCGGGACGAAGGTGTCGTCAAGGCGATCGGCATCGGAACCAACCACTGCGCGCTGCCCGCCCGCTTCCTGCGGGAAACCGACATCGACGTGGTCCTGCTCGCCGGCCGCTACACCCTGCTGGAACAGGAGGGGCTCGCCGAGGTACTGCCCGGGGCCGCCGCCCGCGGAAGGAGCGTGATCGTCGGCGGGGTGTTCAACTCCGGGCTGCTGACCGATCCGAGGCCCGGTGCGACGTACGACTACGCGCCCGCCCCGCGGTCCGTCCTGGACCGGGCCCTGCGGCTCAAGGCGATCGCCGCACGCCACGGTGTGCCGCTGCGCGCCGCCGCCCTGCACTTCCCGTTCGGCCACCGGGCGGTCGCGAGCGTCCTGAGCGGAGCCCGTTCCGCCGAGGAAGTGCGCGACACCGTGGACCAGCTGCGGCACCCGGTCCCCGCCGCACTGTGGGACGAACTGCACGCCGAAGGACTGCTGGCCCCGGACACGCCGGTCCCCACCGCCACACCGTCGAAGGAGGCGCCATGAGAGTCGCCCTGCACACCAAGGTCCGAGCCGACCGCATCGCGGAGTACGAGGCGGCGCACCGCGAGGTCCCCGAGGAACTGACCGCGGCGATCCGCGCCGCGGGGGTCAGTGAGTGGACGATCTGGCGCAGCGGTACCGACCTGTTCCATCTCCTGGAAGTCGAGGACTACCCGGCGATGATCGCCGCACTCGAGAAGCTGCCGGTCAACATCGCCTGGCAGGCGAGGATGGCCGAACTGCTGGACGTCGTACACGACTACTCCGCCGACGGAGCCGACGCCTCACTGCCCGTGGTGTGGCAGCTGTGACCGGGAACCACCCATGCGCATAGCCCTCTTCATCACCTGCTTCAACGACACGATGTTCCCGGACACCGGCCGGGCGGTCACTCAACTCCTGGAACGCCTGGGCCACACCGTGGAGTTCCCGCAGGGCCAGACGTGCTGCGGCCAGATGCACTTCAACACCGGCTACCGCCCCGAGACCCTGCCGATGGTGCGCCGGTTCGCGGAGGTCTTCACGGGCTACGACGCCGTCGTCGCCCCCTCCGGCTCCTGCGCGGGCATGGTCCGCGACCACCACCGGGTGGTCGCCGCCCAGTACGGGGACAGCGCCCTCACCGAGGCGGTCGAGGAGGTGGCGCCGACGGTGTACGAACTGTCGGAACTCCTCGTCGATGTCCTCGGCGTCACCGACGTCGGCGCCTACTTCCCGCACCGTGTCACCTACCACCCGACCTGCCACTCCCTGCGCATGCTGCGCGTCGGCGACCGGCCACTGCGGCTGCTGCGCGCCGTGAAGGGCATCGACCTCGTCGAACTGCCCGCCGCCGACACCTGCTGCGGCTTCGGCGGCACCTTCGCCCTGAAGAACCACGAGGTCTCCAACGCCATGCTGGCCGACAAGATGCACCACGTCCAAGGCACCGGCGCCGAGTTCCTGTGCGCCGGCGACAACTCCTGCCTCACGCACATCGGCGGCGGCCTGTCCTGACTCCGCACGGGCATCGGAACCCGGCACCTGGCCGAGATTCTGGCCGCCACCGAGGGAGACACACGGTGAGCGGCGCCGACAACGTCGTGTGGCTGGGCACCCCGGCCTTCCCCGAGGCCGCCCGAGGGGCGCTCGCCGACACCCGGCTGCGGGCGAACCTGCGACGCGCCACCGGCACCATCCGGGACAAACGGCTGAAGGCAGCGGCCGAACTCCACGACTGGGAGGAACTGCGCGAGCGGGCGGCGGCGGTCAAACGCCGCACCCTGCGCCACCTCGACCAACATCTCCTGCGGCTGGAGAAGGCGGTGACCGCCGCGGGCGGTACGGTCCACTGGGCCGCGGACGCCGCCGAGGCCAACCGCATCGTCACCCACCTGGTGAAGGCGACCGGCGAGAGCGAGGTCGTCAAGGTCAAGTCGATGGCCACTCAGGAGATCGGCCTCAACGAGGTGCTCGCCGACGCGGGCATCCGCGCCTACGAGACCGATCTCGCCGAACTCATCGTGCAGTTGGGCGGTGACCGCCCCTCCCACATCCTCGTGCCGGCCATCCACCGTGGCCGCTCCGAGATCCGGGAGATCTTCCTGCGGGAAATGGGGGAGTGGGGCAGCCCGGCCCCCGAGGGGCTCGGTGACGATCCAAGCGAGCTCGCCGAAGCCGCCCGACTGCATCTGCGCGAGAAGTTCCTGCGGTGCAAGGTCGCCGTCTCCGGTGCCAACTTCGCCGCTGCCGACACCGGCACGGTGGTGGTCGTGGAGTCGGAGGGCAACGGGCGGATGTGCCTGACCCTGCCGGACACCCTCATCACCGTCATGGGCATCGAGAAGGTCCTGCCCTCCTTCGCCGACCTGGACGTCTTCCTGCAACTGCTGCCGCGCTCCTCGACCGGCGAGCGCATGAACCCGTACACATCGCTGTGGACGGGGGTCACCGAAGGCGACGGCCCCACGAACTTCCACCTCGTACTGCTCGACAACGGCCGCACCGCCACCCTGGCCGACGAGGTGGGCCGCCAGGCGCTGTCCTGCATCCGCTGCTCGGCCTGCCTGAACGTCTGCCCCGTGTACGAGCGCACCGGCGGTCACGCCTACGGCTCCGTCTACCCCGGCCCCATCGGCGCCGTGCTCACCCCGCAGCTCGTCGGCGTCGAGAACGCGGCTTCCCTTCCCTTCGCCTCGACTCTCTGCGGCGCCTGCTACGACGCCTGCCCCGTGAAGATCAACATCCCGGAGGTGCTGGTCCACCTGCGCGCCGAGGCCGTGGAGGCCAAACGCCGTGGTCGGTTCCTGCCCACCGTCGAGGCGCTCGCCATGAAGGCCGCCGGATCGGTTCTGTCCTCCCCGACGCGGTTGGCGGCGGCTCAGCGGCTGGCCGCGCTCGGCGCCCGTCTCGTGGCCCGGGACGGCCGGATCGGGGCCCTGCCGGGTCCATTGGCCCGCTGGACGGGCACCCGGGACACGCCGGCGCCCCCACGGGAGTCACTGCGCGCGTGGTGGCGCAGGACGAAAGCCGTGAACGGAACAGAAGACCATACGACGACGAATGAGGAGGCGCGCCGGTGACCGGCCGTGACGCCGTTGTGCGGGCGGCGAGGAAAGCACTGACCGACGTGCCCCGCTCCGAGAGCCCCGATGACGCACCCTCTTCACCCGCCCACCGGACTGACCACGCGGCGCCGGACATCGTCGGGCTCTTCAGCGAACGCACAGCCGAGTACCGTGCCACGGTGGTCCGTGTTCCGGTGGCCCGGGCCGCCGTTGCGGTCCAGGACGCGCTGGTGCGGACCGGAGCACGTTCGCTGGTCGTCCCGCCGGGCCTTCCCGCCGACCTGATTCCCCAGGGACCCTGGTCCCGGCTGCAGGACTCCCCGCCGCTGACGCCGGGGCAGCTCGACGCGGCGGACGCGGTGCTCACCACCGCCGCGACCGCCATCGCCGTGACCGGGACCGTGATACTCGACCATGGCCCCGGCCAGGGGCGCCGGGCCCTGACCCTCCTTCCGGACCAGCACATCTGCCTGGTCCGCGAGGGCCAGATCGTCTTCGATGTGCCCGAGGCTCTTGGCCGCATCGATCCGTACCGGCCCCTGACGCTCGTGTCCGGTCCCTCGGCGACCAGCGACATCGAGCTGGACCGCGTCGAGGGCGTGCACGGACCGCGGACGCTGGACATCATCGTCATCGGCGCCACGTAGCGGCCGGATCCGGGTGGCAGCAGGCGCCTGGCGGGCGATGTACCCGAGCGGTGGGCCGCCGGCACGGCGCAGCGAGTGGGAGCGCTCCCGAAACCCGTGGCGGCTGTCTCCGGCTCGGGACACCCGACGGGCGACGACGCTCGTCACGCCGATTCACGGACCTGCAGCTGCGTGCGGAGGATGACGTGGCGGTAGGCCACCGACGGCTCGTCCATGTCCTCCAGGAGCAGCCGGATCATGGCCCGGCCCATCTCCTCCAGCGGCTGACGCACGGTGGTCAGAGGCGGATCGGTGCGCTGAGCCAGCGGAAAGTCGTCGAAACCGATCACGGCGACATCCTCCGGTACGCGCCGTCCCGCCGCACGCAGTACATGCAGAGCCCCCGCCGCCGTGGTGTCCGATGCGGCGAGGACGCCGTCGATGTCCGGGTGCCGTTCGAGCAGTTCCGCCATGGCGCGGCGCCCGCTGTCCTCCGAGAAGTCGCTTTCGGCGACCAAGGACTCCTCGTACCTCAAGCCGGCAAGCGTCAGAGCATCCCGGTAGCCGCGCAGCCGGCACTGGGCGACGTACATGTCCTGCGGCCCCGTGATGGTGGCGATCGTTCCGCGGCCCCGTGCCAGCAGGTGGGAGACGGCGCTGCGGGCACCGCCCACGTTGTCCGCGTCCACGTAACTGACGTACTCGTCGCCCGAGCGGCGGCCCAGCATCACGGTCGGCAGCCGCGCCTCGGCGAGCATGTCCGGGAGCCGGTCTCCCGCATGCACGGACAACAGCAGGACCCCGTCGACCCGACCGCCGCGCGCGTACTCCAGGAAGCGCTTGCGCTCGATGTCCGAGCGCACCAGGGTCAGCAGCAGTTGCATCCCGGTGTGCGCCAGCGCGTCCCCGAGCGAGCGGACGATCTCCGAGAAGAACGGCTCGGCGAACACGCGCCAGTCGGGCTCCGTCAGGACGAGAGCGACGGCATCCGTTCGCTGCCCGGCCAGGGAGCGCGCCGCGAGATTGGGAACGTACCCCAGCTCCTCGATGGCTCGCTGCACGGCTTCGCGCGTCGACTCCCTCACACCGGCCGCGTTGTTGATGACGCGAGACACCGTGCCACGCCCCACCCCGGCGTGAGCGGCGACCTCTTCCAGCGTTGGCGTACCGGGGCGTCGCCTGCCCATGACCACCTCCCCCACGAGATCATCCGATCTTACGGGGCGAAGGAACGGGGCACACGGCTTCCCGGCGTGACCCGTGCTGTGTCGGCCAGGTGACGACGTCGCGTTCGCGTCATTCATGAGTGAACGTGCTGTGCGCATCGCCGGCTTCGTTCCGCGCACCGGGGGAGCAGCGCCGACACGGCAGGGGCCGCCGTCCGGGACGATGGTGGCATGGGTGAAGATGTCCTGCTGCTCCCTGATTCTCCGGCTCGTGAGCCTGACTTCGAGGACGATTTCGCCGGTCCGCAGCTCAGGAAGGATCGCTGGGTCGATCACTATCTGCCTCACTGGACGTCACCCGAGCGGTCTCGGGCACGCTACGACATCGACGATTCGGGACTGCGGCTGCGTATCGACGCCGACCAGCCGGACTGGCGAGAGGAGGACGCTCCGCTCCGTGTGTCCAATGTGCAGACCGGGGTGTTCTCCGGCCCGGTGGGCTCTCACCGGGGAACACACCGACACCGTTCCGACGGACTCGCCGTCCGCACGGAGACCCCCGAGCGGTTGCTCTGGGCGCCCACGGCCGGACGGGTGGAGGTGACGGTGAGCGCGAGCGTGGACGAGGGATGCATGCTCGCGGCGTGGCTCGTGGGCACGGAGCATCTGTCGGAGGGGGAGAGCGGTGAGATCTGTGTCTTCGAGATCGACGCCGACGCCGTCGGCGAGGGGCGGAGTCACGCCCGGTGCGGGGTGAAAGCGCATTCGGACAGGCGGTTGACAACCGACATGACGGAAGTCGTCCTTCCCCTGGACGCCTCGAAACCCCACACTTGGACGGCTGTGTGGGGGCCATCGGGCACGATCATCGGCTGCGAGGGCGTCATAGTGATGCGGACGCGTCGGGCTCCCACCTACCCGCTCTTCTTGATGATCGACCTGTTCGAGATCGGCCCACGCTCGGACGCCGAGACCTCCTTTCCGAAGACCGCTCATGTCCACGGTGTGCGGGGGTGGAACGCACTCGAACAGTCGCAGACGGCTGCCTGGTGAGAAGGACGGGACCCGCCCGTCAGGCACGAGCCTGGCGGGCGGGTCCCGGGTGAGCGGATGCGACTCGGGTCCGGTGTGTGCTCGGCAGTGGGGCGGCCGGCCGACCGGCGGCTCGGGCCAGGTGAGTCATCCTGAAGACATCACGCGGTGGTGCACTGAGTGCCGTTCAGGCTGAAGGCGGTCGGCTTGGCGAAGCTGCCGCTGTAAGAGGCCTGGAAGCCGAAGGAGACCTGGCCGCCAGGCGCAAGAGACGCGTTGTACGCCAGGTTGCCGGCCGTGACCGCTCCCGACGACGGAGAGATCCCGGCGTTCCACGCGCCGGTGATCGTCTGCCCCGCGGGCAGGGTGAACGCGAGATTCCAGCCGTTGACCGGCGAGGAACCCGTGTTGGTCAAGGTGACATCGGCGGTGTAGCCGCCCTGCCACACGCTGGTGCTGTAGGCCACCTTGCATGCCGCGGGTCCGCTGGGAGTGCCGGGGCCGGGTGTGCCGCCGCCGAGGTTGACGGTTGACGAGAAGGAGTTCACCGCCAGCCCCGCGCCGTTCCGCCAAGGCTCGAAGCCCGCCTGAACACTCGTCAGGTACCAGTCGTTCTGTGCGAGTCCGCGGGAGACGGCCTGCCGGACGAAGTCCATCGCGTCGAAGCTCCAGCTGTCCATCGCCGACGGCGCGACGAAGGACAGCACGTCGTTGGAGCCGTTGCTGCCCGACCACACCTGCCAGCTGCGTCCGCCCACGCTCGCCGTGCCGACCTGGGAGCCGATGGGCTGGATCGGGCCCACCTTGTTGAGCCAGATCATGATCTCGGTCCGGTTCACGCCGTCGGTGCGGGGCGTCGGGTCCAGCCAGATGTCGTACGAGGCGTTGTACGCGGCGTCGCCGCCGACGTAGCCGTAGGAGATGCTCGTGGGAGCGTCGGCGATCGAGCTCAGCCGTGCCGGGAGCTTCGTGCCGGGGGAGCAGTTGGTGTAGTGGCAGCCGTTGTACACGGACGGGTAGGACTTCGGGGCGCCGTTCGTCGGGACCGAGCCGTCGGCCTGGGTAACCCTGAAGCCCGAGTCCGCGACGGCGATGCACTGGGGCTGACTGGTCCCCCAGCGGTTGTTCTGCACAACGTAACGGCCCTGGATGGTGGTGGAGCCGAACGGCTCGCAGATCGTTGTGTCGGCGTGCGACGTCGAAGCGCTTGTGAGAAGCGCTGCCAGCGCGACGAGTGAGGTGAGCAGCGCACCGGTCAGGGCGCGCACCCTGCGGGCTTGATGACGTGATGGTTGCATGCGGCTCCTCTGCAGTGGATGTGGGGGAGAGGAGCACTCAGAATGGGAGCGCTCCCAGTTCCTTTTGAGGGGGACTTTAGGAGAGGGGCATGTACCTGACAAGGTGGGTGCAGCCCTCTCGTGTGGATCCCGCGACTGCGGGTCGTTCACGCGGAGGACAAATCGATGCCAGGCAGACAGGCTCATGGAGCGGTGGAGAAACGGGCGGTCACCGGGCGGCCCCCGTGTGGCTGGGGGCCGCCCGGCGGGTGACCCCGTCTCCTTGTGACGGGGTCGCGCACGCGGGCCTCGGCGGGGGCTACTCGAGGAGTTCCGCGTACGAGCCCATGGCCAGGGCGATGTCCGCCTGAGCCCAGAACCGGTGGTACGTGAAGGAGGGGACGGCCCCGCCCTTCAGATAGGCCTCGATCTTCGACCAGGCCGGGTCGCTCTTGTAGAAGGACCGGATCGACTCGAACGTCGACGACGCGTTGATCGCGTCACCGTTCGGCATGGTGCCCGTCCACCCGCTCGGGAGGTAGACACCGTCGTCGAAGCGGTTGTAGTCGGTGCGGGTCTCCGGTACGGCGATGCCCAGGGCGTCCTGGTAGTTGGTCCACATCCCGTCCAGCAGTTTCTTCGCCGCGGACGCGGCCTCGGTGTCGCCGGACCGGTCGGCGTAGTACGTCAGGGTCTTGGCGTACGCGGCCGCCACACCGACGTCGTTGGTGTAGTCGGCGACGGTGACGTGAAGTCCGCTATTGGCCCCGGGGCTTGACGGGTTCCAGGTGTCGGGCTGGCCCGACCACTGGAGTGTCGACGGGATCCGGTAGGTGCCGTCCGGGTTGAACGTGGTCTTGGACAACGCCCACTTGACCCACTTGTCCAGAACGGTCTTCGCGGTCGCGTTCCCCGTCTGCTGGTACAGCTCGGCGACCCGCTCCATCGACCACGCCTGGAAGCCGAACCACTGGTTGGACGGTGGGTCGTGGTAGACGGGCTTCTCGTCGTAGTACATGCCGTAGAAGGTCGACTTCCCGGCCGGCGGCGTCGCGTACCGGCCCTCCCAGCTGTTGGTCGCACCGCCGGCGATGGCGCCCTCGTTCGACTGCAGCCAGCGGTAGAACTCCATCTGCCGCTCCAGCGACTTGGCCCAGTCCGCCTGCCCCGTCGCCGACTTCGGCTTCAGCGGTGCGTAGTTTGCCAGTGCGTAGGCCGCGAGGGGGTTCTGGTAGCCGCTGTGGGAGTGGCTGGAGCCGATGCGCCAGGCCCAGCCCGCCGAGGTGTCGGTGGCGCCACCCCAGGCGTAGTACCAGGACAGCAGGTAGTGCGAGGCGTCCTTGCCGGTGCCCGCCGGGCAGGCGGACGGGCCGACGCAGTTGCCGATCTTCTTGAAGTACTTGTCGTACATCGCGTACCGCAGGTAGTCGCCCATCTTCGCGGCCTTGCTCACGGTCGCGGAGACGTCCGACCCCTTGCCCTGCTGCTTGGCCCAGATATCGGCCCAGTACGCGGCCTGCACCGCACGCGCGTCGGCGTCCGGGGCGTTGGTGAACTTCCACTGCTTGGCGTAGGAGGCGTCACCGGTGAACAGGTCCAGGTAGCCGTTCTTGCCGCCGTACTTGAAGGCGTCGCAGGTCGGCTGCGGCACCGTCTCCCACACCGACTCCTGCGCGCCGCGCTGGAAGGTGTTGATGTACGACGGACCCGTGTCCAACGGACCCGCCTCGCACTTGCCCGGCGAGTTGCCGAAGCCGTAGATGTTGTCGACGTCCTGCAGCCAGTGCATGCCGTAGACGTCGTCCGTGCCGTACGCGCTCTTCAGCTCCGCCGCGATCGGGTCCCGGCCTGCCGCAACGGACGGGTCGAGCTTGGCCGGGTACTCGTTCGGGGTGTCCAGCTCGGGCGCGTACGTCGCCGGCTTGGACGCGTTGTAGAAGGAGTTGGTCGGCTGGTCGGCGTGGGTCGGGATCATGTACTTCTCCATGATCTCCCAAGCACCGTTGAACTTCGACCAGTCACCCGTGACCTTGCCGTACATCGCCTGCAGCCACAGCAGGTAGCCGTAGGCCTCCGACGTGGTCTCGTGACCGTGGTCCGGCGCCTCGACGATCAGCGTCTCGACCGAGTGGTAGGGGATGCCCTCGGGCGAGAAGTAACCGTTCGCCGGGTTGGTGATCTTGCCGTACAGCTCCAGGAAACGGGCGTCGTACGCCTTCGTCGCTCCCAGCTGGGTCACGGTGACCGAGGCCTTCGCGTGCCCGGGGGCCGTCGACTCGAAGGTCGCGGCGCCGGTACCGGAACTGTCGGCGGTGATGGTCACCTTCTGCGCCGTGTTCCAGTTCTGCGGCGTGAAGGTGAGCGAGGCGCCGCCGGTCACCGACAGACCTGAATTACCGCCCGTCCGGGCCGTGTTGACGGTGACGTTCGAGGACGGCTGCTTCGACAGCTTCACCTCGTACGTGTCCGTCTTGCCCTGCTGGATACCCAGTTGGGTGGGCGTGGCGACCACAGTGGGCCCTGAGGCGACCGTGATGCCCACGGGCGTGGACGACGCGGACGCGCCGAGGCTGTCGTAGGCCTTCGCGACGAGTGAATGACTGCCCACGGTCAAACTTGAGGTCGAGAGCGAGTACGGCGCCGTGGTGTCCGTGCCCAGCAGGGTGGTGTCGTCGTAGAACTCGACCTTGCTGATGGTGGCGTTGTCCGCGGCCGCGGCGGTGGCCGCGAGCGGCACCGCGTCTCCTTGTGTGTAGACGGCGCCGGCCGCCGGGCTGGTGAGCACGGTGATGGGGGGTTGGTGGGCGCCGGTGCAGCTGGTGCCGTTGATCGCTAAGTTCGTGGGGGCGGCGTTGGTGCCGCTGTAGCTGAACTGGGCGCCGGTCGACACGGCGGCTCCGGCGGCGATCCGCCCGTTGTAGCCGGCATCCTTCACGGTGATCGCCTGGCCCGACTGGGACCAGGTGCCGTTCCAGCCGTTGCTGAGCTTCTGGTTGCCCGCGTAGCTGTACGTGAGGGTCCAGCCGTCGATGGCGTCCGTACCGCGGTTGGTGATCGTCAGGTCCGCGGTGAAGCCGGAGCCCCAGTCGTTCGTCTTGTAGTCGACACTGCACCGAAGTGCGGCTGCCTGGGCGGGAGTCGAACCCGTGGCCAGCAACGACAGGGGCAGGGTTAAGGCGGTCGCCACGGCGGTCCACACCCGCCGAACGGCTCTGCGTTTGCGTCCGGGATCCATGAACTGGTTCCTCCTAGCGGCTTGCGGCTCGGGGAAGGACAAGTCCTGGCCAGTGGGAGCGCTCCCATCATGGGGATGCGGGCAGTGGCGGTCAAGACGCTTGAAGAGTCGAAGGCGCTAAACCGGTTGGTTCTCGAAAAGTTTCGCTGCACCTCTGGGCAACCGCGCCACTCGGCGCTACCTTCCTTCGCACCAGTGGGAGCGGTTCCAACCAGGCGACGCATCGGTCACGGCGCGCTCAACTGCAAGGAGTCGCTCATGCGACACCCCCCACCTTCGTTATCAGCCGTTGCGGGCGCCGACACGCTCGTCGCCACCACGGCCGTCCCGATGGTCTCGGCCCAGGGAGCAATGCGTCCCCAGGCCGAGGGAGCACACCGTCCACGGCCAGTGGGACAACGGCTTCCACGGATCAGCGCAAAGCACCGACAAGTCCGCCGCGTCGCACAGTCGGACACAACCGTTCGACTTTCACCGACGGTCGCAAGCTCACCCAGGACCGGAACACCGCCCGGTCCCGCTCCGGCACGACTGTGCCCGCCATGACCGAGGGCTCCGAGCCGACCGGCTGCCTCGTGCGAGGTCGCCGACACGGACCTGATGGACGCTCATGTGCGCTCCGTCAGAGCGAAGAACGTGATCCTGACGGGTGGACCGGCATACCCCGGCAACCTCGAGCTGTGGCTACTGACGAGCCCACCGACCTGGCGGGTGATCCGGTCGCTCCCGTCGCGAACCGCCCCACCTGGGACGGAGCGGGAACCCGGCACCGCTCCTGCGCCCCGTCCCCGGTCTCGAACCATGACGCTACGCCCACCCTGCACGCCATCGGACCGCGCAACCGCCTGCGCGGCCGTGATCAGTAGAAGAATGTCGAAGGAGAAGGAACCCGCATTCATGAGTCGCACCAGGACCTCACTGCTCGCCGCCCTCGCGCTGCTCACCGGAAGCTCAGGGGCTGCGCTTCTCACGGCACCGGCCGGTGCCGCCACCGCCTCCGTACCCTGCACGGTGGACTACAAGGTGCAGAACCAGTGGGACACCGGCTTCACCGCTGCCGTCACCATCACCAACAACGCGGCTGCCAAGTCGGGTTGGTCGGTTAAGTGGTCGTACGCGGTCAATCAGAAGATCACCAACGGCTGGAACGCGAAGATCAGCCAGAGCGGCGCCGCCGTCACCGCGGCCAACGAGAGCTACAACGGCACGCTCGCCACCGGCGGTTCGGTCAGCTTCGGCTTCCAGGGCACGTACAGCGGCACCAACGCCGTCCCGGCCACGTTCACCCTCGACGGCGTGACCTGCAATGTCGACGGAGGCGGCGACCCCACCGACCCGGGCCCGACCGACCCGGGCCCGACGGACCCGGGCCCGACGGACCCGGGCCCGACCGGGCCCAAGGCAGGCAACCCGTACTCCGGCGCCAAGGTCTATGTGAACCCGGAGTGGTCCGCGAAGGCCGCCGCCGAACCGGGCGGCAGCCGTATCGCCAACCAGCCCACCGCGGTCTGGCTGGACCGGATCGCCGCGATCAACGGTGTGAACGGCGGCATGGGTCTGCGCGCCCACCTCGACGAGGCGCTGAAGCAGAAGGGCAGCGGCGAACTCGTCGTCCAGCTGGTCATCTACGACCTGCCCGGCCGTGACTGCGCCGCCCTCGCCTCCAATGGCGAACTCGGACCGAACGAACTCGACAAGTACAAGAGCCAGTACATCGACCCGATCGTCTCGATCCTCGCCGACCCCAAGTACGCGGGCCTGCGGATCGCCACGGTCATCGAGCCCGACTCGTTGCCCAACCTGGTCACCAACGCCGGCGGCACCCCGACCACCACCGACGCGTGCATCACCATGAAGAACAACGGCAACTATGAAAAGGGCGTTTCCTACGCCCTCGACAAGCTCGGCGCCCTCGCGAACGTCTACAACTACGTCGACGCAGGGCACCACGGCTGGCTCGGCTGGGACAGCAACCTCGGCCCGTCGGTGCAGGAGTTCCACAAGGTCGCCACGACCAACGGCGCGAGCGTGAAGGACGTCGCCGGGTTCATCGTCAACACCGCGAACTACAGCCCGGTCAAGGAGCCGAACTTCAAGGTCACCGACACCGTCACCGGGCAGACCGTGCGCCAGTCGAAGTGGGTCGACTGGAACCAGTACGTGGACGAGCAGTCCTTCGCCCAGGCGTTGCGTGACAAGCTCGTCGCGGCCGGCTTCGACTCCGGCCTCGGCATGCTCATCGACACCTCCCGCAACGGCTGGGGCGGCACCGCCCGGCCCACCGGCCCCGGACCGATGACCTCTGTGGACGACTACGTCAACGGCAGTCGCATCGACCGGCGCATCCACGCCGGCAACTGGTGCAACCAGAGCGGCGCCGGCCTCGGCGAACGGCCCACCGCGGCACCGGCCGCCGGCATCGACGCCTACGTGTGGGTCAAGCCGCCGGGGGAGTCCGACGGCTCCAGCAGCGCCATCCCCAACGACGAGGGCAAGGGCTTCGACCGCATGTGCGACCCGACTTACGGCGGCAACCCACGCAACGGCAACAACCCCACGGGTTCACTGCCGAACGCGCCCGTGGCGGGACACTGGTTCTCCGCCCAGTTCAGGCAGCTGATGCAGAACGCTTACCCGCCGCTTCCGTAAACCCTTGACGCGGTGAGCGTCCGCCGGGGTCGGTCTGGCCCTGCCGGAGGGCCGGGCCCCGGCGGATCGCGCTCTGTACTCGGTTCTCGTGTCCGAGGAGCACAGTGCAGCGCGGCCTGGTCACTCTGGCCCAACTGGGCCGAATCCATACGGATGGCGACGGTGCCACCCGCTGGGGCCGGGCGAGCGGGAATGAGCGCTGAGCAATCAGGCGGACGGCCGTGGTCGGCAGGCCAACCGCTCGACGCAGCTCCTTCGATGAGGTCACGAGGTACGGCGACCATCTCCACGCGACCGCCGGCGAGGGCCAGCGTGGAGGAGATCAAGGCATGGAGACAGGACAGTTCTGCCTCGTCGTCGGGGTGCGTCAGGTGCTGCAGCACGAGTCCGTCGAATCCGGCGAGGAAAAACCGCGCGACCGTGCTCGCCGGCTGTGCGAGCTGCCGGCCGGCGCGCTCGGCGGCGTCCGTCACAAGCTCCGATGTCACGCTGAGGACACCGAGGTTGTGCGTTTCGAGAGCCCCCCGGAGGTGGGGCGACCGGAGCGCGAACAGGGTCAGTTCGGTGAGCAATTGATAGCTCTTCGGCTGGTCACGGACCGTGCGCCACAAGGCGGAGGCAAGCACTCCCACGGTTTTCTCGAAGCCGGCGTCGACCGGTGCGGCCTGCCGCACCTGGCTCTCCATCTCCTGGGTCAGGTGCTGGATGACGGCACGGTACAGATCCTCCTTCGTGCCGAACGTGTAGTGCACCGTGGCCTGCGCGACGCCGAGCTCGGCGGCGATCGCACGGGTACTTCCGGCAGCGACTCCCTCTCTCGCCATGAGTTCGATGGCTGCTTTGATCAACTGAGGGCGGCGCTCGGCCGCTGGGACGTGAGCCATTTCCTACCCTACCGACTTGATTGCCTGATGGAGTCACTCGAACGACTCGGATTCTCGCAGGTCGCCGCGTGGCGATCCTCTGCCCGGTGAGTTCAGCCAGGGCAGCCCCGGCCGGGTGGGCGACGTGCACGAGGAACCGGTGCGGAGCCGGGAGAGCGGCTCCGCACCGGGTGTGGTGGGTGGATCAGGCTGCGGAGCCCGTGACAGCGGTGCCGTTGCGGGTGACGTGGTAGGTGACCTTCGCGCCGCTCCAGAATTGGAAGGTGAGGGTCGCCTGTCGGCCGTCCTTGAGCGCGGACAGGAAGTCGGACGTCAGCGTCAGGGTGCCCGCCGGGTGGTCCGGGACGAAGGCCCTGCCGTACTCCTGGTAAGGCGTCCAGTCGGCGCTGCCGGCATTACTGCCGTCCGCGTACCTGGCCTCCATCGTGGCGAGCACGTCTCCGCGGTACCGGGTGGGGATGGTGACGGAGCCGCTGGTGGTGCCGTTCGCGCTCGACAACACGGGGACGTCGCTGGAGATGATGTCGATCCGCCAGGGGACACCCGCCGAGAACCTGGCCTCCAGCGTCGCCTTGACGCCGTAGGCCCGGTCACCGGCCAGGCGGGTGAGCGCGCTCGCGGCCAGTGTGAGCCGGTCGCCGGACACGGTGTAGTCACGGCCCGCGACGAGTCGTGAACCGCCCTGCCACAGCCCGCGGAAGGGGGTGCCGTTGAGGTCGAGGGTGAGCGTCCGGTCGGTGATGGTGCCGGACGCGGGGACGAAGACCTGGTTGGAGGAGGCGGTTCCGGACCGGGTGGTCCAGCTGGAGGTGATCTGGTTCATCAGGGTGGGGTACCGCCACTGGAGGGTGTTGCGGTTGATGAAGGACCCCGCGTCCCACAGAGCCGTGGTGACGCCGTTGACGCGCGCGTCGTAGCCGAGGCGCTCGAAGTACTTCAGCGCCTCACCCGGCTGGACGTTGGTGTAGGGCTTGGTGTAGTCGGGGTAGCTCAGCAGGCCGTACTCGCCGAGGTACACGGGGATGCCCTTGGCCACGAAGACGTCACGCATCAGGCCGAAGGCGGTGTCCATGTCCCTCTTCGAGGTGTCCTCGAAGGTGGTGTAGCCGGCGATGTTCGCGCTGAACGGCCAGAAGCCGTAATAGTGGACGGTGGCCACCAGGTTGTTGTCGTTCAGCGAGGACATGGTCGTGACCAGGTCGTCCATCAGCGGCTTGCTCGGAGTGGTACCGAGCGTGGGCAGCACCAGCAGGCGGGTGCCGTTGCCACCGCCGGAGCTGCGTACGAGCTGGTGGAAGGAGGTGTTCAACTCATTGAGCAACTGGGTCTTCTGCGCGTCGGTGGCGTTGTTGAACGCCGGCTCGTTGACGCTCTCGAAGAGCAGCAGGCGCGGTTCGTCCTTGAACGTGGTGGCTATCTGGTTCCAGGTGGCCTTCCACCGCGCCAGGACCGTGTCGTGCTGGGCGGGCATGTCCGCGATCCACTGCCAGGAGTCGTGGTGGACGTTGAGGACCACGTACAGACCGTCGGCGATGGCCCAGTCCACGATCTGCCTGACCCGCTGCATGAAGGCCGGGTTGATGGTGTACGGCGCGTCGGCGGACTGGTGACTGCTCCAGCTGACCGGGATGCGCACGCTGCGGAAACCCTTCGCCTTCACGGCGTCGAACAGGGCTTTCGTGACGGGTGGGTTGCCCCAGGAGGTTTCGTCGGGGATGGCGTCCAGGGTGTTGCCCAGGTTCCAGCTGGGCTGCATGTCGGCGACGACGGCCATGCGGTTGTTGTTCACCGGAGGTTTGGGTGCGGCGAACGCGCCCGAGCCCCAGGCGAGTTGGAGGACAGCGGCCACCCCGAGCAGCAGACCGAGGGTGCGGTGGAGTCGGCGGCCTCGTGGGGGACGCTTCTGGCCCCCCTTGCGGGACGGTGCGTTGTCTGGTGTGCAACGTGGTTTCCCTTCGGACGTGCGGGTGTGGGGGACCCGCCGCGGTCGGCCGGTGGCGTGCCACGGCGGGGGACTGTGTGGGGGATCAGTTGCATGTCTGGGACCACGGGGAGCGGTTTCTTCGCGGCGGGGCGTCGCAGTGCGCTACGGCGGCAGCACCGTGACGCCCCTGGCCTCAGCCGGAGATCGGCAGGTACTCGAATCGAGGGCGTTGCCGATCCGGGTCGAGTTCACCAGGTCGCGGCCGTGAAAGACCGGGATGCCGGGAGAGCGCTCGAAGCTGGAGCGCACGCGGTAGCAGTCCTCGCCCACGCGGCAGACACCCGGCTCGGGGCGGAAACCGGGGATCACCGGAGTGGCCGAGGTGGCGGAGGGATGCGTCTCCATGGCGTCAGGCCGTCCTTGGCAGATCGATGGGGCGGGCAGTTCGGGGCAGGCATGGGCGCGGCGGTCGTCCAACGCGTTGAGCGAGGTCGGCGACATTGGGCGTCGGCGGGCGGTGGGGTCCGCCTGGGGAAGGTCCCCGGGGTGGGTTCGGCCGTGCGAGCGGACGGTGCTACTACGGGTGTTGGTGCACGGCGTGCGCCGCGCCGTCCGTTCGGAGCGGGGCACGCCACCGGCCTCAGGGGGTGAACGTCAGCGCGGCCAGGCGCTGCTCTCCGGCGAGGACGACGGTCAGCTCGTGCACGCCTTCGAGGGGTTCCGCCAAGTCGGCCTGGACGGTGGTCCAGGGGGAGCGGTCCTGCGTGAGCCGGGAAGCAGGTTGCAGCGGAGGTGAAGCCCTTCGACGCTGGCACGGGTTCCCAGGAGCGTCAAGAGAAAGTTTCTTGGAAAATTTGGCCTGTTCGCGCTTTCACTTTTCGTTGCCCGGGTCTTGTCCATCTTTCGCAGCGGCCCTTAATCTCCCCCAGGTGTTGAAGCGCTTCGACTGCTGCGAACGGGGATGCGGCCCTCCGGCGTCCCGACAGCGGGCCGAGCAGCTCGCGTTCTCTCGCGTGCACCGCCCGTTCCTGCACGACGCTCGTCACGGATCCCAGGGAAGGGTCGCCCACCATGAGCATCCCAGTGAACCGCAGAGTCTTCATGAACGGCGGCCCGGCCGCCGTGCTGCTACCAGCCGCGCACCTCGGTCGAGCCCGCCGTCCCCTCCGTCAGAGGGGACGGCGGTCGCCCGCACCGACCCCGGCTACCCGACCTACCCGTCGAGGAAGCTGCCGGACTACATACAGCTGCCGAGCTGGTGGAACAACAAACCTCGGATCTGGACGATCCGCAGGTAATCCCGGAACTGGACGAGATGTTCCCCTGGTACGAGTCGGCGACAGGCCGCCTGGACGCTACAACCGCATCTCGTTGTGGCGGGAGCTGACCGGCGACGACGGCTCGACATCGACTCATGGGCGACCCGGCTGGCCGACCGCCCGCAGGAGGCAGCGGAATGACCACCCACTCGGCCCACCCCGCCCCGGCTGCCGGGTACGGCCACCGCCCCCGAGCTCCGGCAGCAGGCGCTGGTGCTCCATCTGGCGAACTCCGCCCTCGGCTCCTGGGTCGTCGGCAGCACGAATTCCTCTTCGAACGGATCCGTGACATGCGGACGGAGCAGCCCTGGACAAGTGCCCGGCGGCTCAGAAGATGGTCACCTCGCGGCTGTAGAGGGCGAACGAGCGGGACGGGTCGTAGAAGTCGCCGGTCGCGGCGGACCGCTCTCGCAGTGACCGCTCGTACGAGGGGAAGTGGGTCAGAGCTGTCGTCCTGGGAGTCGTAGTACAGGGCGGCGACTCCCAGGTACGCGGGTTCGTCCCCGCCGCCGAAATGGCGCAGCGCCCTCCCGGCCCCCGGCACCTTGCGGTGTTGGACGTATCCCCGCAGCGCCTTGGCCTGGGTCTCCTCCGCGTCGAGCACCTCTTCGTGGGCAGCCTGCCACCGCTCGGCGACCTCGTCCGGGACCGGTCCTTCGGGCTTGTGGACGAAATGGAGTACCTTCACGTGGCTTTCGCCCGCGTCGGATGCCGGCGGGGCCATGAGCACCGTGGGGCGGGCCAGCAGGGCCAGGGCGCTGGGCAGGTCGTTGAAGTGGGCGCCGTCGGGGCCTATGACCTCGCGCGAGTACGGATCCGACATCGTGGCGGTCAGCGCCTCCATGTTCTCGAAGCGCAGCTCGGTGACGGAGTCCCGGCCGAACTCGGTCAGGTACGTCAAGTCCCCCTCGCTGCCGAAGGACGCGTCGAAGACGTGGTTCTGGACGTAGCGACGAATCCGGAGCGGGTTGGCGGCGGCCAGGGAACCGTGCACGTGGTGGAGGTAGTGCAGGAATGCCCGATGAGTCATGCCCGGCTTGCGACGGATGGCGGCGATCAGGTTCAGCATGGATCTCCGGTGGGACGAGTGGTGTGATCGGCATCGTGGGGACGGCCGCGACGCCGATCCTGACGGTGTGGTCGTCGCGGCGGATCCGCGTTGTGGCAGGTCAGCCCGCCATCTGCTGGACCGGTTCCGGGCCGGCGCCGACCCGGCGACGCCGGGCCGCGAGGCCGAGTGCGGCGGCGGCGACGGCCCCGGCGAGGGCGAGTACGCCCATGGCGCCCTCAAGGGTGCCGACGACTGAGGTGAGGGCGAGTGCCACGAGCGGGCACAGGAACTGACCGAGGAAGAAGGTACCTGTCCACAGGCCGATGCCACGACCGCGGTCGGCGAACTCCAGCTTGGACATGGCGAGGGTGAGCAGGCTCGGCAGCATGATGCCGCCACCCAGGCAGGTGATCACGGCACCGAGGGTCAGCACGACGGGGTTGGGAGCGAGCCAGACCACCGCGAAGCCGAGGGCGCACAGGCCGAAGGCGGTGGGCAGCCAGGCTTGCGGGCTGCGGCCGGCCTTGGCGAACGTGGCGGAGCCGACCACGATCGCGGCACTGGTGATGGCGGTGGCCAGCCCGATGATGCCGCTCTCGGTCACGCCCATGTCGTCCAGGAGGAACGCCATCTCCACCTGGAGGGTGTAGAAGAGGACGGCGCCGAAGACCGTCAGCGCGCATGTGCCGACCAGCGGACGCCAGGGGAAGGGCCGCCTGGCCATCGGTTCCGAGACGGTGGGGGAGGGGGCGCCGGCGTGGTCGTCGGGTCGGGGCCGGGGCAGGAAGGCGGCCATGGCGGGGGCGAGCAGCAGGCTCACGGCGTAGGCCCAGAACGGTGCGCGCCAGCCGGCCGATCCGGCCACGCCGCCCAGCACGAAGAAGGCCGTCGCGGAGATCGCGGCGCACATCGTCTGCATCGCGAGGTAGCGGTCGCGTTGCCGGCCGGAGTAGTAGTCGCCGAGCAGGGTGGTGCAGCAGGTCATGATGGCGGCTTCGGTGACGCCGACGAGGGCGCGGCTGGCGACGATGGCGCCGAGGGAGTCCAGCCACAGGGGGGCGGTGCCGAGGATCGCGTACAGCACGGTCGAGACGACGAGCAGGCGTTTGCGGCCGAGCCGGTCCACCAGGACGCCGGCGAAGGGGGCCAGCAGCGCCAGCGAGAGGGCGGGGATCGTCAGGGCCATGGGGACGAGTGCGTCGACGCCCGGCACGTCGGCGAAATGATCCTGCATATGTGGCAGGACCGGGGCGATGAGCACGGCGCCCAGGATGGGCAGACAGGCGCCGGCCATCAGCAGCGTGAGGCGAAGCCGGTGGCCGGGACCGGACACGGTCTCCTCGGCCGCGGAGTCCGTGACAGCCTCGGACGGTGGGGATGGGAGCGGGGGCACGGATGCAGGCATGCGGGAACTCCACGGGGCGTGTCGGAGGGAAGGGAACGGCGCGGCCGTCGCGGTCGGGCCACCCGGTGTCCGTGGCAGCGCACGCGACAGGGGTGCCGATGCTGTTGGGCGTCGCCGGCGGGCTGGCTCGTCGGGCGCCTGTGCGAGCCCGGCGGCGGGTGAAGGTGCGGCTCGTGTAGCGGGTAACAGGTGCGGTCCGGCGCCGGGTTGAGACGACTATGGGCCAACGGGCAGGTTCTGCCTAGCCCCCGTCCGATCGAGATCGAAGATGTGGATCATCCGGGACCTGGATGCTGGGCACCTGCAGGAGCCGGTTATCTCGGTGCGGGCGTGGCGATCCGGCCGGGCTGGGAAGCGGCCAGCTCCGCTCCCACGCGGGCCGCGGTCTCGCGCAGCCAGATGTGGGCCGCGTCGTGGGTGTGCACCGGGTGCCACCACAGCGCCTCCTGGAGAGGGACCGCCCCGTAGGGCGGTTCCATGAGGCGCACGGCGGCCACCCCGTTCAACAACTCGGCCAGGCGCTGCTGTACCAGGGCGATCCGGCGGGTGCCGGCGACCAGGAAGGGCAGGGCCTGGAAGCTGTCGACGGAGATCTCCACCTGGGGATCGACGCCGAGCATGCTCAGTTGCCGGGCGGCCGGGGCGTCGTAGGCGCGCTGGTAGACGACCCAGGGCAGCCGTGCCAGGTCGTCCATGGTCAGCTGGTCGCCGACCTCGTCGTTGGCCTCGGCGACCAGGAAGGCCCAGCGGTCGGTGAACAGGTCGACGGCTGGGAAGCCGCTGATGATGCCGCGCGGCATCAGAAGCCCGTCGGCCGTGCTGAGCAGTGGTGCGGTGTCCTCCGTGACGTCGAGGGGCGTCCGCTGGAAGCGCAGCCGCACCCCTGGGGCCTCGGCGTGCACGGTCCGGGCGAGCTCCGCGCCGAACACGGTGAGGGCGTAGTCGGAGGTGAGCAGGGTGAACTCGTGCTCCTCGCTGCCCGGGACGAAGTCGGCCCTGCTGCTGAAGACCCGTTCCAGCAGGTCGCAGGCGGTCGAGGTGCGGTCCAGCAGAGCGCGGCCGAGGGCGGTCAGTTCGTACTGTTTGCCGACGCGCGCGAGCAGGTCGTCGTCGAAGTGGCGGCGCAGGCGGGCCAGGGCCGCGCTCATCGCCGGCTGACTGAGCCCGACGCGCTGCCCGGCGCGGGTGACGTTGCGTTCCTCCAGTAGGGCCCGCAGGGCCAGGACGAGGTTGAGATCGAGGCCGGAGAGGGACACGACGCCTCCAGAGCGAGGGCACTTGCGGCAGCTGTATCTGCACTGTGGATGATCAACATCTAAACAATCTATTTCCCAGATTACGCGGTGGGGGTCACATTGGTCGCACCGCAATCTGGAGGACATTCCCGTGAAACCCGCAGCCGCTTCCGCGTCCTTCTCCGGACCCTTCGCCCTTGGCGTTCTCTCCGCCCCTGACCAGGCGTCTTTCCCCGGTCTCGTGATCCCTGGGGGGCGCGTGCTGGATCTTTCCACGGCTCTCGGAGAGCCGGCCCTGACGACCCGGGGGATCCTCGAGCGCTGGGACGAGATGCTCCCTCGCCTGCACGAGCTCGCGGCCGATAAGACGGCCGACTGGCGGCCGTTTGAGCACCTGCGGGTGCACGCGCCGGTCGAGCCCCGGCAGATCTTCCAGTCCGGCGCCAACTACCGGCAGCACGTCATCGACCTGGAGGTCGCCCATCGTGCCCCCGACGACCCCCGCACGGTCGAGGAGGCGCGCGCCGAGATCGCCGCCGTCATGGACCGCCGGGCGGCCGAGGACCTGCCGTACGTGTTCATCGGCCTACCCAGCGCGGTCACCGGCCCGTACGACGATGTCGTACTCCCCGCCTGGGCCGAACAGCCCGACTGGGAACTGGAGTTGGCGGCCGTCATCGCCAAGCCCGCCTACCGGGTGTCCGTCGAGGAGGCCATGGAGTACGTCGCCGGGTACACGATCGCCAACGACCTCACCGACCGCGCCACCGTCTTCCGCCGCGACATGAAGGCCATCGGCACCGACTGGCTGCGCAGCAAGAACGCCCCCGGCTTCACCCCGCTCGGCCCGTGGATCGTCCCCGCTGAGTCGATCGCCGACCCCGGCGACCTGCGGGTCACGCTGAAGCTGAACGGCGAGACCATGCAGGACGAGTCCACCAAGGACATGCTCTTCGGGATCGCCCGTCTGGTGGCGTACATCTCCCGGACCGCCAGGCTGCTGCCCGGCGACCTGGTGCTGACCGGCAGCCCGGCCGGCAACGGCATGCACTGGGGACGGCTGCTGCGCGACGGCGACGTCATGGAGGGCTCCATCACCGGCTTGGGCGTGCAACACACCCGCTGTGTGGCGGAGGAGACATCGTGAGCCTGGACCGCCACGACCCCGAGGGTGCGATCACCGAGGCCGCCAAGGCGTACTCCAACTGGGGACGTTGGGGTGAGGGCGACGTCCTCGGCACACTGAACTTCCTCGACGAGGCCAAGCGCCGGGAGGGTGCCGCCCTTGTCCGGCGGGGCGTGAGCTTCTCGCTCTCGCAGCGGTTCGACATGAACGGCCCGCAGAAGGGCTGGCGCCGCCGCACCAACCCCGTCCACACCATGCTCGACACCGGCACCGACGCGGCGCTGGCCAACCAGGGCTTCCCGCACGGCTTCGGCGGCGCGGACGACGTGGTCGCGATGCCGCTGCAGTGCTCCACCCAGTGGGACGGACTCGGGCACATCTTCGACCACGGCAAGGCGTGGAACGGACGCGACGCCGCGAAGACCGTCACCTCCGAGGGCGATCTGGTCACCGGCATCGAGCACATGGCCCCGTACGTCGCCGGGCGCGGAATCCTCCTCGACGTCGGCCGGGTGATCGGCGACGAACGCGGGGAACTGCCGGACGGTTTCGCGATCACCGAGGAACACCTGACCGCGACGGCCGAGGCGCACGGCGTGGCCGTCGGCCGCGGGGACATCATCGTCATACGGACCGGGCAGCTGGCGCGCGCCCGCCGCGAGGGCTGGGGCGACTACGCCGGCGGAGACTCGCCCGGCCTGTCCTTCACCACCGCCGGCTGGCTGCACACGAGCGAGATCGCCGCCATCGCCACCGACACCTGGGGCTTCGAGGTCCGGCCGAACGAGTTCGACGGCGCCTTCCAGCCGCTGCACCAGGTCGCCATCCCCAACATGGGCCTGCTGATCGGCGAGATGTGGGACCCCGACACCCTCGCGGCCGACTGCGCCCGCGACGGCGTGTACGAGTTCTGGCTCACCGCCGCACCCCTGCCCATCACCGGAGCCGTCGGCTCCCCCGTCAATCCGGTCGCCGTCAAATGACCCGTCCAACAAAGGAGTTGGCCATGGAAGGAAAGAGAGTCCTGGTCATCGGAGGGGGCACCTCCGGCAACGTCATGACCGTGCTGCTGCGGCGGGCCGGCATCGACGTCGACCTCGTCGAGGCCAGACCGGACTGGAACGTACGCGGCTCCGGCATCACCCTTCAGGGCAACGCCCTGCGGGTGCTGCGCGAGATCGGTGTCTGGGACGAGGTCCGCGAGCACGGCTTCGGCTTCGACGCACTGGGGCTGACGACGCCCGACGGCACCGTGCTGCACGTCGGCGAGGTCCTGCGCACCGGCGGAGACGACCTCCCCGCCACCCTCGGCATGCAGCGCCCGGTGCTCCAGCGCATCCTCGTCGACGCCGTCCGGGCATCCGGCGCGAACGTCCGGCTCGGCACCACCGCCGAGATCCTCACCCAGGACGAGACCTCGGTGACCGTCCGCCTCAGTGACGGCACCGAAGGCCGCTACGACCTCGTCGTGGCCGCCGACGGCCTGCACTCCGCGACCCGCGCCGCCATCGGCATCGACGCCAAACCCGAGCCGACCGGCATGGGCATCTGGCGTGTCCCGGCGCCCCGCCCGGCCGGAGTGGAGCGCAGCGATCTCGCGCACGGCGGGCCCTGCTACATCGCCGGCTACACACCCACCGGCAAGGACACGATTTACGCCTTTCTGGTGGAGCCCAGCCGAGACCGCGCCACGATCCCGCCCGAGTCCTACGCGCAGGAGATGCGCCGCCTCTCCGAGGGCTACGGCGGCGCCTGGGACGAGATCCGCGACTCGATCACCGACCCGGCGCAGGTGAACTACACCTGGCTCGAACGGATGCTGGTCGAGGGGTCCTGGCACCGAGGCAGGGTCGTCCTCGTCGGTGATGCAGCGCACTGCTGCCCGCCCACGATCGCCCAGGGTGCGGCGATGGCGCTGGAGGACGCCTGGGTGCTGTCCCAGATGCTGACCAGCGGATCCGCGTGGGACGAGGAACTGCTCAGGCGCTACTACGAACGGCGGATCGATCGGGTCCGGCCGGTCGTCGAAGCGTCCGTGCAGATCGGGCAGTGGCAACTCGACGGCGTCCGCGGTGACGTGCCCGGGCTGATGTACGCCACCATGACCGCTCTCAAGGAGCTGCCGTGACGGCCCTCCCTCCCTCAGATCCCGCCGGGAGGTGCCCCGAGCCCGACGATCGCCCCTCGCCGAGCGCCGCCGCGCGCCGTTCCCCGACCGTCGACGTACACGCGCACGTCCTGATCCCCGACGTCGAGGCGCTGGTGTCGCAGCTGCCGGGACTGGCGGAGGCCAGGGCCCTCGACGCCCGGCGCAACGGGCCCGCCGCTCTCGCCGTCAACGGCCCCATGGTCCGCGAGCGCATCCCGAAGATGACCGACGTCACGGTGCGGCTGGCAGCGATGGACGCGCAGGGCGTGGACGTCCAGCTGGTCAGCCCGTCCCCGTCGCACTACCACTACTGGGCGGACGAGGAGACGGCGGAGAAGGTGTACCGGCTCGCGGGCGAGGCGACGGCCGCGCACTGCGCACAGGCGCCCGACCGGCTGCGGGGGCTCGGCCTTGCCCCCCTCCAGCATCCGGAGCAGGCCGTGCGGGCCCTGGAACACGCTCAGGATCAGGGCCTGTTGGGTGTCGAGATCTCCAGTCACGCACCGGGCCGCGAGCTGTCCGACCCCGCGTACGAACCCTTCTGGACCCAGGCCGAGGAGACGGGCGCGATCCTCTTCCTGCACCCCTTCGGCTGCACACTCGACGAGCGCCTCGACCAGTGGTACCTGTCCAACACCGTCGGCCAGCCCACCGAGAACGCCGTCGCGCTCTCGCACCTGATCTTCTCCGGGGTGCTGGACCGGCACCCGGAGCTGAAGGTGATCGCCGCGCACGGCGGCGGCTATCTGCCCACCCACATCGGCCGCTCCGACCACGCCTGGTCGGCCCGCTCCGACGCGGGCGCGGGCTGCGCCCACCTGCCCAGCAGCTACCTCAAGCGCCTGTACTTCGACTCCCTGGTCCACGATCCGCACGTCCTGAGGGCGCTGATCGGCGCGGCCGGCGCGGACCGTGTGCTGCTCGGCTCCGACTTTCCCTTCGACATGGGCACCGAGGACCCCGTCGGCGCACTGCGCGCCGCAGGCCTGCCCGACGACGACTTCCACGCCGTGCGCGGCGGCAACGCGACAACGCTGCTGCGCCTCACCTGACCCCCCACACAGGAGGACACCCCACCATGAGCGCACGCCTGCTCACCCATCTGCGGCACGTCGATCTCGCCGTGCCCGACTACGACAAGCAGCTCGACTTCTACGCCGGCGTCTGGGGCCTGACCAAGGTCGCCGAGGACTCCGGCATCTCCTTCCTCGCCGCCGAGGGCTCCCCGGAGCAGTACGTGGTACGGCTGCGCAAGGCCGAGGAGAAGCGCCTCGATCTCGTCTCGTACGGCGCCGCGAGCGCGGCGGACGTGGACACCCTCGCCGAGCAACTCCTCGCGGGAGGAGTGCAGTTGATCTCCCAGCCGGGCAAGATCGACACACCCGGTGGCGGCTACGGCTTCCGCTTCTTCGACGTCGACGGCCGCACCATCGAAGTGTCCGCCGATGTGGACGTACGTCAGCACCGCAAGATCGAGGAGAAGGAGTCGATCCCGGTCAAGCTGTCGCACGTCGTGCTGAACTCGCCGGACCTGGACAGGACCCGTGAGTGGTACGAGACCCACCTCGGTTTCCGGCTCTCCGACACCCTCAGCTCGCCGCACATGGGTGAGGTCATGCACTTCATGCGGATCTCCAGCCAGCACCACTCCATGGCCATCGCGAGGGGTCCGCACACCTCCCTGCACCACGTCTCCTTCGAGATGCGCGGCCTGGACGAGTACATGCGCGGCTCCGGCCGTGTGATCCGCGCCGGCTTCAAGAAGGTCTGGGGTCCTGGCCGGCACATGGCGGGCGACAACACGTTCACGTACTTCCTGGACCCGCACGGCAACACCGTCGAGTACACGACGGAACTGGAGCTGCTGGACGAGGACACCTGGCACCCGAGCGTCTACGACTTCTCCCAGCCCGAGGTCGCCGACCAGTGGGGCACCGCCAATCCCATGAACGAACTGGTCGCCAAGGAGTCCTTCAACGACGTCGACCGCGGCTGCTTCGTCGCCCCGCCGGTCTGACCGGGAAACCCCCCAGTCCCCGGGGACGCGGTGGCCCTGTCAACCGCCCTGACGCCCTTGCCGCGTCCCCGGCCTTCCCCGCTGTCGAAGACCGCCGGAGCCTGGAGCCGTGCATGCGTTTCGCCACCTATGAACACCGACACCGGCGCCGGGTCGCCGTCGTGGAGGAGGACGGCACCCTCCGCCCGATTACCGGCGCGCGCTCGCTCACGGAGCTGATCCGCTCCGGCGACGGACTCGACGCGCTCCTGCGCGCCGGCGCCGCCACGCTCGACGTCCCGCCGGGCCCTCACGTGTCCGAGGTGCGGCTGCTGCCACCGCTCCAGCCGCCCACCGTGCGGGACTTCGTCACCTTCGAGGAACACGTCGAAGGGGTACGGCGGTCGGTGGACGGCGTCGGCGGGGTGCCCGAAGCCTGGTACGACGCCCCGACGTTCTACTTCACCAACCCGTACGCCGTCATCGGCGCCCACGACGACGTCCCGGTGCCGCCGGGCAGCGAAGTCCTCGACTTCGAGCTGGAGGTCGCCGCCGTCATCGGCCGGGAGGGGCGGGACCTGACGCCGGAGCAGGCACGGGACCACATCATCGGCTACACGGTCTTCAACGACTGGTCGGCTCGCGACCTGCAGTCCCGCGAGATGCAGGTCCGCCTCGGCCCGTGCAAGGGCAAGGACACCGCCGCCACCCTCGGCCCGTACCTGGTCACCGCCGACGAACTGGAGCCGTACCGCGACACCGACGGCTTTCTGCGCCTGGCGCTGACCGCCTCGGTGAACGGCGAGGTCGTCGGCAAGGACCTGCTGTCCAACATGAGCTGGACCTTCGAGGAGATGGTCGCCTACGCCTCACGCGGCACCGTCGTCCGCCCCGGCGACGTACTCGGCTCCGGCACCTGCGGCAACGGCGGCTGCCTCGCCGAACTGTGGGGCGTCCGGGGCGAGCAGTCCCCGCCCTCACTGAAACCGGGAGACACCGTCACCCTCACCGTGGAGGGCATCGGCACCGTCTCCAACACCGTGGTCCCGGGCAGGGATCCGCAGCCGCTGCCGACCGCCCGCCGCCGCACCAGGGAGCGGCCGTGAACGACCCGCACCCCAGGAGACTCCTCGGCAAGGTCGTCGTCGTCACCGGCGCCGCGCGCGGCCAGGGCGCCGCCGAGGCCGAGGCCCTGACCCGCGAGGGCGCCCGCGTCATCGCCACCGACGTGACCGAGGCCCCCGGCTGCCGCCGCCTCGACGTCACCGACGAGGAGCACTGGGCGGAGCTGGCCGCCCAACTGCGGGAGTCGTACGGCCAGGTGCACGGCCTGGTCAACAACGCGGGCATCACCTGGCGCGCCCGCCTCGACGAAGTGACCCCCGACGACTTCGCCCGCGTCCACGCCGTCAACGTCACCGGCCCGCTCCTTGCCATCCAGCACCTGACGCCGCTGATGCCACCCGGCTCGTCCATCGTCAACGTCGGCTCCACCGCCGCTCTCACCGCCCACTACCCGGTCGCCTACACGACCAGCAAATGGGCACTGCGCGGCCTGTCGAAGACCGCCGCCACGGAGCTCGGCCCGCGCGGCATCCGCGTCAACACGATCCACCCCGGCTTCATCGAGACCGAGATGACCGCCTCCGCCGCCCCCGCCTTCCGCGAGGCGAACATCCGCGAGACCCCGCTCGGCCGCACCGGCACGGTGGACGAGGTCGCCCCGCTCGTGGTCTTCCTCCTGTCCGACGAGTCGTCCTTCATCACCGGCGCCGAGATCCCGGTCGACGGCGGACTCACCACGCACGGCGGCGTCAAGTCCATCTCGGACACCTTGAGTTCGACTGCTGCGGGCCCGGCGGCGAACTGAAGAAGGCTGGTGGGCAAAGCGGTCCTGGCGTCGGCACGAACCGCGGTCAGAGACGCGCGGTGGCGCCGTGCCTCGCGACCGCGGGTATGACCGCAGTCGACGGCGGCCTGCGATTCGGACACGCGCCGGCGACGCTTGCGGCGGCACCTGCATTCCGTGCGTCGGCGAGTGGCCGACGATCCACGTCGCCGGGCCGCGCGCGGTGGGCGGCCGCGGCCGCGTCATCACCGTGAGGTCCACAGCCGCCCTGACCGGTTCGCTCACCGACCGGGGGACCGCACTCACCGAGCTCTCAGGTGCACTCCCCGTGGCGTCCAAGAGCCCGGTGACCGCGACGCTCGGTGGCCGACTGCCGAGGGAGCCCGCACGGCATCTGTGGATCGTCCGTGATGGGCAGGGCCGACCCCATGTCCCGGAGCACGGCTCCTTCACACAGCGACGGCGACCGCGCCCTCGCTGTGCCGACGCGCACACCCCGACGGCCTCGAGCTGCTTCCCCTGATTCCGTCCCTCGGAGTGTGAACCGATCGAGGCTCTCTTCCGTGCTCCTGATAGATCGGATGTCTTGTTCGGTTCATGGAGTGGGAGGAGGGCTTCTGTCCGGCAGCCTCACGTGGGCGGCCGCGAGGGCGGGTCGGCCGCCACCTGGTCTGTGAGAAACATTGACGCCGAACAAAATCGCCCATACCTTCGGCGCCCGAAGCTTGACGTTGTCTGGATGCCGGACGAGCCATCCGCGATGAACGGGCCGTTTTAGCAGTTCAGGTGTCGGCTGTGCGGAAGCTCATCACTCGTCCACTGACCTGCTCTCCTCAACGAAATCCGTCATGGACAAACAACCCCAGGAGAACGGATGCTGATGCGCAGACACCCGCGCACTGGGCGCGACCTACGCCGCCGCCTACCGCGGACACTCGCCATGATGTGCGCGCTCGTCATCGCAATGATCGGATCCATGCTCACCGCCGCCCCGGCCCAGGCCGCGACGTCGATCACCCTCGACGGCGCATCGGGCGGGCGTACCTTCGACGGCATCGGTGCCATCAGCGGTGGCGGGGGAAACAGCAGACTGCTGATCGACTACCCGGAGCCGCAGCGCAGCCAGATCCTGGACTACCTGTTCAAGCCCAACTACGGCGCCAATCTGCAGATCCTCAAGACGGAGATCGGCGGCGACACCAACTCGACCAGCGGCGCCGAGCCGAGCATCGAGCACACCAGGGGCACGATCAACTGCAACGTCGGCTATGAGTTCTGGCTGATGGAGCAGGCGGTCGCCCGCAACCCCGACATCAAGCTGGCCGGCCTCGCCTGGGGTGCGCCGGGCTGGATCGGCGGCGGCAACTTCTGGACCCCCGACATGATCGACTATCTGATCTCCTGGCTGGGCTGCGCCAAGTCGCACGGCCTGAACATCAGTTACCTGGGCGGCTGGAACGAGCGCGGCTACAACATCGGCTGGTACAAGAGTCTGCGTTCGGCGCTCAACTCGAAGGGCTACTCCTCGGTCAAGATCGTGGGCTCGGACGACCACAGCTGGGACATCGCCAACGACATACTCGCGGACCCCACGTTCGCCTCCGCCGTTGACATCATCGGCGCCCACTACCCGTGCGGCTGGCTCACTCCCCAGACCTCCTGCCCGAGCTCCGCGAACGCCAAGGCAACCGGCAAGCAGCTGTGGGCCAGTGAGAACGGCTCGCACGACCACAACAGCGGCGCCGCACCCATGGCTCGCGCGAACAACCGGGACTACATCGACGGCAGGATGACCGCGACCATCAACTGGCCGCTCATCGGCGCGATGACGCCCAACCTGCCCTACGCGACGACGGGCCTGATGGCCGCCAACCAGCCCTGGTCCGGCTGGTACTCCACGGGTCAGAGCCTGTGGGTCACCGCTCAGACCACCCAGTTCACCTCGCCGGGCTGGAAGTACCTCGACAGCTCCACCGGCTACATCGGCGGCAGCGCCTCCAACGGCAGCTACGTGACCCTCAAGTCCACCAACAACCGCGACTACAGCACCATCATCGAGACCACCCAGGCATCCGCGGCGCAGACGCTCGACTTCAGGGTGACCGGCGGCCTGTCCACCGGGACCGTCCACGTCTGGTCGACCAACGTCAACTCCACCGACTCCTCGACCGCCATGGTGCGCCGCAGCGACATCACCCCCTCCGGGGGTGCCTACTCGCTCACCGTCCAGCCGGGGTACGTCTACACCATCACCACCACGACAGGGCAGGGCAAGGGCACCGCCGCCAGCCCGGCGAAGGGCTCCCTGGCCCTGCCGTACGCCGACTCCTACGACAGCTACCCGACCGGCACCCAGGCGAAGTACGTCCAGGACCAGCAGGGCGCCTACGAGGTCGTCGGCTGCGGGGGCGGACGCTCCGGAAAGTGCGTCCGCCAGATGTCGGCCCAGGCGCCGATCACCTGGGCGCCCCTGTCACACCCTTACGCACTCTTCGGTGACCTGGGCTGGAAGGACTACCAGGTCTCCAGCGACGTGCTGCTGGAGAGCGCGGGCTTCACCGAGCTGATCGGCCGCGCAACCTGGCAGCACTCGTTCGGTCCGGAGGGCCTGAACGGCTACTACCTGCGGGTCAGCAATACCGGCGCCTGGTCCATCCTGCGCAACGACACCGACAACAACTTCGTGACGCTGGCCGGCGGTACGGTCGCCGCGCTGGGCACCAACTCCTGGCACAACCTGAGGCTGGGCTTCCACGGCAACAGGATCACCGCCTGGATCGACGGCGTGAAGGTCGGTGCGGTCAACGACAACACCTACACCGAGGGGCAGGCCGGCTACGGCAACAGCCAGGGACAGACGGGCCAGTTCGACAACCTGTCGATCGGGTCGACCACGAAGGTCGTCGGCGTCGGGTCCGGCCGCTGCCTGGACGTGCCGGGCTACAACGAGACCAACGGCACCCTGATGCAGCTGTGGGACTGCCACGCCGGTGACAACCAGCAGTGGACCTTGACCTCGGCCAAGGAGCTGCGGATCTTCGGCGACAAGTGCCTGGACGCGAAGGACCACGGCACCTACAACGGCACACCCGTGGAGATCTGGTCCTGCAACGGCGGCGGCAACCAGCAGTGGACCGTCAATGCGAACGGCACCGTGGTGGGAGTCGAGTCGGGGCTCTGTCTCGATGCCGTCGAGGGGCGCACCGCGAACGGCACCGGGATCCAACTCTGGTCGTGCCACGGCGATAGCAACCAGCGGTGGACGCGGAGCTGATCCGAGCCACGCACCGGCTGCTGCCGACGTGACCACGGCTGCGGCGCAGGGCCGCCTTCGTAGGCCGGGCCGCGAGGCATGACGCCCACCCCCGTGACGCGGCAGTTGCCACATCCGGCAAGACCCGAGGTTCCGCCCGAGCCGGCCCTTCAGGCGGCTCGGGCGGTTCCCCCGGCGTGCCGACTCCTCCGGCGAGACGGAGCCGAACGGCTCCAGACGGAGGCGTCGGCTTCACCGTCACCCGCATGACCGATGAGGAGAAGCACGACATGCAAACAGGGCTGATGAGAAGGCTTCGGACCAGGATGGCTTCCATGGGAGCCGCGGCTCTCGCCGTCCTGGGGCTGTTGCTCGTCCCGGCCGACGCGGCCACCGCCGCCACCGGACCGCAGGACGGCCATGTGTACGCGCTGACCGCGGCGCACAGCGGCAAGAACGCACAGGTCCAGTCGGCCTCGTCGGCCGACGCGGCGAACGTGGTGCAGAACACCGCCTCCGGCGGTCCCAGCCAGCTGTGGCAGGCCGTCGCCGGCGGAGACGGTTCGTTCTCCCTGGTGAACATCAACAGCGGCAAGTGCATCGACGTGAACGGTGCTTCCACCGCGGCGGAAGCACAGGTCATTCAGTGGCCGTGTACCGGGAACGAGAACCAGCGCTGGAGATTCAACGGCTCCGCGATCGTTTCCGTTCACAGCGGAATGTGCCTCGACGTCCCCGGCAACTCCACGGCCGACGGCACGGCGCTCATCCAGTGGCCGTGCACAGGCAACCCCAACCAGCAGTGGAGCCTCACCGAACGCCCCCGGATCGTGGCCTTCGGCCCCGGCATGACCGCCGGCGGTGAAACCTTCTCCGAACAGACACTGCGGATGGTCGTCCACACCAGTGTCGCCGGTTCCGGGGTGCGGATCCGGCTGTCCAACCTGCGCAGCACCACGCCGCTGTCCGTCGGCGCCGTCGATGTGGCCGTGCGCTCCAGCGGCGCCGCAGCGGTACCCGGCACCCACCGCACCGTGACCTTCGGCAGATCCGGCAACCCGACCATCCCCGCCGGGGCGGAACTCACCAGCGACGTCATCCCGATGACGGTCACCGCGGGGCAGGATCTCCTGGTGAGCGTGTACCTGCGGGGCAACACCGGCGCCTCCACCTTCCACCGTGACGCCTACCAGACCTCGTACCGGTCGGCAGCCGGCTCCGGCAATCACGCCGGCGAGGACGCCGCCACCAACTTCACCACCTCCATGTGGAGCTGGCACTACCTGTCGGGCGTGGACGTCGTGCCGGCCGCCGTGACCACCGGAACCGTAGTGGCCTTCGGCGACTCCATCACCGACGGATACGACACCACCTTCGACGCCAACCGGCGCTGGCCGGACCGCCTGGCCGCCCGGCTGCAGGCGGAGAGCGGCGGCCAGCGGTTCGCTGTCGCCAACGCGGGCATCGGCGGCAACATGGTGCGCGCCGATGCCGGTTGGGCTCCCCAAGGCCTCGCCGCCAGGGCCCGTTTCGCACACGACGCCCTCGGCCAGCCGGGCGTACGAAACGTGATCTTCATGGAGGGCATCAACGACATCAACAACAACCCCTCCCTCACCGCCGACCAGCTGATCGCCGGTTACCAGGACATCATCGCGCAGGCACACGCCGCAGGCGTGAGGATCATCGGCGGCACCATGCTGCCCTACTCCTCGCACAACACTGCACAGGCCGGCATCCGGACAACAGTGAACAACTGGATCCGCACCAGTGGCGCGTTCGACGCGGTCGTCGACTTCGACGCCGTCATCCGGGATCCGAACAACCACGCCCGGATGCTGCCCGCTTACGACAGCGGCGACCACCTGCACCCCAACGACGCCGGAATGGCAGCCATGGCGAACGCCATCGATCTGGCCGTGCTGCGCTAGTGACCTGAGTCAGATGAAGGGTCTGGGGTGTTCGTTCCAGTCGGCGAGCGACTTCCTTGTCCAGCCGCGATGGGTGAAGGCAACCGGTTCCTACTGGGGTAGTGGGCGGCGGAGACTGCTGCTTGTCACCGCCCTGACCGTGGCGTCGTTGTCTCCGCGGCCGCGCGCGCGGCGGTGAGGTCGTGGTGAGGGACCAGCACCGCCGCCCGTTTCGGGATGGGCCTGCTACTTGATGCGGATCTCGGCGAGTTGGAGGCGGTGCCTGGTGGTCTCGTCCGAGGCGGGCTTGCCGAGCTTGGAGACCTTCAAGCGTACGTAGCGGCCGGTGGCGGACGTGAGGGTGTAGGTCTGAGCGGCTCCGTTGGGGTTGGGTTCGGCGGTGATGGTGCGGGCGGTGGTGTAGGTACTGGATCCGGCGGGGCGGGTCTGGAGCGTGAAGTCGACGGGGAAGCCCGCCGTTCCGCCGCCCGCGCCGCCGGTGTCCGTGCGGGGGTGAAGAGTGACGGAGCCGATGGCCCGGTCGGCACCGAGGTCGATCTCGATCCACACGGGGGTGTCGCTGACGTCGGCGGAGGGGAAGTCGATGCTGGTGAAGCCCTTGGCGCCGGTCACGCTGGTGAGCTTGCCGTCGAGGAGGCGTGTCTTGCCCCAGTCGCCGTTCTCCAGCGTGTAGTTGGCGGTGACGGTGGTCGCGGCGGTGGGGACGGTGAGTTCGGCGAGCTGGAGGCGGTATTTGGTGGTCTCGTCGACGGGAGGGGTACCGAGCTTGGTGGCTTGCAGGCGGACGTAGCGGGCGGTGGTGGTCTTGAAGCCGTACGTCTGCACGAGCCCGCCCGGGTTGGGTTCGGCGGTGACCGTGCGGGCGGTGGTGTAGGTGCTCGACCCGTCGGGGCGGGTCTGGATGGTGAAGTCGACGGGGAAGCCCGCTGTGCCGCCGCCGACCGCCGGCGTGTCGGTGCGCGGGAAGAGCCGTACGGCGTCGAGGTCGGTGTCGGCGCCGAGGTCGATCTCGACCCAGACGGGGTTCGCGCTGACGTCGGCGGAGGGGAAGTCGTTGCTGGTGTAGCCCTTGGCGCCGGTCGCGCTGGTGAGCTTGCCGTCGGTGAGCCGGTTCTTGCCCCAGTTGCTGTTCTCCAGGCTGCTGTTGCTGGTGACGGGCCGGCCGAGGGCAAGGTTGTCCAGGCGGCCGGCGCCGGCGACCGTGAATGTCCAACTGCCCGGCTGGAGGGTGAAGTAGACGTACGAGGAGTCCATGCTCGCGTAGCTGAGCCCCGAGACGCTTCCGGTGGAGGCGCCCCCCGTGAAGACCGTGGTTCCGTTGGCCTTGATGACCGGTGAGGAGCCTCCGTACGTCGGAACACCCACCCGCGCGGTCGTCGCACTCGGGGAGGCGAGGGTCAGGGTGACCTGGTCGCCGTCGCGTGTGATGCCGAAGCGGATGTCGCCCCTGACGGTCGGCGTGACCGTGTTGATCTTCGTGAGGGTGCCGGTCTGCGGGATGACGTCGTACGTGGTCCAGCCAGGCTTGGTGGGACGGACACCGGCGGCGTACGCGGACAGCGCGTACAGGGGGCCACCGTTCCAGGCATGGTTGTCGGTGCCACCCGACTTGTCCCAGATCTCCCACAGGGTGTAGCAGGTGGGGTCGGCGACCTGGGCGGCGTAGCGGTTGCGCATCCGCTCCTCGGCGACGGTGGCCGCTCCCATGAGGTAGAGCGCTTCCAGGACGTAGAACTCCATGTAGGGGCTGGCGTTGAGGTGGGTGCGCAGCACCTCGGTGACCGCCCGGTGGCGGGAGGCGGGCGCGAGGCCGGCGACGACGGCGAGACCGTTGGCGCGGTCGTCGGTATCCTTCGTGTAGCCGGGTGAGCGGTACTCGTTCTTGGACGTGTTCCACAGAACGCGGTCGAAATTGGCCTTGATGCTGTCGCGCTTGGCCTGCCATGCGGCGACGTCGCCGCTGTTGCCGCTGAGACCGGCGAGGGTGATGGCCGTGTCGAGGGCGAGGTAGTACCAGCAGTTGTCCAGGACGCGGGCGTCGATGTTGGTGCCCCAGTCCTCCCAGTCCCAATCCCCGGCCCGGTGGTTGACCAGACCGTCGGCGTCCAGGCTCCACAGGTTCAGGTAGGCCTTCACCGCCGGGTAGGTGTCGGAGACCGCGTCGGAGTTGCCCGTGTAGAGGTGGTACGTACCGAAGGCCCACACCGAGGCGAGCATCTGGACGGGCAGTTCAGCGGTCCAGATGGTGGACGGCATGGGCGAGTAGAGCACGCCGCTGGGCTTCTGCCAGGCGGTCAGCTCGGCGATGGCCTTGGCGCCGAGGGCGTGGGAGCGGGTGTCGAAGGTGTAGAAGCCTTCTTTGAGCTGGTTGACCACATCGCCCCACCACTGGGCGCGCTCGCGGGTGGGGCAGTCCATGTAGGTGTCGCGCATGTTGACGTACATCGTGCGCGCCGCCTTGCCCCACAGGGTGTCGAAGAAGGCGTCATTGCTGTTGAACGATCCGGCGAAGTCGGTGTCGTAGCCGGACTCCCTGTACTTCAGATCCAGAATGTTGACACCGGTGGGCACCGTGTACTTCACCGCCGTGCCGCTCATCCAGGCCAGCGCCTCGAACTCCTGGACCCCGCCCTTGCAGACGTAGGTGGCGCGAATGTTGTTCTCCGCCCCGGGTGTGAGGCCGGTCAGGCCATCGCCGTCTGCGTAGTGGTCGGTCTGGACGCCGATCACCGCGCCGGCTGGAGCGTCCACCTTGAGATATGGCGTGACCTGGAGGTTCGAGGGCAGGGTGGCCGTGATGGCGGTGGCGCCCTGTCCCGTGGACGGCAGCGATGAGGCGTTGCCGTAGGACTTCAGGCCCGAGTACCGGAACTGCGGGACCGGCCGCCGGACGAGACCGTTCCAGGGTGCGGCACCGGCGGCTCCGAAGTCGGTGGGGGCACCCCACGCGCTGTCGTCGAAGCCGGCCGACTCCCAGGCGGTCATGGCGGTGGCGTTGCGGGCGTCGTAGTAGACGTTCGACTCGGGCAGACGGAAGTTGACCTGCGTGCCACTGGTGTTGTTGGAGTAGCCCGGGTGGACGGTGTGCTTCCAGCTGGTGTCGCTGACGAGCCGGGTGGTCGTGGAACCGGTGGTGATGTCGGACTGGAACAGCAACCCGCCCTTGCCGCTGCTGCTGTGCGAGAAGCCCTGCTTGCCGAAGTACCACACCAGCAGCGCCACTGTATTGCTGCCGCTCGTGAGGTACGGGGCGAGGTCGATCTCGTCGTAGTAGGTGCCGGTGCGGTTGGGGCCGCGCTTGAGCTGCCCGTCGAAGACGACGAGCGTGCCGTTGACCCAGAGCCAGTACTTGGAGTCCGCCGCGATCTGCGTCACCGCCTTCGACGGTGTGGAGCCCAGGGTGAACGATCTGCGGAACGCCACCCACTGGTTCGTCGAGCTGGACGGAGCCCAGATCCACTTCGCGGTCCAGGAGACGGCGGCCGACGCTGCGGGAGCGAGCCCCGGCAGAAGTGCCGAGCCGAGGGTGGGCGCGAGCGCGACGGCTATCGCCGAGCGCAGGACGGACCGGCGAGATGCAGAGGGCATGCGGGCTCCTACTGTCTATGTGCGGTGATGGGTGGGGCGGGGAGAGGCGTCCTGGGGATCGGGAAAGCGGGATTCACCGGACGTCCGTCTTGAATCGTTTCATTAGCGTGTTTGCAGCGGGAATTCTTTGTCGCCGAGCGAGAGGGTGTCAAGGCTTGTGCAGGCGACATGCGGCAGGAGGGGGGTTTGGCCCGCACCAGTGCGGTTCTGTGGTCTGCCGAGGAACTCCCCGAAGCGCCGTCGGCAGTGGCCGCTGCCTGGTGCTGTCCGGGTCGAGTGGGCCAGGGCAGGCCCGTCGAGGGCCGCGTTGGCAGCCCTCGGCCGCGTCGCGGACGGCATCGTCGCGGCGGGGGATGCGGCCGTGGTCCGGGGAACGCGCGCCGTCCGCACTGGACCAACGCGGTGGAGCAGGCGCGGGTGGCGGCGGCCGCACTGCTGGGGGAGGACGTGGCCGAGGCGGCTCTTCCCGCGTACTTCTGGACCAACCAGTTTGGCGTCGACGTGAAGATCGCCGGGGAACCGGCCGGACTCGGTGAACCGGGTCTGGTCGACGTCGACGACAGCTCGATGCTTCTGCGCTGGTCGGCCGTTGCGGCGGCGACCGTGAACCACACGATGCCGGTCCGCAAGATCTGGCAGCTCGCCTCTGTCGCGTGACGGGTCGTGCACCTGCGGGCGGCGGGCAGGGTTCTGCGCCACCGGCGTGCCGGCGTGTTCGCCGCCGGCGACGGCCCTTCCGGTCCAGTGTCGTTCTCTCGGACCGTAGTAGGACGACTGGCTTCTGGTCCGAGGCTCCGGCCGCTCCACGCGATCGCCGGCCGTGCGGCGCTTACCGGCGCACCCGCGACCTGGCGGAGTGGCTGAGCCGAGGGATGCAGCAGATCCACTCCCGGCGGGTGGACATCGGCACGCGCTGTCCACACCGCTGGGGCGGTCGCTCAGTGACCGCACAGCGCACCTCGGTGCACGCCCGGCAGGCGGGACCCCGACGGCCTGGACATCGGCCCCAGACGGCTCCGCTGCCGGCCACCAGCCAGGCTGATGCGGCCCCTCGCGGACGCCGACGTCCCCCTGTACTGGCCGCAGGACGACCGGCACCAGCGGCAGTACGCGCTGGACACGGCCGGACCGGGGCGGATCCATCGCAATGGCCTGGGCCGGTATGTCTCGTAGTCGCGAGTCGGACGGCGGTGGCGCACCAGCCGGCCGTAGGGCCGCTCGACATGTCGATGCCAAGGGCGGCGGCGTGCTGGACCCAGTGCTCGCGGGTAGCCGCCGTCGTCGCGTGCGGCACCCGCGGGGCCGCGAGCCGCTCCGTCATCGAAGGCGGTGGTGCCCGCAGGACTCGCCACACCTCCTATGTATGGGGGCGTCTAATCATCTGCATGCGGATGTCCAACCATCGAAGATCACGCGAATGTGGGGGTCATCGGATTGAACCGGCTGAAACTCTGGACAAGCGGGGCGGCGATGGCCGTTAATACATCCGATGTCCAACGAGGTCACTTCGAGCTCGGCGGGCATGAGCCGCCGTAGTCCGCTGTCGGTGTTGCGTGCAGACAAGCGGCCGGCATCCCTCGCGTCACCAGGAGCCGCACCATGTCTTCCGCACCCCTCAGCCGACGCTCGCTGATCAAGGCCGCCGCGCTCGCCGGCGGTACCGTGGCATTCGGTCTGCCGCAGGCCCTGTGGCCCGCCACCGCCGAGGCCTACACCGTCCCCTCGAAGATGGACTGGTGGTACCAGGCCCGCTTCGGCATGTTCATCCACTTCGGGTCGTACGCCCACCTCGGGAAAGGCGAGTGGGAGTTCAGCACGGGCTGGAGCAAGTCCGCCTGGCAGACGCAGGTCACCCAGGGGTTCAACCCGGTCAGCTTCAACGCCAACCAGATCGCCGATCTGGCCAAGAACGCCGGCATGAAGTACATCGTGATCACCGCCAAGCACCACGAGGGCTTCGGCATGTGGGACTCCAACGTCTCCGGTTTCACCGACACCACCGGCACCAAGCTGTACAACCTGCGCGACTACATCGGCTTCCAGCGGGACCTGCTGGGCGAGCTGAAGGCCGCGTGCGACGCCCGGGGCATCAAGTTCTGCCTCTACTACTCGATCCTCGACTGGAACCACCCCTCGCAGACCATCGACAGCAACTTCTCCACCATGTCGTCGATGACCGCCCGCACCAACTACATCAACGACATGAAGGCCCAGCTGACAGAGCTGATGAACGCCTACAACCCGGCCCTGCTGTGGTTCGACGGCGACTGGAGCGGCAACCCCTCCACGCCGACCCTCACCGACTGGTGGACCGCGGCCGACGGCCAGAGCCTGTACAACTGGCTGACCCAGACCTGGCCGAACGTCATCGTCAACGATCGCGTCAAGCGTTACCACGGCCTGGGAGACTACGAGGTCGCGGAGTTCGGCTTCCCCAGCGCGCCGATGAGCCGGCAGTGGGAGTACTGCGCCACCATGAACGATGCATGGGGCTACAACAAGGACAAGGAAGACGATTACCACTCGCTCCAGTACATCCTCCAGCAGATGGTCACCTGCATCTCCCGGGACGGCAACTACCTGCTCAACATCGGCCCTGATGGCGGCTTCAACGCCGACGGCTCCGCGAACGACGGCCACGTCCCACAGCAGCAGGTGAACATCCTGAACGGCCTGGCCTCCTGGATGGCGACCTACTCCGACAGCATCCACGGCACCAGCGGCAGTCCCTTCGCCACCGAGCCGTCCTGGGGCATGATCACCAAAAAGAGCGGCAAGCTCTTCGCCCACGTCTTCACCTGGCCCACGAACGGCACCCTGCAGATCCCCGCGGTACACAACACGATCAACCGCGTCTACCTGATGAACAACCCCTCCGTCTCGCTCAACTACTCGGTCAGCGGCGGCCAGATCAACGTCCAGGTGCCGACCACCGCGCCCAACGCGAACGACTCCGTGGTCTGCGTGGAGGTCACCGGCATGCCGGCCGTTCTCGCCAACGGCGTCTACACGTTCGTCTGCGCCCACAGCGGCAAGGCCCTCGACAACTCCAACACCACCCAGGACGGCAACCAGTGCGTCCAGTGGACCCCTAACAGCGGTCCCACCCAGCGGTGGACGGTCACCGACCTGGGCCACGGCTACTACAAGCTGGTCTCCGTCCACAGCGGCAAGGCACTCGACAACAACAACAGCACCTCCAACCAGACGACGGTGGTGCAGCGGACCGACCACAGCAGCTGGCAGTGGCAGCAGCACTGGGCCATCGCCGCGCTCGGCAACGGCAGGTACCAGCTCGTCAACCGGGCCAGCGACAAGGCGCTGGACAACGCCAACACCACCCAGGAAGGCAACCCGGTCATCCAGTGGACCAAGGGCACCGGCCCCACCCAGCAGTGGACCGCGACCAAGGTCGGCTGAGCACCCGGTGAACGGATGAAGGAGCCGGTCGGGGCCGCGAGAGGCCGCGACCGGCTCCGGTGGTGCGCGCACGCGGCGGTCCCCGGCTGAGCGGGCGCGACGCCACCGCCCACGAGGGATCCAAGGCTTGTGGCGCGTATGTGCGTGTTCACACGGGCCAACGGCAAGTCCACAGGTCCGGATCGACGCCGAGAGCGACTTGTCGAGGCGCTTCGACACTCGGTCAGCTGCGACGAACCCGGGCAACGAAATCCCCGGCGGCGGTGGCTCGTCGCTGCCGATACGGCTGCAACTCACCCCCGCGCCCGACCAGGAGGACGACGCGTGTGGGACACCGAGGACCACAAGACAACGCGCATTCGGCACGGCGCGCCAGGCCCGGTCGGCGGCGGCTGTCGAGACCGCGGTCGTCGTGCGGACGCGATCACCGCTGGCTGCGGAACACTGCCGCCGGAGCCAGATCGGACGTCTCGGACAGCAGCTCGTCACTGATCCCCGGACACAGTCCGAGCTCGCACTACTCGAACTCAGGTGCTCCCCCCGGGCAGGCGGGTGAGCGCGAGACGCAGGAACGCCTGCGCGGCGGGTGAGGTCGGAGCCGGATCACGGTGGACGAGGGCCAGAGGTTGGAGCGCCTGCGGGTCGTCGAGGCACAGGATGCAGTCGGCGTGATCGGCGGGGACGACCGCGTCCGCAGCCGGGCGGGGTACGACGGTCACCCCGATGCCCTCGAACGCCAGTGAGGCGAGATCACCCGCGCTGCGCAGCGCGCAGACACCTCGGCGACGGGCCCGCGCCCGATCGAAGGCGGCGTCCACCTGCGCGCGCAAGCCCGTGTCGGGAACGCATTCGAGGAAGCGTTCGTCGGCCAGCCTGCCCAGGTCGGTGACGCCGGCCCCGCGCAGCCGGTGCTGCCGGCCCACAACGGCCACCAGCGGCACCACGGTCAGCAGGTGGTAGGCGATGCCCGGGGGCAACTGGTGCTCGTGCAGGGCGACGACGGCGACCTCCAGTTCACCGGTGAGGAGCTGGGCGGTGGCGTGGACACCGTCGGAGTCGGAGAGAGTGACCTCGACTGCGGGGTATGCCTCCTGATAGTCCCGCAGCAGGCCGAGTTGGTCGATGTTCCCCGCCGTGAGCGTCACCGAGCCGATCCGTAGCCGCCCTCGCACGGGCCCGTCGAGCGAGGAGATCTCGGCGTGCATCTCCTGGACCGACTTGAGTACCCGCCGCGCGCAGGCGACGAAGATCTGCCCGGCCTGGGTCACGCGGACGCTACGGCTCGTCCGTTCGAACAGCCGGGCACCGACCTCCCGCTCGAGCTGGGTGATCTGGTGGCTGAGCCCGGACTGTCCGATGCTGCAGCGGGCCGCGGCCCGGGTGAAGTTGAGCTCGTCGGCGATGGCCACCGCGTACCCCATCTGCCGCAGATCCATCGCATTCTCCGATCGTTTCGTGCGTGTTTCAGTGTTGGACGCCGATGACGCCCCGAGGACATGATGGTCAGGAACAGCTGATCGGCTCGGTTCAAGCTTTCCCTGCGCCCCTTCTCGCAGCAGAGCGCCGCCAGCAAGGAATCAATCACATTCTTCGCTTGATCCGACCTTGCCACAGAGGAGAGAGCCATGGCCACTGCAACGACGCAGTCCGAGGGGACACCCGGGCGGCAGCCCGTGGGCACCCAGCTACCCCCGGAGACCATGCAGTTCCCGGACACGCCGAAGTTCAGGGGGTTCTTCGCCCCGTCGCGGATCGAGGCGGACGTATACGACCTGGAGGTCGAGGGCCGTATACCTCCCGAGCTGAACGGTGCCTTCTACCGTGCCGCCGCGGACACCCAGTACCCGCCGCGGTTCCCGAACGACGTGTACATCAACGGCGACGGCATGATCCACATGGTGCGGTTCGACAACGGCCACGCGGATCTGAAGACGCGCTATGTCCGCACCCAGCGCTTCCAGCTCGAACGCGCCGCCCGCCAGGCCCTGTTCGGCGCCTACCGCAACCCCTACACCGACGACCCGTCCGTCGCCGGCATCGACGACGGCAACGCCAACACCTCGATCATCTGGCACGCGGGCAAGCTGCTCGCGCTCAAGGAGGCGGCGCTCCCGTACGAGTTGGATCCGGCGACGTTGGAGACCAAGGGTGTCTACGACTTCTCCGGCCAGATCCCGGGCCGTACCTTCACCGCGCACCCGAAGCACGACCCGCGCACCGGTGAGCTGATCGCCTTCGCGTACAACGCCAGCGGTCTGCCGGACAAGCAGATCCACATCTACGAGATCTCCGCGGACGGCAAGGTCACCCGTTCCCAGACCTTCGAGGTGCCGTACTCGTCGATGGTGCACGACTGGCTGGTCACCCGGGACCACTTCGTCTTCACGATCTCGCCCATGGTCGCCGACCCGGAGCAGATGAAGACGGAGGAGCAGTACTTCGTCTGGGACCCGAACCAGGGGACCTACGTCGCGATCATCCCGCGCGACCAGGGGGTGAGCGGCATCAAGTGGTTCCGCAGCGAGCAGCTCATGGAGACCCACACCCTGAACGCCTGGACGGACGGCGACACCCTGGTCGGCGACCACTTCGTCACCAAGTCCGGCTGGTTCTCCCAGTTCCCGAAGACGACCGTCGGCCTGCTGCCCGAACTGCCGCCGATCCTGCACCGCTGGACGTTCGACCTCACCAAGGGCGCCGCCCACTGGGACGACGCCACCGACACCTACCGCAGCGAGCAGCTCCTCGCCTCGCCCGGTGACATGCCCCGGGTCGACCCCCGTGTGCTGATGGAGAAGAACCGGCACTCCTGGGTCGGCGGCATGCACCCCGATCTGCCCATGCCCGAGTTCGGTCCCATGGGCCCGCCCTTCAACTCCATCATCCACCGCGACGAAAGCACCGGTGCGACGGCCATCTGGGCCGGCGGCGAGCACGCCGCGCCCGAGGAGCCGGTGTTCGTACCGAAGTCCGCGGACGCCGACGAGGGCGAGGGCTATCTGCTGGCGCTGGTCGGCCGGCGCGACCAGATGCGGCACGACCTGGTCATCCTGGACGCTCTCGACATCGCCGCCGGCCCGATCGCCACCGTGAAGATCCCCTTCCGGCTCCGGTACGGCTTCCACGGCACCTGGGTGCCCGGCAGCGAACTGGGAAGGTGAGCACACCCATGCGACTCACCAGGTGCGGCCACGCCTGCGTCCGGCTGGAGCAGGACGGCGTCGTCATCGTCATCGACCCCGGCAATTACTCCGACCCGCACGCGCTCGACGGTGCCCACGCCGTGCTCGTGACCCATGAGCACGTGGACCACTTCGCCGAGCCCGTCCTGCGTGCGGCGGCCGAAGCCGACCCCGGCCTGCGGATCTGGGCCAACCGGTCCGTGGCGGACCAGCTCGCCGGGCTCGGCGGCGGCCGGGTCAGTGTGGTCGGTGACGGGGACGCCTTCGACATCGAGGGCGTCGGCGTGGAGGTGCACGGAGAACTGCATGCCGTGGTCCATCCGGACCTGCCGCGGGTCACCAACGTCGGCTTCCTCGTGGGAGACAAGGACACAGCCACCGTCTTCCATCCGGGCGACGCGTTCACCGTGCCCGCGCGCCCGGTGGACACGCTCCTGTTGCCCGTCCACGGCCCGTGGTCCAAGACGGGCGAAGTCATCGACTACGCCCGCGAGATCAAAGCCCGCAGTGCGTTGTCGATCCACGACGGCGGTCTCAGCGGGAGCGGGAACGCGCTGGCGGACAACATGCTGGAAATGTGCCTGAAGGACGTCGGAACCGACTACCAGCGGGTGGCGGCCGGGTCCGGAATGGAGCTCATGTGATGGCTTCGTCGACACAGACACAGAGGCCGTCCGTCGGGTGGCTGGGATTTGAGGGGCGTGGCGCGCTCGTCATCGGGGCCGGAGGACTGGGCGCCGCCTGTGTCCGGGGCCTGGCGGAAGCGGGCGCACGGCTGACGGTGGTCGACGCGGACGAGGCCCGGCTGGAGGCCCTGCGCGACGATCCGGCCTGCGCGGCCGCCGTCGTACGGACCCTCACCGCGGACCTGACGTCGTCCGAGGCGTGCGAGCGGGTGGTCGCCACGGCGGCTCGCGAGCTCGGTGGCCTGGATGTGCTGGTGCACGCCGTGGGCACGAACGACCGCCGTCCCGTGGTGGACACACCGGACGAGCTGTGGGACCGCATCCTGACCCTGAACCTGTCGACCGCGTTCTGGACCGGACGCGCCGCGGGCCGGCTGATGCGCGAGGCCGGTCACGGCAGCATGGTGTTCTTCTCCTCCGTCTCCTCCCTGCTCGCGCACCGCCATCACGGCCCGTACGCGGCCTCCAAGGGCGGCCTGGACCAGCTGGTGAAGGTGATGGCCCGCGAGTGGGCCGCCGAGGGCGTCACCGTCAACGCCGTCGCCCCGGGCTACTCGGAGACCGAGCTGACCCGCGCGTACCTGGCAAAGCCCGGCATGCGTGAGGAGCTGACCGCTCTGGTCCCCGCCGGGCGCCTGGGACAGCCGGAGGACGTGGTCGGAGCCGTGCTGTTCCTCGCCTCCGCCCGCGCCTCGTACGTCACCGGGCAGGTGCTCTACGTGGACGGCGGCCGCACGCTCGTCTGAGGCCTCGACTCCATTGGACTCCCCTGGACCTGCCTCGAAGGGAGTGCGGATGACTGCACGCCTTGCCGGACTGCTGCCCGGCGAGTTGGACGAGCAGCAGAGCGAGGTCTACCGGGCCATCACCGCAGGCCCCAGGGCTACCGGACCACAGACGTTCCCCCTCGTCGACAAGGAGGGCCGACTGCGCGGCCCGTTCAACGCCATGCTGCTCAGCCCGCCCGTCGGGCTGGCGGTCCAGGCGGTCGGGGCGGCGGTGCGCTACGAGTCGGTCCTGACCGACCGTGTGCGCGAGATGGCCATCCTGGTCGTCGCCGCCCACTGGGGGAGTGCCTTCGAGTGGGAGGCGCACGAGGCCGTGGGCCGGACGCGCGGTATCACCGAAACCGAGCTGGACGCTCTGCGCGCCGGCGGACTGCCGGACCTGCCGGACCCGGCCGAGCGGACCGCGCTGCTCGCGACCGCCGCGCTGACCCGAGCCGGTGCGCTGAGCGACAAGGAGTACTACGACACGGTGGCCGCGTGGGGAGAGCGAGGCCTCTTCGAACTCACTGCCCTGGTGGGCTACTACGCGCTGCTGGCCCTTCAGCTGCGGGTCTTCGCGGGAGAGGGCCCGGCGGATCAGGCGGAGCACCGCCACACACCACACACCGAAAATGGGAAACCATGAAACTGATCACCTTCGACGACGGCCGCGTGGGCAGGCTTGAACTGGAGGAGCGGCTCGTTCTCCCCCTGGAAGTCGCCTCGACCCGCGAGTACTTCGAGCGGGACGGCCGGGTGACGGAGACCGGCGAGCGGCTGTCGCTGGACGACGTGAAGCTGCGTGCGCCGATCGTGCCGAAGAAGTTCTTCCACACCTCCGGCAACTTCCGTGAGCACGAGGACGAGTCGAAGAACGTCGACTGGTCGCACCCCATGCACAAGGGGATCGTCTTCTTCCAGAACGTCGACGCGATCGTCGGCCCCGACGAGCCGGTGATCTACCCCGAGCACCTGACCAGCGAACTTGACTACGAGCTGGAGGTCGCCGTGGTCATCGGCAAACCCGGCAAGTTCTTCGGCGTCGACGACGCGCCCGACCACATCGCCGGCTACGTGGTCTTCAACGACATCAGCGCGCGCGACATCCAGCGCCGTGAGATGGAGTCCGGCGTCTTCTCCTTCTGCAAGGCCATCGACACCTTCTGCCCCGTCGGCCCGTACATCGTCACCGCCGACGAGATCCCGGACGCGCAGAACCTCGACATGGAACTGCGGGTCAACGGCGTGGTCCGGCAGAAGTCGAACACCAACCGCATGTCCGTCTCCATCCCGCACCTGGTCGCCTACCACTCCCCGCAGGGCTACAGCGCGGGGGACTTGATCACCACCGGCACCGTGCAGGGCGTCGCCGGCTTCAGCGGTGATCCCGACATGTACCTCAAGCCCGGTGACGTCGTCGAGGCGGAGGTCGAACGGCTCGGCGTGCTGCGCAATCCCATCGTCAGCTGGGAGCAGGGCCACGGCACGCCTGTACCGAAGAAGGTGGACTGGTGAGACTCGGCGTCATCCACGGCCGGGCCGTCGTGGTCCGCGGCGACCGGGCCGCGGATGTCGGCTGGGCCTCGCAGGGGCGGCTCTCGACCGACCCGATGGCCCTGCTGGAGCAGTGGCGATCCTTCCGCGACTGGGCCGCCGCTCTGGCTGACGAGGCGTACGACATCGAGGTGGACCCGGCGGCTCTCCAGGCCCCGGTGCCCCGGCCCCGGCAGGTCTTCGCCCTCGCCCTCAACTACCCCCCGCATGCCGCCGAGGCCGGATTCACCCCGCCCGAAGAGCCGCTGGTGTTCACCAAGTTCCCGAGCTGCATCACGGGCCCGCACACCACGGTCGAGCTTCCTGCCGGCAAGGTGGACTGGGAGGTCGAGCTGGTCGCGGTGATCGGCGTGTCCGCTCACCGCGTGCCCGTCCACCGTGCCTGGGAGACGGTCGCCGGGCTCACCATCGGACAGGACCTGTCCGAGCGTGTCGCCCAACTCCGGGGAAAACCCGCACAGTTCAGCTGCGGAAAGTCCTTCCCCGGCTTCGGGCCGACCGGTCCTGTCCTCGTCACACCGGACGAGTTCGACGACCCCGACGATCTGGGGATCACCGGGCTGCTCAACGGCGAGGTCGTCCAGCACGACCGCACCAAGTCCATGATCTTCCCGGTGCCGGAGCTCGTCGCCCGTCTGTCGGCCGTAGTGCCGCTGATTCCGGGCGACCTGGTCTTCACCGGCACCCCGGCCGGGGTCGGCAACCGGATGGACCCGCCCCGCTATCTCGCCGAGGGCGACGAACTCGTCAGCCGTATCGAGGGCATCGGCGAGCTCCGCCAGCGCTTCACGGCCGTACACCTCTGAAGGGACGTCCCATGACAGAGCAGAACACTCCCCGTCGCTTCGAAGGCCGTACCGTCCTGGTCACCGGTGCCGGCACCGGCTACGGCGCCGAGATCGCCGTACGTGCCGCCCAGGAGGGCGCCCGGGTCGCCGTCCACTACCGCAGCTCCGCGGCCGGAGCCGAGAAGACGGTCGCCCGGATCAAGGAGGTCGGCGGCGAGGCGTTCACGGTGCAGGCCGACATCGCTGTCCACGCCGATGTCATCCGCATGGCCGAAGAGGTGTTCGGCCGTTTCGGCGGCCTGGACGTGCTGGTGAACAACGTCGGTGACACGGCGGGCGACCAGATGTCCTGGCGGGAACTCACCGAGGAGTCCATCGACCACGTCCTGGCGGTGGACGTCAAGGGAACGATGCTGTGCGTCCACGAGTTCGGCTCCCGCATGCTGGAGCAGGGCCACGGCGCGATCGTCAACATCGGCTCCACCGTGATCGTGCGTGGCAGCGCCCGCGCTCCGCAGTACGCGGCCGCGAAGTACGGCCTCCTCGGCATCACCAAGTCCTACGCCCAGGCGTTCGCCCCCGCCGTGCGGGTCAACACCTTCGCCCCCGGTTTCATGGAGACCGAGATGCTCCTCAACCGTGCGGACTGGAAGTCCGGCCGCCGCGAGGAGTTGATCGCCAAGACCCCGATGGGCCGTATCCCGGGCCCCGCCGAACTCGCGGGCACCGCCCTCTTCCTCGCCACCGACGACGCCGCCCACATGACCGGCGTCTACCTCAACGCCGACGGCGGCTTCAACATGATCGGCGCCTGACCCGCAGGATGCACGCCGGCCTTAGCACACAAGGAGACGACCCCGTGCCACTTGACCGTAACCTTCTGATCGGCGGCAAGGAGACCCCGGCCGTCTCCGGCCGGACCACCGCCGACATCAGCCCTTGGACCGGCGAGCCCTGTGCGTGGGTCGCTGCCGCCGGCCCCGAGGACGTACGAGCCGCGGTGGACGCGGCGGATACCGCCTTCGCCGAGTGGGCGGCGCTCGCACCCTTCGCCCGGCGGAAGATCTTCCTGCGCGCGGCGGACCTCATGGAAGAGCGCCGTGAACAAGCCGTTGAGCTGATGGCCGCCGAGACGGGCGGAACCCGGGGGTGGGCGCTGTTCAACGTCGGGGTGGCCGCCAGTATGCTGCGCGAGGCCGCCGCGGCGATCACCGCGCCACGCGGGGACGTGCTCACCACCCAGGAGCCGGGCGGGCTGAGCCTTGCCGTCCGCGAACCCCTCGGTGTCGTGGCCGCGTTCGCGCCATGGAACGCGCCGGTCATCCTCGGCACCCGGGCGGTCACCGCCCCGCTGGCGGCGGGCAACACCGTGGTGGTCAAGGCGAGCGAGGACGCCCCGATCGCGTGCGGCCTGTTCGTCGCCGACGTGCTGCGCGACGCGGGACTACCCGACGGCGTCCTCAACGTCATCACCAACGACAAGGCGGACGCCGCGGGCATCGCGCGGACACTGATCGCGGATCCGCGTGTCCGTGCCGTCAACTTCACCGGCTCGACAGGCGTCGGGCGGATCATCGGTGCCCTCGCGGCCGAGCACCTCAAGCCGGCCGTGCTGGAACTCGGTGGCAAGAACTCCGTGATCGTGCTGGAGGACGCCGACCTCGACCACGCCGTGAACGCCGCTGCGTTCGCCGCGTTCATGAATTCCGGCCAGATCTGCATGTGCGCCGACCGCGTGCTGGTGCACACCTCGCTCGTGGGCGAGTTCACCCGGCGGTTCACCGCGAAGGTCGCCGGTCTGCCGAGCGGTGATCCGGGCCTGCCCGGCACCGTCATCGGCCCGCTGGTGGACGAAGCCGCCGCGTGGCGGGTCGCCGCCTTGGTCACGGACGCGGTCGGCAACGGCGCGCGCGTCCTGACCGGCGGTGGCAAGCCGCAGGGAGCCCTGTATCCGGCGACCGTGCTGACCGACCTGCCCGAGGCCGCGGAACTGCACCACGCCGAGGCCTTCGGACCCGTCGTCACCGTCAGGGCCTTCTCGGACGACCACGAGGCGGTGGCCCTGGCCAACGACACCGAGCACGGCCTCAGTTGCGGCATCCTCACCGAGAACGGCACCCATGGCCTGAAGGTGGCACGCCGTATCCGCACCGGCATCGTGCACGTGAACGACCAGTCGGTGGGGGACGAACCGCAGGCCCCCTTCGGCGGGTTCGCGGCCTCCGGTTACGGCCGCTTCGGCGGACGCTGGGGCATCGAGTCCTTCTCGAACACCCGCTGGGTCACCCTCTCCACCGAGCACTCCCGCTACCCCTTCTGATCCCGCCGCGTACGGCGCCTGCCCGGAGCCGTCATCACCACAACCAGGGAGTCCCTATGGCAACGTTCCGCTTCGACACCCGAGTCGCACAGGACCCCGACCGCGTCTGGGCCGTCCTCACCGACGTGAGCATGATTCCGCAGTGGTTCCCGGCCGTGCGGGAGGCACACTTCGACGGCACGCACCGCCACCTGACCACGGCCGAGGGCACGCTGAAGTCCCTCGTGGTGACGAAGAACGACGAACTGCGCCGCTTCCAGTACCGGTTCGTCGAGGGCATGCCCCAGCCCATCGACTTCCACCTGGGCACCATCGACGTGCTTCCCGACGGGGACGGTTCACGTGTGGTCTACAGCCAGGAGATCCTTCCCGAGGCCCTGGCACCCATCGTCGAGGGAGCCGTGAGCGAGGGGATCGAGGGCATTGCCCGGTACTTCGCCGCACACCCCTGACGCGGCAGGGGCGCACGAGGTGAGAGCCGGGCCGGCGGCGGTGACGCAGCAGGACACGCCGGTGCGGGCCGGGTCGGGTGACCTGGCCCGCCTCCCTGTACCAGGCGGGCCTCGGAGCCACGGGGTGGGCGACGCCGCGCTGAGCGCAAGCTGCACGCCTCAGGGGCGCACTGCCGAGGCTTTCCGCACGCGCGCTGTCGGCGTGGACTTCCGCCAGGTCACGGACGGTGAACCGGAGTTGCTGCCACTCCAGGTGCTGGGGCCGGCATCTGCCTGCAGGCGGAGACCCGCACGGCTACAGCAGGGGCGCGCTGCTGCTTGCACCCGGGTGCGCGGTGGACCAGGGCGGTGGACCGCTCTCGACGGCCTTGGCTCCTCTCAGAGGAGCGTCACTTTGCAGGAAGGTGAGCCGGTAGCTACCCTCCTATTGAACAATGCGATTAGGTGTCTAGTTGTCCATCGGCGATCGTGTGCTACTTCCATCATCAGCGTTGACGAGAGGCGGTCAGCTCCGTGTCGAGCAGTGCGTATCTGCGCTATGTCGCCTTGGGTGACAGTCACACAGAGGGGCTCGGGGACGGCGACGACGTCCGTGGTCTTCGGGGCTGGGCGGACCGGCTCGCCGAGCAGGTCGCTCGCCACAGTCCCGGCTTGCGCTACGCCAACCTCGCGGTGCGCGGCCGTAAGGCCGGTCAGGTGCGCGCCGAGCAGCTCGGTCCGGCTCTCGCGATGAGGCCCGACCTCGCCACCGTGGTGGCCGGGGTCAATGACGTGTTGCGTCCGAGCTGCGACCTCGACGAGGTGGCCGGTCATGTTGAGGCGATGTTCGCCGCCCTCACCGCGCAGGGCGCCACCGTCGCGACCCTCATGTTTCCCGACTCGGGCGTATCACGTCGTTGGCCCGCCCGATCGGTCACCGTGTTCTCGCTCTCAACGCGCGCATCCGGGAGGCCGCAGACCGCCACGGCGTAGTGGTCGCGGAGACGGCCGCGTACGCGGCGGCGACCGATCCGCGGTTGTGGAGTGCTGACCGGCTGCATGCAGGCCCGCTGGGACACGCGCGCATCGCGGCTGCCGTGGCCCAGGCGCTCCGTCTGCCGGGCAGCGACGACAAGTGGGCCCTTCCTCTTCCGGCCGCGGAGACAGATTTCTCTGCCTGGAGAGCCGTGGGTGCCGAACTGCGCTGGGCCAGCACCTTCCTCGGCCCTTGGATCGGCCGCCGCCTGCGCGGTCGCTCCTCCGGCGACGGCCGCCAGGCCAAGCGGCCGACGCTGCTTCCGGTGGCGGCGTCCGCTGGGGACACCTCCCCAGCGGTGTGATGTTCTGGCTTGCGACGACGCCGGATGCTCCTCGTGCTGAACCCTCTTCGTCGGACGGTAGTTGGACAGAGTGCAAGCCACGCAGGCCGAGCTGCCCGTTGCCGTGCTCATGGTGTCGGCCGACCCGGCCGTGGCGTAGGTCGGGGACGGGCATCCGCTCGACTCGCGAAGCGGCCCGGGCCTGAGTGCCTTCTACTGCTGACTCCAGGTGGGACCGCTGCCGGTCAGCTGTCGGCCCGAAGCGCGGCCGTGCGCTGTTCGAGCCTGCGCAGTGCCATATCTCCCCACTGGAGATTCTCCCGCTCGAAGGACATTCCGCGCAGCAGGGTGAGGTACGGGCCGATGCGCTCGGCCTCGGCGAAGTACGCCTCCTCGGAGCGCCCGTCGAGCAGACGTTGCCGGAGCCGCTCGTAGCGGGCCAGCTTGGCGGTGGCCCACTCCATGCGTTCGGCGATGGCGGTGCGGACCGCTTCCATGTCGCCCGCGTCCAGGCACTGCACCTTGACCATCAGCTCGTCCCGGATCACCGCCGGTCTGCCCAAGGGCACGGCGGTGTAGGCGTGGACGGCCTTCCGTCCGGCCTCCGTCAAGGAGAACAGTCGCTTGTTGGGGCGTCGCTCCTGCTCGACGAGGCGGGCCGTGACGAGCCCTTCAGCCTCCATGCGCTCCAGCTCCCGGTAGAACTGCTGGGGCGTCGACATCCAAAAGTTGGCCACCGTCGCGTCGAACGCCTTCGCGAGGTCGTACCCGGACGCCTCGCCCTCCAACAGTGCGGCCATCACCGCGTTCCGCAAAGCCATGGACACACGCTACGACCGCTGTGATTACTCAACGAAGTGAGTAATAGTTCCCCCGGGCCTTGCAGACAAGCCCTGAATGGCGCACCTATTCAAATTATTGACTATAAAAGGTGGACTCGTGCATCCCTTCCGCAAAGCTGTCGAGAGCGGCGACCTGGACGCCGTGGCCGCTCTGCTGGCCGACGACGTCGTCTTCACCAGCCCCGTCGCCTTCAAGCCGTACCCGGGCAAGGCCATTACCGCCGCGATCCTGCGCGGTGTGTCCCGCGTCTTCGAGGACTTGACCTACGTCCGCGAGATAGCCAACCCCGACGGCCGCGACCACGCCTTCGTCTTCACCGCCACCGTCGCCGGCAAGAAGCTCCAGGGCTGCGACTTCCTGCACTTTGACGACAACGGCAAGATCGACGAGTTCACGGTGATGGTGCGCCCGCTCTCCGCCGCCCAGGCACTCTCCGAGGCCATGGGCGTCCAGTTCGAGCAGATCGCCCGAGAGGCTGCCGAACAGTGACCGCGACATATCGAGGCGGATGTGCAAGACCTCGTCTAGGCGCACATGGAGACGATGCTGGGGGTGCGGTTCCTGGCGAGCGAGTACGTCGACTGTGTCGATGGCGGGCGGATTGACTCGCTGGGAGTCGACGAGAATTTCGCACCTGTGGTCGTCGAATACAAGCGGGGGGTCGATGCCGGCGTCATCAACCAGGGCCTGTCTTACTCGACTCTCTTCCCGGTGGCCGTACGCCGCCTGGAGCCGGCGGAGCCCTGGACCACCAGCAGGGTCACGTTGCTCGGCGACGCCATTCACGCCACGCCGCCCAGCTTCGGCGCCGGCGCCAACAGCGCGCTGCGGGACGCCGCCGCCCTGACCCGGGCGCTACGGCCGCGGCCCATGGTTCCCGAGAGCCCGCGAGCGGTCCTCTACGGCCGTGGTGGGCGCAGGACGGGGACGCTGTCGCGGAACGCGGCGGCGTGCCTGTCGATCTCCTGGGGGTCCGGCTCCAGTGAGGCGGCGCTCAACAGTTCCCGGTAGTGCTCCTCCAGCTCCGTGAGAGTGTGGACGGAGGAAGCGGTGCCGGCGGCGGAGAAGTCGACCCGGACGTCGCCGTCCTCGACGACGAAACGGCCCGCGGCCCCACAGGTGCCGCATTCGGCGCGGCCGCCGCGCAGCACGATCAGGTCGAGGTGGCACATCGGGCAGGTGCCGGGCTCCCCCAGGAAGCGGACCTCGTCGTGGGGCAGGCCGAGCTGCCGGGCAACCGCGCCGCCCAGCCGCTCGGCGCGCAGCACAGCCGCCGGGTCGGTGGCTATGCCGCCCAGGCCACCGGGGGTGGGGACTTCCACCTGGTCGGCGACGGCCATGTGCAGGGGGAAGGCCAGGGCGTGCAGAGTGGGCAGCGTCAGCGTGCGCCAGTGGGGTGACGGGCAGCCGCCCACGGCGATGAAGCCGGCCACGCGCGGCTTGAGGACCCGCGGGTCGGGGGACGTGTCGAGGCCCAGAATGCCGCGAGTCCCCTTCTGCTCGGCCCGGCCGTGTTCGCGGTGGGCGAGGGCCTCACGGACGAAGACCACGTCCGTGCGCGGACCGAAGGCGCGGTCGATGAGGAGCTTCAACGCGCCCGGTGCGCTGCGGGTGTAGGTGGGGGAGCTGACGATCACGCCGTCCGCGTCGAGCAGCCGGTCGCAGAACCAGGCCGCGTCGTCCCCGGCGTCCGCGGTGGCGGCGGTCACCAGGGACAGGTCGGTCAGCCGTACCATCTCGACGGCTGTCCCCTCGCGCGCGGCCGCGGTGAGCGCGGCCTTCAGCAGTACCTCGGCACTGCCGTCCTCCTGCCCGCAGGCAAGTCCGAGCAGACGCATCGACGACACCTCTCTGTGTTCGGGGGATGGGGACGGCCCGCCGGGCCATGCGGGCTCCGGCGGACCGGACGGGAGCGGATGGAGGGGCGGTCAGCCGCGCAGGGTGGCGGCCAGCCAGTCGGCGCTGCGGGTGATGATCTCGGGGAAGTGGTGCGAGAGGATCTCGTAGTGCTGGCCCGGGTACTCGATGACCTCCTTCGGGTCGGGGATCCGCTCGTACATCTCGCGGGCCTCCTCGATGGGGGCGACGGTGTCCTTGGAGGCGAGGATCATCAGGACCGGGGCGGTGATGCGTTCGGCGTAGGCGCGCACCTCCATCTCGAAGATGCGGTCGAGGGTCGAGATGGTGATCTCGTTCCGGAAGCTGGGCAGTCCGTGGATCATGTTCTCGACGAATTCCAGACCCTCCTGGTCGCTGAACATGACCGGGTCCCCGGGTTCCGGGACGCCGTGCAGGCGGATACTCGCGGCCGGCTCGCCGCGCAGCTGGGCCTGACGGTCGGCGGGAATGAGAGCTTCCAGCTCCGCGAGCGTGTCGGCCGGTTGCAGGGTGCGCGCGCTCCAGCCGCTGACCGGGGGGATGATGCTGACGACCGCTTTGACCCGGCGGTCGGTGGCGGCCGTGAAGAGGGAGTTGGCGCCACCGATGCTGATGCCCCACAGGGCGATGCGGTCGGGGTCGATGTCCTCGCGCAGGGTCAGATGGGTGATGACGTCGCGCAGGTCCCGGCACTGCTGCCAGGGATCGAACTGCTGACGGGGTTCGCCGTCGCTGTAGCCGGTGTTGCGGTGGTCGTAAATCAGGCAGGCCAGACCGGCGTCGGTGAAGCCCCGGGCCATGGCGAACATGGATTCCGCGGGACCGCCCAGGCCGCCCTGGAGGATGGCGACGGGCGGACGCTGCGGGCCGTCGGTCGGGCGGAACAGTTTGCCCCGCAGGGTCAGTTCCGACACTCGGAACTCGATGTCTTCGGTGGCGGGCATGGTTCTCCTCGTGGTGCGGCTCGTGTCGGGGGCGGCGATCAGGTGTGACTGACGGGGAGGTCGTCCGGCAGGAAGTCGGCGTCGAGGCCCCGCGGGTCGGCCGAGGCGCGCAGGATGGGGAAGACCTCGGCGCGCATCTCGGTCTCGTACTCGGCCACGGCCTCCGCCACGGGGGTGTCGCCGTGGGCGGCGCGCTCCAGGGCCCGGGCGAGAGCCGCGGCGTCGCGCAGTGCCGTGTTGGCACCGGAGCCGAACGAGGGAGGCATGGCGTGGATCGCGTCACCGAGCAGGGTGACACGGCCGGCCGGCCAGGGATCTGCCGGCTGCAGGTGACGCGTGGACACCGGGAAGATCGTCGACGCGTCGACGTGCTCGACGAGATCGGCCAGCGCGGGATCCCAGCCCCGTACCGCGGTGCGCATCAGCGCGTGCAGGGTTTCAGGGGAGCTGTGCCACAGGTCGGGAGCCCCGGCGGCGACAGGGCTGCCGGGCGGAAGGCCGAGGTTGACCATGATGTACGGGTCGACGGGATCGACGGCGGCGCCGGGCGCCAGTTCGGCCACCGCCTCAGCGACCGGCCTGCGCGGTCGGTACACGCCGTACGCGAACATCGCGCCGTTCGGCCCCCCGGCGATGGCGAAGCCGTCGAACAGTGCCTCGGGCAGGCTCGCTGCCAGATCGTCGGTCAGCGGTGCGGTGGAGTAAAGGCCACGACTTCCGGTGTCCACGACCGCAACGTCGGGCAGCAACTGCCTGCGCACGACGGAGTTGATGCCGTCGGCGCCCACCAGTACGTCCCCGGTCTCACTCGTGCCGTCGTCGAGCAGCACCCGCACCTTCTCGCCGTCCGTCTCGAAGCCGGTGACGGTGCTGTCGTAGCGGACGATGTCCTCCAGGCCCACGCCCATGATCTGGCGCAGCGTGCGCCTGTTGACCGCTGTGTGCGGCCGGCTTGGGTCGTTGGGCGGGCCGATGTGGGGGCGGGCGCCCAGTTCGCGGGCCTGATGGTCGAGCACGACCATGACCTCACGGCGCGGCGCCTCGCGCGAGGTCTGCATGTACAGCTCGAAGAGGGCATCCGGCAGGCACTGCTGGAGAGCGCGGCCACCCGCGCCGTTCATGTGCAGGCGGTAGCCGGCCCGCCCGATGCCCGGCGCGCTCTCGTAGACGGTGCAGCCGATGCCCGCGCGACGAAGACCCTGCGCCAGACAGAGCCCTCCGATGCCTCCGCCGGCGATCAGGACATGGAACGACGGCATTGTCGCCTCCTTGATGAGCTCGGAACACCTGCATCGATCGGCGCAGGCCCGAGCATGCGAACGTCTGGGGTGGTGGCGGTCCGTCTGACACGAGGTCCGCCGAGCCGTGCCACCACTCTTGCGTCCGCCCCTGGGATCAGGGAAGCCGAAATCGCTTATGCTCGACATAGACAGGACTGATGATCATTCAAGGCGGGTGCCGTGACTCTGGACCTCAACCTGCTGCCGCCGCTGGACGCGCTCCTCCAGGAGCGCAGTGTGACGCGGGCCGCACAACGGCTCGGTCTGAGCCAGCCCTCGCTGAGCGCGGCCCTGGCCCGGCTGCGCCGGCACTACGGCGACGAACTCCTCGTCAGGGTGGGCAACAGCTACGAGCTGACCCCTCTGGCGGAACGACTCGTGGAACACACCGGGCAGGCCCTGAGCTGGGCCGACCGGGTCCTCCAGACGCGCCCCGACTTCGATCCCGCGCAGGCCAGGCACGAGTTCACCGTGATCATGGCCGACTGCCAACTACCCACGTTCGGAAGGGCCTTGGCCGACCTGGTCCGCACGGCCGCGCCGAACGTGCGGCTGCGATTCCAGCACAGCACCGAACGGGTCGTGCAGCAGGCGCTGGACAACCTGCGCACGGTGGACGCCCTCGTCCTGCCCCAGGGCATCCTGTCGAACATCCCCACCTTCGACCTGTACAAGGACCGCTGGGTGTGCGTGATGTCCGCCGACCGCGCCCCGGCCGTCCTCGGGCGGGAGGAACTGGCCGAACGCCCTTGGGTGCTGCCCTACCGTCACCCCTCGCCGGTCTTCTCCCCTCTGAATCGCCTGCACGCCGAGGGCGTCGAACCGCACGCGGAGATCGTCACGGAGAACTTCCTGGCCATTCCGCACCTGGTTGCGGGGACCGACCGGATCGGCCTGATGCCAGAACGGGCCGCGATCCCCGCCCTCTCCGGACAACCGATCACCGTCGTCCGGACCATCTTCGAGATCGGCCACTTGGTGGAGTCCCTGTGGTGGCATCCCCTCCATGAGCGGGAACCGGCCCACATATGGCTGCGCCGTATCGCCGCTCAGGCCGGCCAGGCAGTCGAGAGCGGCCCTGTGGTTTAAGCCGGCTGGGTCGGGTCGTGGTACACCGACTAGGAGGAGCAGTTGCATGGCGAGCGGGATAGTGGTCGCCCAGACGACCATCGACGACGAGGACAAAGCGATGGTGCTGCGAGAGGCGCGGTGGAGCACCAGCTTGCGGCCGGTGCTCACATCGACCCGCCGCTGACTGCGGTCTACTGGTGGCAGGGCAAGATTGAGACCGCCCGGGAGTGGCGGATCTCGTACAAGACGACCACCGATCGCCTGCCAGAGCTTGCGGCGTGGGTAGCCCAGGAACACAGCTATGAGGTTCCGGAGTGGGTCGTTCTCCCGATCACAGGGGGGTCCGAGGCATACCTGGCGTGGGTGGTCGAAGAGTCGACGGCGAAGTAAATCCAAGGTTGAGCGTCCGGTCGCACTTACGGCCCGGACATTGACGTAGGTGCCGGGTGAGTTCACGCTCGCTGTCGGGGAGCCGAGCAGCAATGGTCTGGCCGCGAGCCTTACCCATGGTGTTCGGCCGAGCCTCAGCGGCAGTCGCGAACTGGCGTGCCACGTAGACACCTTGTTCCCTGTCGCCTCCGCGCAACAGCGCGGAGGCCAGGTCGCCGAGGACGACAACGCCTGAGTCCGGCAGATCCTTGCCGAGACGACTCACTGCGATGTCCGCAGTCTCGGTCAACTCCTTACGCCCGAGCGACCCATAGACCGACAGCGACAACGAGTTTCGAGGCGGTAGGGGGTCATGAAGCCCACCCATGGCTGTTCGTTGGTGTGGTCGGCGAAGTCGTACACAACGCGGGCACGTCCAGGGCTCGCAGGGCACCCGTGTTGTCTCCGGAATTCGCCGCTCCCTCCGCGTAGCGGCCGTGGATCCAGGCGGCAGCGGTGGCGTTGCCGTGACCTCGTACATCCCGGGCTGCTCGGGCCAGAAGGTTCACTGCCTTTTGAGGGGTAGTGGCTCCGTAGCTGGCATAGGCCAGGGCCAGGGCCCGCAGCGGCGGGTGCCCGGCTTCCTCTGCACAGTCCGTCGTGCCTCATAGTAGGCGCACGCCTTCTCGTACTCGCCCAAGTCCCAAGCCGCCCAGCCGGCCAGGGCGGCTGTCTCGCCGGCGGCAATAGTCAGTGCTCGCTGGTGCTCGCCGGTCTGCGGTAGCACGGCAGTGATCGCGTCAAGGGGAGCCTCCACCCTGCCCTGTAGGGGGAGGGCCGTGAGGTGATTCTCGCGCACATGAAGGGCAGCAGCGCGATTGATGAGGGCGTCCGCTGCGACCGAATCGATCTTGGATCCCCTGCCGAGGGCATGCGCGAGACGGCCCCAAGGTTCGGCAGCGGCGGCTGCGCAGAGCACGGCGCCGCCGATCAGCGTGCGGCGTTTCACGTCGTCCAGGTCCTCCCCTGGTCGAACGCCCGCTCTGGCTCTTCAGCAGCGGCCCACTCGACTCCTCGGCTTCGGAGCGGGACATCCCGCCCGTACCCGGTGTGAAGAAGGCCATGGACCGGCTCGACGCCGAGGAGCACGTCACCTTCGGGGGCTGCCAGGAGGAGGGAGCGAAGGGATGGGTCGCCCGGATGATCCTGCGCAACGGAAAAGGCGGGGACTTCCGGGACTTCACGCAGATCGAGGAGTGGGCGGGGCGCATCGGGAGGGAGCTGACCGGTGAATGAGCCGAACGGCGCGACGAGCGGTACGGCACCTCGTCGCGCCGGGCCACGGCCGGCGGTTCGCCGAACTCAGACCGATGTCCTCTGAGGCGTGCAGCTGCCACACCGGCTAACCCGGAAGCGTCATTTGCCCAGACGTGCGTGCGGCCTCCGCCTCGCGTCGTAGACGCTTGCTTCGGGGCGTCTTATGCGGCGAGGTGGAGGTTGAGGATCTTGGCGGCTGTGCTGATGGAGCCGGGCATGAGGTGCCGGTAGATCTTGAAGGTGATCTCGATGGTCTTGTGGCCCATCCACTCGGCGACGTCGGTGATGGGAATGCCGTGGGTGAGGCAGTTGGAGGCGAAGAAGTGCCGCATGCCGTAGACGACCATCCCCTCGGGGATGTCGACCTCGCCCGCCTTCTTGATCCGCTGCCACTGGTTGGCGATGTGGTAGTGCGGGAACGTCCGGGACGGGTCACTGGGGTGACGCAGCAGGTAGCCGTCGACGGTGCCGTGCTTGTCGGCGTACCACTCGATGGTCTGCCGCACCCGCTCCGGCAGGGGCACGTCCCGGTACTCGCCCACCTTGCGGTGCTTGAGCCGCTCGTAACGGCAGGTGGTCCGGTTGACCTGCTCGGTGATCCGGTAGACGTCGTCGGCGACGATGTTGTTGAGATTCACCGCGAACGCCTCGCCGTTGCGCATACCGCACCCGCTCATCAGATCGGCGACCAGCAGGAAGCTGTCGTCACCGGCGGTGCGTATCCGACCCAGCTGCTGCGGTGAGGGGATCACCACCCGCTTGGGGTCGTACTGCGGCGGCTTCACCCCGGCCACCGGGTTGTCGTCGAACAGCCCGAGCCGGTTCGCGTCCAGCAGGATCGCCTTCAGCTTGTCGAAGGCGTTCGCCTGGGCGGCCAGGCCGATGCCGTTACGTTCCAGGGTCTGGATGAAGCCTTCGACCACCTTGTGGTCGAAGGAGTTCATCCGCCGGCTGCCCAGCAGCGGCAGCAGATGAATGTTCAGCAGCGACTCCAGGTGCACCACCGACGCCGGCCCCGGATCCCGCTGACCGGCCTTCCACTCGCCGGCGTACTCCTCGAACCGCATCTCGCCGTACCGGGCGATCCGCTCCGCCTTCGCCTGGCCCCGAGGGGCCGCCTTCTTCGCCTTGTAGATTTCCGTCAAACGCTCGATGGCCGCATCCTGGGTCGCGAACCCGGACTCCTCCAACTGCCGCCCCGCCGCCGACCGGTACCGGATCCTGTAAGGGTGAGGGCACTTCGACCACCGCGACCGCGGATGCTCACACTCCTTGAAAAACGACCCCATCCCACGAACCAGGACAGCGGAACCCATGGCTGCTAACTCCTCCACGACCGATGCTGGCAGCTTGCTGACCCTCACCGGTGCGGAACAGCGCTGACCTGCGGAAAAGCGCGCAGGATCCGCTATGTTCTGGAACTGGATCGGGCGGTCGCAGGAGGAGATCGAACAGGCGCGTCAAGACTGGATGGAAGGCTCCAGGTTCGGAGAGGTGAAGGGGTATGACGGGGATCCGCTGCCGGCTCCCGAGCTGCCGCAGATGCGGCTGAAGCCGCGAGGAAGGTCCCGCTGACCTGCGGGAAATCCAGCTCTACGCGCTGCTGGTCTTTCCTCACATGGTCTTCAGCACCTACGGAACCCACATAACGGGGGGCGGCCGGCTGCGGCAGCGCGCACAGGAAGGCCCAACACACCGCTATGGATGTGAGCCCGATGTGCAACGGAGACCGGGGGAGGTCCGGTCAGGGAGCGAACGGCGGGTTCAGTCGAGGAAGTGGAAGCCGGGGTGCGGATGCATCAGGAAGTCGTGGTGCGAGATGTTCCACGCGTACGCGCCCGCGACCGAGAAGGCCACTCGGTCCCCGGCCCTCAGCCCCGGCGCGTGGACGTTCCGGGCGAGGAGGTCCTTCGGGGTGCACAGCTGTCCGGTGAGGCTGACGTGCTCCCCTCCGGCCGCCGGGCGCGGCCACGGATACGGCCACTTCTCCACCGCCAGCACCGAGCAGGGCTGGTCGTGCCCCTTGGTCGCAGGGGTGCGCAGGTGGTGGGTGCCGCCCCGGACCACGGCGAAGTCCTCACCGCGGCTGTGCTTCACGTCCAGCACCTCGGTGGCGTACCAGCCGCAGTAGGCGGTCAGGGCCCTGCCGGGCTCGATACGGAGAGTCAAGTCCGGGTGCGCTTCGGCGAGTCGCGCCATTCCCTCGCCGTACGTCTTCCAGTCGAAGCGGCGCTCGGGGTTCGCGTAGTCCACGGCCATGCCGCCGCCCACGTTCACTTCGGTGAAGGCGGCGTCCAGCCCTGTCGCCCAGTCCACGATCGAGCGGGCGACTGCCAGTTGCTCGGGGGCTTCGAGGCCGCTCGCCAAGTGGGCGTGGACGCCGCGGAGTTCCAGGTGCGGATACGTACCGTCCGTGAATGGGCGGAGAACCTGCGGTGCCTGTGACGGGTCAAGGCCGAACGGGGTGGGCCGTCCGCCCATCGCGAGGGAGCTGCCCGCCAGGGCCCCGCCCGCCACGGCCAGGTTGAAGCGGAGCAGCACACCCACGCGTGTGCCGGGGGCCACCTGCCGTGCCAGTTCGGCGAGCACGCGCAGGTCGTGCTCGCTCTCGACGTGGAAGCGCTCGACGCCGTGTTCCAGGGCGGCCCGGATCTCGTCCGGGGTCTTGCCGGGGCCGCCGAAAGCCAGCGGGCGGCCCGGGACGGCCTTGGCGACGTGGGCGAGTTCGCCGCCGGAGGACACCTCGTAGCCGTCGACACAGGGGCCGAGCGCGGCGAGGATCTCCGGCTCGGGGTTGGCCTTGGCCGCGTAGTACAGCTCGACGCGCTCGGGAAGAGCGGAGCGCACGGACTCGGCGTGCTCGCGCAGCGCGGCCAAGTCGTAGACGTACGCGGGGAGTTCGTTGTGCGGCAGGGACAGGATCCGGTCGCGTACGGCGGGGGTCGGGTCGGTCATCGGGTGCTCCAGCGGAGGATGTCTTCGGCCAGGGGGGAGGGGAGGCGGACGTAGCCGGCCTCGCGGTCGGCCTTGCGTTCCCAGCGGGTGAGCAGGTTGGCCTTCGCCGGCAGGGGCACTCCGGCGAGGAGGGCGGCGAGGCGGGGCGGGCAGCTCTCCTCGTCGGCGTAGGTCCTGATGACGGCCCGGACGGCCGCCCACAGATCGGCCTCCGTCTCGGGGTGCAGGTCGGCGAGTGCGGCGAGCAGCTCGGCGACATGGTTGACCAGCAGGCAGTACACGACCCGGTCCCAGCCGCGCTGGGCGTCGTACGACATCGGGCCGGCGACCTCGGGCGGGAGGGCTGCGAGGGCGTCGGCGTGGTGGTCGGGGACGAGCTTGGTGCCTTCCAGATCGCGGAAGAGGACTTGGGCGGGCATGCCGTCGGCGTCGACGCAGATCAGGACGTTCTGGAGGTGGGGTTCGAGGACGAGGCCGTGGTCGAAGTAGGCGGACAGCACGGGCGGGACGAGGAGACGGAGATATGCCTTCCACCAGTCCACGGCGGCCTCGGGGCCCGCTCCGTCGAGGAGTCGGGAGATGTGGGCGGCGCTGGTCGGGTACTCGTCGGCGACGGCGGCCGCGAGCAGCGGGGTCGTGCCGGGCAGCAGCCGGCGGGAAAGGCCCTCGCGGACGATCACGCCGAAGCCTTCGAGGAGGGCACGGTCGGGGGTGCCGTCGGGGCCGGGGAGGGCGAGGCTGCGGTAGGCGGGTTCGCGGAGCATCGCGCTGCCGGGGAAGCGGCTCTCCAGGTCGGCGAGGGCCGGGGCGAGGAGGCGGGTGAGGGCGACGGCGCCGGACAGTTCGTAAGTGGCGTTCTTGCGCAGGCAGTTGGTGATGCGGACGTTGAGGCTGAACTTCAGGAAGGAGTCGCCGTCGAAGAGGGTGCGTACCGAGGCGGTGGCGGCGTACTCCCGGTCGCCCGGGCCCAGGTCGAGGATGTCACCGCGGCCGAGGGCCTCGCGCAGTGGGCGGTGCTCGTGGAGCATCTCGTACTGCCAGGGGTGGGCGGGCAGCAGCCGGTAGCCGTCGGGAACGTCGTCGCGTTGCGCGTCGAGGACGGCGGTGGCGTCGGGTTCGGCGCTCTCCTCGGCGATCAGGTCCTCGCGCACGGCGAGGTGGCGCAGCGGGAAAGCGGCTCCGGCCTCGGGGGCGTACGACTGCCAGGCGTCGGCGTCGCCGGTGCGGGCCTTGGGGGTGGGGTGGAAGCGGTGCCCGAACAGCAGGGACTGTTCGGAGGCGAGGTAGTCCGGGAGGCCCTGCGCCGCGACCTCGCGGGTGGCCAGCGCGGCGACGACGGTGCGGTGGCTGGAGTCGATCTGGTCCAGGAACTCGTCGTTGCTGACACCCGTGCGCAGGGATAGTTCGTCGTGCGCGTACTCGGCGAGGCGGCGCCAGTCGAGCTCTGTCCAGCCGGTCTCGGACTGCTCCTGCACGGGGCCGGTGAAGCGGTGGGCGCCGAGCAGGGACGTGCGGCGGAGGGCGACGCGGAGCAGGAGGCCGCGGCGGGGCAGGCGCAGCAGCAGGTGGCCGTCGCTGACGGCGGTCTGGTGTTCGGGGCCGGAGACCTCGCGCAGCAGGCAGTTGAGGAGGGTGTGGGCCACCGCGTCGTCGGCGGTGGGCAGGTGGGCGGTACCGAGCGAGTCGGTCAGCGGGGGCATTCAGTGGCTCCAGCGGGTTCGCGGGTGTGGGGGCAGGAGGGTCGCGAAGACGGTGAGGGCGGCTGTGCCGCCGCCTATCAGCACGGGCGCGGCGGGTCCGAATGTGGCGCTGCCCACAGCCGCGGTCACACCGGCGGCGACGGCGCCGGCCTTGGAGAAGAACTCCAGGGAGCCGAACATCCCGCCGGGGGCACGGCCCCGGGCACAGTCGGCGGCCAGGACCGACAGCCCGATCATGCCGAGGGTGAGGCCCGCGCCGAGCAGCAGCCGTACGGCGATCAGCGCGGGCAGGGTGTCGGCGACGCCGTGGCCGGCCAGACCGAGCGCTATCAGCGCGAAGCCGAGGGCTATGCCGTGCCGGGGGCGGGTACGTAGCGCGCGGTGCACGGCCATGGCAGACACGAGGTAGCACAGGTGCGGCAGGGCGAACAGCAGGCCGGAGAGAGCGGCTGAGGCGTCCGGGAGGCGTTCCTCGACGAGGGATATCAGGTACGGGAAGGAGATGACCGTGGAGAACACGAAAACGAACTCCAGCGCGTAGAGCCTGCGCAGCGCCGACACGGGCGCCACGTCGAGGGGCTCCGCGTCCTCCTCCCGCTCCGCCTCGGCGGCGTCACCCGGCTCGGGCAGGGCCGCCAGGAGCAGGGCCGCGGCCAGCGGGAGCAGGGCGAGGAGGGCGTACTGACGGTGCGGGGACATCCAGGGCGACAGTGTTCCGACGACGATCGGCGCGAAGACCAGCGCGGCCCGCGCACTGCCCTGCATCAAGGTGAGCGCCTTCGACAGGCGTGGGCCCTCCAGGGCCGCCCCCAGGTAGCCGTTGGACGCCGCGAACGTGCCGCCGAGGATGCCCTGGAGCACCAGCGCCACCGTGAACATGGTCAGCGAGTCCGCCCACCCGGCGAGCAGGAAGGAGACGGCGAGCCCCAGCTGGGCCCGCAGCAGGAGCCGTTTGCGCCCGAAGCGGTCGGCGAGCCGACCCCACATGGGTGCGGCGATCGCGCTGAACACGGTGGGTACGACATACAGCACCCCGGCCCAGCGGGCGGTGCGGTCACCGAGCTCCGGCAGGATCTGCGTGAAGTACGGCGGCAGCCCCAGCGCGGCGAACGACGCCACGAAGTAACAGGCGGCCACGGCATGCACGTGGCGTCGACCGAAGGTGGCACGTGACATCGGGAGCGCCTCGGCCGTCATGCCGAACCACCATCCCGAAGCAGGTAGTTGGGACCGGTTGTGTAGTGCTTATTGATGTCGGTGGCGCCCGATCGCTCCTTGCTGAGCAGGGTCCCGGCGGTCACCATCGCCTTCACCGGCAGTTCGGGCGCGTTCAGCACCCGCTCGCGCAGGACGGCCGCCGCGTCCCCGCCGAGCCGGTCCACGGCCTCGGTGAGCCGGTCCCGCACGAGGTCGAGCAGCACCGGCAGCGGGGCGCGGCCGTGCCGGGCGAGACCGAAGGCGTATGCGCCCGCGCACAGATGGACGGTGATGGTGGTGAACACGTCGGCCACTGCCCGGTCGCCCGGGGTGAAGGTGCGCCCGTCGTCGAAGCCCCAGGTCCCGCCGCCGAGCGTGGCGGCCAGCCGGGTGCTGTTGACGCGCGGCCCGTCGTTGTCCTTCAGCAGCAGCCGCAGGGCGCCGGGTTCGGGGCCGAACACCAGGGAGACGTTCTGCTGGTGGGACTCCAGTGCTATGCCGTACCCGAAGAGCGTGGTCTGCCAGTCGAACAACAGGGTGAGCACTGCATCGAGCAGGGCTGTCACGTCACCGCCGTGGAAGCGGTCGGCGAGACGGTCGACGACCAGTCCCCCGCCGGGGGCCTCGGCGAGGAGGGCGGCCATGGGGACGACGACCGAGTCGTCGAGGCCTGCCGGGTAGCGGCGGCACAGGACGGCGAGCAGTTCGTGCCCGGCGTGCGCGTACACGGTCTCGTCGGCGTGCAGCACCCTGTCCCGGAAGCGGGGCTCGCGGTCGATCACCGCTTCCAGCAGCCGCTGGCCGGCCGCGCCGTCGACGAGGGTGCCGGGCTTGATGGAGCGCTTGTTGCGCAGGCCCAACGTAGCTGTGGCCAGCGGCAGTTTGAGGTGCAGTGAGGGGGCTGCGGTCGGTGCGACCGTGCGCATCGACAGGGTGGGTACGACGTCGAGGTACGCCCAGTCGGCGAGTACGGCACGGTCCGCGAGCCCCGTCTCACTCAACGCGGCGTCGAGGGGGGCTCCCACCGTCAACGGGTGGACGGGCAGGGCGACATGGGTACGGTCCAGGTCCGCGAGACCTAGGGCGGAGGGGGTCGGCCAGCCGTCCGGCAGGTGCCCGGTGACGGTGACCGACTCGCGGGGCAGGGCGAGCCACTGGAGGGCGAAGGTCGGGTGGAACTCCGGTGCATGGTGCCGAAGTTGCGCCTCGTCGAGCCCTGAGCGGCCGCGCGCGGTCGGGTAGACCGGGTGGTCGAGCCGCGCGGCGAGGGTCTCGTACGCCAGGCCGCCCCGCAGGCCGGTCCAGTCGGCGGGGTCGGTGCCGTAGAGCTCGGTGAGCCCGACGGTGACCTCCTCGCCCGTCGCCTCGTGCAGCCTCATTGTCGCGAGCGTCTGACGGCACTCCTCGGCGAAGGCGTCGAAGCCGTCGCGGTCGACGGGGTCGGCCAGTGCGCACAGTTCGGCGAGGACCGCCTCGCAGGTCGTGTACTCGGTGCCGTCCGACTCCTGTACGAGAAGTGGCAGTCGAGCGGCGTAGGCGTGCTGGAACCCGTCCTCGGTGACGGGCAGCAGCAGAGCGTCGTCGCCGTCGACGGACAGACGCAGCCAGGGACCGTCGGGCCGCTCGACGAGCGTGCCGCGGGCGCGCAGGCCGGCGACGTCCTCGCGGAGCAGGGCACTGAGCACGCGCGTGAGCAGTTCGGCTTCGGCGGTGTCGACGGACGCGGGCTTCTCCATGGCGGCGACGGCGGTCACGACTGGATCTCCCAGCGCTGCCCGGCGAGGAAGTCCGCCACCACCCGGTCGACGGCCTCCTGTCCGGTGCCGGTCGCGCGGAGGACGCCGAGGTAGTCGCGGTTGGTCCGGTACAGCTCGTGCCGTTCGCCGATCTCGCGCAGTGGACGGTAGGTCAGGTTCACACCGCTGACGGCGAGTTCGCTGGCCCGGGGGGCCGCGACGAGAGTTCCGGCCCGGTCGGCGCACGGGTACTCCAGGCGCGCTGCGCCGTCGCGCCGGAACTCCAGGTCGGCGGGGAGCGCCTCGCCGAGGTGGGTGCGGAGGATGTGCTCGAAGAGCGGGAGGTCGAGGAGCTGGGCGAGGAGCAGGTCGCACTGGTCGCCGATGGCGCGGTAATTGACCTCGATGATCCGGGCCCGGCCCTCGTGGACCACGAACTCGGTGTGGCAGACGCCGAAGCCGACGCCCAGCGCGTCGAGCTGGGTGAGGATCTGCGCGACGACCGGTTCGGGATGGGCCGGGACGAAGGTCAGTCGCTCCTCGATGAAGTAGGGCGGCGGGGACAGCACGGTGTGGAAGCCGCCGAGGACGTGCCGGACGGTGCCGTCGCCGAGAGTCTCCAGGGTGTACAGCTCGCCGGGCAGGTACTCCTCGACGACCAGGGTGGCGCCGGGGCGGCGGGTCAGGATCTCCTTGCCGCGGGCGACGAGGTCGGCGGCGGTGCCGACCAGCACGACGTCCTCGCTGGCCACGCCCTCGCGGGGCTTGATGACGCAAGGGTACGGCGCCTCGTGGACGGCCGGCCCGGTGAGGTCGGCCGGTTCGGTGACCTCGGCCGACCAGACGGTGTCCACACCGGCGGCGGCCAGACGGCGGCGCATCTCGCCCTTGTCCTTGCAGCGCAGGGTGGCCCGCCAGTCCTTGCCGGGGAGCCCGAAGTACTGGGCGGCGAGGGCGGCCTGCGTCTGGAGGTGGTCGCTGTTGGTGAAGACCGCGTCCGGGCGGTGGTGGGTGGAGATCCGGGTGACGACGGCGCGGAAGTCGCGTACGTCGCAGTCGAGGACCTCGATGTCGGGATACTCCGGGTAGGCGGCGCGGTGGGCGTCGGGCTGGTCGGTGAGGATCGTGACGTCCAGGCCGAGCCGGGCGGCGGCGGGCAGGAAACCCTCGGTGACCGAGTCGGTGGGGTTCAGTGCAAGCAGGTACAGGCGCATGGGGTGATGCACGACTTCCGCTAGCGGGTGGGGGGCGGCGGGGCGGGCCCGGCTCGTGGTGGGGCCCGCTCCGAGTACAGCGGGAGTTACTTCTTCGGCAGCTCGACGCCGGTGGCCTTCGCCACGTCGGCGAGCATCTCCTCGGCCGCCTGGACGCCGATGCCGGACATCCAGGTCTCGTCCGGGACCTCGAAGACCTTGTCGTCCTTGACGGCGGGCAGGTCCTTCCAGACCGGGTTGGAGGTGACCTGCTTCTGCTGGGTCTTGTCCGGGGTGTCGGCGGTGGTGACGAAGATCAGGTCGGCGTCGGCCTGGTCGATCTCCTCCGGGCTGACGTCCTTCATGGTCACGGCCGGGTCGTCGGAGATCTGCGACTTCGGGCGCTGGAAGCCGATGTCGTTCAGGACCACGCCGCTGTAGGAGTTGGAGGCGTACAGGCGGGTCGGGCCGGCGACGAAGCGGACCACGGAGACGGTCGGCAGGGCGCCGTCCTTCTTCTTGATGGCCTCACCGAGCGCCTTGGCCTGCGTCTCGTACTTCTCGAGCTTGGCCTCGGCCTCGTCCTCCAGGCCCAGCGCTTCGGCGTGGACCTTGAGGTTCTCCTTCCACACGCCGCCGGTGGTCTCGGTGAAGACGGTCGGGGCGATGGCGCTGAGCTTGTCGTAGACCTTCTCGTGCCGGACCTTGGAGGACAGGATCAGGTCGGGCTTGAGCGAGGCGATCTTCTCCAGGTTCGGCTCCAGCAGCGGGCCGACGTCCGCGGTGTTCTTCAGGTCGCCCTCGAGGTAGGTCGGGAAGCCGCCCTCGGTCTTGAAGTGCGGGGCGACGGCGCCGACCGGGTCGATGCCGAGGAGGGTGACATCGTCCAGCTCGCCGGTGTCGAGGACGACGACCTTCTTCGGCTGGGACGGGATCTTGACGTCACCCATCACGGTCTTGAGGGTGCGCGGGAAGGCGGCGGTGTCGGCGCCGGCCTTGGCGGCGTTGTCGCCCTCCTTGGTGGAGTCGTCGTTGCCGCAGGCGGCCAGGACTCCCGCACCGAGCACGAGGGCGAGCAGCGCGGCGACGGGCCGGCCGGTTCCGCGCAGGGGAGATCGCTTGAGCATGAGGGTGGTCTTTCTCTCGACGTACGGGTGTACGGGTGAACCGGGTGTGCCTGGGTCTCAGGAACGACCGGATGGAGGGGTGAGCGGTCAGGTGGACGCGGACGCGGCGGTGTGCCGTGCCGCGCTGCCTTTCGGGACGACCAGCGGTGTGCCGGTCTCCGGGTCGGGGATGACCCGGCAGTCCACGTCGAACACGGACTTGACGAGCTCCGCGTCGAGCACCTCGGCCGGTGGACCGGCGGCGGCGAGGCTGCCGTCCTTCAGCACGACCATGTGGTCGGCGTAACGGGCGGCCTGTCCGAGGTCGTGCAGCACCATCACCACGGTGCGGCCGGCCTCGGCGTGCAGGGCGGCGACCAGGTCGAGGACGTCGAGCTGGTGCCGCAGATCGAGGAAGGTGGTGGGCTCGTCGAGCAGGAGCAGCTCGGTGTCCTGCGCCAACGCCAGGGCGATCCAGGCGCGTTGGCGCTGTCCGCCGGAGAGCCGGTCGACGGGCTGGTCCCGCAGCACCGCCGTGCCGGTCCGTTGCAAGGCCTCCTCCACGGCCTGCTGGTCGGCGGCCGACCAGGGGCTCAGCAGCCGCTGGTGCGGGTACCGGCCGAGCCGTACGAGTGCCTCGACGGTGATCGCCTCCGGGGTGACCGGCTGCTGCGGCAGCAGGCCCATCCGCTGGGCCAGCGCCCGGGCGGACATGCGGTGGATGTCGGAGCCGTCGAGGGTGACCGTGCCCGCGGTGGGTGCGAGCAGTCGGCTCAGGCCCCGCAACAGGGTTGACTTGCCGCAGGCGTTGGGTCCGACGATCGCGGTGACGGCGCCGCCCGGGAGCGTCAGGTCGAGCCCGCCGACCACGAGCCGGTCGCCGTAGCGCAGGTCGAGGCCCTGCGTGGAGAGCTGGTTGGTGGTGGGCATGGGGAGCTCCTGGAAGCGAGCGGGGGACGGCGGGTTTTCAGGGGCGGCCTCGGGAGACCTCTTCGGCCCACTCATGCCTGGCTCCCCCGCACCGGCTTGCTCTGCCGCAACATCAGCACCAGCAACCAGGGCGCGCCGAGGGTGGCGGTGACCGCACCGACCGGCAGTCCCTCGATCGGCAGCAGGTGCTGGACGACCAGGTCCGAGGCGAGCAGCAGCACGGCTCCGGTGAGGGCGGCGAGGGTGAGCGTCGCGGCGGTGGGCGGGCCGGTGAGGAAGCGGACGATGTGCGGTACGGCGAGGGCGACGAAGGTGACGGGCCCGGCGAGTGCGGCCGCCAGCGAGGCCAGTGCGACGGCGACCAGGAGGAGTTGAAGGCGGGCGGCGGAGGTGTTGAGGCCGAGGGCCCCCGCCGAGTCGTCACCCAGGTCGAGCACGGCGAGACGGCGGTGGGTGACCAGCGCGGCGGCCAGGGCGAGTACCACGGCCGCGCCCGCACCCCACACCTCGGTCCACGTCCGCCCGTACACCGACCCGGTGGTCCACTGCAGTGCCGAGCCCGCGAGCTCGGCGGGGAAGCGCACGATCATCAGGTTCACCGCTGCGGCGAGGCCCGCCTGGACGGCGAGGCCGGTGAGGACGAGACGGGTGACGGCGAGCCCGGAGCGCCAGGCGAAGACGCCGAGCAGCAGGGCGGCCAGCAGGCCACCGGCCAACGCACCGAGGGGGATCAGCAGTTGGGAGGCGCCCGCAGCGAGCAGTGCGACCGCGCCGAGCGAAGCCCCGCCGGTCACGCCCATGACGTCCGGGGACGCCAGGGGGTTGCGGAAGAGCCGCTGCAGGACGCAGCCGGCCGCGCCCAGACCGGCTCCGGCCACGATGGCGGCGACGGAGCGCGGCGCGCGGAACTCCTGTACCACCAGTACATCACCGGGATCGCCGAGTCCGACGAGCGCTCGGAGCGCGACGGACGCGGGCATGCCCATCTCCCCTGTGGAGACGGAGACCGTGAGCAGGACCAGGAGGACGCCGAGTCCGATCGCGCCGTACGCGAGGAGGCGGCCGTGCCCGGGCGAGCGGCGTGCGTCGGGCCGTACGACCGCCTTGTACGTCAGCGTCATCGGGCGACCTTCCTGGCGAGCAGGGCCAGCAGCGGTGCGCCCAGGAACGCGGTGACGATGCCGACCTCCAGTTCCGCGGGGCGGATGACGAGGCGTCCGAGGATGTCGGCCGAGAGCAGGAGCAGGGGCCCGGCGATGAGGCAGCCGGGGAGCAGCAGCCGGTGGTCGCCGCCGAGCAGCGGGCGGACGAGGTGGGGTGCGGCGAGCCCGATGAAGGCGACGGGTCCGGCGACGGCCACCGCCGATCCGGCGAGCAGGACGACCGCGATGCCGCCGGCGAGACGGATGCGGGTGACCGGCACACCGAGCGCCTGGGCCGAATCGTCGCCCAGGGCGAGGGCGTTGAGGGCGGGGGAGACGGCCAGGGCGAGCACCAGACCGAGGACGAGGGTCGGCAGCACAGGCCACAGGGTGTCGAGTTGGCGTCCGGCGATCGATCCGGCCAGCCAGAAACGGGCCTCGTCGAGGGTGCGCTGACTGGCCAGCATGACCGCCGACGTCCAGGACAGCAGCACGAGTTGGAGGACGGTGCCGCCGAGCGCGAGGCGTACCGGATCGATGTCTCCGGCGCGTTGCGCCAGCGCCTGGGCGAACAGCGCGGCGCCGGCGGCACCGGCGAAGGCGAACCACACGTACTCGACGGGGTCGGTGAGTCGCAGGGCGAAGATCGCGACGACGACGGCGAAACCCGCACCCGCGTTGATTCCCAGGGTGGTTGGGGACGCGAGCGGATTGCGGGTGATCCCCTGGGCCACGGCACCGGCCACCCCGAGCGCGGCCCCGACCGCGAGACCGATGACCGTGCGCGGTAGCCGAAGCCCTGTCACCACCAGTGCGTCACGGCCCTCGTGGTGCCCCGAGAGGGCGTCGAGCACGGTGGTCAGGGGCACGGAGCGGGCGCCGAGGGCGAGGCTCAGCGCGGCGCAGAGCGCCAGGGCGCCGAGGCCGCCGAAGAGCAGGGGCATGCGCTTCAGGGCACGCATGGGCACGCCGGACGGCGCGGCCCGGTCGGTCACAGTCACGAAACGTGAACTTAGGTTAGGCATTCTTTACTTTCAACGGCTGTACGTTCTCTGTGACTCATATCGCTTTTGGTTGCCTCGCCAGTAACTAGGCTGGCCGGTAAGGCGCGTCACGATCTGCGCGACCATCCGGCCACCGAAACACGATCTTATCGATAAGGTAAGGCTTACCTGCTCGACCCGCCAAGACGTCCTCACGCTTTGGAGTTGCCGATGACCGCGGCCCCTCCGGCACTCCTCCAGGCCGGCACCGCCACGCATGTCCCGGGTCTCCTCGCCGCCGCCTACCGCCGTGTGGACGCGGTGTGCGAGGCGCTGTCCGTACGCGTGGCGGAACCAGGGCAGGCGACGGCACTCTCACGCCAAGGTGCCTCTGACAGAGTGCAGTTGACGGAGAGCCGGCACAGCATGGAGGCCTTCGTCGACGCCGAGGCCGCGCGCATCCGGGACCGCTACGACCACAGCGCGCCACGGCATGTCGCCGCCTCCCGCGCCCTCCACGACTACGCGTGGTCCGTCGGCCTGCTGATGAGCGGTGTCTGGTACCTGGAGCGGCGGGTGCCGCGCATCGCCCCCGGCGACATACGGGTCGACCTGGCGTCGGGCACCTACGAGATCAGCCCCGGCACGGATGTCGCCTGTCTGCCGGACGACCCGGTGGCGGCGCTGCCCGGCACACGCCCCGTCGCCCACCGGGAGGATCTTGCGGCCGAGTTGCGGACAGCGGTCGCGGACCACATGGGACCGGTGCTGGACACGATCGGCCCGTACGTCCGCCGGGGCTCGCGGGCGCTGTGGGGCATGGTCTCCGACGACCTGGTCTCCGGCCTCTGGTACCTCGGCCGCATGCTCGGCGAGGAGGCCGCCGGGGTGCGGGCCGCCTCCGAGGTCCTGCCCGGCGCCCGCACCCCCTTCCCCGGCGGCGCCGACTTCCGCACTCTGCGCACGGGCGACGGCCGCGAGCACCCGACCCGTACCCGTATGGGCTGCTGCCTCTACTACACGATCCGCCTGGCCGAGGCCTGTTCCACCTGCCCCCGCATCTGCGACGCGGAGCGGCTGCGGCGGTTGGAGACGGGGTGAGCCTCAGTACCCCCTGGCGATCCGCTCCTCGAGGTGAGGTGCCTCGTCACCGACGGTCGGGACTCGCCGTGGCCGGTGCGGACGACCGGGTCCGGCGCCAGGGTCAGCGAACGCTCGCGGTGTCGTCACGGTCCGGCGCAGCACGTCGTGCGCGGGCAGGTTGTGGACGAACGCGAGCCGGCGCGCCTCGTTCTTGAACACTGTGGTCATGTGTTCCGCGATGCCCTCGCGGCCGTTGCCGTTGGCCAGGAGGGAGGGCCGGGCGGGCACCCGCGGGGGAGGGTAGGCGCCCGGGCCCGGCATACGCCGGGGAGAGGCGCCCGGGCCCGGTACGGGTTGTGGCGGGGCACGACGGGGATCGGGTGCCGGCCCCCGAGCTGCCGCCGACGCCGCTGAAATCACGGGGAGGGCCCGTTGGCCTCCTGAGGACGCTGACTGGTCAGCGAAGGGAGGCTGACTTGTTCCTTGGCGCCTCCCGTGCGGAGAGCTCACTGATGGCGTCACCCCGAGGGGAGCTACTTGTCCCAGATCTTGCGGTAGGCCCGGCGGTAGCCCTCGGAGTCCCAGGACAGCGCGCCGCCGCTGTTGGCTGCGGTGGTGACGTGGACGGGGGCGACGTACGCGCTGGCCGGTTCGCCCGCGAAGGCGCGGTTGAACTCGTCGATGATCTGCCATCCCTGCTCGTTGAGGGGCTCGGGCACGGTGGCGGCCTGGTACTGCTTGCCGTTGATGCGCTGGAAGGCCGACGGGTCGCCGTCGCCGGCGCCGATGTTGAACGGTGCGCCGTCGCCGTTCTGGCCGGCGGCGCGCAGGGCGGGTGCGGCGTGGTCGAAGTACAGGTCGTTGATCGCGGCGGAGTAGGTCCACCTGTCGCCGAGGCGGGAGTGCAGGGAGGAGACCTTCTCGACGGTGCGGGTGTTGGCTTCGGGGATGGGGATGTCCTCGTAGCTCAGCAGGTCGACGTCGGGGCAGGTGGCGAGTTCCTTCTTGATCAGTTCGGACTTCCGCTTGGCGAAGGGGATCGAGGCGTCGGTGAACAGCACCACGCCGGCCCGGCCGTTGGACCGGGCGATGATCCAGTCGGCGCTGATCTTCGCGACATCCTCGACCTTGGTGGTGATGTTGCTGAAGAGCCTGGGTTTCGTGCTGGGGCCGGGGACGGCGGTGGCGTGCCAGCCGATGAGGGGGATTCCCGCGCTGTCGGCCTGTTGGACCTGCTTGGCCACGGAGCCGGGGTCGAAGCCGCCGATGACGATGCCGGAGGGCTTGAGGGCGATTGCTTCGGCGAACGCGGCCCGGATACCGGCGGGTGTGCCCTGCCCGTCGATGGTGCGCACGTCCCAGCCGATCACCTTGGCCGCTTCCTGAACGCCCTTGGCGACGCCGGAAACACCGGGGTTGGTCATGGTCTGGGCGACGTAGGCGATGGTCCTGCCGGAGACTGCGTCGGGCCCGGTGGTGGGGCCGCTCCAGGGGGCGTTGACGTCCTCGGCCGCCTTGACGGCCTGCTTCGCCTTGGTGAGGACCGTGGGGCAACCGGGGCCCTGGGATGCAGTGGGTGCCGCCGCGGTGGTCGAACCGCTCTCGCAGCCGGTGGTGACGGTGGCCGCGGCCAGGAAAGCGACGGCTGCCGCGGTCGCCTTGCGGGTGGGGTGCACAGGGGTCTCCTCAAGGGCGGGAGGGGATAGGGGCATCACGTGGGGGGAGGAGACCGATCCAGCTTGGTGGCTGGAAGCACGACGGTCGTGACGGTGCCCTGGGCTGTGGCCGGGAGGCCGTCGGGGTGGGAATGTAGCAGGGCTCCGACCTGCGTCTCCACGGCGAGGTCATCGCTCGGTAGGCGACCGTGAACATTTTGTAATCACGTATTGATTACGTAGAGCCTCAAAGCGATCACATGGACGATAGGCTCCCGACGACGAGATCCGGACACGGTGACGTGAATCAGTCGCTCGCGTCGCGGGTCCGGTCGTTCACGCCCGGCGGCCTGCCGCGCAAGCACCAGGCATGTCCCCCGGGCGTCGACGGTCCGGCGGCCACAGCACCTTGACCGCCGATCAGCACACACCCAAGGAGACCAGCGTGCCCGCGAACACAGTGGAGCCGCCGCCCGGGCACATGGACGGGACTTCTCCGCTCCGCCGGAAGGCGGGCTCCGTTCTCGCCCGGTGGCCGTTCCGGCGGAAGCTCAACGTCCTGGTCGTCGCGCCCATCGCGGTCGTCGGTGTGCTGCTCGCCGTCGGTGTCACCGGACAGATGGAGCAGGCCCGCGACGCCGACCGGGTCGCCGAACTCGTGCGTGACAGTGAGCAGGTCGCGACGCTCATCAACGACGTACAGGCCGAACACCGGTTGGCTCTGCTGCTGTCCGTGCAGTACGAGGCGGCCCGCCCCGGAGCCGCCCGGCCGTCGACCACCGCCTACCGCGAGGCCCAGCAGGCCACCGACGCGCAGGTCGCCACCGTGCGGTCCGCGTTCGGTTCCAGCCTTCCGGCAGAGGAGAAAAAGGCACTCGCCTACATCACCGGTCTGGACGTCCTGCGGGAGAAGCTCGGCCGTGACTACGTTCCTGCCGCCAACATCGACCCCGCCTACGCGGCCGCCGTCGGCTACCTGATCGACGGCATCGGGCTCGACCGCTTCTCCGCGACCTCGGCGTCCTCGGTGACCAATCTGCTGGACGCGATCCTGCGTGCCGACGCCGCCCACGCGGCGTTCGAGAGCGCCGTGTTCTCCGCCCAGACCCGAGACGCGAACGCCCTCACCGAGTACACGCGCGCGGCAGGCGCCCACGAGCTCTACACCCACCAGTCGGACCGCTTCGGCCGCATCGCCACACCGGCGCAGGTGTTGGCCATGGGCGGCATCGAGCGCGCCGCCGAACAGAACGACCTCACGTCCCAGTTCGCCGAGCTCCAGATCGATCCGGGCGCCCTGCAGTCGCAGAGCGCCCGCGAACTGCGCGAGAAGATCAGCGCCGGCGAGCGACAGGCCGAGACCCGCCTCGGCATCACCCGGACACTGATCGAGCAGACTGCCGCACAGGCCGACTCCGCCTCCGCGAGCGCCCTGAGCAAGGCCTGGATCATGCTCGGTGCGGCGCTGCTGGGCTTCGCCGCCTGGCTGGCCTTCTGCGTCCTGGTCCGGCGCTCGGTCATCCGTCCCCTCACCGTCCTGACCGGCTCCGCCCGGCAGGTGGTCGAAGCCGCCGACGAGGAACTCGCCCGGGTCGCGGACGACGAACTCGTCGACAGCACCCCGTTCCGGCCGCGGGCGATACCGGTCCCGGTGCGCGACGAGATCGGCCAACTGGCCGAGGCTTTCAACCGGGTGCAGGTCACCGCCGCCGCGCTGCTGGAGCGGCAGGTGCTCAGCCGCCGCAACGTCGCCGAGATGTTCGGCAACGTCGGACGCAGGGTCAGCAACCTGACGACCCGGCAACTGCTGCTGATCGACGCAGTGGAGCGGCAGGAGACCGATCCCGACCTCCTGGACCGGCTCTACCGCATCGACCACCTCGCCGTGCGGCTCCAGCGCAACGCCGACAGCCTGATGCTGCTCGCCGGAATCCGCGAGACCGACGTCGAGGCCCGGCCGATCACCCTCGCCGACGTCATACGTTCGGGTCTCGGCCGCATCGAGGGATACCAGCGGGTGTCGCTGCGTTCCGAGACGGACATCACCGTGGGGCCCGACATCGCCGGCGACCTGACGTTGATGCTGGCCGAACTGATGGAGAACGCGGTCGCGTTCTCCCCGTCCGACACCCCCGTCGAGGTGGTCGTCCGGCCTGGTACCGACGTCACCAAGGACGGCGGTGCGCTGATCGAGGTCATCGACCACGGCCTCGGCATGAGCGCGGAACGCCTCGCCGAGGAGAACGCCCGCCTCGTCCGCCGGGAACGCCTCGACCTCGTACCGACCAAGGTGCTCGGTCTCTTCGTGGTCGGCAACCTCGCCCGCCACCTGGGTCTGCGGGTCACCTTGAGCCGCACACCGGGCGGTGGTGTCACCAGCACCGTGTGGATCCCCTCGGCGCTCCTGAGAGTGATGACCCCCGGGGACGCCCCGCCGCCTCCCGCCGGCCAGGCCGGCACCGTGTCGGTCCTCGCGCTGAAGGCCGCCGCGCCCGCAGCGGCCACCACCGCTCCCGAACGGCGGCCGGTCGCCCTGTCCTCGACCGGTGACCTGCCCCGGCGCATCCCCCTCCGCGCGACCACGGCCACGACCGAAGCCCCCGAGGGGCCCTCCCCGTCGGGGAGGGCCAGGCCACTGCGGCGGCGAGTGCGGGGAGCGACGCTCGCCGTGACCACCACCGCCGTCGAACGGAACATCCCCGCCGCGCGACAGCCCGCCGACGCCGACGCCGTCCGCGCGGAACTCGACGAGTTCGAGGCCGCCGTACGCAGGGCCGAACAGGACAGCGCCGCGCCGCCGGACCCGGACCGCATGACCGCAGTACGAGAAAACCCCAGAAGGCCAGAAGGAGACGGGCAGTGACCACGTCGACAGATGACAGCACCCCCGAACAGTCGAAGCCCACTGACCTGCGCACCGCGGCGGCCGACTTCACGTGGCTGCTCGACCGTTTCGCCACCGAGACCGCCGGCGTCGTGGACGCCATCGCGGTGTCGTCCGACGGGCTGCTGATCGCGGTCTCCCAACTGCGCGACAGGGCCGACTCGGAGCGGCTCGCCGCGATCGTGTCCGGCGTCACCAGCCTCGCCGCCGGTGTCTCCGGCAACTACAGCCTCGGCGGCCTCAACAAGGTCATCATCGACCTGGAAGGCGGCCACGTACTGGTGTCCGCCATCGGTAACGGCGCCGTGCTCGGCGTGGTCGCCTCCAAGGAGGCGAAACTGGGCAACATCGCCTACGAGATGACCCTCTTCGCCAACCGTGCCGGAGCCGCACTCACCCCGCAGCTGGTGATGGAGCTGAAGAACAGCGTCGGCTCCCCCGTGGCCGGCTGACCCATCCGCGAGGCAGGAGGTCGTCATGGCCGTCAGTGGAGAACCCCATGAGACAGAAGAAGGGACGTGGGACGACTCGGCGGATCCCGTCGGTCGTGCTCCCGCGGTCCGGCCGTTCCTGCTGACGGCCGGCCGGGTGTCGGGGGGCGGCGCGGCGGCGCCGATCCCGATCGAGACCCAGATCGTCGCGACGGCGGACGGGCTCTCCGTCCTCGGCAAGCTCGCCTTCGAGCACCACGACATCGTCGCCGCCTGCCGACGGCCGCAGTCGGTCGCGGAACTGGCCGCCCGCCTGCGACTGCACCTCAACGTGGTCCGGGTGCTCGCCGAGGACCTGTGTGCCGCAGGGCACCTGGCGATCTACGTGCCGCACGCCCGTGCCGCCCAGGACATCTCCGTACTGCGAAGGGTTATCAATGGTCTTCGTGCCGTCCCCGACTCACGGGGCACACTCCGCGACAGCGGTTGAACAGCCGCCACTGCCGGTCAAGCTGGTCATCGCCGGCGGCTTCGGGGTCGGCAAAACCACCACCGTAGGGTCGATCTCCGAGATACGCCCCCTCACCACCGAGGCCGCGATCACCGAGGTCGCGGCGGGTGTGGACGACCTCACCCACACGCCGGACAAGACCACCACCACCGTCGCCATGGACTTCGGGTGCATCACCCTGGACCCGACCCTGAAGCTGTACCTGTTCGGGACACCGGGCCAGGACCGCTTCGGGTTCATGTGGGACGACATCGTCGACGGCGCTGTCGGCGCCCTGGTCATCGTCGACACCCGCCGCCTCGACGACTGCTACGCCGCCGTGGACTACTTCGAGCACAAGCAGATCCCCTTCGCGGTCGCCGTCAACGCCTTCGACGGACAGGTCGAACACGACCTGGACGAAGTGCGGTGGGCACTGGACATCGCCGAACACGTGCCCCTGACCGTCTTCGACGCACGCCGGACGGGCTCGGTCCGTGACGCACTTCTCGTCGTACTCGGCGTCGCCCTGTCCCGTGCCGAAGCGACCGCGTCACCCTGACTTCCGTTCGCCATCGCCCTGTGACCGAACCGCCGCCTGCTGACTGGAACGCAGGGCATTACCCGGGGCGATTGAGTGTGCGGGCGCCGCAGCGCGTACAAAGGGAGGCATGGCGGAACGCGAGGCCCCCGTGGTGGGCATGGACGATGTCGATGCGGTCACTCGTGCGGTGCTGACCGCGTCGCGGTTGCTGGTGGCCGTCTCGGCCCGGTCCCTGGCCGAGGTCGAGGAGCGTGTGACGCTTCCGCAGTTCCGGATGCTCGTGGTGCTGTCGAGCAGAGGTGCCACCAAACTCGTGGTCCTGGCGGATCTCCTGCAAGTGGCGCCGTCCACCGCGATGCGTATGGTCGACCGGCTGATCGCCGCCGGGCTCGCCGACCGCCAGGTCAATCCGGACAACCGCCGGGAGACCATGCTCACGCTCACCGACGAGGGGCGCCGCACCGTCGCGGACGTCACCGCCCGCCGCCGCACCGAGATCGCCGCGATCGTCGAACGGCTCGCGCCGGACCAGCGAGCGGCACTCATCGCGGCGCTCGCGGCGTTCAACGAGGCGGGCGGGGAGCCCCAGGCCCCGGTGGCGGACGAAACGGAACCCTATCCGCTGGGCTGGGTCGTGGACACGACGGCGGGGCGGGGCGCCTGACGGTGCGCAGGGCGCGGCGGAGACCCGCGATCCACGTTTCGTGGCATGGGGCCGGGGGCCGATGCTCGCTCGACCGGTGCGGACGTCAGCGTTTCGTCATGAGTCGCGCACCCTCTCATGGGGTGCTCCGGGCCTAGCGTCGGGGCATGGAACGGTCTCCTTCCTCGCCCGCCTTCTGGCGCAGCCCGCTGCGCGGCCCCTGGTTCACCTCCGTTCTCGGCGTGGTACTGCTCGCCGGGATCACGGTGCTGTTCGTGACGGGGCTGCTGTCGTACGCCGCATACAACCCGGGTCTGTCGCCGGTCAACGACAAGACGCCGGACAAGGGCCTCCTCGGCTTCTATCTGTTCCCCTGGCCGACGGACCCGCCCTGGCTGTACAGGCTCACCCAGGGCGTCCACGTCACGCTCGGGATCGCGCTGGTCCCCGTCCTGCTGGCCAAGCTGTGGTCGGTGGTACCGCGCCTGTTCCAGTTGCCTCCGGCGCGGTCCGTCGCGCACGCACTGGAGCGGATCTCGCTTCTTCTGCTGGTCGGTGGCGTGCTGTTCGAGTTCGTGACCGGTGTGCTCAACATCCAGCTCGACTACGTCTTTCCCGGCTCCTTCTATCCTCTGCACTTCTACGGGGCGTGGGTGTTCTTCGCCGCGTTCGTGGCCCATGTGGTGCTCAGGGCGCCGACGGCCGTACGCAATCTGCGCCGGCTGCGGGCGGGCGAAGGGGACGGGGACGGGGACCGGGAAGGGGCGCCGCCACCGGTGTCGTCCGAGGAGCCCTCGCTGGTGTCCCCGGACCCGGCCGAGCCCACCGTGTCGCGGCGGGGTGCCGTGTGGCTGGTCGGAGGCGGATCGCTGCTGCTGTTGGGGACGACCGTGGGGCAGAGTTTCGACGGCCCGCCGCGGCGCACGGCTCTCCTCGCCCCGCACGGTGGTGCCGAGCCGGACAGCGGGCCGAACGGTTTTCAGATCAACAAGACGGCCGCGTCGAGAGGGATCAGCGCGGCGGAGACGAGTGAGGAGGCGTGGCGACTGGTCGTCAACGGGCCTTCCGGGACCGTCCGGTTGAGCCGCACCGAACTGCTGGAGCTGCCCCTGCACAGCGCGGCCCTGCCCATCGCCTGCGTCGAGGGCTGGTCTACCTCCGACCAGTGGTGGCGGGGCGTACGGCTGCGGGACCTCGCCGCCCTCGTCGGACATGAGCCCGAGGCCGCCCCCGATGTCCTCGTGGAGTCCCTCCAGCGGCGCGGCGCCTTCCGCCGTGCCGCGCTGCGTGCCAACCAGGTCCGCGACGCCCGTTCCCTGCTGGCCCTGGAGGTGAACGGCGAGCGGCTGTCCCCGGACCACGGCTTCCCGGCCAGGATCATTGTTCCCGCCGCGCCTGGTGTGCTCAACACCAAGTGGGTGGCCCGGATGACGTTCGGAGACCTGTGATGGGGAAGTACCGCCTGCCGCTGGGCAGCCCCTTCCAACTGCTGCTCCTTGCATGTTCGTTCGCGCTCGCCGGGTACGCGGGGGTGCGGCTGTTCGGGGACGACTGGTTCGACGTGGCACTGTGGTTCGTGGGAGCCGCGGTGGTGCACGATCTCGTCCTGCTGCCGCTGTACGCGGCGGCGGACCGTGCGCTCGTCCGTGCGGTGGGCGCGGCCGGCCCCGAGGAGGGGGCGCCGTCCGCGCACCCCTCACGGGGGCCGGGGAGGGCCGCGTACGTGCGGGTGCCCGCCGCCTTGTCCGGGCTGCTCCTGCTGGTGTGGTTCCCGCTGATCACCGGGCGGGTGGCGGACCGCTACGAGTCCGCCACCGGGATGCCGGCGAGCGGCTTCCTCGGCCGCTGGTTGCTGATCACGGCCGTACTGTTCGGCGTGTCGGCGGTGCTGCTGGTACTGCGGACGCGCCGGGCGGCGAAGGAGCGCCCGCCCGCGGTCCGCTGATCGGCCCCGCGCGGCCGAGCGGGCGGGCGTGCCGTAGCAGATCCGGTGAGCCGAGCCGCGCCCAGGGGACGCGGCCCCGGCCCCGGCGCGGCTCACCAGGCGGACATCGGCAGGCTCCACCTCGGGTGAGGGCCTGACCACCGAGCCGCCGGGCGTTGGCGACAGTGGCCCCGCCGGCGTCGATGCCGAGCACCGGTCATCGGCCGCTGACCGCTCGCAGCCGGGCCAGTTCCACCGCGAACCGGCTCTGCGGCGCGACCGCGGCGACGGCTTCGGCGTCGTCGGCCGTGTCGACGTCCCTGAGGACCGGCAGGTCGCGGACCCGCAGACCGGCGGCGACCAGCCGGGCGCGCTGGACGGCACCGGTGACGGACGTCGACATGGGCACCCCACGAAGGAGTGCGGGGTCCGGTTCGGTGAGCCCGAGGGCCCAGAAGCCGCCGTCCTCCGCCGGACCGAAGTACGCGTCGCATCCGCCGAGGTCCACGGTCAACAACTCCGGTGTGACCTGCGGGGTGTCCATGCCGATGAGCAGGGCGGGCCCGTCGCAGCCGGCGAAGGCGGCGGCGAGCCGTTCGTCCAGGCCGCCGTCCTGCTGCGGTACGACCTCGAAGCCGGGCGGCAGCCAGGGGCCCGGCTCCCCGGCCAGCACCAGGACGCGACGATCCGCGGGCGTCGCGGCCACCGCGCGCAGGGTGTCCACGAGCGCGGCCTCGGCGAGCGCCGCCGCCTCGCCAGGGGTGAAGGGCGGACACAGCCGGGTCTTCACCCGGCCCGGCCTCGGCTCCTTGGCGATGACGAGCAGCGTGGTCACCGGCGGATTCCCTCCGTCTCCACGGGTGCCGACGTCTCGTTGAGGACGCGGCTCATGTCCCGTACCGCCTGCCAGGTGCCCCGCCATGTACCCGTCACCTTCGAGGTCCCGGTGCGCGGCCGGTACGGCACGTCGTGCTCGGTGACGCGCCACCCCGCGTCGGCGGCCCGCACCACCATCTGCAGCGGATAGCCGCTGCGTCGGTCGGTCAGCCCGAGGGCGAGGAGCGGTTCGCGGCGGGCGGCGCGCAGTGGACCCAGGTCGTGCAGGCGCAGGCCCGTGCGGTGGCGCAGCATCCGGGCGAGCGCCAGGTTGCCGACCCGGGCATGCGCGGGCCACGCGCCCCGGCCCTGCGGGCGCCGCCTGCCGAGCACCAGGTCGGTCCGCCCGTCCGCGACGTCGCGGACGAAGGGGACGAGGAGTGACGGATCGAGGGAGGCGTCGCAGTCGCAGAAGCACACGATGTCGGCCGTGGCGGCGGTCAGCCCGGCGTGGCAGGCGGCGCCGAAGCCGCGGCGAGGCTCGTGCACCACATGCGCGCCCAACGCCCGGGCGATGTCCGCCGAACCGTCGGTCGAGCCGTTGTCGACGACCAGAGCGCGCCATCCGGCCGGGATCCTGGCCAGCACCCAGGGAAGGGCGTCCGCCTCGTCCAGGCAAGGCAGCACCACGTCGACGCCCGGAGGCGGGGGAGAGGAAGTCACGGCTTTCACCTTACGAGGACGAAGCTCGCATACCGGATGCCACCTTCTTACGAAACGCGGACGTCAAGGGCCCTTCGCGCGGTCACGGTGAGCAGGCCCGAGGCGTAAGGATTTCGTCATCGGCCGAGCCGGGGCGGAGGAACCACGTAGTGCGTTGAATGGGGATGACGACACGGACTCCCGGAACAGGAAGAAGGAACGGCATGGGGCGTACGCGTAGGAGGCCGCTGATCACCGGGCTCGTGGCGTTGGTGGTCATGGGGATGACCGCCGGGTTGTACTGGTTCCAGCCGTGGAAGCTCTGGCAGGACGAGACGGTGACGGAATCCCTGCCCGGCCTGGTCGTGGAAGCCTCCCGGAGCCCCGAGACGAAGCCGGAAGCGGCGCCCTCGCCGTCGGCGCCGACCGGGCCGGTGACGGTGGCGAGCGGCGAACTGATCAGCCACGAGCACACGACGACGGGCACGGTGAAACTCGTCCGGCTCCCCGACGGCACCCACGTGGTCCGGCTGGAGCGGCTCGACACCAGCAACGGCCCCGACCTGCGCGTGTGGCTGACCGACGCGCCGGTGAAGGAAGGGCGGGCCGGCTGGCACGTCTTCGACGACGGCGCGTACGTCAGCCTCGGAAAGCTCAAGGGCAACAAGGGAAGCCAGAACTACCCGCTGCCCGACGATGTCGACCCCTCCCGCTACACCAGCGTCACCATCTGGTGCGACCGCTTCGACGTCTCCTTCGGTGCCGCGGAACTCGCTGGCGCCCGGGATGCCGTCGGACCGGATGAGGTGTGACAGCGGACCGCATCCTCGGGAAGGTGACGACGCGGGGGCGCGCACACTGCCCTGCGCGTATCGCCTGAGAAGAGGATAATGCGGGGCATGGGGCGTCGGCTCGGGGATGTGAGCGCACCATCCCGGCTGGCTGAGCCGGACGAAGGCATCGGCCGGGACGAACTGGCGCTCGCCACCCGTAATCACGGCCTCCCGCTGGAGGCCCTGCGGTACGACCTCACCCCGCCCGGACTCCACTACGTCCTCACGCACTACGACATCCCGTACGTCCCAGACGAGGCGTCCGCGTCCTGGGAACTGGCCATCGAGGGTGGCGTCCGCCGTCCGATGCGGTGCACCCTGGCCGATCTGCGCGCGTACCCGGCCGTCACCCTGCGTGTCACCCTGGAGTGCGCGGGCAACGGGCGGGCCCTGCTGACGCCCCGGCCGGTCAGCCAGCCATGGCTGGTCGAGGCCGTCGGCACCGCGGAGTGGACAGGTGTCCCACTGCGACTGCTGCTCGCCGACGCCGGGATCGAGGACGGTGCTGTCGATGTCGTCTTCACCGGCGCCGACCACGGTGTGGAACGCGGCGTCGAACAGGACTACCAGCGTGCCCTCCCGGTGGAGGTGGCCGCCGACGAGGAGGCCGACGTGCTGGTCGCCTACGAGATGAACGGTGCCCCGCTGCCTCCGCAGCACGGCCGCCCGCTGCGCTTGGTGGTCCCCGGCTGGTACGGCATGGCGCATGTGAAGTGGCTGCGTGGGATCGCCGTGACCGACAGGCCGTTCGCGGGTTTCCAGCAGGCCGTGGCCTACCGGCTCAGGCAGCACCCGGACGAGGAGGGCGAGCCGGTCACCCGCATGGCGCCGCGTGCCCTGCTGATCCCGCCCGGCTTCCCGGACTTCATGTCCCGGGCGCGGGTCGTTCGGCCCGGCGCTCTGACGCTGGAAGGGCGCGCCTGGTCCGGGCGGGCGGCGGTGTCGCGGGTGGAGATCAGCACCGACGGCGGACTCGGTTGGGCGCAGACGGAGGTCGAACCGGCGGGCGGGCATCGATGGGCCTGGCGCCGCTGGCACTTCACCTGGACGGCCGCCCCCGGCGACCACGTCCTGACGGTGCGGGCCACCGATTCCGAGGGCCACGTCCAGCCCCTGGGCCAGCCCTGGAACCGCGGCGGTTTCGCCAACAACCTGGCCCAGCGGGTCCCCGTCATGTGCCTGGAGGGCGACGGCTGAACGGGCACGCCGGCAGGCTCGGTCGCCGCTGCCGGCCCCGAAGCCGCCCGCGTGGTCCACGTGGGCGCGCTCCGGGATACGGACCGCAATCGCTCCCCGGAACGGGGTGACGTGGCGGGGGCCTGCCGACGGCCGACGTGTTGCCCTTGCCGCGTAACCGTGCCGGTGTCACTCCTGGGCGCCAGGTGACAGCCGGCCGTCGGTCGGCTCCCCGGCCAATTATTGCACAGTGCAAATATGGTCGCCAGTGGGTCTGCCCGTCCGACTCCGTTCACGTGGTGCTTCGTTGCGCGACGCCTGTGCGGCCACCAGCCCCTCGCACAGGCGGCTGCCGGCTCCTCGACGCCGACGGGGCCGGTGGCTGGGCCCCCTACTTGGGGGCGACGGCCTTCTCGACTTCCTCGAGGGTCGAGGCGTCGACCAGCCCCGTGTCCTCCAGGACCTCCATGTGGTCCAGGACGGTCTGGTTGGCCTGGCGGGCGTGGCGGCGGATGAGATCGTTCTGGGTGGCGGCCCGGACCTCACCGATCGTGGCGAAGATCTTGCCGTGGGAGGCGCGAAGAACATTGGCGAACAGTTTGTCGAACTCCTCGCCCCGGGCGTTCTCCAGGTCCCTGACCCACTGCTGCTGTTCCGCGGTGGCCTCGTTGGGGAGCGCGACACCGAGGATCTCGGCGTCCTCGCGGACCAGTTGGTCGAGTTTGCTGTGCCCGTCGATCAGATGCTGCCCGGCGCGCTTGACGGTCTCGTTGGAGGCGTTGGTCTGGGCGAGACGGCCGGCCGGGATCTCCCACAGCCCGGCCTGACGGACCTTCACCAGGAATTCGCGGTCCACGTCGGTGACGGTGAGGCTGTCCGTGCCGTTCTGGCCTGCCGCCGCCTGTCCGGCGCCGCCCGTGACGACATGCCCGCCGGCGTGCTGGGCCTGGCCTGCGGCCGTCGGGTTCGCCGAGGCTTCGTCGCCGCCCACCCTGAGCGCGATGACGGTCGCGGCCACCAGGGCGCACACGGCGGTGATGATCGTGACCGTACGCCTCGATACCCGGGTGGGTACCGCGTGTCGGTTCGCATGCATGAGTTCTCCCGGTCGGGTAGAGAGTGATTCCTCCCTGGCATTCGGAGTGGACACCTGTTGCGGCTGGCACGGCACGCAGCCAGAGGTACGGACGGGGTCGCGACAACGTTCAAGGAACGGTCAAGTCGGATGCTCCGCTGGGGGGACCGCTTCGAGAGACGAGGGCGCTGGGAAAGGGCGCATCGTGAGGTGAAGGGATGGCCGGAGGAACGCTACGACCCCGCCGGTAATGTCACGCCCATGGTCGTCGCTCGCTCCGCTGCGCTGTTCCTCCTCGCCGCCCTCTTCGAGATCGGCGGTGCCTGGCTGGTCTGGCAGGGCATCCGCGAGCACAAGGGCTGGGCCTGGATCGGTGGCGGAGTCATCACCCTCGGGCTGTACGGCGTGGTCGCCACCTTCCAGAGCGACGAGAACTTCGGCCGCGTCCTCGCCGCCTACGGCGGCGTCTTCGTGGCGGGCTCCATCGCCTGGGGCATGGTCGCCGACGGCTACCGCCCCGACCGGTGGGACGTCATGGGCGCGCTGATCTGCCTGGCGGGCATGGCCACCATCATGTACGCCCCGCGCGGCCAATGATCTCCGGGGTGGCGCCGCCCGGGGGTACGAGCGACTCGGTGACCGATCCCTGCCGCCCCGGAGCCCAACAGTGAGGGGTGGGGCGGCAGAGCCCTTCGGGGTCCTTTCACTGTGCCCACCCGGGTCACGTGGTCCGGCACCGCACCACGCCGCGTTGCCCAAGGGCCCTGGTAGCTCCGCTACGAGGACCTTCCGGCGCCTTGCGATGCACGGCACGAGACCACGCGACCTGATCGGACGCTCATAGTGAAAGGACTCCTCAGCCCAGACGAATGACCATGTAGGCCTCTCCGTCCAGGGGCGGCCGGATCCAGGTGCGGGTGGTGAAGGTGTGCAGCCGCCCGCTCACGATCGCGTGACGCGGCAGAGACACACCGAACTCCTCGGAGATCGCCTCCAGCACAGGCCGTTCCGCCTCCGCGGCGCCCGCCGGGTCGCCGAAGAAACGGCTCGGGTCCAGCGCCTCCGGTATCTCCCCGCTGCGCCGTATCTCGCCGTCGGCGTAGGTGAGGGCGTACTCCTCGGCGCCGTCCCGCGCCACCGAGAGGTGGAAGCAGGGCTGGTGCTCCGACCTCAGATCGCTCCACACCACCACCGCTCGGGTGCCCTCGCCGGCGGTCACGGCCGGAGAGACGAACCGCCGCCGGTCGAACGGGGCGGGTTCGCCGTCGAAGGCGAAGCTCCAACCGGTGCCGGCCCGGCCCACTGCCATGAGCGCCCTGTCGTCGAAGGACGAGAACTCCCTGCGGCCCTCCAGCGACCTGCTGCGCGCATCCCAGAGGGTCATGGGTTCGCTCAGCGTGGCGTCGTCCCCGTCCGCCAGCCGTGCGGGAACCTCCTCAGGCTCCACTCCTTCCATGAGGACGAATCGGTAGGACGTGCGGTTGTTCCCCGGGTCCGGCTCCGCCAGCCACGCCAGGCCGCCCGGGTCCAGCCCGGCCGTCCGTCCCGGTACCGCACCGGCCTGTCCGCCCCTGGGTGTGGCCAGCAGCTCCCGGCCCCGCTCCTGGGTCAGCACCGGCTCGAGCACCGGGTCGGCCACCCACCCCAGCGGAGCCAGGTGATCCGGTCCCAGCGGCTCCCACAGCGGCAGCGCACCGATCAGCGCGCGCCAGGCCCCGTCGGTGTCTCCCCACCGCGCCAGCTCTCGTGCCCGCTCGACCGCCTCCCCGAACGGTCCGGCCGGCGTGTACCGGTAGGTACCGTTCCTGATCTGTTCCAGCGTCGTGCGCGCCCGTGACATCAGCTCCTCGTCGGCGCGCCGCAGATGGAACTTCAGGGTGGAGTCGCTCCGGTGCGCGTGGGCCGCGCGCTCGGCGACCAGCGGCGGCAGCAGGTCGGGCTCGTACCGAGGCTGCGTCACCAAGTCCTCGAAGTACAGCATGTCGGTCTGTCCGAGCAGGCGGCGCATCTGGTCACCCAGTCCTGCGGCCCGCGGTCTGCCGTACTCCTTGGCCTCGTCCAGCACCGTCAGGGCCTGTTGCCATTCGCCACGCAGCGCCTTCAGCCGGGCCTCGTCCATCCGGGCGTCCAGGCTGCGCGTCGTGTCGTTGACGAAGTCCGGTCCGCCGTCGTCCCTGTGTGTCCGCAGGCGGTGGAACTCACGGTGCATCTCCCGCATGAACGCGCGGAAGTCCGCGTGCCGCTCGGGTGGCGCGGCCCGCCAGCTCGCCCACGTGTACACCGCCCATTCCCCGTTCTCGTCGACGTCCTCGGGGTCCAGCAGGACGTGGGTGGCGTCGGACTCGACGTCGATCTGCAGGCCGCGTCGCCAGAGGTCCGCCTCGTGCCACTCCTCGGGCGCGGAGTCCTCGTCCAGGTACTCCTCGAAGATGTCCGCGAGTCCCGACTCGTTGTCGTGCCAGCGCGCGTGCTCCGTGCCCGCCAGCAGCCACACGAACCCGCCCGCGTGCCGCCAGCCGTCAGTGACCTGCAAAAACTCCCGGTACGACGGGGGCATCCGTCGCCCGAGGCGCTCCTCCATGGCCGCGATCCGCTCCTCGGACGCGGGCGGGAACCCCAGCCATCGCGTCTCCCGGGCGGTCTCGTCCCCGTCGTCCTCCACGTCGTCGTCCGGCAGGGAGTCCGCCCACTCCCCGCTCCACTCCCGCAGAAAGGACTGCCAGTCGAATGCCGTGCTGTCCGTGTCGGTCATGGGCCTGATGCTGCCAGCCGCCACTGACAGGGCCCCGTTCCCTCGGGCACGCCGGTCATGGGCACAGAGTGGTCGTCGAGTGGTCGCGCTCGTCCGCGCCGGGCGGGCACGGGCGGCACCCGGGGGCGTGCCGAGGTGGCCCGCCCCGGCTGGGGGCGCAGCATGGTGGTGTGGGGCGGTGCGCCTCGTGTTCCTCGGTGGCACCGCGACGCATGGGTGGCAGGCTGGGTACGAGGTCTGCTCGGGCGGAATCAGGATCGCGGAGGTCGACGTGGACTGGGGACGGTTCGCGCAGCAGATGGCGACGATGGCGCGGGATCTCCTGGCTCAGGAATCGGTGAAGGAGACGCTGGAACGGATCACGGCGTCGGCCATCGAGCTGGTCGAAGGCTGTGACGCGTCCGGCATCCTCGTCCTGCACGACACGAAGGTGGAGACCCTCGCGCCCACCCACCGACTGGTCACCGAAAGTGACGATCTGCAACAGCAGCTGGGGGAAGGGCCGTGCTTCGACGCGGCCCGCAGCTCGGAGGGCGAGCGGGTCTTCCGTATCGCCGACCTCACCGCCGAGCACCAGCGCTGGCCTGCTTTCGCTCCCCAGGCCCGCGCGCTCGGCGTGGGCAGCATGATGGGCTTCCTGCTGTTCACCGACGACGAGGACTTCGGCGCGCTGAACCTCTACTCCCGCCGCCCCGGCGCGTTCACCGAGGCAAGCGAACTGGCAGGCTGGCTGCTGGCCTCCCACGCGGCGATCGCCTTCTCCAGCGCCCGTACCCATGCCCAGATGGAACAGGCCGTCGCCACCCGCCATGTCATCGGGGAGGCCATGGGCATTCTCATGGGCAGCCGCCACCTCACCGAGGAGGAGGCGTTCGACGTGCTGCGCCGCTACTCGCAGCAGAGCAACATCAAACTCCGTGAGATCGCCCGCCGCGTCTGCGAGCAGGGCGGTCTCATCTGACCTCGGGACCACGGCTCCTCCAGCTCGCTGCTGAACAGGAGGAGCCTGAACCGGGCCAGTCCCCGGGAATGCAGCTGGACCCGGCCTGCACACCAAGTCCCCAGACTGGGCCCTCCGACACCTGGCGCAGCCTGATGGGCGGCTTTCCGGTGGCCGCTGCGGGACGATCGGCCATCGCCTCGGAGACGGACGGTTCCGGCATCGTGTCGAAGCGGTGCGGCGGTGCTCGCCGACGCAGGCGAGATTTGGGTGCTGTCGGGGGTGTGGCCGGTCCGCGCGGTGAAGGCCGGGTCCGTGCTGCGGACGGCCGGTGCGCTGCCACCGGCGCGCAGACGCTTCAGCCGGGCGGCGGCCACGACCCGCACATCGCTCCGGAGCCGGGACGGGTGCCCAGGTCGGGTCCCGCGAGGACGACACCGAAACCGAAACCCGTCACCGACATCCATGACCGTCGGGATGTGTGACCGTGCGCCTCCGGCCGGGCCGGCCCGGCCCCGGAGCGCGTCCTCGTCCCGGGCCCGTGGGGGTGGACGCCCCGCGGCCGGTCAGGTGTCGGTCCGGACGAAGCGCAGCGTCGCCGTGACGGTGGCCATGCCGCGCATCATGCCCAGCTGGTTCCAGCCCATGCCGAACTGCTCCCGGTCGACGGTGAACTCGGCATCCAGGGTGAGCGCCTCGGTGTTCGCCTCCTTCAGCCGTGCCGTGAAGGAACGCGGCCTGCTGATGCCGCGCACGGTCAGCTGGCCGACGACGTTCACCGTGTCGCCGTCCCGGAGTTCTGCGCTGCGGACGGCGAAGGTGATCTCCGGGTGGTGGTCCACGTCGAAGAAGTCGGCCGACCTCAGGTGCTCGTCCCGCTTGGCGCTCTTGGTGTCCAGGGAAGCGGCGTCGAGGGTCACGACTCCTACGGCCGACCCGTCGGGCCGTACCTCGCCCTGGCCGCTCACGGCACCGAAGGTTCCCTTCACGTTGACCAGGCCCCACATCGTCCTGTGCTGGAGGGCGACGGTGGAGGCGGTGGTGTCGAGCTGCCACAGTCCGGTTTCCACGGCGACGGTCATGGGAGTTCTCCTGTCGAGCGGTCGAGCGGTCACGATCAAGCGATCGTCCAAATTTGCATGACCGAAGCTAGCCGGTTATTCGAAATTGGACAACCATTTCTTTCAAAATTGGACAACAGTTACACTGGGGACCATGGCCGACCACGACGAGCACCCCGCCCACCTGCCCGAATGCCCGTCCGTACGGGGGGATGGCGGCCTGCTGGCGGCCGAGCTGCACGCCTGGATGCTGCTGCTGGGCGCGACGGGGGCGGTGGAGCAGCGGCTGCGCGCGGTCGTGAAGGAACGGCTCGGCGTCTCCCACGACGAGTTCCTGATCCTGTGTCTGCTGGCCACGCAGCCCGACAACGGTCTGCGCATGACTCGTGTCGCGGAGCTTCTCGGTCGCCCCAAGACCCGGCTCACCTACCAGATCGCCTGCCTCCAGCACTCCGGCCTCATCACCCGCGCCTCGGTGTGCGGCGACAAGCGCGGTATCCAGGTCGCGCTCACCGACAAGGCGCGACGTCTCCTGAAGGAGGCCTCCGACGAGCTCGCCGAGACCGTGACCGACGCGCTCGGCCGGTTCATGGGGCCCGCTCAGCGCGAGGCGCTGCGGGGACTGCTGCCGGACCTCGTCGACGAGTGTCCCGCCCAGACACCCGACCCGGCCTCGGCGTGACCCCGCCGGTCCTCCCGGCCCCTGCGCAGAACCGACCGGTCCTCACGGGCGGTCAACCGCAACCGACGGCCCCCGGCGGCCTCGGGGCGCCGTCGCCCAGCAGTCGACGGAGCGGGCCTGGGCCGGGCCGACGGTCCGCCGAGCGGGTGCCGGCAGGCGACAGGTCGGCGTACGGGTGCAGGCCGGCTCCGGCAGTGCCTCCTCACCCGACGCCATGCCACCGTCGTCGCGTGCGGAGCGTGTGCTCATGTCGCCGCCGGAGCGTCGCCCCGTAACCGCTCGGCGAATCGGCGACATCGATCACGCCGGCCGGCCAGGCCGGGACCGATGCCGCGTCGCTCCCGCACACACCCGAAGCAGCTTCTCTCAGCGCCTCATCCGCAACCCGGTGAATCGTCTCCACTCACACCGGCTCGTCCTTCAACACCCCACCCGTGCAGGCACAATGTCCGCCGCTGAGCCCTCTGCGCCGCCCATCAGTCCTGCGGAGGAAACGTCGGCGCGTGTCGCTGGTCCTGAGGAGGAGACGCCGGCGCGTGTCGCTCATCGCGTGACACCTGCAGAACCGTCTTTCCTGAGACACGGCGTCCGCGGAGGGCCTCGGCGGCTTCGGTGAATCGGTCCCATGACCCCTGCCAGCCGATCTCGACAGCGACGGATCCCTCAGCGGCCAGCTCGGTGAGAGCGGCCAGGTCCGGTCCGGTATCGCCCTCGATGACGAAGGATGTCAGCGACTTGGACGGGCCGACGGTCGCATACGGAGGAAAGACCGCCGGCTCACCGGAAGTCCAGCCGACGCTCTGCACGCTGCCCCCCGGAGCGAGCAGGTTCCACGCCGCGACCAGTTGGGGGCCGCCGACACTGTCGATGACCACGTCGACCAGTCGGTCGAGTCCTTCCAAGCCGATCAGCACCTCGTCGGCGCCGGCCTCGACCAGCCCCTCCCCGCGGGCCGACGAACCCACGGACGCGATCACGTGGGCGCCGGCACGCGCCGCCAGCTGGACGGCGAACCGGCCGACCCCGCCGGAGGCCCCGGTGACCAGCACCCTCTTGCCCGGCCCGAGGCCGGCGGCGCGCAGCGAGCGGAGTGCCGCGACTCCGGCGACCGGCAGAGCGGCCGCCTTCGCCAGGTCCAGGCTCCCGGGTACCTCGGCAAGCGCACCCGCATCGATCGCGACGCGCTCGGCGAACGCCCCTGAGGTCAAGGCCACCACCCGGGTGCCCACTGCCGGGCCGGTTCCGTCAGCAGCGGCCTGAACCACCACCCCGGCGGCGTCCGAACCGAGCACCGCACCCACAGGGACTCGACCGGAGCGGGCGTCGTTCAGGTCGCCGTAGTTCAGGGAAGCGTGGGAGACGTCCACCAGGACCTGGCCCGGCCCCGGCGCAGGGTCGGGAACCTCGGCGAGGCGGACGGCGGCGGGTGCGGACGGATCAACGACGAGAGCACGGACAGGCATGTCTTCCCCCTTGGTGCACGATCTGTAACAGCACTCATGATCGGTAACCTTGCTCTTCGGCGGAAGGAGGCACATTCATGTCACGCAGTCACATGCGTGTTGCAGAAGCGGTGATGGACGAAGCCTGCCCGGTCAGCGAGGTACTCGACCACGTGGCGGGCAAGTGGAGCATCGGCATCCTGACCGCGGCCGCCCACGGCCCGGTCCGCTTCACCGAACTCGAACGCGCCATCCACGGCATCAGCCGGCGGATGCTCACCCTCAATCTGCGCAGACTGGAGCGGGACGGGCTGCTCACCCGCACCGTCTATCCGACCGTGCCGCCGAAGGTCGAGTACGACCTCACCCCCATGGCCCGGGAACTCCACGCCTCGCTGACCGGACTGGTGGGCTGGGCCGAGCGTCACCGGTCATCCATCGCCGCGGCCCGCGCCGCCTATGACACCGCGGCGGAGCGGTCACCCGAAGTCGGCTGAGACGGGCCCTGACCGGTCCCCGGGCTCGACAGTGAGAGGAGGGGGCCCCGGCGTCATGGCGGTGGGGGACCAGGTCGGCGTGCTGGAAATCCTCGTGGCCGATGACGAGGCCCGCGGTGCCGAAGCCGGGCAGGCCCTTGTCAGGGCCGTGCGCGAGCGTCTCGCCGAATCGGGTGTCCAGGCCATGAAGATCTCCGTCATCGTGGGCAACGATGACGCCCTGCGCTTCCACCAGCGGGAAGGCGCCGTCGGCTGCGTGAAGACGCTGGTCATGCCTGTCTCGGGGTGGACGGCGCAGACCGGATCGGTGCCCGCGACGACGACGCCGCCGGGTGCGCAGCCGTAGCGTCCCGGTGGACTCCACGCCACCTGCGCCGTACAGGTCCCCGACACCGAGCCGGACCGGCCGCTCCCTCAGGAGCCGGGCAGCCACAGGTCGGGGCCGAAGACCTCGTAGCGGATGCTGCGGGCCGGTATCCCCGCGCCCAGCAGCTGGGCACGCACCGCCCGCATGAAGGGCAGCGGGCCGCACAGGAACACGGTGGCGTCCTCGGGCAGTTCGAGCCCGTCGAGGTCCATCAGCCCGTTCCGGGTGTCCGGTTCGGCCTGTCCGGGCTGCTCGTACCAGAAGACGGCGCGGGCACCGGGCATCCGGCCGACGAGTGCGCGGGTCTCCGCGCGCAGGGCGTGGTCGGCGGGGGAACGGTCGGCGTGCAGCACCAGCAGCGGACGGGTCGAGCCGACGGCGGCGAGATGGGCCAGGATGCCGGTCATCGGGGTGCAGCCGATGCCCGCGGAGACGAGGACGACCGGGGTGGTGGCGTCGGCCGGGTCGTCGAGGAAGACATCGCCGAACGGTGCGGACAGCGTCAGTTCGTCGCCCGCGGACACCCGCTCGTGCAGCAGGGTGGAGACCTCGCCGTCCGGTGCGTCCTCCGCCGCGGCGACCCGCTTGACGGTGATCCGTCGCAGACCCTCGCCCGGGTCGGAGGAGAGGCTGTACTGCCGTACCTGGTGCACACCGTCCGCCATGCGCACGCGGACGCTGACGTACTGGCCGGCCCTGGCCCGCGGCGCGGGGCCGCCGTCGGCGGGGCGCAGCACGAACGACACCGTGTCCGGGGTCTCGGTGCGGCGTTCGACGACCGTCCACGGTCGCCATACCTGGCCGGGCTCGACGCCGGCGTCCTGGTAGAGGCGGGCCTCGCGGCCGATGAGCGCGCCGGCCATCAGCCAGTACACCTCGTCCCAGGCGGCGGCCACCTCCGGGGTGACCGCGTCGCCGAGCACCTCGGCTATCGCGCCGAAGAGGTACTTGTGGACGATCGTGTACTGGTCGTCGGTGACCCCGACCGCCGCGTGCTTGTGGGCGATGCGGTCCAGGAGTGTGTCCGGGCGGGTGTCCGGGGCGTCCAGGAGGGCGGTCGCGAACCCGGCGATCGACCCGGCCAGGGCCCGGCGCTGGGCGCCGCTGGCCTGGTTGCCGCGGTTGAACATCCCGTCGAGCAGTTCCGGACGGTCGCGGAACATCGCTCCGTAGAAGCGGGTGGTGATCTCGTCGAGCGCTCCGGCGACGGCGGGCAGGGTGGCACGGACGACAGCGGCGGACTCTTCGGACAGCATGAGACCTCCCAGGAAGGGCGGAGGGGGTGGGGTCGGGCGCCGCGTCCCATCGGGGCGCCGGTCTTCTGTGTATCAGGCAACGGTCCGCGTTTCGGCACCGTTCGCCCGCTTCCGGCGAAGCAGGGACCAATGGCCCCATCAAGTCGGGAGCATCGGCCCAACGACCGCCGCCGACCCGGGCCCGTACGGCCCCGACACGACCTCCGAAGAGCCCTGTCGCAGCGCTGTCGTCCGCTCAGTGAGTGCCGAGTTCGCGGCCGGTGACCATCTCGGACGCGATCCGCACGAAGACCTGGTCCTGCATCGGCATCCAGGAACCGGGGCCGCTGCGGGACAGTCGCTCGTGCTGGGTGGGGTCGGTCACCACATCGGCGCGGCCGGTGACCACGACGCTCCAGCCTGACCGGGTGGCCGTGTCGAATTCGTCGCCCTCGAATGCGACGACGACACCGTCGATGGCCCGCACCAGGTCGGAGGTGGCCGATGTGCACAGCAACACCGAGGCGTCGTCGTCGAGCGCGAAGTTGACCGGGAGCACCGCGGGGAGCGCCTGCCGGGTGTACACCACCCGGCCGACCGGCACCTTGGCCAGCAGCCTCAGGCACTCCTGCCGGTCGAGGGTGCGGAAAACATCGTTCTGAACCATTGGTCCATCGTCCGTGCGGCGGTCGGACACGAGTAGGGCCGGTCGGCCCGTTCTCCGGCCCCGGACGGATGCGGACCACAGGAACCGCACGGCTGACCCGCAACGAGCAACCACACGGAAGTCCCGCACGACCGCCCCGTACGGACGCACCACACGGACGCCCCATACGGACATCCGCACAAAGGAACCGTGCGGACATCCGCACAAAGGAACCGTGCGGACATCCGCACAAAGGAACCGCGCGGACATCAGCACAAAGGAACCGCGCGGACATCAGCACCCCGCGCGGACACCGCACGGTGGCCCCGCGCATCAGCCCCTGCGCAATAAGGGGTCCTTTCACTACTGATCTTTTCGTAAGTTCGGTGGATGTGGTGGGTGGATGGTCAGGCCGGTGTGGGCGAGGAATGACCATGGCAGTTGTGGGTTTCGGTTGATGCGGTGGATGCCTTCTTCGGTGGCGTCGGCGACATCGGCGAG
>NZ_JBVIDX010000003.1:0-266384 GCF_055572155.1 Streptomyces sp. NPDC030814
GCGATGCTCCCCCACTGCCTGAACGGCGTGGGAGGTGCCCCCAGCATCCGACGCCGTGCGCTGATCCACCGCGGATTACGGGACAGCCCTTAGGCAAACGAAGCTGAAGGGAGCCTGAGGTGGGGATGAACGCTCCCGGGCCGGGAGCCGTTGGTCACAGTGTGATCAACCGCAGCACCCGCCGCCGCAGCATCCGCCGCCCCCGCCGCCGCCCGCCCGGGGCGCAGGGGAGGGAGCGGCGGCAGAGCCGCCCACCGCGACCGTCGACAGAAGCTTGACCGTGTCCTGATGGCCCGAGGGGCAGTCCGCGGGGGCGGACGACTCGGCCATCGGCCGGCTCAGTTCGAAGGTGTCGCCGCAGGTCCGGCAGCGGTATTCGTAGCGTGGCATGTGCTCAGGCTAACCGCGACGGTGTGTCACCAGGAGGGCTCGTTTTCGACTGGTCGGTCACACTGGCCAAAATTTCACGCCGTCGACCGGGGCGGTTGTGAAAGTGACTGATAATTTGTGGTCGCTGTGTGGAGACCGGGCGGCCGGGGGACCGGGGGCACCGGGGGGCTCACAGCCGCGGGTGTGGCGGCTGTGACTGTCCACGCGGGCGATGCCAAATGGGGAGGGGGGACAGTCATGACCGCTGTCCTGTGTCGATCGGGAGTCACGTCCCCCGGTCGGTTTGTCGCCGTGGGCGGGCGAAAGGTTGCCGTGCTCCGCCGGTTCATTGCCGCGCAGCGCGCAGGTCGTCCCCGCACCGGAGCGCGCCGTGGACAGCGCTGAAGGAGAGGGCCGTATGCGCCGCCGTCGGGGAGCGGCACAGGGGCGCCAGGAGCAGCGGCTCCCTGAGTCCGAGTTCACCATGGAGCTGAAGGCCCCGCCCCCGCCGGCGGACGAGACGATGCAGCTTCGGGTGCTGGAGCCGGGCATGCTCGCCAACCCGGCGGAGCAGTCGGCGCCGGGCGGACGGGGCAGGCGCAAGGCGCCCAAGCCGTCGGTCCGGGCGCGAGTCCTGGCCGCGGTGGGCCCGCGTCTGGCCCCCCTGGCCCCGTATGCCCGCCGAATACGCCCGCAGTACCCGCGTCCCGGTCGTCACGACTGGCGTCGCTGGGTGCCGTCCTGGCGGCAGTCGCTGGGCGCCGGCGGGCTGGCCGTGGGGCTCAGCACCATGCTGCTGACCATCGCCTACGCCGCCACGGACATACCGGAGGACCTCAACACCTTCGCCACCCAGCAGGACAACGTCTACTTCTGGTCCGACGGGACCCCCATGGCCCGCACCGGTTGGGTGCGGCGCCAGGCGATGCCGCTGAAGGACGTCCCCGAGGACGTGCGCTGGGCGGTCCTCGCGGCGGAGAACGCGAGCTTCTACTCCGACCCCGGCATCTCCTTCAGCGGTATCACCCGGGCCCTGGTGCGCACCGTCGGCGAAGGCGACACCCAGGGCGGCTCGACGATCACCCAGCAGTACGTCAAGAACGTCTACCTGACCCAGGACCGCTCGCTCGGCCGCAAGTTCGACGAGGCGATGCTCGCCCTCAAGCTCGACAACCAGATGAGCAAGGACGAGATCCTGGAGGGCTACCTCAACACCAGCTGGTTCGGCCGTGGCACCTACGGCATCCAGCGGGCCGCCCAGGCGTACTACGGCAAGGACGTCAGCGAGCTGAACGCGAGCGAGGCCGCCTTCCTCGCCTCCCTGCTCAAGGGCGCCGGCCTGTACGACCCCGCGCTCAGCCGGTCCAACCACGCCCGGGCCGTGGAACGCTGGGAGTGGATCCTCGACCGGATGGTGGAGCTCGGCAAGCTCTCCGAGTCGGAACGCGCCAAATACCAGAAGTTCCCCGAGCCGCTGAAGCAGTCGAACCAGTACGACACCGGCAAGCAGAGCGACTACCTGGTGGAGCTGGCCGCGCAGTACGCGAAGAAGGCCGCGAAGATACCGGACCAGGAATTCGACATGGGCGGCTACCAGATCTACACGACCTTCGACCGCAAGCGGCAGACCGAGCTGACCGACGCCGTCGCCAAGGCCCGCGCGGGCGTCGCGAAGGACAACCCCAAGAAGGCCAAGGCCGCCCACTTCGGAGCCTCCTCCGTCGCCGCCGACGGGCGGATACTCGCCGTCTACGGCGGCCCCGACCACCGCAGACAGGGCTACAACGAGTCCAACGCGACCACCGTTCCGTCCGGCTCCGCCTTCCTGCCGTTCGTCTACGCCGCCGCCCTGGAACACGGCGTCGTCAAGGAGCGCGACGGCGAGGCGACACCTGTCACCCCGCAGACGCTCTACGACGGCAACGACGGGATCGTCATCACCACCCCCGAGGGCCCCTACTGGGACCGGAACGGCAAGCGGGTCCGTGCCCGCAACGACGGCAAGCGGTCCTACGGCCGGATCACTCTGCACGACGCGCTCGCCAGGTCGGTGAACTCCCCGTTCATGCAGCTCGGCATGGACACCGGCCTGAACAAGGTGCGCGACACCGCCGAGGCGGCCGGGCTGCTGTCGTCCAGCTTCGGGGCGCAGGTGCCCGCCATGTCCGTCGGCAGCGCCACGCCCAGTGCGATCCGCATGGCCAGCGGCTACAGCACGTTCGCCGCGGAGGGCCGGCACACCGAGCCGTACTCGGTGCGGAAGATCACCCACAACGGATCCAAGGTCGCGATGTCCCTGCCCAAGCCGAAGCGGGCGGTGGGCGGCGAGGTGGCCCGGCAGGTCACCGAGGCGCTCACGGACGCCTTCCGCAGCGACCACCCCACCTCGCCCGGCGCCGCCTCCTTCGAGGTGGCGGGCAAGGGCGGAACGACCCAGGACGACAAGGCCGCCTGGTTCGTGGGGACGGCGCGGGACGTGTCCACCGCGGTCGTCGTCTACCGCATCGATCTGTCCAAGAGCCTGGAGCCGCTGCGGCTCGACGGCATCGCCGGAACCCCCCACGCCGGTGTGCCCTACGACATCTGGTCCCGTGCGACGAACATCGGCTGACCGTCGACGAGCACCCGACCCGCCACCCTCGCAGAATGAGCCGCACATGAAGCCTGGCAGCAAGTCACACAAGGGCCGCCGCCGCAAAGCACGTCCGCCCCGCCGCACCACCCGGCCGCAGTTCCTGACCCTGGCCGCGCTGCTCGTCGTCGCCTCCCTCGTAGGCGGCTACATGGTGCTGAACCGTACGGTCACCGCGCCGACCGCGTCGTCCTCCGGTGGCGGGAACAGCAAGGGCGGCTCCGGCAAGGTCTCCGCCGAACCGAAGTGGGACGGGAAGACGAAGGTCATCGGGGACGGCTCGACGTCCTACACCGGCCCCCAGAAGGGGCAGCTGAAGGCCGTACCGCTCAAGCCGGGCGAGAAGCCCCCGCAGTTCGTCGTGTTCTCCTGGGACGGCGCCCTGGCCGGCGACGACAACCTCTTCCAGCACTACCGGGAGATGGCGAAGCGGTACGACGCCCACATGACGTTCTTCCTCACCGGCATCTACGTGCTGCCCAAGAGCAAGAAGAACCTCTACGACGCCCCGCAGCACGACAAGGGCTCCGCCGCGATCAGCTACGCCACCGACGAGCACATCCGCACCACCATCGAGGAACTCGGCGCGGCCTGGCGCGAGGGCCATGAGATAGGCACCCACTTCAACGGCCACTTCTGCGGTGCGAAGGGCGGCGGCGACTGGAGCGTCGCGGAGTGGAAGCAGGAGATCGAGGAGTTCAACTCGTTCCTCGGCAACTGGAGGACCAACACCGGCTTCACGGACATGGACCCGCTGCCCTTCGACGTCAAGTCGGTCATCGGCGGCCGCGCTCCCTGCCTGGAGGGCCAGAAGAACCTGCTGAAGGCGGCCAAGGACTTCGGCTACCGCTACGACGCCAGCTCGCCGGGGGCCTACCAGGTGTGGCCCGCGAAGAAGGAGGGCATCTGGGACTTCCCGCTCCAGATGCTCCCGTTCAACGACGACTACCAGGCGCTGTCGATGGACTTCAACTTCCTCTACAACCAGTCGGACGGCCAGACCCAGGGCGACCCGGCCATGTATCCGACCTGGCAGCAGGACACCATCGACACCTATATGGCCGGCTTCAACCGCGTCTACTACGGCAGCCGGGCGCCCCTGTTCATCGGCAACCACTTCGAGCAGTGGAACGGCGGCATCTACATGAACGCCGTCGACGAGATCATCAAGAACGTCTGCACCAAGAAGGACGTGAAGTGCGTGTCCTTCCAGGAGTTGGCCAACTGGATGGACGTGCAGAAGCCGTCGACCTTGGCGAACCTGCGCAATCTGGACCCCGGTCAGTCGCCGGACTGGGCGACAGTGGTCAAGTAGTCTGCCCGTTCGCCGACTTGTTATTCCCCCCGGCCTACTTCAGTTGAGGAGGTCATGTAAAGATTCGGTCCCCGGGTACGACCAACTCGGGGGCAAGGAGAATGCAGTGAGATCAAGGACGTTGAGCCTCGCAGGCTCGACCGTCGCGGCGGCCGTACTGGCCACCGCGCTGCTGCCCATGACTGCCGCGCAGGCCGCCGGGTCGACGCCCGAGGTGACGAAGGCGACCAAGGACGCGTTCGGCCGGGTCGCGGACAACGTGCTCACCGACCGCACGGCCGTGCTGATCGGTGGCGGGGCAGCCCGCAAGTCGCTGAAGCCCACCGGGGGCGTCAAGCTGTCCAGCGCCCAGAAGAAGGTCGAGGACGGCAAGCTGAGCGCCCTGCGCGGCACCAGGGCGCGTCTCGCGGCCCTGGGCGAGGCCTACACCTCGGCCGACACGCAGGTCACCGTCGACAGCACCAAGGTCAAGGGCGCGAAGGCCACGGTGAAGATCACCGAGCGGACGAGCCTGAAGTACAAGAAGATACGTGGCGACGAGCCCGCGTCCACGGGCTTCGAGGCGCACCACCAGCTCACCTTCACGGCGTCCGGTGGCACGTGGCAACTGACCGCCATGAAGGGCACGGACGGCGGCGCCCAGCGCATCAACGACCCCGTCGTCCCGGCGGCGGACGCCAAGCTGAGCCGCACGCCCATGGGCGTCTACCAGGCTCCGAAGGCGGCCACCAACTGGCCCGCTCCTTCCGCGCCGAAGACGATCAACGGCGGGAAGTACAACTACCCGGCGATGGCGGCGTACACCGAGAAGTACTGGAAGAACTACAACCCGGCGTACCGCAAGTACAACTCGATGGGCGGCGACTGCACCAACTACCTCAGTCAGGGTCTCCTGGCGGGCGGCTGGCAGCAGATCTCCAAGGTGACGCCCGAGGAGTACGACACCTGGTACTACGCCTCGAACGGTACGGCCGACGCGTGGATCGGTGTCAACGAGTGGTCCTGGTTCACCCAGACCGCCAAGCGCACCACCCCGCTGGCCAACGTCTACCAGCTGGACATCGGTGACGTCCTCCAGGTCGACTTCGACCGGAACGGCGACAAGGACCACTCGATGATGGTGACCTACCGCAGCTCCAGCGGTGTGCCGTACCTGACGTACCACGACGTGGACACCTACCGCCGTTCGGTGGCGAGCATCATCGCCTCGTACCCGAACGCGTACTACTACGCCTACCGCACCTGAGGCCGTCGACTCCCGTCGATCCTCTCAGGAGCCCGTACCGGCGCCCTCCCCGTCCTCGGTGAGGGCGTCGGCCCGTTTCCGCCTGCTCTCCTCCGCCTCGGCCCGCGCACGGTTCTCCCGCTCTGCCTGGGCCGGGTGGCGGGCCCGCCAGTAGGGGCTGTCGTGCGGCAGGGCCGTGCCGACCCTGCCGTACATGCCGAACGTCATCAGCAGGATGCCGACGACAAAGCTGAACAGCACGTTCGGCATGCGGAAGGCGAGGAAGTTGGAGTCGGTGTCCAGCAGGGCCATGTTGCCGAAGCCGCTCAGGATGAACAGGACGCCCAGCGTCATGTTCAGCGTGGAGGCGAAATTGCCGCCGATCACCATGCCGACGAGCAGCAGCAGCCCCACGGCGATCGACAGGACGCTCAGCGTGCCGTTCGTGTTCAGCCCCACGACCTCGTCCCCGCGGGTGTCGAACCAGCCGACCTTGTCGATGAGGCCCAGGATTCCGAAGACGAGAAGGAACAGCCCCATCAGGCCCGCCCCGAACCGGTAGACCCGGCTCAGCCGGTGGTCGACGGGCAGATGCTCGTCGATCTTGATCCGCCGCCGGGAACCCGCGTGCTTGCCCTTGGGCCGCAGAGAGTGCGTGGCATGCGTGGCCATGTCCGCCTCCTAGGCGTGAGCGGAGGCCTGCGTACCCCTTCAGCATCCGCCGGGGCGTCCCGGCGGGCAAACCGGCCCCGCTGCTCAGGCCCCCGCGCCGCGTTCCCTGCGGATCTGGTCGACCACGCGGGAGACGGTGCCCCGTACGGACTCCGTCTCGGTCAGGAAGTGCCAGTAGTCGGGGTGCCGGCCCTCCAGCGCGGCGACCGCGCGGTCCAGCCGGGCCACCGAGTCGTCGAGCGGACGTGCGTGCCGGGGATCGGGGGTGGAGCGGCCCGCCATGGCGAGTCGCTGCGCGTCACGGATGGCGAACCGGGTGCGGTCGATCTCCTGCTGGGGGTCCTTCTGCACCGCGTTCAGCTGCCGCAGCCGGTCGCCCGCCGCGGAGACCGCCTCGTCGGTCTGGTTCAGCAGCGCCCGTACGGTCGACAGCAGTGCCGTCGCGTCCGGCCAGCGCTGCGCGTCGCGCGCGGCCCGTGCCTCGCGCAGCTTCAGCTGGGCCTGCTCGACGTTGGCCGCGGCCTGGTCCGGCACCTGCTGGAGGTCCTGCCAGCAGGCCGCCACGAACCGCCGCCGCAGTTCGCTCAGCACCTGCGGCACCTGCCCCGCCCGCGTGCCCAGCGCCTCCGCGCGGGTCCGCAGCGACACCAGCCGGTGGTCGATCTCGGCGGCCTTCTCCGGCAGCCGCTCGGCCTCCGTCCGCACCGCCTCCGCCTCCCGCACGACCCGGTCGGCGCGTTCCAGCGTCTCCCTCACGCCGTGCCGGCCCGCGCCCTGGTTGAGCTTGGTCAGCTCGGGCGCGAGCGTGGCGAGCCGGGCGGCGAGGTCGTCCGCCTTCAGCCCCGACTCCCGTACGGCGTCCAGGGCGTTGGAGGCGGCGAGCAGGCCCTGCCGGGCCCGCTCCACGGCCGGGGCGAGCCGGGCCAGCTGGGTCTCGGCCTTGCCGAGCAGCGGGCCCAGCCCCTGGGCGAAACGGTCCAGTTCCTGTTTGACCCGCGCCAGCTCGTCCTTGGCCGCGGTCAGCTCGGTCCGGGCCCGGGCGGCGGCGGACGCCTCCAGGTCGTCACGGTCCAGATCGTGGGCGTCGACGGCGGCGATGTACTGGCCGCTGACCTCGTCGATCCGCAGGCCCAGCGCCTCGAAGCCGGAGACGGCCTGGCGGGCGGCGGGGGAGTCGTCCACCGCCGTGATGGTCTCCATCGAGATCCGCAGATCGCGCTGCGCGGTGTCGAGCTCGTAGAACGCGGCCGCCGCGGCGTCCTTCGCCGCCTGTGCCTCGGCCCGCTGACCCTCCGCCCGCCCCCCGAACCAGCGCCGGGTGCCGCCGCCGGCGAACGCGGCGGGCAGCGCCAGCGCGGCGAGCAGGGGGAGACCGAGGAGCAGGAGACCGTCGCCCGCGGCGGAGCGCCGGTGGAAGGGGCGGCCGGGCCGCTGACGCGCGGGGCCGGCGGCTTGTCGTGGTGCACGGCTGTGGGGTTGTCGTGCGCTGGGCACAATCGGCGTGTACGGCTCTGCTGGTGTCGCCGTCACATCCCTCTCCCGTGCTGTCATCCGCCCTGACCGGTGCCATTCTCCCACCGGTCAAGGACGAAAACACGGGCCGATCGGTTCAGGGACGAAATCACCGGGGTGGGACGGCAGCACCGGTGCGCCGGGTGAGCGGTTGGCCGCGGGGCGGCTCAGCCGGCGTTCCGTACGGTGACCGAGCCGTCCTCGGTGTGGGCCTTCACCACATGGGAGCTGTCCGCGTCGCGCGGCACGGACACGGCCACGGAACCGTCGTCGCTCCCGGTCGTCACCCGGTAGGCGACCTCGCGCGGCAGCCCGATGGTGATGGAGCCGTCGTCGCTGCGGGACTCCACCAGGTCGGGCACGGAGTCGAGTTCGAGCTTGACCGAGCCGTCCTTCGTGCTGGCCCTGACGCTGCGCGACTCGACACCGAGGGCGTGCACCGAGCCGTCTTCGCTGTGCATCTCCAACGGGCCGCTGATGTCGCTGACCCGCACCGCACCGTCACCCGTCCGAATCCTCAGCGACTGGGCGAACCCTTTCGCGCGCACGCTGCCGTCCCCGTCCTCCACGACGACGGCCACGCCGCGCGGCACCTCGATACGGTGCCTGGCGGAGCAGTCCGCGACGATGCCGGAGCACTTCAGCCGCAGCTTCAGCCGGTCGTCCTTCATCTCCCACGTCACCCGCGGATCGCCGCCGACGACGACCCGCCCCTCGAACCACCGGGTCACCTCGACCTCGTCCACGTCCGCCGCGACCAGGTCCAGGGCCGAGTCGTCGGAGTCGATCGTGAGCGTACGGCCCTGAAGGGCGAAGGCCCGGTGCTCCGGCTCCCGGTCGTCCCCGGCGTCCGCCCCGCAGGCGGCGACGGACGCCATGAGTGAGACGGCGAGCCCGGCGACGGCCACCGTTCCCGTGCGTGACCTGCGAGCCGTACGAGCCATGGCGATCTCCCCCTGGGCTGGTCTCTGCTGTGTCCGCCGGCATCCGCCGACCGTCCTTCGACCGTACGGAGCGGGGGTCTTCGGGGGGATCCGGGCCGCTCCCGGAACGAAGGTGGGGATAACCCCCGGTTACCGGTTTGCGGGGCACGCCCCGGGGCGATGTAGGCTGTCGACTCGTACTCGGGTGCGTAGCTCAGGGGTAGAGCGCCTGCCTTACAAGCAGGATGTCGGCGGTTCGAAACCGTCCGCGCCCACCGTGGTCGAACAAGTCAGGGCCTGCCGGAGTGATCTCCGGCGGGCCCTTTCCGCGTTCGCGGTCCACGAGGAGTCCACATCCCCGCGGTGATCATCGTGGCTCAGGCCCCTTCCTGCCCGCGCTCCTCCGCCGTCTCGTGCACATGCTTCAACAGGCTGCGGGCCGCGACGCGTTCCTCGGCGGCGACCTCGGCCCAGAAGCGGTGGCAGCTGACGAACACCGCCAGTTCGCGTTCGCGCTCGCGGAGCTTCTCCACCTCGGCCTGCTCGTCGGGTGTCCAGCCCGGGGACGCGGGGCGCTCGATCTGCCGCCAGCCCTTGTCGTCGCTGAAACCGTCCAGGGGCTCGACGGACCAGGGCAGCCGCTTCAGCAGTGCCAGGAGCTCGGCCCGGACCTGATGCAGCTCCTCCTGGCCGGCGAGGAGGTCACTGGGGAAGTCATAGGTCTTAGCCACATGGCAATGCTACGCCTGTTCGATTTTGCGATGCGAGTTCCTTCTGGCACTTCCGGCGCCGTGTCATGCGAAGGAGTGAGGGGGTGGGCCTGGGGCGGAAGGTCGGCCTCCGCTGTGCGGAGGTCACCCAAGCTTTCTCTTGGGGCCTTCGGTATCTTCGCCTCCATGACTCTCGATGATCTGCGTGTCTTCGTCGCCGTGTGCCGGGCCGGGAGTCTCAGTGCGGTGGCCCGGGAGCTGGGCTGTACGCAGTCGGCGGTGAGCCAGCATGTGCGGCGGCTGGAGCGCGAGGTCGGGGTCGGGCTGGTGGAACGGCAGGCCCGCGGGGTCGTGCCCACCAGGGCCGGGCGGGTGCTCCAGGAGGCCGCGGCCGAGGGGATCGGCGGGCTCGACCTGGCGCTGCGCCGGCTTTCCGAGATGGTGCGGGGCGACGGCGGCGTCGTACGGATCGCCACCGGCGGCACGACCGTGCGGCACTTCATGGCGCAGGGCATCGTCGACTTCCGGCGGTCGTACCCGGACGTGGGCCTGGAGTTCCAGACCGTGCGGTCGAGCGCCGGGTGCGTCGACGCGCTGGGCGACCCCACACGCGACCTCGACCTGTCGTGGGTGACCCTCGGGCCCGCCGTCCGCGGCATCGAACAGCGGGCCGTCGTCGAACTCCCCTGGGTGCTCGCCGTCCGCGCCGACGACGAACTCGCCGGGCGGGAGCGGATCGCGGCGGAGGAACTGGACGGCATGCGGCTCATCGGGCTGCCGGAGAACTCCACCTCCTACGCCCATCTCGACGCCGCCTACCGGGAGTTGGGGATAAAGACCAGCCCTTCCGGAGCCGGGGTCGCCGACTGGGACACCGCGATCCTCCTCACCGAACTCGGCGTCGGCCATGCCGTCGTCCCCGCCCTGCCCGGCTGGACCGGCCCCGGCCACCCCGGCCTGCGCTTCGTGCCGGTCCCCGATCTGCCGCCGCTGACCGTCGGCTGGGCGGTACGGCGGTGGGACGCGCTCTCGCCCCCGGCGCGGGCGTTCGCCGACACGGTGGCCCGGCACGCGGTGCGGGTGGGGGGAGCGGTGCGGGCGGCGGCCGAGGGATGAGGGGGCCGGAGCCGGTGGGTCAGTGGCCTGCCGCGCGCAGGTCCGCCACCACCCTCGCCGCCACGGGGGCCGGTACGCCATGGCGTTCGGCGGCGCGGAGCAGCGCACCGCCGATCGCGTCCAGTTCGAGCGGGCGGTCCGACTCGGCGTCGCGCTGCATCGACGACTTGGTGGCGGGCGGGAAGGCGTCATAGCGGCGCACGGCCTCGGCCGGGTCCACGGGGGCGCCGACCGCCGCGCTGACCGCCGCCGTCTCCTCGACCAGGGCGGTCAGCTCCTCGCGGTGGCGGGTGCGGATCTCGCCCAGGGGCAGGCCGTAGCGGGTCGTCAGCAGGGCGAACGGGGCCAGGAACGACATCTTCGCCCACAGCACCGCCGTCTCGTCGGACAGGACGCGGGTGCTGAGGCCCGACCATTCCAGGGCTCCGGCAAGGGAGTTGAGGCGGTCGCCCGGGGCCGTGTCGCCGGTCAGGTCGACCTCCGCGAAGGGGCTGCCGTGTTCGATGACGCCCGGGGCGACGCGGGTGGACTCGACGCGGATGGTCGCCGGGGCGATGTGGGCGCGGTCGCCGTAGTGGGCGCGCAGGGCCGCCGGGTGTTCGACGCCGTTCAGGAACGGGACGACGAGGGTGTCGGGGGTCAGGGAGCTCGCCGGGAGGCGGTCGAGGGCCGGGCCGAGGGTGGTGTGCTTCACCGTGAGGAGGGCTGCGTCGACAGGTTCCCGCAGGTCGGCGGCCGTCTCCACACGGGCGGTGAAGTCGCCGAAGCGGGGGCTGGTCACGCTGATGCCGTCCTTGTCCAGGGCGCGGGCCGTCTCGTCCCCGGCCAGGCAGATGACGCGGTTGCCCGCGCGGGCGAGGAGTGCGGCGAGGAGGCCGCCCACGCCGCCGGGGCCGAGCACCGCCACGGTGAGCCGTTCGTTCGTCGACATGATCCCCTCGTTCCTGTGTCGTCCTTGTCGGTCGGCCGGCCGTCTTCGTGATGATCACAAGGGCTGAGGGTGGAGTCAATCCTCGGAGAACCTTGCCCATACCCAAGGATTTGCTTGATTCTCCGGGTGGGAGCGGGGGGCGCGCGGGAGACTGGGCTCATGTGCCGAAGCATCAAGACCCTGCGACCGCCCGCGATGCCCGAGGAGGCCACCGAGGACGACATCCGGGCCGCCGCCCTTCAGTACGTGCGCAAGGTGTCCGGCTTCCGTGCGCCCGCCGCGCACAACCGCGAGGTGTTCGAGCACGCGGTGGAGGCGGTCGCGGCCGCCACGGCGGAGTTGCTGGCGGGGCTGGAGGTACGGGGCGCCGCGGCCCGGCGGGCCGGGTAGGCCGCGCCTGCGCAGCCCCTTCGACGCGACCGGCTCGGACCTGACCGGCTCGGACCTGACCGGCTCGGACCTGACCGGCTCGGATCCGACCGGCTCGGACCCGACCGCCCTTCAGCCGGTCGCTCGCGGGTGGCGCATGAAGTACGCCGCCGCCGCGCCCGCGCCGAAGAGGGCACCCAGGGAAACCGCTGCCGCGAGCCAGGTGGGGCCCAGCCAGTGGGCACCGAGGTAGCCGAGGGCGACGCTGTAGGCGGCCCAGGCGAGGCCCGCGAGGGCGGACCAGGGGAGGAAGTCGCGGGCGCGATGGCGCGCGGCGCCCGCGCCGAGGGAGACGACCGAACGGCCCGCCGGGGCGAAGCGGGCGATGACGACCAGGAGGCCGCCACCGCGGGAGAGCGCCGCGCCGAGACGTTCCTGCGCGGCGGTCAGACGCCGGGAGCGGGCGATCGCGCGGTCCAGGCGCGCGCTGCCCGCCCATGCCAGGCGGTACGCCACCAGATCGCCGAGGACCGAAGCCGTGGCCGCCGCGAGGATCAGCACCAGCACATCGGGGACCTCGCGGGGCATCGCGCCCGCCGCCGTCTCCGCCGCGGCAGCCGTGGCCGCCGCGACGACCAGGACACCGCTCGGCAGTACCGGGAGGAACACGTCCAGCACGATGGACGCGGCCACGACGGCGTAGATCCATGGGCCGGCGGTCAGCCAGCCCAGACTCTCAAGCACCGAGCACTCTCCTGTTGTCCCCCGACCTCACGGTGATCCCGTGATAACCGAACAGCGTACGCCCCGCGTACGACAGACGGCTCGCAGGGGCTCATGTGTCCGTCACGGGGCGTTCATTCGGCCGGAAGAAGCCGGAGATTCCGCCGTCCGGCGAGAGGGGGACGACGCGTTTCGGACGGGCCGCCGGGGGGCGAGGCCCCGGCGGCCCGCAGCGCGGTGACGGCAGGTGTTCGCCGCTCGAGGCCGATCAGGCCGCCACCGGCTCCCGCTTCCTCGCCTCCCTGCTCTGGGCCGTCGCGCGCTTGGCGATGAACCTGTCCAGGCCGAGGGCGCCGGAGCCGGTGAAGACCAGGAGGAACATGGCCCAGCAGTAGAGGGCCGCGCCCTCGCCGCCGTTCTGGACGGGCCACAGCGCCTGCGGCTGGTGGACCTTGAAGTAGGCGTAGGCCATGGCGCCCGAGGCGATGAACGCGGCGAAGCGGGTGCCGAGCCCCAGGAGGACCAGGCTGCCGCCGACGAGTTCGATGACGGCCGCGTACCAGCCCGGCCAGACTCCGGTGGCGACGGTTCCGCCCTGGCCGTCGGCGCCGCCGAGGAGGCCGAGGAGGCCCTTGGCGCCGTGGCAGGCGAAGAGCAGTCCGATGACGATGCGGAACAGCCCGATGACATATGGCTGGGCGCTGTTGAGGCGTCCGGTCATGGTGGGGTGACTCCTTCGGTATCACCCGGTCCCCTGAGGGACCGGTGGGGACGGGATTACCGGCGGGTCACTCCAGTTATGCACCGCTACTCGATGCTTACAAGTTCAACATCTGGCCAGGTCCTTACCTCCGCTTGGTCGCATTTTCCGCCAGTCGCCGCACGTAGAACCGCTCGGGCCACCGCGTCCGCGTCCGAAAGCGTGACCGAATCCACGCCGGGGCGGGCTCCCGCGGCGGTCACCCAGTGCACCCCCTCCGTCGGCACCCCGAGAGCGAACAGGCGTTCCTGCGGCACTCCCTGACGGTCTATCAGGCGATAAGGCCGGGATGTCACATCCAGCCCGCCCGTCTCGTATCCGTCCACCCGGTGCGGGCGGCACCGGCCCTCCCGCAGCAGGCACGCGAGCAGGTCGTCGGCGGTCCGGCGCAGGTCCGGTTCGGGCAGCCGCGCCTCGATGAGCGTGGTCACCCGGACGGCGGAGCCCGGTACGGCGGGGGAGTGGGCGAGCCAGGCCCCGTCCTCCGGCCGTACCTCCAGGCCGGGGCCCAGCACCGTCAGGACGCCCGCCTCGATCAGCGCGGTCATCTCCTCGATACGGCTGCGGGGCGGACCGATGGACAGGAAGGCGTTCAGGGGGGTGTACCAGCGGTCCAGGTGCTCCCGCCGGGAGTCGCCGGTCAGGCCGCCGTGGTCCACGATCAGCCGCAGCTCGTTGCGCAGGTCCCGCAGCACGTCCAGGGCGGCCTTCTCGGGGCCCGCCACATTACCGAGCGCGGCCCGTGCGGCGTCCTCACGCAGGTGTCCCAGCAGCCAGCCCCGCCAGGCCCGCCGATCCGGGAACGTCAGCCCCGTGTACGGCCGTGCGACCCGCTCCCAGGACCAGCGGGCGCCCTCGGGTATCCCGAACTCGTCGAGCACGGCGGCCTCCTGGGGGCTGCGGTGCGGGGCGGTCAGGAACCGCTCACGGAAGGCGTCGTCTCCCGTCGTCTCCCCGCCCGGGACCCGCAGCAGCGCCTCGTAGTAGACCGTCTCCACCTCCTTCGCCACCAACGGCCATATCTCCGCGAGGAAATCGGGGGCCTCCCCGGATTCCGCGCGCTTGCGGAAGCCCGCGATCGCCTCGGGGGTCAGGACCAGCGGGACATGGCGGCCGTAGGGGCCCTTGGCGTTGTCGCCGCGCGCCTGGTACGGCACCCCGCGCCGGGAGCCCGCGTAGAGGCGGGGCTCGCGGCCCGAGGGGACGTAACGCGGCGACCGGGCCCGCCGAGGGCCGGACCCCCGCTCCTCCTCGTCCTCGTCGTGGACGAACCGGCCGCCCCGGCCTGTCGTCAGCAGGGCCATGTGGTCGAAGAAGTTGAGGCCGAGGCCGCGCAGGAGGACCGGCTCGCCGGGGGCGACGGAGGAGAGGTCCAGATCGGCCGGGTTGGCGGGCGGGAGGTGGCGCAGACCGCGGCGGGCGGCGTACGCCGTCGTACGGCGCTCCTCCTCGTCCGGGACCGAGGGCAGATGGCCCTGGGCGAGGACGACGGCGGCGAGGTCCGTCAGGACGCGGCCGTCGGCGAGGGTGAGGCGCCGGCTGCCGTCGGCGGCGTCGTCGAGGCGGACCGCGCGGGTGCGGTGCGTCAGGACCCGGATCGCGGGCGGCGCGCTCCGCACCACCTCGGCGAAGACCCACTCCAGGTAACGGCCGTACTGGGCGCGGGTCGGATAGTCGTCGGGGCCGGGCGCGGGCGGGCCGCCGGGGTCCGCCCGGTCGGCGGCCCACTCGTGGAGGCTCGGCCCCGGGCGTATCGGGCCCGAGCAGTCCACGCTCTCGTCGGTGAAGAGAGTGACCTGCGAGGCCACGGTGTTCATCAGCAGCTGCGGCGACTGGTCGGTGCGCCAGACCTGGCCGGGCCCCGGCGGGGCCGGGTCGACGACGTGGACGGTCAACCGGGTTCCGGGGCGGAGCAGTTCGGGGGCTGAGGCGCAGAGGCGTTCCAGGACGCTGGTGCCGCGTGGGCCGGCGCCGACGAGAGCGACGCCGATGTCGCTGATCCCTGGCAACTCGGACAAGGGCGTAACTCCCGTGCGTGTGGGGCGCATGGTGGGGCGCGATGCGTCGGACCGCCCGCGAGGAAGCGGACGGTCCGCCTCATCATGCCGTCGTACGCACGGGAGATGAGCCCTGAACCCCTCAGGCGGGCCCGGGTGTGGGATGCCTCACGCGCATCCCGGACAACAGGGGTGACTACCGTGTCCAATGGCGGTATTAGCGGGTGAGTACCGACTCCTGCACCGTCTCCAGCCGGGCCCTGTCTCCCTTGCGGGCCCGTGTCTGGTCGAACCGCAGCCGTGCCGAACGGCCGTGCAGCGTCAGGGTCATGAGCTGGTTGCCGAACCAGGGGCCGCCCGCCTTGTGCCAGTCGATGGACGGCCGCTCGCCGCGCCCGTGCCGTCCGAGCCACCGCCCGATCGCCCGCCCCGTGCGGCTCCAGCCGAAGCGGAAACCGACCTTCATGGAGAGCGGGACGGAGTTGTGGACCGGGGAGCAGGTGAGCTGCAGGACGCGGGCGTCCGGCACGGCCGGGGCGTCGGCGGGCCAGGACGGCTGGGCGATGTAGGCGTGGTGGACGTCCCCCGAGAGCACCAGCACGGTCGCCGGGGCCACGCCACCCGAGCCCGCCTCCGCCGTCAGCGCGGTCAGCGCCTCGAAGGACGCCGGGAACGCCGCCCAGTGCTCCAGGTCGGCCTTCCGCCGCATCTTCTCCCCGAACCGCGCCCAGCGCTCCCCGCGAGCGCCCCGGCACAGCGCCGCGTTCCAGGACTCGGCCCCGTGCACGAGGTGGGGCAGCAGCCAGGGCAGCGAGGTGCCGATGAGGAGGTGGTCGCACGAGCCGGGGTCGTCCAGCGCCTGCTCCCGCAGCCAGGCGGCCTCGCCCGCGTCCAGCATCGACCGGTTCGCCTCGTCGAGGACCCGCGCGGCCCGGCTGTCGAGCATCAGCACGCGGACGCGTCCGAAGTCCCTGCGGTAGCTCCAGCGGACCGAGGCGAGATCCCGGTCCGCCTCGGCGGCGTGCGCGCGCAGCACCTCCGTACCGTCCGGGGTGCCGCGTACGGCGGTGTAGACCGGGTCGGCGTCCAGTTCGGCGGGGGAGAGGTTGCCGAGGTGCTGGTGGACCCAGTACGACATCAGCCCGCTGAGGATGCGCTCGCGCCACCAGGGCGTGGCCCGCATGTCGGCGAGCCAGGAGGCGCTGGTGTTCCAGTCGTCGATGACGTCGTGGTCGTCGAAGATCATGCAGGTCGGCACGGTGGAGAGCAGCCAGCGGATGCCCGGGTCGAGCCAGGACTCGTAGTAGAGGTGGGTGTACTCCTCGTAGTCCGCGACCTGCTCGCCCGGCGGCTCCCGCAGGTCCCGGCGGGCGGCGAGATAGGCGCGGGTGGCCTTCGAGGTCTCGTCCGCGTAGATCTGGTCGCCGAGCAGGAGCAGGACGTCGGGGCGCTCGTCGTCCGGTCCGGCGGCGATCCGGGAGGCCAGCGCGTCAAGGGCGTCCGGGCCCACCGGGTCGGGTTCGCCGTGGGGCGGCGCGGCCCAGCGACAGGAACCGAAGGCCACGCGGACCGGGGCGCCCGCGGCCGGGGTGCGGATCGCCGACGGCGGGAAGCGGGATTCGGGCAGGGGCCAGACCGGGATGCCGTCGAGGAGGACCTCGTACGACGACAGCGTGCCCGGGGTCAGGCCCGTCACCGGGACCAGCGCGTAGTGGTGCCCCGCGACCTGGAAGGTACGCACCGTGCCGCCTCCGCCGCCGGCGCAGCGTACCTCGGCCGTGCAGGGACGGCTCGCCTCGACCCAGACGGTCGCGGTCGAGCCGTCCACGTATCTCAGCAGTGGACCAAGGCGCAGTTCCGCCATCGGCGATCACCCGCTCCCTCTCTGGTCGGGTGCCGCAGGGACGCCTCCGTCCTGCGGATCACCCTCCTCCGTCGCCCCGTACGGTACGGAACGACGGAGCCGGTCGGGGAGGTTCCGGGTCACAACGGGTGAGCCGGGTGTGTCAGCAGTTGGCGAGGTAGCTGGTGAGGGCGCTCTTCTCGGCGGAGTCCACCGACAGGTCGTAGTAGTACTTCACCTGGACCCAGGCGCGGACGTACGTGCAGCGGTAGGCGGTGCGCGACGGCATCCAGGTGGCCGGGTCCTGGTCGCCCTTCGCCTGGTTCACGTTGTCGGTGACGGCGATGAGCTGCGGCCGGGTCAGGTCGTTGGCGAACTGCTGCCGCAGCGAGCTGCTCCAGTTGTCGGCACCGGAGTCCCAGGCCTCGGCCAGCGGGACGAGGTGGTCGATGTCCAGGTCGGAGGCGGCGGTCCAGGTGGCGCCGTCGTACGGGGAGTACCAGCTGCCGCTGGTGGAGGCGCAGGCGGAGTCGGTGACGACGTTCGTGCCGTCGCGCTTGAGGACCGTCTCGCGGGTGTTGCAGCTGCCGCTGATGGTGATCCAGTGGTTGAACAGGTCCCGGCTGTACCCGGTGCGGTCCTCGGTGGCCACGGTGAGGGTGGCGAGGTAGCTGCGGGCGGTGGCGGCGCTGACGGGGGTCGGCAGGGCGGCGGAGGCGGTGGGGGCGTTGAAGAGCGCGGCGGAGGCCATGAGTCCGCTGAGCGCGGTGAGTATGCTGAGTCGTTGACGCGCGTAGAACCTGCGCATGTGAACTCCTTGTGAGACCGGGGGGTTTGGGGCGCGAGCGATTGAAGGGTCGCCGGGGCGTGTTACCGGTGGATGAGCGTCGGGTGAGAAGCTAGTGACGTGCGCATGACACGACAAGGGTCTGGCGTGGATTGGTGTCGAGACGGGGAACTGCGCGGCCGGCCCCCACCCACCCCGCACCCGCCGACGAACCCGGACCCCCGAGCTGCTGGGCACCCCACCGAACCCGTTCACGTACCATGGGCCCCGCAGAAGGGGAGTAGCTCTTCGCCGGACCGTCGACATACTGCTCAGCTCGTCTGAGCCGGCGCCCGGAGCGGGTCCCAGGGAGTGGGGCCCGTCAGCGAGACCTTCGGCAAGCAGTGCACACCCGTGCGACCCCGCACGGGTGAACGTGCGCTGCCGTGCCGAGGTGTCGCGTCAGCGGACGGTTTCTCTCGGCGGGGCAGCCCGACCGATTGAGGACCCTTGATCAGCTTCAGTGTCACGGCGCTCGTCTTCGGCGTCGTCTTCCTCGCCGAACTCCCCGACAAGACCGCGCTCGCCGGCCTCGTCCTCGGCACCCGCTACCGAGCCTCGTACGTCTTCACGGGTGTCGCCGCGGCCTTCGCCGTACACGTCGCGCTGGCGGTCGCCGCGGGCAGCGTCCTCACCCTGCTGCCCCAGCAGATCGTGCACGCGCTGACGGGAGTGCTGTTCCTGGGCGGCGCGGCGGTGCTGCTCATGACGAAGGGCGGGGACGATGACGATGCGCAGATCCGCCGGCCCGAGAACCAGAGCTTCTGGAAGGTCTCGGGGGCCGGCTTCATGCTCATCCTGGTCGCCGAGTTCGGTGATCTGACGCAGATCATGACGGCCAACCTCGCGGCGCGATACGACGATCCGCTCTCCGTCGGGCTCGGGGCGGTCCTCGCCCTGTGGGCCGTGGCCGGGCTCGGGATCGTCGGCGGCCGGGCGCTGATGAAGCGGGTGCCGCTGCAGCTGATCACCCGGATCGCCGCCGTGCTGATGACGGGGCTCGGTGTGTGGAGTCTGTGGGAAGCCGTGACGGGATGACGAAGGGGGTGGCGCGGGCCCCCATTGTTTTGTACCGTGGAGGAACAAAGTGGCTCCCGCCCGCATTCCCTGACCGGTGGGCGGGGCCGCCTTGTCCCTGCGCGGCCGTTCCGTCGTCCGTCCCTGGACCGTCCGGCCCCCTTCCCGCGTTCCTCGCGCCTTGGAGCATGCCGATGACGGCCACCACCGTTCTGACCGCCCGCGCCCTCCTGCTCGACATGGACGGCACCCTCGTCAACTCGGACGCCGCGGTCGAGCGGGTCTGGCGGCGCTGGGCCGAGCGGCACGGGCTGGACGGCACCGACGTCATGCGGGTCGTCCACGGGCGCCAGGGGTACGCCTCGATGGCCGTGCTGCTGCCGGACCGGCCCATGGAGCAGAACCACGCGGACAACGCGCGGCTGCTGGAGGAGGAGACGGCGGACGTGGAGGGGGTCGTCCCGGTGCCGGGCGCGCCGGAGTTCCTCGCGTCCCTCGTCGCCGACGGCGTGCCGCACGCGCTGGTGACCTCCGCGAACGTCGCCCTCTCGACCGCGCGGATGACCGCCGCCGGGCTGGCCCTCCCCGAGGTCCGGGTCACCGCCGAGTCCGTGGGCGCGAGCAAGCCCGATCCCGAGGGGTTCCTGAAGGGTGCCGCCGAACTGGGCGTCCTCCCCGAGGACTGTGTCGTCTTCGAGGACTCCGGGGCGGGCATCGAGGCGGGACGGGCCGCCGGCATGCGCGTCGTGGGAATCGGGCCGCGCGCGGCCGCCCACGGCCCGGACGCCGTGGTCCCCGATCTGCGGTCGGTACGGGTCGAGGCGGACCAGGACGGGCTGGTCCGGCTGCACGTGGGGTAGCTCTGGCCCGGCCCGGGGGCGCGCGCGATGGTCCTGGTCCCGCCGCACCTGAGGGCGGCGTCGTGGGCTGCCGCGCCCCTCGCGGGGCGCGGTGCGGTGGGTGTCAGGCCCCGGTGTTCTTCGGGCCCGTCTGCTGGACCACCTCGAAGGACCAGACGGTGGAGGCGGACGCGGCCGGCTTGGGGCGGTCGGCCGGGGGCTGGTCGCCGCCGCCCTGGTGGGCCTGCTTCATGGGACCCTCCATCCAGGCCTGGAAGGAGGCCTCGTCGCGCCAACGGGTGTAGACGAGGTAGTTGTCGGTACCTTCGACGGGGCGCAGCAGCTCGAACCACTCGAACCCGTCGGAGCTCTCCACCACCCCGGCGCGGGAAGCGAACCGCTTCTCCAGCACCTCGCGCTGCTCGGCGGGGACCGTGAGGACGTTGATTTTTACCACGCTGGGCACATGACACCTCTCAGCAAGAGGGCGCCGGGGTGGCGCCCTGACCTGGACGACGTGCGAGCAGTCTCCTACATCCGCCGGAGCAAGCAGCGTGAGGACGAGGGCAGGGCGAGCCCCGAAGCCCAGCGCACCAAGTGCGAAACCGTGATCACGGCAAGGGGCTGGGACATCGCAGGGCACTTCGCGGACGTGGGTGAATCGGGCTGGGACCCGAACGTCGAGCGTCCGAGTCCGAAGAGATGATGGCTGCCGTTCGCGCCGGCCACGTGGACGCAGTGGTGGTCTTCTCGCCGTCGCGCCTCACCCGTCGGGGTGCACTCGAAGCAGTGCTGATCATCCGCGAACTCGAACAGCACGGCGTGCGACTGGGGTGGGCAGGAGTGTGCGTCGGCTCCGGCCGGGCCGGGGGAGGCGGGTCCGCCCGGCCGGGACGCGCCGGTACGACCCGGCCGGCGGTCACGGCTCCTCCGTCTCCGCCTCCAGACGGGCGCGGGTCGCGAGGCCGTAGACGCCGGGCTCGTCGTCCTTCGAGACGCCCCGGGTGGTCTGGTAGTCGATGACGGCCTGTTCGACCTGGCGGTCGAAGCTCTGGTCGATGTCGCCGTTGTAGAGGCCCAACTGGCGCAGCCGAAGCTGGAGTTCGGTGACCTCGGGGTCGTTGTCGCCCAGGCGGAGCGTCTTCGGCGCCTCGAGCCGGCTGTCCGCCTTGTCCGCGTCGTCCGCCGTCGACTTGTCGGAGGCCCGGGCGCTGGGTGACGCCTCGGTGGGGCTGGGCGACGGGGACGCCGACGGCGACGCGGACGTCTTCGAGGCGGAGGGGGACGGGCTCGTGGACGGCTTCGGCTGTGCGGCGCCCCCCGGCGGCGCCGGTGCGGGCGCCCCGCCGCCGGCGTCCTCGTCCGGGGTCTCCACCGGCGCCCCGCCCCCGTCCGCCGAGGTGTCCGGCGCGCTCGCCCGTACGTCCTCCGGCAGCGCCCCGTCCCGCTCGGGCACGTCGTAGGCGAAGAGGCCGCTCATGAAGCCGGCCGCCGCCATCACCCCGGCGGCCGCCGTGCCCCCGAGGGCGACGATCAGTCCCGTACGGCGGCGACGGCGGGCCGAGCGGGGCCGTGCGGGCGTGGAGAAGCGGGTGTGCGGGGGCACGGAGGACGCGGCAGGGGGCGTGCGGACCGCGAGCGGCCGGGTGCGGTCGTCGGACGGTCCGTCCGTGCGCGGGGCCCGATGGGCCGCCAGCTGCATCGTCGCCGCCTCGGCGGGCTCGGGGTGTCCCGGGCGCCCGGTGTGCCCCCGGTCCGCGAGGGGGCCGGTGGAGCCCCGGCCCCCGGGGGCGTCCCCGGCGTCGCCCAGTTCCACGTACGGGCGGATGCGCAGCGGGTCGAAGTCCTCGGCGGCCGCTGCCTCCGCGGTGCGGGCTTCCAGAAGTGCTTCGGAGGCGCGGCGTCCACATCCGCAGGACGGCGTGCCGTCCGCGGCCCGGGGAGCGAAGCATTCCGGGCATATGTGGCTGGTCGGTTCACTCACGTGTGGTCCTTCCCCGTGAAGACTCCCGAGTTTATGCAAACCGTCGTCACACGATCTCCCGATCGCCTCAGGAGTGACGGGCGCCGCAGGGGCTCGACAGGCCATAACCGGTCACACCGCCCACGATGGAATGAACACCGGAGGAAGAGGAAACCGGGGACGCTGTACGAGACCCCCTCCAAGGCCCTCGGAGGTCCGCATGACCGACGACACGCCGCGCGTTGGCGGCACGGCGGAGAACACGGCGGGAGATCCGGCGGGGGCCGGCGCCGGGTCCCTGGCCTCGCCGCCCCCGTCCGTCCCGCGCCGCCACACGGCCGGGGAAGCCGAGCAGGTGCCCGGCGGAGTCATGGTCTCCATCGGGGCCCTGCTGCTCGGGATGCTGCTCGCCGCCCTCGACCAGACCATCGTGTCGACGGCGCTGCCGACGATCGTGAGCGATCTGGGCGGGCTGGACCATCTGTCGTGGGTCGTGACCGCGTACATGCTGGCCGCGACGGCGGCGACACCGCTGTGGGGAAAACTGGGGGACCAGTACGGTCGCAAGCGGCTGTTCCAGACGGCGATCGGGATCTTCCTCGTCGGGTCGGCGCTGTGCGGAATGGCGCAGAACATGCCCCAGTTGATCGGGTTCCGGGCTCTTCAGGGCCTTGGCGGCGGCGGGTTGATGGTTCTGTCGATGGCGATCGTCGGCGATCTCGTCCCGCCCCGGGAACGGGGTCGCTACCAGGGGCTGTTCGGGGCGGTGTTCGGCGCGACCAGCGTGCTCGGGCCGCTGCTCGGCGGGCTGTTCACCGAGCATCTGAGCTGGCGCTGGGTGTTCTACGTCAATCTGCCGGTCGGGGCGGTGGCCCTGATCGTCATCGCCGCCGTCCTGCGCATCCCGCGCAAGGCCGAGCGGCATGTCATCGACTACCTCGGCACGTTCCTCATCGCCTCCGTCGCCACCTGCCTGGTCCTCGTCGCCTCCCTCGGCGGGACGACCTGGGCCTGGGACTCGCCGCAGATCATCGGTCTCGCGGTGCTGGGCGTGGCGCTCGCCGTCGTCTTCGTCGCGGTGGAACGGCGGGCGGCCGAACCCGTCCTGCCCCTGAAGCTCTTCCGCGCCCGCACCTTCACCCTCTCCGCCGTGATCAGCTTCGTGGTGGGTTTCGCGATGTTCGGGGCGATGACCTATCTGCCGACGTTCCTCCAGGTCGTGCACGGTGTGTCGCCCACGATGTCCGGCGTGCACATGCTGCCGATGGTGTTCGGTCTGCTGCTGTCGTCGACGGTGTCCGGGCAGATCGTCAGCCGCACGGGCCGGTGGAAGGCGTTCCCCGTCGCGGGGACCGCGGTCACCACGCTGGGGCTGCTGCTCCTGCACCAGCTGGACGCGAACAGCGGCACCGGCGAGATGAGTGCGTACTTCTTCGTCCTCGGTCTGGGGCTCGGCCTCGTCATGCAGGTGCTCGTGCTGATCGTGCAGAACGCCGTCTCGTACGAGGACCTGGGCGTCGCCACCTCCGGCGCGACCTTCTTCCGGTCCATCGGGGCCGCGTTCGGTGTGGCCGTCTTCGGCACCATCTTCGCCGGGCGCCTCGGGGACAAGCTGGCGAGCGCCCTGGACGGGGCGCAGCTGCCGCCAGGCGTCACCGTGGACGGGCTGAAGGCCGATCCGCGTGAGATCGCCGCACTGCCGTCCTCGCTGCGCCCGGCCGCCCTCGACTCGTACGCCTCCGCCATCACCGACGTCTTCCTCTACGCGGCCCCGGTCGCCCTCCTCGGCTTCGTCCTCGCCTGGTTCCTGCGCGAGGACCGGCTTCGGGCGTCGGTGACGGCCCCCGACGGCACGGAGACCTTCGCCAGCAACCCCGTGGAGCGGTCGTCGTACGACGAGGTGTGCCGGGCGCTGTCCCTGCTCGGGTCGCGGGAGGGGCGGCGGGAGATCTACCGGACGATCACCGCGCGGGCCGGTTACGACCTGCTGCCCGCCGCGAGCTGGCTGCTGCTGCGGATCAAGAGGTACGGCTGGGTCGAACCCGCGGTGCTCGCCGAGCGCAGCGCCGTGCCGCTGGACGTGATCATGGCCGCGTCGCGTCAGGTCGAGGAACGCCGGCTCGCCCGGCGGGAGGGTCTCGATCTCGTGCTGACCGACACCGGGCACGAATGCGCCGACCGGCTCGCCAAGGCCCGTGAGGAGTCCCTGGCGGAGCTGCTGGGCGACTGGTGGGGGCCCGGCCGGCCGACCGATCTGGTCCGCCTGGTCCGGGAGCTCAACGCCGAGCTGTGCGGCTCGGACGCCGAGCGCCCGCACGACGAACGGCCGGTCGCCCGGCCCTCGGAACCCTCGGCTACGCCAGTTTCTTCGTGAACCACTGGTCCGCGTACGCGTGGTCGTTGTGCGGCTCGCTCTCCTCGTAGCCGAGCCGCGCGTACAGCGCACGGGCCTCGGTCAGGTCGGCGCGGGTGTCGAGGACGATCCGCTCGGCGCCGAGGCGCCGGGCCGCGTCCTCGGCCGCCGCCACGAGCAGCGCGGCGCCCCCCTTGCCGCGGGCCTCCTCGCGGAGGAAGAGCCGCTTCAACTCCGCGGTGGCCGTGTCCATCAGCCGTACGCCCGCGGTGCCGGCCGGCTCGCCGTGGTACCGCGCCACCAGCAGGAGCCCGCCCGGCGACGCCAGATAGTCCCCGGTGTCCGCCGCGATCTCCCGCTCCAGCTCGTCGGGGTCGGTGACCCGGCCCTCGTGCAGCAGGTACCAGCGGTCGCTGACCTCCGTGTAGTAGGCCCGCCAGAGGGCGGCCGCGACGGGGGAGTCGTACGGTTCGGGGGCTATGGACCAGGCGGTCGTCGTACGGGTCATGGCGGGCATTGTCAGCGATCACGGGCGGCGGACGCGAGTGGTTTCCGGCGCCCGCGGGCGCCGGTCGGCGCGAGGCCGCGGCGAGGTGGTCGTGGCCAGGGGGCCGTGTGAGGTGGTCGTGGTCGACGGCGCGCGGTCCGGCGGTCGTCGGCGCTCCGGACGGCGCGTCGTCACCGTTTGAACGAAGTCGTTCGGGCAACCCGGTGCGGCAAGACGGCCCGCCGAGGCGAGAAGCCCGGGCCGACCAATCTGGAAGGCACTCATGTCCACAGGCGTGATCATCGCTTTGATCGTGATCGTGGCGGCCGTGGTCGTTCTCGCGGCCGTCCTGACCCTGCGAGCCCGCGGCGCCTCCAACGGCGGCGGATCGCTGAGGCGGCGTTTCGGACCCGAGTACGACCGGACCGTGGCCCACCACGACGGCGACGAGCGGGCTGCCGCCCGCGAACTCGCGGAGCGCGTGAAGCGGCACGGCTCCCTGGAGCGGCGGCCGCTGCCGGGCGCGGAGCGCGAGCGGTACGAGGCCCGCTGGGCCGCCGCCCAGGAACGCTTCGTCGACTCGCCGCGCGAGGCGGTCGTCGAGGCGGACCGGCTGATCGCCGACCTGGCGGGGGCGCGCGGCTTCCCGGACGGTGGCCGCTACGAGACCCAGCTGGAGGCGCTCTCCGTCCACCACGCACACCACGTCCAGGGCTACCGCCGGCTGCACCGAGCGGCGCAGGGCGGCCCCACGGACACCGCCGACGGCCGTACGGGCGCCGGCACCGAGGAGATGCGCGAGGCCATGATCGAGGCCCGCGCCCTGTTCGAGGACCTGGTGGCGCCCGGCCGCCATGACGCGCGGGCCGACCGCGAGGCCGGGACGGAACGCGACCGTACGACGGCCGACCGCCGCCACACGACCACCACCGCCGCTCGCTCCAACGGTCGGCACCATCTGCCGTGGGGCTTCACCAGGCGTCATGCGAAGGGGAGTTGAGGGGGATGACTGACAACGTGACGACAGGTGACGGCAACACCCGGGGCCGCGAACCGCGTCCCGCGACCACCGGCCCGAGGGGCACCGCCTACACCACGGGTGCCACCGGAGCCAGTGGCTCCGCAACCACCGGGGGGACCGGAACCACCGAGGGGACCGGCGGGACCAGCGGCGGCAGCGCCCTCACGGGCCCCGGCGCCGCCGACGCCATGGGCACCACCGGCAACCAGGACACCATGGGCACCACCGGTACCCACGACACCCAAGCGCCGCTCGTGGCCGGCCACGACCGGGGTGGAGTCCGCGCCGAGGGCCACACCGAGGGCCGGACGGCCGGTTCCGCCGGGCATCTGCTGCCGCACGAGGAGACCGACAAGCTCAACCTGCGGTTGCAGCACGCGGTCGGCGGGTTCGTCGACGAACCCCGGTCCGCCGTGGAGGAGGCCGATCACGTCCTGGAGGAGGTGGCCTCCCGCTTCGCCGACGCGGTCAACCAGCGGCGCCGCACGCTGCGCGCCACCTGGCAGACCGCCGGCGAGCGCACCGCCTCTACCGACACGGAGCAGCTCCGCCTGGCCCTGCGCGACTACCGCGAACTGACCGAACGGCTGCTCCGCATCTGAACGGCGGGCCCTGGCACCGGCCCCCTGAACGAGGCCGCGCCCCCGGTCGTGCCCGGGGACGCGGCCTCCCGCGTGCGCGGCTCCGGCCCCGAGTCCCCGAGCCCCCGAGTCCCCGAGTCCCTTCAGGATGTGGGTCTCCCGGCCCGCCACTCGGCGACGACCGCCTCCACGTCGTACGGCTTCAGACCCAACGGCGGCCCCGGCGGCGGACGGAACATCATCTCGCGGATCTTCACGTTGATCTCGGTGATGATCTTCCGCACGGCCCGCTCGGACGGGGCCAGCGCGGCGGCGGCCAGCGCGTCCTCCGCCTCCTTGCGCAGGGCCAGCGCGGGCGGCAGGACCGACAACCCCTCACGGGCCATCTTCCGCCTGATCCACCAGAGTTCGTCGTAGGTCGTGTCGTCCCCGTCGAGCGGTCGCCCCGCTCCGGGAAGGTGGGAGAAATCGCCGCGCGCCTCCGCGTCGCGGATCTGCTTGTCGACGAAGGACTCGAAGCTGACACCGGGTGGCTTTCGCTCGGTCATGCGTCCATTGTGCCGGACCCCGCACAAGCGGACGATCCGGCGATTTATCATGCGGCGGCGGTGCGTCGAGCGTGCCGTGTCCAGCGACAATCGGAGTTTGACCCGTTAGGAGCGGTACGTGCTCGAACTCACCATGGCCTCGGTGTCCGAGGCGGACGCCGGGGCGACGGCCGGCATGCAGATGGCCGACGCGCCCAGCGAGCCGGGCGCCGTGCTCCGGGTGGGCCGGGACCGGGCGGTGTGCCGTCTCGCGACCCCGGACGACTGGCTGTTCGTCTCCCGTGTGCACCTGGAGTTCCTCTGCGGCCCCGACGGCACCTGGCAGGTGACCTGGCTGCGCGGTACCCACGCCGAGCCCTCCTCCGAGGTGCGCCTGGCCCTCCAGGGGCACCCGCCGCAGCCGCTCCCGTACGGCGGCACCGCGAAGCTTCCGCAGGGCGGCTCCGGCGAGCTCATCATCTACGACCGCACGGGCCCGCGCAGCGTCAACGTGGGCTTCTACCACGAGCTCTGAGGGCGCCCCCGAGGACGGCGCCGCGGCCCCGGCCCCGTCGTCCTCGGGTCAGTCCAGCACCCGTGCCAGCGCGAACCCGTCGTATCCCTTGGTCCCGACCGTCTGGATGGCCGTGCCGTCCAGCTTCGGGTGGGAGGCGATGAGTTCGATGGCGGCGCGGGTGCCGAGGATGTCCGGTTCGGTGCTGGCGGCGTCGGCGACGCGCCCGCCCCGGACGACGTTGTCCACGACGATCAGGCTGCCGGTGCGGGTCAGGCGCAGGGCCCACTCGACGTAATGCGGGTTGTTGGCCTTGTCGGCGTCGATGAAGACCAGGTCGAACGGCTCGGGGTTCTCGTCGGCCAGCTTGGGCAGCGAGTCCAGGGCCGCGCCGACGCGTACCTCCACGATCGCGTCCAGCCCGGCGCGCGCGATGTTGCGGCAGGCGACCTCCGCGTACTCGGGGCTGTACTCCAGGGAGATCAGCCTGCCGTCGGCGGGCAGCGCGCGGGCCAGCCAGATCGTGCTGTAACCGCCGAGGGTCCCGATCTCCAGGATGCGGCGCGCGCCCTGGATGAGGGCCAGGAGCTGGAGCAGCTTGCCCTGGTTGGGGGCGACGTTGATGTGCGGGAGCTCATTGGCCTCGCTGTCGCGCAACGCCGCCTCCAGGGCCGCGTCATTGGGGGAGAGGTGGGTCGTGAAGTAGGTGTCGACGTCGTCCCACACCTGCGAGCTGCTCATGGACCTGCGCCCTTTCCGATAGCTAGTTAGATCTCCTAACTAGTGGCGCTAACGAATGGTAGGCGCAGGTCCCTTCGCTGTCAGGCCATTCGCCCTGCGTGTTTCAGCCGTTCGGACTCGGGCGTTCGGACTCGGGCGTTCGGACTCAGTCGTTCGGACTCAGGCGTTCGGACCGGGCTTGCGGTCCACCGGCGGCGCGGGAGAGGCCGGGGGCGTGGGCGCGCCCTGCGGGTAGCCGGCCTGAGGCGTGCCCTGCGGATGCCCGGCCTCAGGCCCGCCCTGCGGATAGGCCCCCGGAGGCATCCCCGCACCCGGCCCCGTCCCCGCCCCCGGCGGCACCGGGCCGCCCTGCGTCATCCACGCGCCCGGCGCCATCGGGGGCAGCGGCGGTTGCTTGCGGGCGTTGCGGCGGAGCACGATCGCGACGGCCACCGCCTTGATCGCGAGCACGCCGATGCCGAGCCCGAAGGTGAACAGCCAGCCGGGGATGCCGCCCACGGTCCACATCTCGTCCACGTAGATGACCTTTCGATAGGAGTCGTCGGTCGCCGCCCGCCGGAGCGTGTGATCGCCGGATATCCGCGACGGCTGAGGGAAGTTCTGCTCGACGGCGGTCAGGAAGTCCGTGCCTCCGCCGGCGAGGTCGCCGAGCGGGCCGTCGGGCGCGTCGAGACGCCCGGCGAAGGTGACGTGCGGCGCGTCCCCGCCGATCGCCGAGCCCGGCTCCATCCGGTGCCCGGCGAGGACGTACAGGTCGAGGGCCTGCGGGGTCGTGGCGAGCCGCGACAGCCGCATCGGGTACACCAACTCGTCGCTGGCGAAGGTGAGGTGCAGCGGATCGAGGGTGCCCCCGAGTGGGGTGTCCCCGGCCGTCTCCTCCGGAGCCAGCTTGATCGCCACGTACTCCCACTTCTGCCGTACGTACGGCTCCAGCGCGGTGTCCAGGCGGTCCGGCAGCGTGAAGCCGTTCTGGTCGAGCCAGTCGCCGAGGGCCCCGGAGTCGGTGGCGGTCAGCCGGGCCACGTCGAACGGCCCGAGCCGCTCCCGGCCGACGACGTCGACCGCGCCCTCGCCCGGCGCCGCCCCCGCCATCCCGTCGTCCTCGAACGCGTCGAACGGCCAGTCACCCGACCGCGGCCAGAAGTACTCCCGTTCGCGGTACTCGGGCGCCGTCGCCTCGGCGAGCTGGTCGAAGAGGGCCGCGTCGCCCAGCTCCACCGTCGCCCGGTTCGGCACCGGCATGATCCAGGCGGCCGTACGGGCGTCCCCCGCGACCGTCAGGCGCATCACGATCTGCTCCTCGCGGCCGTCCCAGCGCACCACGGACGTCTCGCGGTTCACATACACACTGCGCTGCCCGTCCGGCACCATCGCCCCGCACCCGCAGGCGTACGCCGGCGCCACCAGCGACGCCAGCTGGAACCCGAGCAGCGCCACGACGAGCACCGCCAGCCGTCCCCGGACACCTCGCGCCCGCCGCGCCGGACGCGTGCGCCCCTGTACGAAGCCGTTCATCCCCCGTGCCATCCCCCGTAGCCCTTCCCGCCGTGCATCCGTGCCGGGGGCCATGCTCCCAGGTGATTGTCCGTGGCCGGTCACAACCTCGCCCGCGATGTGCAATCCGTGATCACCGTCGCGCCCTTGAGTCATTCGACCGCCCCGCGCGCACTATCGTCTTCCGGACGAAACATGGGCGGCCGTCAGATGAAGCGGAGGTTGCCCACGTGCCACCAGCGAGGCGGTGCAAGCCTTTTCCATGGGACGGCGAACGGGGCGGGAGGGACGACAGGGCGTGGCGAACGCGGAGCAGAGCGGACCGGGCGGTGCCGTCGGCACGGGTGCGGCGGTGCGGCTGGGGACGACGCGCGTCGTGCTCTGGCTGGTCGCCGCCGTTCTGGCGGTGCGGCAGATCGCCCTGGTGCTGCGCACGCCCAAGGGGGAGCGGCTGACGGAGTTGGAGACCTGGGTGGGGCCGGACGGCGTGCTGCATGTGGCGGGTTCGCTGTATGACTCGACGCGGTTCACGGGTACCCCGTTCGGGGGACTCGTTCTGAAGCCCCTCACGCGTGCGGCCGAGCAGGCTCTTGGCTGGGGCTGGACCTTCGGCACCCTGCTCCTGGTCGTCGCGCTGGGTCTGGTGGCCGCCCGCGCCCTGCCGCAGCCCGTCTCCCGGCGGACGGCCCTGCTGGCGGCGCCCGTCGCGGTCACGCTGCTGATGCTGTCGCTGCCGGTGCGCAACACGCTCTATCTCGGCCAGACCAGCATCATCCCCGTCCTGCTCGTCCTGGCGGGCTGCTTCGCGGTACGGGGCGAGCGCGCCAGCGGCGTCTGCATAGGAGTCGCCGCCGCCTTCCAGCCGACCGTGCTGCTGTTCGTGCCGCTGCTGTGGTTCACCGGCCGCCGCCGGGCCGCCGCGAGCACCCAGATCACCTTCGCCGCGGCCACCGCCCTCGCCTGGGCGGTGATGCCGCGCGACTCGTACGCCTACTGGGTGCACCATCTGGCGGGCGTGGGCCTGGGCGGCCGGGCGGACGACCTCGCCAACCAGTCGCTGCACGGCGCGCTGCTGCGACTCGGCCTCGAAGGCCCGCTGGAAATCGCGGTCTTCTTCACGCTGGCCACCGGTGTCGCCGTGCTCGGCATGCGCCGCGCCATCCGCTACGCCCGCGACGGGCAGCTGCTGCTGGCCGTCGCGATCACCGGCTGTGTCGTGGTGGCCGTCTCGCCGACGTCCTGGAAGCACCAGCTGCTGTGGGTGCTGCTGGCGGCGGTCGGCCGGGTCGGCAAGAAGGCCTCGTCGCGGTACGTGTGGCCGGTCGCCGTCGTCCTGGTGATGACGCTGCCCGCGAAGATGATGGTGCCGAACGTCGGCGTGCTGTACCCGGTGCGGGACAACGTCGTCCTGCTGGCGGCGCTCACCGCGGCCCTGCTGGTGCCGTTTTTGTCCCGCACCTCGGAGTACTACCGGAGCCCGATCCCCACCGAGTACGTCCCCAAGACGCAGATGCGCCTGAGCTGGGCCCCGCTGCTGCGCCGGGTCGCCACCCGCCCGAACCTGCTGCTGGAGCTGCTGCTGATCCGCGTCACCTACGCCGCCTACCAGCGCACCCGGCTGGAGGCGGCCGGCAGCCGGGCCGTGGCCGAGGAGCACGCCCGCGAGATCCTCGCGCTCGAGAAGGTGCTGTTCCTCGATGTCGAGCACTGGGCCAACCACGCGGTGGTCCAGGTCGGCTGGCTGCGGAACTTCTTCGACTTCTACTACACGTCGTTCCACTTCGTCGTGCCGCTGACCGTCCTCGGCGTCCTGTGCTGGCGCCGCCCGGCCGACTACCGGTGGGCCCGTACGGCCATCGGCTTCACCACGGTCCTCGCGCTCGTCGGGTTCTTCTTCTACCCGCTGGCGCCGCCCCGGCTGATGCCGGGCCTCGGCATCATCGACACCATCCACGGCGTGCAGGACTTCTCCAAGCCGGACTACGGCAGCCTGACCCAGCTGACCAACCAGTACGCGGCGATGCCCTCGCTGCACTTCGGCTGGTCCCTGTGGTGCGGACTCACCATCGCGATCGTCGCGTCCCGGTGGTGGATGAAAGCCCTGGGCCTGCTGCACCCGTCCTTCACGGTCGTGGCGATCGTCGTGACCGGCAACCACTGGGTCCTCGACGCGGTCGGCGGCGCCGCGGTCGTCGGTGCGGGCTTCGCCCTCACCTACGTCCTGACCGGGCCCCGGGCGCAGCCCGAGAAGGGTGACGGGAAGACGGACGACGGGGCCCCGCGGACCGCCGCAAACGGCCCGCGCAACCCCGTCCGCGGCTGACCGTCAACCGATCCACAAGTCATACGCGGCACCGCTCCTGGTGTCGGTCCAGGGATTGCCGGACGACTGCCGGGCGGGGGCGCACAGCCACGTCCCGTGCGGGAACTGTCGGTTGACCCTCCACGAGGCCATCGTGAACCGGGCCATGCCGGCGTTGCGGAAGGTGCCGCCACCGCCGCCCCGACGCTGCCCGCGTGCCTTCTTCCACCGGGTGACGTTCGACCGGTGTTCGTACGCGTTGACCTTGCCACGAGGGGGAGTTGGGCGAATCCATCGCCTGGCCAAGGTTTCTCCGCCCGTGGATGGAGGGGCCGGTGTGACAGATGGTCCCTGAGTCGCACAACCGCGACCGTCTCCGCGACGTCTTACTCAAAAGGTCCCGTTCCGAGAGGGATCGAGCGCCCGCGCCACCGGCTGACTCTTCCTGGCCGCCACCGGCGGCGACGTGAGCGTCCTCGGCAGGGCCGACCGTCTCGCCGGCTTCGGCGGCGTCACCCCGGTGCCTCGAGACTCCGGCAAGATCAGCGGCACCTACGGCGCCCACAGAGATACAACAGGATCTGATCAGACGGGATCAGAGGCGGTTCACACTCGTGGGGGGGAATTGTGCGCACGGAACGGGCCGACGGCGCCGGGAGGCCGTCGGCCCGAGTCGGGGGCGGTGTCGTCAGCCCGCGCTGACCTGAAGGTGTTTGACTCCGTTGATCCAGGCCGAGCGCAGCCGGTCCGGGTCGCCGACGAGCCGCAGGTTCGGCAGGGCGTCGGCGATCGCGTTGAAGATGAGGTCGATCTCCAGCACCGCCAGGGACTTGCCGAGGCAGAAGTGCGGACCGCCGCCGCCGAAGCCCAGATGGGGGTTGGGGTCGCGGGTGATGTCGAAGGCGTCGGGGTTGTCGAACACCTCCGGATCGTGGTTGGCGGAGGCGTAGAAGATGCCGACGCGGTCGCCCTTCTTGATCCGCCTGCCGCCGAGTTCGGTGTCCTGGGTGGCGGTGCGCTGGAAGGAGTTGACCGGCGTGGCCCAGCGGACGATCTCCTCGGCGGCCGTCGCCGGACGCTCCCGTTTGAAGAGGTCCCACTGGTCGGGGTGGGTGAGGAAGGCGTGCATGCCGTGGGTGATGGCGTTGCGGGTGGTCTCGTTGCCGGCGACCGCCAGCATCAGCACGAAGAAGCCGAACTCGTCCGAGGCCAGGCTGCCCTCGTCCTCGGCGGCGACCAGCGTGCTGACGATGTCCTTCGCCGGGCACTGCTTGCGGTCGGCGGCCATGTTCATGGCGTACGCGATGAGCTCGGTGGCCGACTCCTGGCCGACCTCCTCGGTGATGGCGTACTCCGGGTCGTCGTACGAGATCATCCGGTTCGACCACTCGAAGATTTTCGCCCGGTCGTCCTGCGGGATGCCGATCAGCTCTGCTATGGCCTGGAGGGGCAGTTCGCAGGCGACCTCGGTGACGAAGTCGAACGGGCCCGGCTGGGCGAGCGCCTCACGGGCGATGGCGTGGGCCCGCTCGCGCAGGTTGTGCTCCAGGGCGCGGATCGCCCGCGGGGTGAAGACCCGCTGGACGATCTGCCGTACCCGGGTGTGCTCCGGCGGGTCCATGTTCAGCAGAATCAGCCGCTGCGCGTCGATGGCGTCACGCTCGATGTGCTCGTTGAAGCGGATGATCGCGGTGTTGAGGAACGAGGAGAACAACTCGGGATGCGTGGAGACGTACTTGACGTCCGCGTGGCGGGTGACGGCCCAGTAGCCCTCGTCGGCGAAGCCCGCGATGCCCGGTGCCTGCGGGACCCAGTGGACCGGTTCCGTGCGGCGCAGCTCGGCGAACTCCGGGAGGGGGACACGGTGGTGCAGCAGGTCGGGGTCGGTGAGGTCGAACCCGTCGGGCAGCGCTGGACAGGGCATCGGCAACTCCTGACGGAGCATCAGCTATGACGGAATTGCGGTGACCGTAGTAACGGGTTCTACAACTCGCAAGGGGTACGGGCACCCCAATTGCCGCACGCCCCTTGCCTTGTCGGAGCCGCGCTCAGCAGACTGCTGGCGGGAACTAGAACGCGTACTAGTTCTGCGTGGCGGGCCGGGCCGGGACGCCCCGCGCCGCGCGGGTAACCGTTGAGAGGATCCCCCATGGCCGCGGAACCCGTGATCGTCGAAGCCGTACGCACCCCCATCGGCAGGCGCGGCGGCGCGCTCGCCAACCTCCACCCCGCCTACCTCCTGGGCGAGACCTACCGCGAACTCCTCGGCCGCACCGGCATCCCCGCCGACTGCGTCGAGCAGATCGTCGGCGGCACGGTCACCCATGCCGGCGAACAGTCCATGAACCCCGCCCGTACGGCCTGGCTGACCATGGGCCTGCCGTACGAGACGGCCGCGACGACCGTCGACTGTCAGTGCGGCTCCTCGCAGCAGGCGTCACACATGGTGGCCAACATGGTCGCGGCGGGCGTCATCGACGTCGGGATCAGCTGCGGCGTCGAGGCGATGTCACGGGTGCCGCTCGGGTCGGGCTCCAAGCACGGGCCCGGGAAGCCGTTCCCCGACGAGTGGAACGTCGACCTCCCCAACCAGTTCGAGGCGGCGGAACGGATCGCCCGCCACCGGGGGCTGACCCGGGAGAACGTCGACTCCCTCGGCCTGCTCTCCCAGGAACGGGCGGCCGTGGCCTGGGCCGAGGAGCGCTTCAAGAGGGAGACGTTCGCGGTCCAGGTCCCCACGACGGAGGAGGAGCAGGGGGCCGGTCAGGGCATGTGGCGGTTGGTGGACCGGGACGAGGGGCTTCGCGACACGTCCGCGGAGGCGCTGGCCCGACTGAAACCGATCATGCCGACCGCCGTCCACACGGCCGGCAACTCCTCCCAGATCAGCGACGGGGCGGCGGCGATCATGTGGGCGTCGAAGCGGATGGCCCGAGCGCTGAAGCTACGGCCGAGGGCTCGGATCGTCGCCCAGGCCCTGGTCGGCTCCGACCCCCATTTCCACCTGGACGGCCCGATCGACGCGACGAAGGCGGTGCTGGGCAAGGCGGGGATGTCGTTGCGCGACATCGACCTCGTGGAGATCAACGAGGCGTTCGCGTCCGTGGTGTTGAGCTGGGCGCAGGTCTTCGAGCAGGACCTGGAGAAGATCAACGTGAACGGCGGCGCCATCGCCCTGGGCCACCCGGTGGGGGCGACGGGAGCGCGGCTCATCACCACCGCGCTGCACGAACTGGAGCGCCGGGACAAGGAGTTCGCCCTGGTGACGATGTGCGCGGGGGGTGGCTTGGCCACCGGGACGATCATCCAGCGGTTGTAGAGGCCCAGTCGACGAAGCGGGTGAACGCGGCGGGGGCCAGGGTGAGGTGGGGTCCCGCCGGGTTCTTGGAGTCTCGGATGGCGATGGTGGGGGAGGGAGTGGGGGTTGCGGCGATCTCCACGCAATCACCGCCCTGGTCGCCGCTGTGCGACGACTTGCGCCAGGTGAGGGGGCCGAGGGGGGCGCATTCGACGCAGGAGCCGCCGGTGTCGCCGCTGTAGCTCGACTTACGCCACTGGGCGCCTGTCGGCCTTGAGTTGCTTCCCATAGCGTTCCTCCACCACGTGCCGGATCAGCTCTGCCGAGTCCCTCACGGACAGTGCCGCAGCCTGCAGGTGATCGTATCGAAGCGACCGGGACTCCACCGCGTCCGGATTGGCGGTCGGATGGCCGGTGTCGTAGTCCTCGCTGTAGACGATGGTGGGGTCTCCGGCAAAGTGGAAGATGTCGAAGGAGCCCATCAGCCCGGTGTGGACACCGGTCTCGTACGGCAGCACCTGGACACCCACACGCGGGTTGCGCTCGTAAGCCAACAGTTTCAGCAGTTGGGCGCGCATGACGTCCGGGCCGCCGATCTTCTGGTAGAGAACGGCTTCGCTGAGCACCGCCCAGAACACGGGGGGTTTGTCCCTCTCGAAGATACGTTGTCGCGCAATTCGAGCAGCGGTGCGACTTTCCAGGTCGTTGTCGCTCACGGCGCTGAGCACGGCACTGGCGTACGCCTGGGTCTGCAGGAGTCCGTGCACCAGTTGGGGCTGGAAGATGTAGATGGCCGACGCCCGTCCTTCCAGTTCTGCGACCTGCTGGAACCATCCGGGAAGTTGGCTGCGCATCACCAGCGTCAGGAGGCGGGACAACAACCCATCGGTCCCCAACGCCACATCCGCCCGCTCGCTGAACTCGGGCGTCGGCACCTTCCTCGCCGTCTCGATCTGCCCGACCAGCGACGACGTGTAGCCCAGGATGTCGCCCAACTGCTTCTGCGTCAGGCCCGCCGCCTCCCGGCAACGTCGCAACTCGTAGCCGTAGTAGTCCAGCGGTGAGGCGCCGGGGTCGAGGGTGTTGATCTGGGTCATGGTGCTGTCCCCTCGTTGAAACTTGAACTCACTGTTGAACGCGTTGTGTCCGTTCTGTCGCCGACAGTAGTCGCGGCAGGTCATCCTTGTGGTGTGAACGGACACTTTCCCCCCATCGTTCTGGGCGCTCGTCCCGTCCAGTACCGGATGTGCTTCACCGTGGGTGAGCACTCCGCGCATCACATCCGCCGCATCCTCCGCTCCTACCTCGACGAGTGGGAGTTGCCGGAGCTGGCCGACGCGGTGGAACTCGGGGTCACGGAACTGCTCGCCAACATCGTCCGGCACGTACCGGACCGGCGCTGCACGCTGCTGATGCTGCGGTCGGCGGCCGGGGTCCGGGTGGAGGTGACGGACCGGTCGGCTCAACTCCCGGTCTTACGAGATGACCTGTCGACGGACGCGGTCGGCGGCAGGGGGCTCGTGCTGGTGGACGCGGTCGCGGACAAGTGGGGTGTGGGCAGGTGGGGCGACGGCAAGACCGTCTGGTTCGAGTGCCGCGGCGGCGCGGAGGAGAGGTCCGCATGAGCGGCACGACGGGCTGTGCTCGAGATGAGCACGGCGACCAGATCGGCCAGCGACAGCGCGCCGCCCGGATCGTCGGCGCGGCGGGGCACCCGGCGTACGGGCCCCACTTCGTCCAGCGAGACACCCTCGCGGGCCAGCACGTACGTCAGCGCCAGGAACGCGGAACGGGCGTTGCCGTCGTCGAACGGGTGGAAGAAGCAGACGTCGAGGTAGACGCGGGCGGCGCGCGCCGGGAGCGGAAGGGATGGGTCCGTGCTCTGTGCGAGGCAGTCGGCGAGGCGGTCCGGAAGGTCGGGGCCGGTGCCGTAGCGCTCGCGGCCCTGCTTGGCGTACGCCGGGAACACGCGGAATGCCGGGGGCTCCGGCAGGCCCAGGACATGGCGTTGCCAGGCGGCGAGGCGCTCGAAGGTGAGGGGCGAGCCGGAGACGGCGTCGGCTCGGGCCCGGTCGAGGGCGGCGCGGAGGCGGACGGCGCGTACCGGGGACCGCTGGTGGTCGTGGGCGTGGATGTCCTGCACCGCCCCGTCTTTTACCGGGGTGACCAGTACGCCTGGGAGGCGTTCGTGCGGGCCGGCGGGAAGGAGCCCGGGCGGGGTGACTGCGCGTGTGCGGTGCCAGGGGACCGTGTCGCGGAGGGCCAGCCACAGCCGTAGGTGGTCCGGGGCGGCGGCCGGGTGGCGGGGCGTGCTCAGGAGCGGGCCTCCAGGGAGGTCGCGAGGCGTTCCGCCACGTCGTCCACGAGGATGCGGCCGGGCGCGGACCAGCTGAGGAAGCGACCGTCGATCGCCTTGTCGACTTCCGCCCCGGCCGTTCTGCGGTCCACGCCCCAGCGGGTCAGGAACCAGATGAGGACCTGTCGGCAGTGGCCGTACCAGCCGCTGCCGCCGCCCGTGCGGTCCACGACCTGGGTGACCAGGCGGACGGTCGCGCGCTCCCAGGCGTCCCGGCGGTCCTCGGCGGGCATGGTGTCCAGCGGGTAGTGGTCGAAGCGGTCGGCCATGTCCTCCAGCCAGGCCCGCCACTCGCACAGCGCCTCGGCGACCCGGTCGAGGGTCTCCTCCGGGTCGGTGGTGCTGATCGAGTCGCGGGGGCAGCACCAGGCGCCGACCGGGCCGCCGTCGTAGTCGCCCTCGTCGTGGGCCCAGCGCCAGCCGGCGGCCCAGCGGCCCCACCGCTCGATCATGGCCCGGCTCATTTCCTCGGCCCAGTCGTTGCCCGCTCCGTTGGACCACCGGGCGATGGCCAATGCATGGTCCCTGTCTCCGGGGCGACCGACCGGGCACGTGGGGGTGCGGCTCGCGGGGGCCAGTGCGCGGACCGCCTCGAAGGCGTCGGCGTGGTCGAACGGATGCCGGCGGGGATCGACCTCGTCCCAGGTGAGAGTGCCGGGGCTCAGCGAAGGGTGGTAAGCCATCGCGCACATGCTCGACCGTGACCGGCCACACCTCAACCGAATTTACGGGCGGGAGCGGGAGCGAGGGCGGGGGAGGGGGCGGGCTGGAAACGCGTCGCCGTCATGCCGGCCCGGTGGGCAGGATGGCGCGATGGCCGATCTGCTGTGGGATGACGTCAAGTGGTTCTTCGACCCGGTCGCGATGGGCACACTGCCGGATGTGTTCGTCCCTGACACCTCGGTCCAGGACTGGCAGGCCGTCGTCGACCTCGTCGTCGAACGGGGTTGGCCGTACGAGTACTTCGAGGGCGGGACGGAACTGCCGCTGCCCTCGGCGGAGGCCGTGCTGTCCCGGGCGGCCGACGCAGAGCAGCCGAATCTCGCGGTGCGGCCGGCCGACGGTGTGGTGGCGATCTTCCGGTTCTACGCGGCGGAGGCCATCGACTTCGACGTCGATCTCCGGGAGCTCCAGGGGCAGGAGCGGCTCGATGTGCTGTGCGGATTCCTCACGGCCATCGGACGACGGCTCGGCAAGCCGGTACTGATGGACCACGAGGGCGGCGACGGCACCCGCCCCGTACTCGGGTTCGATGTGGAGGCCGACCGGGTCGTCCTGCTGGCGGAGCCACCCGGTCGACTGACCTGAGCCGCGGCTCCAGGGGTGAGGCGGGGGCGAACCCGTGCGTGGGTTCGCCCCCGTCGCGAGCCGGTCGGGTGACCGGCGTCAGCTCGCGATGTTCCGGAACGTCGTCTCCGTGGCGTGGTCGCCGAGGCCCGTGAGGACCTGGAGCTTCCTGACGGGCTTGGTACCGGCGCTCTTGAACTTGGGGGTGGCGGTCCAGGTGGTGACGGCGTCCAGCATGTTCGCCTCGGGGCCGAACTTCGTGGCGGTGGCCTCGACGGCGAACGCGGCGTTGAAGTTGGCGCCCTTGTGGCCGGACTTCCAGCCCTTCCCGGTGATCATGCCGTCCTTGCCGGTCTGATAGGACAGCGTGGTCGTGGCGCTGGTGACCGGTATGTCGAAGATCCGCTCGGTCGCCGTGACGGACAGGCTGATCGTCTTGGACTTCCTCGCCGCGCGGGACGTGGCGATCGTGGTGCTCGTGAAGGTGATGTCCTTGTTGTAGCGGACGGTCTTCGTCTTCGCCTTGCTCGGGATGTCGCCGAACTGCGTGACGGAGAACGCCTTGAACACCCGGGCGTTCTGCAGATGGCCGACGAACGCCCGCTGCTTGGAAGCGGGCAGCCTGCTGAACGCCTTGAACGTGGGGCCGCCGCCGGGAGCCCGCTTCAGCCAGGTCTTGTAGGCGTCGACGGTGAGCTGCGACGGCGCGGCCGGCTTGGTGGTGGCCCCGTCGTGGGCGACGGCCTGGCCGGTGCCGCCGACGAGGGCGGCGGAGGCGGCGGCGGCCAGGGCGACTGCGGTGATGCGGGTACGCACGGTGGTGTCCCCTTGTCGGGTGGTCCGGTCCAGGTGGAACAGGGCGGCGGGAAGGCGGCGGCCGCCGTGGCCGGGGTCGCCGCCTTCCGCCGGGGCGAACGTCAGCGCGTGCCGTTGCCGGTCTGGGCGTGGTGGGTGCTGGCACCCTTGCCGGTGACGACCTGGAACTTCTTGACGGGCGCTGTGCCGGCGCTCTTGAACATGGGGGTGGCGGTCCAGTTGGTCACGCCGGACAGCGTGTTGCCCTTCAGCACGGCACGGGTCCTGGAGGACTTGAAGGCGAACGCGGCGTTCTGGTTGCTGCCGTAGTTCTTGGTCTTCCAGCCGGTGATCTTGCCGGCCTTGGTCTCGTAGGTCAGCACGGTCGTGAACTCGGTGACCGGGATGTCGAAGATCCGCTCGATCGACCTGTTGGTCAGGGTGATCGTCCGCTTGTCCTTCACACCGGGGGCCGCGGCGGACGTGCGGGTGGTGAAGGTGATGTCGTTCTTGTACTTGATCGTCGTCCCGTAGGAGAGGCTCGGGATCCTGCCGTTGTGCGCGACGACGAACGCCTTCAGCACCTTCGGGTCCTGCAGATAGCCCACGAACTTCCGCTGCTTGGCCGGGGTCAGCCTGTTGAACGCCTGCAGCGTGTCCTTCGCCTCGTCGCCCGGGCTCTTCTTCAGCCACGTCTTGTAGGCGTCGACGGTCAGCTGCGACGGCGCCGCCGGCGCGGAGTCGGCGGCGAACGCCTGGCCGGAGCCGCCCAGCAGGGCCAGGGAGGCCGCTGCGGCCACGGCGGTCGCGGTGATGCGGTTGCGCACGGTGTTCTCTCCTCGTCACGGGTACGTACCCGGGTCCGTTCGCCCGGCTGTCGTCCTGGGGTCGCGACGAACGTACGGGTGAGCGGGGAGGGTGCGGAATTGTCTCTTGGGGCAGCGTCCGGGAGGACAAGTCCCGCGGTACGAGCCGCATCCGACGACGGCGAAGGCGGCGGCCCCGGAGACACTCGACGATCTTGGAGAAGCAGGTGTAGACCCAGCGCTCAGGGCGGGGGCGGGTCGAAGGTGACCGCGCTCTCGAAGGCGGCCCGACGCGTGGCCCGGCGCAGCGCCCGCAGCACCGGGGTGCCGAGCGTGAGCGTCAGGGCGACGGTGACGACGGCGCGCCCCAGGTCCCAGCCGAGGGAAGTGGCCATGCAGTACGCCAGGAAGCGGGCCAGGTTGGTGGCGGGGGACGCGTCCGGGTGGAAGGCGATGTTCGAGGCGAGCGCGTCGATGAAGGGCCAGCCGTAGAGGTTCATGACCGTGCCGTAGACGAAGGCGGCGACGAAGCCGTACGCCGAGAGCAGGACGAGTTCGGCGCGGCCCCGCAGCCGCTGGGCGCCCGGCAGCAGCCCGGCGCCCATCGCGAACCAGCCCATCGACAGCATCTGGAACGGCAGCCACGGCCCGACACCGCCGGTGAGCAGCGCGGACGAGAACATCGTCACCGCGCCGAGCGTGAACCCGAAGCCCGGTCCGAGGACACGACCGCTGAGCACCATCAGGAAGAACATGGGCTCCAGCCCGGCCGTCCCCGCGCCGATCGGGCGCAGTGCCGCGCCGGTCGCCGCGAGGACCCCGAGCATCGCCACGGCCTTCGCGCCCATCCCCGCCTCGGAGATCGTGGCCGCCACGACACCGACGAGCAGCACGAGCAGACCGGCGAAGAGCCAGGGGGCGTCCTGAGCGTGCGCGCTGACCTGGGAACCGGGGGACGCGAAGAAGGGCCAGGCGAAGGCAGCGGCACCGATGAGGCTGACGAGTGCCAGGGCGAGGAGGGAACGCAGGGAGAGGGGGACGGGGCGGGGCCGAGGGCCGGGGGCCGGATGCGGCGCCGTGGGTTCCGGGGGTGCCGAGGGCGTGGTGGGTGCGTCGGGCATGGCGGGTTCGGCCGGGGAGGGGCTGTTGTTCACGGCCGCTCCTGCTCAGCCGCTCGCAGGGCACGGCTCACCTGGGTCGTCGTCAGCCACTTCTGGGGGGCCAGGATCTTCGTGACCTGCGGGGCGAAGGAGGGGGAGCCGACGACCACCTCGGCGGTCGGGCCGTCGGCGACCACCTCGCCGTCGGCGAGGATCAGCACACGGTCGGCCAGTTCGGCCGCCAGTTCCACGTCGTGCGTGGCCAGCACGATGGCGTGGCCCCCGGCGGCGAGTCCCCGCAGCGTCGACACCAGGCGGCCCTTGGCCGCGTAGTCGAGGCCGCGGGTCGGCTCGTCGAGGAGCAGCAGCGGGGGCCGGGCCGTCAGCACCACCGCGAGGGCGAGCGCCAGCCGCTGGCCCTCCGACAGGTCGCGGGGGTGCGTGCCGTCCGTCACGCCGGGCAGCAGCTCGTCCACCAGCCGGCGGCAGGTGCCCGGTTCCGCGCCCGCGTCCCGGTCCGCCGCCGCACACTCGGCCGCGACGGTGTCCGCGTACAGCAGGTCCCTGGGCTCCTGGGGGACGAGGCCGACCCGGCGTACGAGGTCCCGGGGGGCCGTCCGGTGCGGTGGAACGCCGCCGACCTGCACGGAACCGGCCGCCGGGGGCACCAGGCCCACCAGCGCGGACAGGAGCGTGGACTTTCCGGCGCCGTTGCGGCCCATGAGGGCGAGGGTCTCGCCGGGGGCGATGGTGAGGTCCACGTGGCGGAGGGCGTGGACGCCGTCGCGGTGGACTGCCAGGGAGCCGGCTTCGGCGAGCGCGGTGCCCTTCGAGTGGGCTGCGGGGCCGGTGGACGGGGTGGCGGGGTCGGGGGTCGGTTTGCGGGAGAGGAGGCGGCGGAGTCGGGGGAGGGCGGGAGCGGGGGAAGGGGCGGGGGCCGTGGTGTGCCGGGTGCGGGTGGAGTGTGGCCGGGCGCGCGGTTCCCCGCGCCCCTGGACGGAGGCGGTGCCGGGCGGGGTGTCGGGAGTGCGGGATGCCAGGCGGGCTCGAAGGGGCTCGGCCCTGCGGCGGGCGTCCCGCACCGTCAGGGGGAGCGGGGTCCAGTCGGCCAGGCGGCCCAGGGTCACCACCGGGGGGCAGACCGGGGAGACGGCCATCACCTCGGCGGGTGTGCCGAGGACGGGGCGGGCGCCCGGCGCGGGGAGCAGGAGGACCTGGTCGGCGTACTGGATGACGCGTTCGAGGCGGTGCTCCGCCATCAGTACCGTCGTGCCGAGGTCGTGGACCAGACGCTGGAGCACCGCCAGGACCTCCTCCGCGGCAGCGGGGTCCAGCGCGGAGGTCGGCTCGTCCAGCACGAGGACGTCCGGGTGCGGGGTGAGCACCGACCCGATGGCGACACGCTGCTGCTGGCCGCCGGAGAGCGTCGCGAGGGGCCGGTCGCGGAGGTCGGCGAGACCGAGGAGGTCCAGCGTCTCCTCCACCCGCCGCCGCATCACCGCCGGCGCCAGGCCCAGCGACTCCATGCCGTACGCGAGTTCGTCCTCGACCGTGTCCGTGACGAAGTGTGCGAGCGGATCCTGCCCGACCACGCCCACCACATCGGCCAGTTCGCGCGGCCGGTGCGTACGGGTGTCCCGGCCCGCCACCGTGACCCGCCCGCGCAGGGTGCCCCCGGTGAAGTGCGGCACGAGCCCGTTCACGGCACCCAGCAACGTCGACTTCCCGACCCCCGACGGGCCCACCAGGAGGACGAGTTCCCCCTCCGGGACCTCGAAGTCGACGCCATGGAGGATGGGTTCGGTCGCGCCGTCGTACGTGACGGACACGTCCTCGAAGCGGATCATGCGTCTTCCTTGCCAAGGGCGGTGGGGGCGGTGGGGGCGATCGCGGAGGCCGGGGCGGGCACGGTGAAGGCCGGAAGCAGGCCCAGCAGGATCGCGGCGGCCGGCCACAACGGGAGGTCCGGGGCGGTGAGGGGGACGACGGTGGGGTGCAGGGCGGCGGAGTCGTACGCCGCGCCGATGACCAGGAGTACGGCGACGGCCGCGCCCGACGCCCCCACCAGCGACGCCCGTACGTCCCACGCGTCCGGCCGGTAGCGGGTGCGGGGCGAACGACGGCCGCCCAGGCGCAGGCCCGCGAGCGCGGCGGCCAGGCCGGTGAGCAGGACGGGGAGACCGTAGGTGCCGCCGGCGGCGGTCAGCACGCCGTACGTTCCCGCGCAGACGCCCAGCAGTCCGCCGAGGGTGAGCGCGGCCGTCGTGCGGCGGACGGGGGCCGGGACCTCGGCGGTGCGGCCGTACCCGCGTGAGTCCATCGCGGCGGCCAGGGCGACCGACCGTTCCAACGCGCCCTCCAGCACCGGCATTCCGACCTGGAGCAGCCCCCGTACGCCGCGGTCCGGCCGCCCGCGCAGCCGCCGGGCGGCCCGCAACCGCTGCACGTCCGCCACCAGATGCGGGGCGAACGTCATCGCCACCACCACCGCCACGCCCGCCTCGTACAGCGCGCCCGGCAGCGACTTCAGCAGCCGGGCCGGGTTCGCGAGGGCGTTCGCGGCGCCGACGCAGACGAGGAGCGCGGCGAGCCGCAGACCGTCGTACAGCGCGAACAGCACGCCCTCCGCCGTCACCCGGCCGCCCAGGCGGACGCCCTGCGCCCAGTCGGGAAGCGGGACTTCGGGGAGCGTGAGGAGGGTGTGCGTGCCGGGGATCGGGGAGCCGAGCACCACCGCGAAGGCCAGCCGGACGACCAGCACGGCCAGGCCGAGCTTCACGAACGCGGTGTACGAGCGGGCCCATGGGGCGTCCGTGCGGAGCGTCGCCACGACGTACCCCGCCACCGCCATGAGGAGGCCCAGGAGGAGGGGGTTGGTGGTGCGGGACGCGGCGGTGCCGAGCCCCAGGGCCCACAACCACCAGGCGAGGGGGTGCACGAGCTGCCCCCGGTACCCGCGGTGCACGGGGTGCCGGCGGTACGACGGGCCGTGGCTAGCCACGGCGGCGCCGCCTGGCCTGCCACACCGCCGCCGCGCCGAGCACCGCGACGGCGCCCGCGCCGACGAACAGGCCGACGGACGGGCCCTTCCCGCCGGACGCGCCGGGGTTGTCGGCAGCGTCGGAGGCGTCGGGGCCGGTGGTGTTCGGAGCCGAGCCGGAGGTGTCGGCCCCGTCCCCGCCGACCGTCTCCCCGCACCCCTTGCGGGGGTAACCGGCGATCGAGCAGAGCAGCGCGTTCGTGTCGTACCGGAGCGGCTTCGCCACGGCGGCCAGCGCGTCGGCGGAGGTCGCGTCCGACGGCACGCGCGCACAGGCGGTACGCGCCGACGGGGGCGTCTCACCGGCCGGGGCGTCCGCGGCCGTGCCGAAGTCGATGACGAGCGCGATCCGCTTCCGCCCGTCGCGGGCGGCCGTGTCCGAGCAGATGGCGTCGAAGTCGGCGGCCCCGCGCGGCTCGGCGGCGTCGTCGGAGTCCTCGCTGACGGCGAACCGGAAACCCTGGACGTCCCCGTCCGAGGGCCGCGCGGTCGACGGCCCCTGCGTGGCGTACACCCAGCCGGAGCCGTCCGGCGCCCGGTCCCAGAAGGACCAGTACCGATAGGCGGCGGCATGGGCCTGCCCGCCCGAACCCACCAGCACGAACAGCAGAAGCAGGGCCGACGACAGCGCGGACGTGGTGTGCCGGGCGGTGACGCGCCCGCCCGCGAGCCGTGTCACCGACGTCCGTGTGACCGCGGCGCGCCGGGTCCGCGACCGCCTCGCGGAGCCCCGCAGCCGTGCCCGGGTCATGCCCGTCGCCGCTTCCGGTTGAGCCGCGTCAGTACCGCCCCGGCGAGCGCGGCGAGCCCGAGTCCGGCACCCAGCACCACTCCGGTCGCCACCCCGCCGTCGCTCTCGTGCCCGTCGGCGGTGTCGTCGCCCGGCGCGCTCGTGTGGTCGGGCACATCGCGCGCCGGCCCCGCCTCGGTCAGCCGCGCCACGAGGTCCGCGCCGCCGAAGTCCCGCGGGTCGGTCCCGGTGGCGTGCGCGGCGAGGATGAGCTGGGCGTAGGCGGCGGGGCCGGACTTCGCCGCCCACGGGCCGTGGTTCTTCTCCAGCCAGGCGAGCGGCTTCCCGGCGGCGTCCGTCTTCCCCGCGGCGGCCAGCGCCACGACCGCGTCGGCGGTGTTGCCGAGATCGGGCTGGTCCTCGGCGCCCGGGAGGACGGACCTCAGATAACCGTCGGAGGTGAGGGCATCGGCGAGGTACAGGGCGCCGTTGTGAGCCGCGTCCTCGGGCGAGGTGCCGCTGGAGCACTCACCGGCCGTATCGGCCGCCCCGCTCTTCTCTCCCTCACCGGCGTCGACCACGAACCCCTCGCCCAGGCCGGCGACCACGGCGGCGGCCGTCGCGTCCGCGTTGGCGGCGAGCCCCCCCTTCTTGTCGGGCTGGTAGGCGAAGGCCCCGCTGCCCTCGGTGCCGACGGCGCAAGGGAGCGCGAGGGCGCGCAGGGCGTCGTAGGGGGAGCGGCCGGCCTTCTTCTGTGCGCCGGGAGAATCTCCGACAGCGGCCAGCGCGCCGATGACGACGGAGGTGGAGTTCGCGTCGCTGGGCCCGCCCGCGGTGAAGCCCCAGCCGCCGTCGTCGTTCTGGTGGTCCTTCAGCCAGCCGACGGCCCGCTCGGCCTCCGCGTCGTGCCCCCCGACGGCGACGAGTGCCTGCACCGCGGCGGCCGTGCTGTTGGTGTCGACGGACGTCTTGGCGTCGCACTGCGCGGCGGGGTAGGGCCGGTACGCGGCGAACGCCCCGTTCGCGCACTGCTGGCCGAGCAGCCACTCGACGGCCCCGGCACCGGGCTCAACGCCCACGGCGTCCAGCGCGACCAGCGTGAGCGACTGCCGCCAGACACCGTCGAACTTGGGGTCCGTCGACCCGTACAGACCGGTGGGTATCGCCTGCGACGGCGAAGCGGACGGCGCGGCGGGGGCGGTGTCGTCGGCGAGGGCGGCCGGCGCGAAACCGGTACCGAGTCCGGTGCCGACCCCGGCTGTGGCGGCCAGTACGGCGACGACCGCGGCGCTGCGGCGGACATTCATGATCGGCGGTGCCTCTTCCTGACGGGAGCCGGGCGCCACGGCGCGACGCCGGGCGGCTCGGCTCCGTATTCCTCGACGGTGCCGTACACCGGCGGACGCCGGTGACGCGAGCCGGTCACAGTTCCGCGCAGGGCAGTCCGACTCGCCGATCGCCCGGACGGCTTCGGCTCACGGTTGCGGGTCAGCGCCGGATTTGCACCGGCTTCCCCCTGTACGGGCGTGACGACCCGGCCACTCTACCTGCCGGTAGCCGGCACTCCCGGGGCCGCCCGCGCCGGAAGGTAGGTTCGGGACATGCGGACGGGGAGACTGCTGGGCGCGGGGCGCACTGCGGACGTGTACGAGATCGAGGACGAGCCCGGCGGGCCGTGGGCGCTGCGCCGGTACCGCGACGGCTGGGGCGACGCGAGTGCCGAGGCCGAGGTCATGGAGTACGTACACGCTCACGGCTACCCCGTCCCACGCGTCCGCACGGCCACCCGCACCGATCTGGTCCTCGAACGCCTCCCGGGCCCGACCATGCTGGAGGCCATCGCCGCCGGCGACCTCCGACCGGTGGATGCCGGCGCCGAACTGGCCCGACTCCTCCAGGCGCTGCACACGCTCCCGCCCCGACGCGCCTCCCGCCCGGCGACCCGCGTCCTCCACCTCGATCTGCACCCCGAGAACGTCCTCCTCACCCCCGACGGCCCCCGGGTCATCGACTGGGCCAACAGCGAGGAGGGTCCCCCGGGGCTCGACTGGGGCATGTCCGCGGTCATCCTCGCCCAGGTCGCCGTCGACGCCGCCGACTCCCGCGCCCCCCTGGCCCACGCGGCCCTCACCGGCCTGCTCGCCCACCAGTTGAGCGGCCCTTGCGCCCTCACGGAGGAGGGGCTGACGGAGGCGATCGCCCGCCGGGCGAAGAACCCGACGATGAGCGCACGAGAGGTGCGACTCCTCAATGACGTACGGGAGTTGATCAGGTCAACGGTCGCCTGCTGAGCCCTCCGCGTCGGCAGCGCCCGCCGTCACACCGCCACGTACGTCACCGGGTCGCTCCCCGTCACCGCCTCCGCCCGGCCGAGCTTCACCAGGCGGCGCAGATGGGCCTCCGCCTCGGCGACGGCGATGTTCCTCGATCCGTAGGGGATCTGGGACCAGGGGCGGTTCCACTCCATGCGTTCGGCGAGCTGCCAGGGCGTGAGCGGGGTGGTGAGGAGGGAGCGCAGGTCGGTGAGGCGGGACTCGTGGTGGGTGAGCAACTCCCGTACCCGGGCCGGGGCGTCGGTGAAGGTGTACTGGTGGGCCGGGAGGACCTCGGCCGGGGCCAGGCGGGCGATGCGTTCGAGGGAGTCGAGGTAGTCGCCGAGGGGGTCGGTGACCGTCGTGTCGTCGGGGTCCTCGTACAGGCCGATGTGCGGGCTGATCTCGGGAAGCAGGTGGTCACCGGAGAACAGACGGCCCCGGCCGGGCAGTTCGGCGGGGTGGTCCTCCTCCAGGTGCAGGCAGACGTGGCCCGGCGTGTGGCCGGGCGTCCAGATCGCGCGGAGGCGGCGGCCGGGCAGGTCGAGGAGATCGCCGGGGACGATCTCGCGGTCGGGGAGCGCGGGGGAGAGGCCGGGCAGGGTTCGGCGGCCCCGCGGGGCGCGCAGTGGGGCCACGTGCTCGTCGGGCGCGCCGGCCGCCGTCAACTTGACCGCCATGTAGGTGAACCAGCGCTCCGGCCGGGTCTCGCGCGTCCGCCGTACGACCGAGGCGTCCGCCGCGTGCATGGCCACCCACGCGCCGGACGCCTCCCGCACCCTGCCCGACAGACCGTGGTGGTCCGGATGGTGATGGGTGATCACCACGCCGACGATCTCCCCGACCGACGTACCGCAGGCGGTCAGGCCCTCGCACAGGGTGTCCCAGGAGGCCGGGTCGTCCCAGCCGGTGTCGACGAGCACGGGGCCGCGATCGGTGTCGACGACGTACACCAGCGTGTGACCGAGGGGGTTGTCCGGGATGGGCACCTGGAGGGACCGGACGCCGCCGCCATGGTCGTACACCTGCGTCATGCGCTCCCCAATCGCCGCCTTCCCGCAACTATAACTAGAACAGGTTTCGATGGGAGGCCGAGTCAACCGTCATCTCCCCGTGGACTCCTGCAACCGGAGCTGGTATCAGTTCCCTATCTGATGCACCGTCAGAGATCGGCTCCGGGGAGGCAGTCGGCCATGACCGAGCTCGTGGAACACGGACAGCTGTTCATCGGCGGGGAGTTGACCGACCCCCTGGGCACGGACGTCATCGAGGTGGTCTCACCGCACTCGGAGGAGGTCATCGGCCGCGTACCGCACGCCTCACGGGCGGACGTCGACCGGGCCGTGGCCGCCGCGCGCAAGGCGTTCGACGAAGGACCGTGGCCCCGGACGACCCTCGACGAACGTATCGAGGTCGTCGGCCGCATCAAGGACGCCTTCGCCGTGCGCCACGAGGAGTTCGCCCGCCTCATCAGCGCCCAGAACGGCACCCCGGTCACCTCCGGCGTGATGGTGCAGGCCCTCGCCTCGATGATGGTCTGGGACGCGGCCATCAGCACGGCACGGAACTTCACCTACGAGGAACACCGCGACGGCGTGCTCGGCAAGATCCTCGTGCGGCGCGAGCCGGTCGGGGTCGTCGCCGCAGTCGTCCCGTGGAACGTCCCGCAGTTCACCGCCGCCGCCAAGCTCGCCCCGGCGCTGCTCGCGGGCTGCCCGGCGATCCTCAAGGTCTCGCCCGAGACCCCGCTCGACGCGTATCTGCTCGCGGAGATCGCCGCCGAGGCAGGGCTCCCGGAGGGCGTCCTGTCGATCCTCCCCGCCGACCGTGAGGTCAGCGAGTACCTCGTCGGGCACCCGGGCGTCGACAAGGTCTCCTTCACCGGCTCGGTCGCCGCCGGCAAGCGGGTCATGGAGGTCGCCGCCCGCAACCTCACCCGCGTCACCCTGGAACTGGGCGGCAAGTCGGCGGCCGTGATCCTGCCGGACGCCGACGCGCAGACCGCCGTCAACGGCATCGCGCCCTTCGCCTGGATGATCAACGGCCAGGCCTGTGTCGCCCAGACCCGCATCCTCGTCCCGCGCAGCCGCTACGACGAGTTCGCCGAGGCCTTCGCGGCAGCCGCCTCCGCACTCAAGGTCGGCGACCCCCTCGACCCCGCCACCGAACTCGGCCCGCTCGTGGCCCGGCGCCAGCAGCGCCGCAGCCTCGACTACATCCGCATCGGCCAGGAGGAGGGCGCCAAGATCCTCACCGGCGGCGGCCGCCCGGCCGGCCTCGACCACGGCTGGTACGTGGAGGCCACCCTCTTCGGCGACGTCGACAACTCCATGCGCATCGCCCGCGAGGAGATCTTCGGCCCGGTGATCTGCCTCCTGCCGTACGGCGACGAGGCCGAGGCCGTGCGGATCGCCAACGACTCCGACTACGGCCTCAGCGGCAGCGTGTGGACCGCGGACGACGAGCGCGGCATCGAGATCGCCCGCCAGGTCCGCACCGGCACGTACTCCGTCAACACCTTCAGCCTCGACATGTTCGGCCCCTTCGGCGGCTACAAGAACTCCGGCCTGGGCCGCGAGTTCGGCCCCGAGGGGTACGGCGAGTACCTGGAGCACAAGATGATCCATCTGCCCGCCGGCTACGTGCCGCTCGCGGGCGCCGCCGCGGGGAAGGGGGTGAGCTGATGGGCGACCGCTGGCACGTGGAGGTCGACCGGGCCATCTGCATCGGCTCCGCCCAGTGCACGCACCTCGCCCCGGAATCCTTCCGCCTCGACTCCGCTGTGCAGTCCCATCCCGTCGAGCCGGACACCGACGCGGGCGAACGCATCCTGAAGGCGGCGGAGGGCTGCCCGGTGGAGGCGATCTCGATCGCCCTGCTCGGCAGTGGGGAGCCGGTGTTCCCGCCGGAGGAGTAGGGGCCTACGCTCTGCCCTCGTATCACCGTGAACCATCGGGGACCAGGGCGGGAAAGCGTGCGCAAGTCCGAGGCCAAGCAGTTGATCGAGCAGGCGCGTGCCGCCTGGGACGCCGAGGAGTGGCAGCGCGCCGCCGACCTCTACGAACAGGTGCTCGCCCACTACCCGGACCTGAAGGCGAGCGCGGTGTGGTGGTACGACGCCGCGCTCGGCCACAAGTTCCTGCGCAACTGGGAGAAGGCGTACGAACTCGGCGTCCAGGCCGCCGCCCGCTCACCGCGCGGCGAGGGCGACCCCGCGTTCTGGAACCTCGGTATCGCCGCGACCATACGCCGCGACTGGGCCACCGCCCGCGGCGCCTGGGCCGGCTTCGGCATCGACCTGCCCGACGGCGAGGGCGAGATTGTCGGCCGCTTCGGCAACGCCTGCGTACGCCTCGACACCGACGGCGAACGCGAGGTCGTCTGGATCGAGCGCCTCTGCCCCACCCGTGGCCGGGTCGTCAACGTGCCGGTCACCGGTGGCCGCCGCTACGGCGAGATCGTCGTCCACGACGGCGAACCGACGGGTGAACGGGTCGTCGCCGGCACGACCTATCCCGTCTTCGACGAACTCCTCCTCTTCGAACCCTCCGACCTGCCCACCCTGTCCGTGACCGTCGCCGCGGCCGAACAGGCCGACCTGGAGGCCCTCCTCCAGCTCTTCGCCGACCACGACTTCGGCGCGGAGCCCGAGAGCAGCCTGGTCGTCCACTGTGCCTGCTGCAGCGAGGGCACCATCCACAAGGAGCGCAGCGTCCACGCGGGCGCCCAGCGCGTGGCCCTCGCGGCCCCCGAGGGGGACGCCCGTCGCCTGCTGGACCAGTGGGCGGGCGGCACGGCCGTCGGGCGAAGCTGGAGCGGGCTGGAAGCCGTGGCCTAGGAGCGGGCGGAAGCCGGCCTCGGGCCGTCGACGAGGAGGGTGAAAAGCCGTCGACGAGGAGGGTAAAAAATCCCCTTCAGGGGGTTGCGTACACCTATAGGAGTTCTATCCTGGAAATCGGCCTACGGGACGAGTGAGGGAGTTCGACCGGAGTAGCCGACATGGGCGAGAGGCACAGACCTCCGCCGGTGCCGACGTCGACGGTCGGGCTGAGAGGCCAGAAGGTCGCTGGTACAGGACCGGAAGGCGACCCCCAGCACCTGATCCGGGTAATACCGGCGCAGGGAACCCGTCTCGTAGGTCCTTTATGTGTGTCTCTCCCGCGGGCCCTTGAATTGGCCCCTGCATGTGTGTCTCCGTCTCCGGTGAGCCCCGGCGTCCGTGCGGCGCCGGGGCTACTTCTCGCCTCCCGGCGCCGTCAGGTCGATCAGCCGGCAGACCGTTTCGATGTCGATCTTCACCTGGGCGATGGAGGCGCGGCCCGAGAGCCAGGTGATGAGCGCCGAGTGCCAGGTGTGCTCGATGACGCGGACGGCGGACAGCTGCTCGGGTGTGGGGCGCTCCAGCCCCATGGCGTCGAGGATGATCGCGGTGGTCTGGTGGGAGACCTGGTCCACCTCGGGACTGACGCTGCGGTCGGCGAAGGTGAGCGCGCGGACCATGGCGTCCGCGAGGTGCGGCTCGCGCTGCAGGGCGCGGAAGGCCCGCATCAGGGTCTCGGCCACCCGCTCCGCGGCCGTCTCGCCGGTCGGCGGCTTCTTCCGCAGCGTGCCGTGCATGTGCTCCAACTGGTCCTGCATCGTCGCGACCAGCAGATGGATCTTGGAGGGGAAGTAGCGGTAGAGCGTGCCGAGGGCGACCTGCGAAGACTCGGCGACCTCACGCATCTGCACGGCGTCGAAACCGCCCCGGCTGGCCAGCTGCGCGCTCGTGTGCAGGATCCGGCGCCGGCGGGCCTCCTGCCGCTGGGTGAGGGGCGGCGAGTCCGGCCGCGACTCCGGTCGCGGTTCCTGTCTCGCGCTACTGGCGTCCACCTTGGCTTCAGCAGGCATGGGTACCGTTCCGTGACAGTCGGTGAGGGCGTGCGATCCGACAGCATGCCAGGGCGCGTGCCGTGGCGTGAATCACCTGACCCCCCGCTCACCGCGGCCCTACCTGCCGGTAGATTCAGTGCTCCTTGAACGATCAAGTCTGTAACCTGTTCTAGATTACCGTCCCGACGTAATCTCACCGGACAACACAGGCAGAAGGGGGCCGAGAGTGACCGCTGAGGCCAGTGAGGCGGGGCATCGGGCAAGCCCCGCCGCCGACGGCGGCCGACCGCTCGACATCGCGCTCCTCACCTACAAAGGGAACCCGTTCTGCGGGGGCCAGGGCGTGTACGTACGGCACCTCTCGCGTGAGCTCGCCCGCCTCGGCCACCGGGTGGAGGTCATCGGCTCCCAGCCCTACCCCGTCCTCGACGCGGACGCGGTTCCCGCCGACGGACCGGGCGGGCTCTCCCTCACCGAACTGCCCAGCCTCGACCTCTACCGGCAGCCCGACCCCTTCCGCACCCCGGGGCGCGACGAGTACCGCGACTGGATCGACGCCCTCGAAGTGGCGACGATGTGGACCGGCGGCTTCCCCGAGCCCCTGACCTTCTCCTTCCGCGCCCGCCGCCATCTGCGGGCGCGGCGCGGCCAGTTCGACGTCGTCCACGACAACCAGACCCTCGGCTACGGCCTGCTCGGCGATGTGGGCGCGCCCCTGGTCACCACGATCCACCACCCCATCACCGTCGACCGGCAGCTGGAGCTGGACGCGGCCGAGGGCTGGCAGCGCCGGATGTCGGTACGCCGCTGGTACGCGTTCACGCGCATGCAGAAGCGGGTCGCGCGGCGGCTGCCGTCCGTGCTCACCGTCTCCGGCACCTCCCGCCAGGAGATCGTCGACCACCTCGGCGTACGCGACGACCGCGTCCACGTCGTCCACATCGGCGCCGACACCGACCTGTTCTCGCCCGACCCGTCCGTCGCGCGGATACCCGGCCGGATCGTCACCACCTCCAGCGCCGACGTCCCGCTGAAGGGCCTCGTCTTCCTCGTCGAGGCGCTGGCGAAGGTCCGCACCGAGCACCCCGCCGCCCACCTGGTCGTCGTCGGCAAGCGGCCCACCGAGGGCCCCGTCGCGCAGGCCGTGGAGCGGTACGGCCTCGAAGGCGCCGTCGAGTTCGTGAAGGGCATCTCCGACGCCGAGCTGGTCGACCTGGTCCGCTCCGCCGAGGTCGCCTGCGTGCCCTCCCTCTACGAGGGCTTCTCGCTCCCCGCCGCCGAGGCCATGGCCACCGGCACCCCCCTGGTCGCCACCACCGGCGGCGCCATACCGGAGGTCGCCGGACCCGACGGCGAGACCTGCCTCGCGGTGCCCACGGGCGACGCGGGCGCCCTTGCCGCCGGACTGAACCGGCTGCTGGGCGACCCCGGGTTGCGGGCGCGGCTCGGCCACGCGGGCCGCGAGCGGGTGCTCCAGCGGTTCACCTGGGCCAAGGCCGCCGAGGGCACGGTCGCCCACTACCGCGAGGCGATCGCCCGCGCCGAGGGGCGCCCGGCGGGGGCCGCCGCGAGCACCGCCCCCCGCGCCGTACCGGCGGCCGACCGTGCCGCCGACCGAGCCGTCGACGCCCACGAGGCCGTCGAAGAAGCAGTTGAAGCAAACCGCGAAAGCGCCGACCGCGAAAGCAGGGCCACGTGCTGACCGTCGACTTCTCCCGGTTCCCGCTCGCCCCGGGGGACCGTGTCCTGGATCTCGGCTGTGGAGCGGGCCGGCACGCCTTCGAGTGCTACCGGCGCGGCGCCCAGGTCGTCGCCCTCGACCAGAACGGCGACGAGATCCGCGAGGTCGCCAAGTGGTTCGCGGCGATGAAGGAGGCCGGCGAGGCCCCCGAGGGCGCGACCGCCACGGCGATGGAGGGCGACGCCCTCGCGCTGCCCTTCCCCGACGAGTCCTTCGACGTCGTCATCATCTCCGAAGTCATGGAGCACATCCCCGACGACAAGGGCGTGCTCGCCGAGATGGTCCGGGTGCTCAGGCCCGGCGGCCGCATCGCCGTCACCGTCCCGCGCTACGGCCCCGAGAAGGTCTGCTGGACGCTCTCCGACGCGTACCACGAGGTCGAGGGCGGCCACATCCGCATCTACAAGGCGGACGAACTGCTCGGCAAGATCCGCGAGGCGGGCCTCAAGCCGTACGGCACCCACCACGCCCACGCACTGCACTCGCCTTACTGGTGGCTGAAGTGCGCGTTCGGCGTCGACAACGACAAGGCCCTGCCGGTCCGCGCGTACCACAAGCTGCTGGTCTGGGACATCATGAAGAAGCCCCTGGCCACCCGGGTCGCCGAGCAGGCGCTCAACCCGCTGATCGGCAAGAGCTTCGTGGTGTACGCGACGAAGCCGCACCTGCCGCGCGTCGCCGACTCCGACGCGACGGCGGCCGGGACCGACGCCGGTACCGCGACCGAGGCCGGTACCGCGTCCGAGGCAGGGGTGGCCGCCAAGTGACGACGCCCCGGACAGAACACCTGGTCCTGCCCGGGGTCCTCACCGCCGAGCAGGCCGCCGCCACCGTAAGCGGGATCCTCGCGGTGCAGCGGCAGGACGGCGCGATCCCCTGGTTCCGCGGACACCACCTGGACCCCTGGGACCACGTGGAAGCCGCCATGGCGTTGGACGCCGCCGGAGAGCACGAGGCCGCCGAACGCGCCTACGAGTGGCTGCGCCGCCACCAGCACGAGGACGGCTCCTGGTACGCCGCGTACGCCGACGGCGACGCCGACGACGTCACCGACCGGGGCCGGGAGACCAACTTCGTCGCGTACATAGCCGTCGGCGTCTGGCACCACTACCTGGCCACCGGGGACGACACCTTCCTCGACCGCATGTGGCCCGCCGTGTACGCGGCGATCGAGTGGGTCCTGCGGCTGCAGCAGCCCGGCGGCCAGATCGGCTGGAAGCGCGAGGACGACGGCACGCCCGTGCACGACGCCCTGTTGACGGGCAGTTCGTCGATCCACCAGGCGCTGCGCTGCGCGCTCGCCATTGCCGAGCAGCGGGAAGAGCCGCAGCCTGACTGGGAGTTGGCCGTGGGCGCGCTGCGGCACGCGATACGTCGCCACCCCGAGCGGTTCCTCGACAAGGACCGCTACTCGATGGACTGGTACTACCCCGTGCTGGGCGGCGCGTTGACCGGCACGGAGGCCAAGTCCCGCATCGAGGAGAGCTGGGACCGCTTCGTCGTGCCCGGCTTCGGAGTCCGCTGCGTGGTCCCCAACCCGTGGGTGACGGGCGGCGAGTCCGCCGAACTCGCCCTCGCCCTCTGGGCGATGGGCGAGTCCGACCGGGCCCTGGAGATCCTTCAGTCCATCCAGCACCTGCGCGACCCGGCGACCGGCCTGTACTGGACGGGCTACGTCTTCGAGGACCAGGCCGTCTGGCCCGAGGAACTGACCTCCTGGACGGCTGGGTCGCTGCTGCTGGCCGTGGCCGCGCTGGGCGGCGACGAGGCGACCTGCGCGGTGTTCGGCGGCGAGCGACTGCCGCGGGGCCTGGACGACTTCGACGACTCGGAGTGTTGCTGAGGGTCCGCCTTCCGGGCGGGGTGCCCGGGCCGTGAGGCGGCTGCGGGTGAGTGGGGGCTGGTCGTACAGTTCCCCGCGCCCCTAAAGCATGGGCCGGGCCCGGGGTGTTCAGGGGCGCGGGGAACCGCGCGAGCAACCACGACCCACCCGCAGTCACCCAGCGCCGCAACCCGCCCGCGCCCGCTCCGCGAAGCGCTAGTGGCGGTGCATGCGGTTCGCGATGGCGTGCCCCACGAACAGGTAGACGACGGCGGCGAGCCCGTACCCGGCGACGACCCGCGCCCACTGCTCGTCGAAGGTGAACAGGTCGTGGGACCAGCCGGCGAGCCAGCGGGCCGCGTCATGGACGAACTGCACGAAGTCGTTCGCGCCGTTCGCACCCAGCAGATACATCAGGATCCACAGGCCGAGAATGAAAGCCATCACGTCCGCGACGATCGCGATGACCCGGCCCGCCTGATTGGAGCCGCTATATCGAGACATGCCTGACGGGTTGCCCGTAACCCCTGGCCGAAACCTATGAGTTGAGCTCCGCCAGCACCCGCAGCGTGGGCCGGTCCGGTGCCACGACGAGCAGATCCGTCACCGGACCCTTCCGCCACGCCTCCAGCCGCTCGGCGATCCGCTCCCTCGGCCCGACCAGCGAGATCTCGTCGGCGAACGCGTCCGGCACCGCGAGCACGGCCTCCTCGCGACGGCCGGCCAGGAACAACTCCTGGATCCGGCGGGCCTCTTCCTCGTACCCCATGCGCGCCATGAGGTCGGCGTGGAAGTTGCGCTTCGCATGCCCCATCCCGCCGATGTAGAAGCCGAGCATGATCTTCACCGGCAGCAGCCCCTCGGTGATGTCGTCGCAGAGCTGCGCCCGAGCCATGGGTGCGATGAGGAACCCCTCGGGCAGGTCGGTCAGCGACGCCTCGTAGACCTCCGTCCGCGTCGGCGACCAGTACAACGGCAGCCAGCCGTCCGCGATCCGGGTGGTCTGCGCGATGTTCTTGGGGCCCTCGGCGCCGAGCAGAACGGGCAGATCGGCGCGGAGTGGATGCGTGATGGACTTCAGCGGCTTGCCCACCCCCGTGCCCTCCGGCCCGCCGTACGGCAACGTGTGGAAACGCCCGTCGAGCTCGACCGGGCCCTCCCGCCCGAGCACTTGCCGTACGACGTCGACGTACTCCCGCGTCGCGGTCAACGGCGACCTCGGGAACGGCCGCCCGTACCAGCCCTCCACGACCTGCGGCCCGGACAGCCCGAGGCCGAGGAGCATCCGCCCGCCGGAGAGATGGTCGAGGGTGAGCGCGTGCATCGCGGTGGTGGTCGGCGACCGCGCCGCCATCTGCGCCACGGCCGTACCGAGTTTGATCCGTGACGTGCGCGCCGCGATCCAGGTGAGCGGCGTGAACGCGTCCGACCCCCACGACTCGGCGGTCCACACCGAGTCGTACCCGAGCCGCTCCGCCTCCTGGGCGAGCGGCACATGGTCCGCCGACGGACCGCGCCCCCAGTACCCGAGTGCCAGACCGAGCCGCATGCGCCCGCCTCCTGACGATCCGTCAGTTCCACTGGTGAGGAGGGCGACTGTACGACAACGGCCCCCCGCTCGGAAGAGCGAGGGGCCGGTCGTACGGCGAGGGTGCGGTCGGTGCCGCGTTCAGCCGCGCTGGATGCCGGTGGTGTCCTGGAGGACACCACGACGGCCGTCCTGCGTCTGGGCGACCAGGGCGGGGCCGCGCTGCTCGACCGCCAGGTACCAGGTGCCCGGCGCCAGTTCCGCGATCGTCGACTGCGAGCCGTCCTCGGCGAACAGGGGACGCGCCACCGGCACGGCGAACCAGAAGGGCGAGAAGTCGCTGGCCGCCGCCTGCTGCGGGGCCGGGGCCTGCTGCTGCGGCTGCTGGCCGCCGAACGGCGCCCCCGGCTGCCCGGGCTGCGGCTGGCTCGCACCGTACGGCGCCTGGGCGCCGGCGCCCGGGTAACCGTAACCACCGGGCGGCTGGGCGCCGTACGGCTGCGGGGCCGCGGGGCGCGGGGCGCCGACGAGGGCGGCCTTGAGAGCGGGGACCATGGGGGTGGCGATGGCTGCGGCGGCCAGGAGCAAGGCTGCGATCAGGCCGAGGATGAGACCGGCACCGGCGTCGGGCTCGGAACTCCCGAAGGCGCCGAAGAGCTCCTCAACTGCTCCCAGCGGGTCGATGATGGACCAGAACGAGGTCCACGCGGCGAAGATCGTCAGACCCACTCCGAGCTGAGCCACGTCGAGACCGATGAGCTTGGGCGGCTGCGGCAGCGCACGGGAGATGACGATCAGCACCGCACCGATGATGCCGCCGACGTACATGCTCATCACCAGGCCAAGGTTGTCCCAGGCGTTGGGGATGTCGTCTCCGGAGCCGTCGAACGTGTCGAGGAACGACGCGATGAACAGCAATACCGCTGCTCCGATCACGACGCCGTCGCCTCTGGTGAGGGAGCGGATATTCACTTCAGGTCCTTCGTCAGTCGTCTCGTCATCGGTGTGGAGGCGTCGCTGTTCACCATGTCGCCGTCCGGCTCTGGTGGGAAAGCGCGGGGGTGGCCCCTCATCGTAGGGATGACCATATCGTCCACCCGACGTAGCCGTACGTCGGGATTGCAACGATGATCACGACCCTTCCCCTACCCGCGCAGGAAACTCACGATTCCCTCAGAGATGCCCTGCGCCGCCTTCTGCCGCCATGTGCCACTGGTCAACAGTGCCGCGTCCTTGCTATCGCGCATATTGCCGCACTCGATGAACACCTTGGGAACCGTTGACAGATTGAGACCGCCCAGGTCCTGACGTGTGACGAGACCGGTACCTCCGCCTACATAGTTGGAGGGCGCGCTGCCTGTCTCGCGGACGAACTTGCCCGCGATGCGCTCCCCGAGATCGCGGGAGGGGCCGACGATGGGACGGGTGTCGGCGGCGCCCTCGTGCACTGCCCCCGGAAGGATGACGTGGAATCCGCGGTTGCCGGCCGCCGATCCGTCCGCGTGGATCGACACCACCGCGTCGGCCTCCGCCTCGTTGCCGATGCGGGCGCGCTCGTCGATGCAGGGGCCCCACTCCCGGTCGCCGTCCTGCGTGAACTTCACGGTGGCGCCCTGTCGTTCCAGGATCGCCCGGACCCGACGGGAGACGTCCAGCGTGAACTTGGCCTCCGTGTAACCGTCGTTGGTCGACGTCCCCGTGGTGTCGCACTCCTTCATACCGGTCCCGATGTTCACCTTGCGGTTGATCTCGGTGGTGTGCTGGAAGTTCGCCGGGTTGTGGCCGGGGTCGATGACGACGACCTTGCCCTTCAGGGGCCCGTCGGCGGCGGCCCCGGAGGAGGCCGTGGCGCTCGCCTTGCCGCCGTCGCCCCCCTCATCGCCGTCGCCGTCCTTCGAGGGGGTCGGCTCGGCGGAGGGCGTCGGCGACGCCGGGGGAGCGGTTCTCGGCTCGCCCTGCGGGGCCGCCCGGTTCGACCTGTCGCCGCCGCTTCCCGGGTCCCCGACGGCCTGCCACACCCCCCAACCGGCCACCGACCCCACCACGACGGCGGCGACGGCCACGGTCAGCGGACGGCGCAGAGGCGAACGGCGGGGCTGGGGCGGCTCGAAGTCCGGTCCTACGTACGACACGCCTGCCACCATACGGGGCGGGCCACCGGTGACGGCTGCCCGATGCCCTACCGCCGTCCCCGCGACTGGGGGCTCGCTCCCTCCGCTGTCCCCCGTGTCGCTGCGGTCCCATGGCCCGCATGGGGGTGTGACCAGCGGATGGGCGAACGCGTGGTCGCACGGTAGAGTCGGCCAATTACTGCTTGTCGTGGGGCAGGGCCCGGCCGGGTGAGGTGGCAGGGTCCTGGGGGGAGGGCCTGTAACGGATGAGTCGTCGCTCCAACGGGTTGGTCGGGGTCTGGGCCGAGGCGCAGCGCCAGCAGCAGCGTCAGCTGGAGGCGCGGGCCAGGCAGCAACGCGAGTACGAGCGGCAGCAGCGCGCGTACCAGCGGGAGGTGGCCCGCAGCCACCGCGAGCAGCAGCAGGCGTACCGGCAGCAGCGTGAGGCGGAGGCCCGGCGGCGCACCGAGGAACTGGACGCGCAGGTCGCCGCCCTCCAGGGGCTGCTGGCCGCAGGCTGCCGGGCCCCGGCGTTCCGCGCCGCCTCCCTCACCCGCTCCGAACAGCTGGAGCCCTTCGCCCCCGGCGTGCTCGCCCAGCCCGTGCCCATGCCGGACCCCGCCCACTACCAGGCCCAGGGCGGCTGGACCGCCGGCCGGCGGGCCCAGGCGCAGGCCGAGGCACGGGCCCGGTTCGAGCAGGACTGGCACGCGGCACAGGCGGCGGAGGCCCAGCGGCAGCGGCAACTCGACCAGTACCAGCGGCAGTACCAGCAGTGGGCCGACGGACAACTGGCCGACGTCCGCCGGCACAACGCGGGCATCGCCGAGATGACGGCGGCCCTGCGTGCCGGCAGCGACCCGGAGGCCGCCGTCGAGTACTTCTCCGCCGCGCTCTACGCCTCCGCCGCCTGGCCAGAGGGCTTCCCCCGCCAGGTCCGTGCCGCCTACGACGCGGCCGCCCGCGAACTCGTCCTCGACTGGGAGCTGCCCCGCTTCGATGTCGTCCCCGAGGCGAAGTCCGTGCGCTACCAGCCCGGCGTCGACCAGGACAAGGAGACGGCCCGGCCCGTCACCCAGCGGCGCGCCCTCTACCGGGACGTCCTCGCGCAGTGCGTCCTGCTCGTGCTGCACGACCTCTTCGCGGCCGACGAGTTCGGCGCCCTCGAGGCGGTCACGCTGAACGGGTTCGTCGACGACCACGATCCGGCGACCGGCCGGCGCGCGCCGATCGTCCTCGCGAGCGTCATGGCACCGCGCCCGGTGTTCACCGGCCTGAACCTGGAGCAGGTCAACGCCGTCGACTGTCTGCTCGACGGGCTCCGCGGCCAGCTGTCCGCGAAGCCGGACCAGCGCACCGCCGTACGGCCGGGCCGCCGGCCCGCCGACGTCGGCAACGGTGTCGTCACCCACGGCGGCGACGAGGACCCCGACCTGCTGGAGATGGACCCGGTCGCCTTCGAGGCACTGGTCGCCGAGCTCTTCCAGGCCATGGGGATGCAGGCGGTCACCACCCAGCGCTCGAACGACGGTGGTGTGGACGTCGACGCCCTCGACCCGACGCCAATCCGCGGCGGCAAGATCGTCGTCCAGGTCAAGCGCTACCGCAACACCGTGCCGCCGACGGCCGTCCGGGACCTCTACGGCACCGTCCAGCACGCCGGCGCCAACAAGGGCGTTCTGGTGACGACGTCCAAGTTCGGCCCCGGCTCGCACACCTTCGCCAACGGCAAGCCGCTCGAACTCGTCTCCGGCAGCGAACTCGTCGACCTGCTCCACCGGCACGGCCTGCGCGGGCGCCTCGGCGACGGCGGGCGCGCCGTCCCCGCCCAGCGGACGGCACCGGACCCCCGGCAGGCACTGGCCACGGCCCCGGCCACCGGCCCGGACGCGGAGCCCCCGTCGGGGGCAGGGGGCGACCACAGCGTGCTGGGCATGGGCTGGCGCGGCACCGTCGCCCTGGACGTCTGCGCGCTCGTCTGCCGCGGCAACCGGGTGCTCAGCGACGACCACTTCGTCTTCTACAACAACCTGCGCACCCCCGACGACACGGTCCGCGCGCTCCCTCCGACGGCACCGGACAAGGCCGCGATCCTGGTTTCCTTCGACACGCTGCCCGCCGAGGCCGACCGGCTCGTCCTCGTGGCGGCGATCGACCCCGCCGTCAACCCGGACGCCGACCTGTCCGGCTTCACCGACGCCTGCATCCGGCTCCTGGACCCCTCACGCACCGAACAAGGCCGGCTCGACGTCTCAGACGGCCGCCCGGGCGAGACCGCCCTGGTCCTCGGCTCGTTCCGCCGCCGCGCCAACGGAGACTGGGACTTCGTCCTCGGCGGCAAGGGCTACCGCGGCGGCCTGGAGGAACTGGTCCAGGACTACGGGATCGAGGTGGCGTAGGCGGCCCTGGAGGTCGTGTCAGACACCGGCAGCCGTGCGCCGCAGCACCCGCAGCGAGTCCGTCACCGACACCTCCGTGAAGGCGCCCGAGGCGAGGGCCCGCAGGTAGACGCGGTAGGGGGCCTGGCCGGTGAACTCGTCCACCGGGTCGGGGAAGACGTCGTGGATGACGAGGAGGCCGCCCTCGGCGACATGCGGGGCCCAGCCCTCGTAGTCGGCGGTGGCGTGCTCGTCGGTGTGGCCGCCGTCGACGAAGACGAGGGCGAGGGGGGAGTTCCAGACCTTCGCCACCTGCGGGGAGCGTCCCACCAGGGCGATCACGTGCTCCTCCAGGCCCGCCCGGTGCAGGGTGCGGCGGAAGGTGGGCAGCGTGTCCATCAGGCCGATCTCGGGGTCGACGGTCTCCGGGTCGTGGTACTCCCAGCCCGGCTGCTGCTCCTCGCTGCCCCGGTGGTGGTCGACCGTGAGGGCCGTGACGCCCGCCTCGCGCGCCGCGTCCGCGAGGAGGATCGTCGAGCGGCCGCAGTACGTGCCGACCTCCAGCAGCGGGAGCCCCAGGCGCCCCGCCTCCACGGCCGCCGCGTACAGGGCCAGCCCCTCGCCGACGGGCATGAACCCCTTGGCCGACTCGAACGCGGCGAGGATCTCCGGCTTGGGGGCCGCGGGCATGGGGTCCTCCGTGGTGGCGCAGGCATGGGTGGGTCGGGCGCGGAACGGGGCCTCGTGGCCGTACGTCCCCGGGAGTGCCCCATGCTGCCATGCGGCCGGTCGGCGGCGTCAGGACACCCGTCCGCTGGACGCGGTCGCGGTCAGGACACCCGCTCGGCCGGACGTTCGACGGCTGTTGTGTCCGCCGCACTGCTCGCCCGGAGCGTCGGGCCGTTCACGGGGCGGCGGCCGGGGAGGAACACGGCGAGGAGGATGCCGACGGCCACCGCGGCGGTGGCGATCAGGAAGGACATCCGGAAGCCGTGCATGGTGGGGACCGCGACACCGCCGACGTGGTTCGCGGTGTCGGCGAGCACCATGCCGATGACGGCGCTCGACACGGACGTGCCGATGGAGCGCATGAGGGTGTTGAGGCCGTTCGCGGCACCTGTCTCGGACGGGTCGACGGCGCCGACGATCAGCGCCGGAAGCGAGGAGTAGGCGAGGCCGATACCCGTGCCGAGGAGCACCGACACCACCACCGTCTGCCAGGCGGCGCTCATCAGCCCGAGACCCGCGCCGTAGCCGACGGCGATGATCGCCAGGCCGAGGATGAGGGTGGTCCTCGGGCCGTACTTGGCGGACAGCCGGGCGTAGACGGGCGCGGTGAACATCATCGTCAGGCCGAGCGGGGCCACGCACAGGCCGGCGACGACCATCGACTGGCCGAGCCCGTAGCCGGTGGCGGTGGGCAGCTGGAGGAGCTGCGGCAGGACGAGGGAGACGACGTAGAAGGAGACGCCGACCATGATCGAGGCGAGGTTGGTGAGGAGCACCTCGCGGCGGGCGGTCGTGCGCAGGTCCACCAGGGGCGCGGTGACGCGCAGCTCCAGGACGCCCCACAGGAGCAGGACCACGGCCGACGCGGCGAACAGGCCGAGTGTGGTCACGGAGGTCCAGCCCCAGTCGCTTCCCTTGGTGATGGGCAGGAGGAAGAGGACCAGGCCGAGGGAGAGGCCGAGCGCCCCGAGGAGGTCGAAGGTGCCCTCGGCGCGGGTCTTCGTCTCGGGGACCGTGATGACGGTGAGGGCGATCGACAGGACGCCGAGGCCGGCCGCGCCGAAGAAGAGGACGTGCCAGTCGGTGTTCTGGGCGACGGCCGCGGCCAGCGGCAGCGCGAGTCCGCCGCCGACGCCTATGGACGAGCTCATCAGGGCCATCGCGGAGCCGAGGCGTTCGCGGGGCAGCTCGTCGCGCATCAGGCCGATGCCCAGCGGGATCGCGCCCATGGCGAAGCCCTGGAGCGTGCGGCCCACGATCATCGGGACCAGCTCACTGGTGAAGCCGCTGATCAGCGCGCCGACCACCATTACCGCCAGGCTGGCGAGCAGCAACCGGCGCTTGCCGTGGAGGTCGCCGAGACGGCCCATGATCGGGGTGGCCACGGCGCCCGACAGGAGGGTGGAGGTCAGGACCCAGGTGGCGTTGCCGGGCGTGGTGTCGAGGAGCTGGGGGAGGTCCTTGATCACTGGGACCAGCAGCGTCTGCATCACCGCGACCACGATGCCCGCGAAGGCCAGCACGGGGACGATCCCGCCGTTGGTTCTCGTGGTCGGCTGGGGGGCGGCTGGGGTGGGCGGGTGCGTCATCGAGCGGGGCCTCCTGGCCGGACGAAGGTGCGGGCCATCGGAACCTCGTCGACCAGGGCAACTATTCCGATGGTTTGAGTAGCTAATGAAAGCTTGACCTGCTCATGGGAATGTGATCGTCCGTCAGCTGGGGAGGGGGCGCGCTGGAACTGGGTGACGTCGAGACTTCTCCGCCGGACGAGGCAACGGATCCGGGCCCTCGTGGACTGTTAAAGACATCTAGGAGGTGCTCATGGGGGATCGGAAACAGGCTCGGGACAAGGAGTTCCAGAGCTTCCTCGTCGGTCGCTGGCCACGGCTGATGCGCACGGCATTTCTCCTCACGGGGGAGCAGCACGCCGCGGAGGACCTGGTACAGACGACGCTGGAGCAGGTCTACGCGGCCTGGCGCCGGGTCGCTTCCACGGACGACCCGGACACCTATGTGCGGCGGGTGATGATCAACGCCCATGCGCGCAGACACCGCAGACGCCTCAAGGAGTTCCTGGCGCCGAGGAGCGACTCGGATCTGGTGCCCGAGGTGCCGGACAGCGGGGACCGCATCGCTCAGGCCGACGACCGCAGCGCGCTCCTCACCGCGCTCTCCCAACTGCCGCCCCGGCAGCGGGAGGCCGTGGTCCTGCGGTACTGGGAGGACCTGAGCGAGAACCAGGCAGCGGAGGCGATGGGCTGCTCCGTGGGCTCGGTGAAGAGCAACGCGGCGAAGGGGATCGCGAAGCTCCGCGCCATACCGGGACTGGCCGAGACGGTGACGCAGGGAGGGCGGAAGTGAGGGACGCGGACGACACACACGGCATCGACGGCGGGCACGGGAAGGCGGAGCGGGACATGACGCGGGACGACGGCATCCATGGCGACGGCACGCTCGGCGGCCTCACCGGGTGTACGGCACTGGAGAGGGACATCGCCCTGCTGCTGGCGGACGCGACCGACCGGGTGGAGATCGGCATGGCCCCCTATCAGGCGGTCGTCCGGGGCGGCCGGCGCCGCAAGGCCCGCCGCTGGGCCATGGCGGCTGCGGTGACCGTGGTGCTCGGGGGCTCCACGGGGGCTCTGGCTCTGGCCGGAGCGACGGACGGGGGCCGCCGGGTCGCGGTGCCCCCGGCCGCCACGGAACCGGTGAAGCCCGAGCAGCGGCACGTTGATCGACCGGAGTCGACCGAACTGGCCTCGGGGCGCGACGGGGGCAGTGCCTGGAAGGTCACGGTCGACTTCTGGGACGCCCCGAGGACCGCGCGGGAGGCGGAGAGACAGCTCGCCGCGATGGCCCTGCGCGGGGACCAGCCCACGGACGTGGACGACCCCGCCGAACTCGTCGGACGGGCCTGGCACTTCGTTCACCTGTCCGTGGGCCGGGGTCGGACCGACGGGGTGATCGACGGTGAGGAGTGGACCGCGTCCGGCAGTGATCTGCAAGCCTTCGCGATGGTCCTGCCCACGGGCGATCAGGACAAGGGCGACGCCCCCAAGCGCCTCGTCATCGGTGAGGTCGCCCCGACGGCCCAACAGGTCCGCGTCACCTGGTCGGACGGCACCTCCTTGGACGTCAATCGCGAGACCGACCTGCCGGGGTACGAGGACCTCCGCAACCCCCGCATCGTCGACGCCGAGGACTCCCCCGTGAGCTGGTTCGTGGCCCTCGCGCCGAAGGGGACGGAGTACGAGTCGGCGAAGGTGGTGCGGTGATCAGGTGACGGATCGGGCGGTGGCTGCCGGGTGGCCTACGGGGGTGGGCACGCGGGGTCGGCCCCGGCGCCTGCGGTGGCCGGCGATCCACATCTGACACGGCGTCAGGAGTCTTCACAAGTGCACGTGCCTCGGCTATACAGAGGGTCGCCGGACTGGAACGCGTTCTAGAAGGGCGGGTTCCGGACCCCTGTGACGACCTCGGCGCGGCCGCTGGTGCGGACGGTCGTGCCGAGGTTCCGAGGTTCTTCCGAGAACAGGAGCCCCATGCCCATCGACGCAGCCAAGGCCCTCGCGGCCGAGCCCCGTTCCGCCGAGATCACCTGGACTCGCAAGGACGTTCTGCTCTACCACCTCGGCATCGGTGCCGGCGTCCCCGCGACCGACCCCGACGAGCTGCGGTACACCCTGGAATCCCGGCTGCATGTCCTGCCGAGCTTCGCCACCGTCGCGGGCGCCGGCTCACCGGATGTCATCGGCGGGCTGAACGCCCCGGGCGTGGACGTGGACCTCGCCAAGGTCCTGCACGGCGGCCAGCGTGTCGCAGTGCACCGGCCCCTCCCCGTCGAGGGCCGGGCGACCGCGACCTCACGGGTGGCGGCGGTGTACGACAAGGGCAAGGCCGCCGTGCTGGTCATGCGCACCGACGTGGCCGACACCGACGGCCCGCTGTGGACGAACGAGGCCCAGATCTTCGTCCGGGGCGAGGGCGGCTGGGGTGGCGAGCGCGGCCCGTCCGCCCGCCAGGAGCCCCCGTCCACCGCCCCCGACAAGGAGGTCGAGCGCGTCGTACGAGAGGACCAGGCGCTGCTCTACCGCCTCTCCGGCGACTGGAACCCGCTGCACGCCGACCCGGAGTTCGCCGCCCGCGCCGGGTTCGACCGGCCGATCCTGCACGGGCTGTGCACATACGGCATCACGCTCAAGGCGGTGGTGGACACGGTGCTCGACGGTGAGGTCGCCCGGGTCCGCTCGTACGGCACCCGCTTCGCGGGAGTCGTCTTCCCGGGCGAGACCCTCCGCATCCGGATGTGGCGGCCGGACGACCGCTCGGTCCATGTGGCGGTGAGCGCCGTCGACCGGGAGGACGCGCCGGTCCTGGCGGACACCCTGGTCGAGCACGAATGACCAGCTCAGCACAACCGTAGGTCTTGTACGCCGGACAGGTTCCGTACCCCTGACGGGTTACTGCCGGCCGGTACTCCAGAGGGGAGCCGCACCATGCGCGCAGCCGTACTGCACGAGATCGGCCAGGACAAGCTGGAGGTGCTCGACGACGTCGAGGTGGCGGGCTTCGGGCCGGGCAGGGTGAAGATCCGGGTGCGGGCCACGGGGCTGTGCCACTCGGACCTGTCCGCGATGGCCGGGGTGCTGCCGCAGCCCGGGCCGTTCGTCCCCGGACACGAGGGCGCCGGCGAGATCCTCGACGTGGGGGAGGGCGTGAGCGGCCTGAAGCCCGGCGACCGGGTCGTCGTCTGCTGGCTGCCGGCCTGCGGCAGCTGTCCCGCGTGCAAGCGCGGCCAGACCCAGCTGTGCCTGGCCGGGTTCCTCAACGCCGGCACCCCCAACTTCAAGCGGCCCACCGGTGACCTCTTCGGCTTCGCGGGCACCGGCACCTTCGCCGAGGAGGTCGTCGTCGACGCCGGGTGCGCCGTGCCCATCCCCGACGACGTGCCGTTCGACGTCGCCGCCCTCATCGGCTGCGGGGTCACCACCGGGCTCGGCGCGGCCCTCAACACCGCCGACGTCGAGGCCGGTTCCTCGGTCGCCGTCATCGGCTGCGGCGGTGTCGGCATCTCGGCCATCCAGGGCGCCCGGCTCAAGGGCGCCGCCGAGATCGTCGCCGTGGACCCGGTGGCCTCACGCCGCGAGGCCGCCCTCACGTTCGGCGCCACCAAGGCCGTCTCCCCGGAGGAACTGGCCGACACCAGGCAGTCCGTCACCGGCGGCGAGGGCTTCGACTACGTCTTCGAGGTCGTCGGCCGCTCGGCCACCGCCCGCACCGCGTACGAGAACACCCGGCGCGGCGGCACCCTCGTCGTCGTCGGCGCGGGCGCCATGGACGACTTCCTCCAGCTCAGCATGTTCGAGCTGTTCTTCGACGAGAAGCGCATCCTGCCCTCCATGTACGGCGGCGGCGACGTCCTGCGCTCCTACGAGCGGGCCATCGCCCTGTGGCGGGCCGGCCGGATCGACCTGGAGGGCCTGATCACCCACCGGGTGCCGCTCGCCGACATCAACGAGGCCCTCGACCAGATGCGCACGGGAGCGGCGCTGCGGACCTGCATAGAAATCTGACGTACCCGGACACCGGGGGCGATTTCCGAGGCGGACCCGCACGCCCAGGACGGCCTGGGCGTCCCCGCCGACTGGTCGAACTCCGACGACTTCAAGGATGCCCATGTCATTGCCACTGGAGGGACTGTCGGCGATCGTCACTGGCGCGGGCCGGGGCCTCGGCCGGGCCGAGGCGCTGGAACTCGCCCGGCTCGGCGCGGCCGTCGTCGTCAACGACTACGGGCAGCCGGGCCGGGACGGCACCGGGGGCGCGTCCACCGGGCCCGCCGAGGAGGTGGCGGCGGAGATACGGGCCGCGGGCGGCCGTGCCCTCGTCCACACCGGTGACGTCGCCGACCACCGCCAGGCGCGGGAGCTGGTCGAGTCGGCGATCGAGGAGTTCGGAAAGCTGGACATCCTGGTCAACAACGCGGGCATCCTCCGTGACCGGATGGTCTTCTCGATGTCCGAGGACGAGTGGGACTCGGTGATCCGGGTCCACCTCAAGGGCCACTTCAACACGATCCGTTTCGCGTCCGCGCACTGGCGTACGAGGGCGAAGGCGACGGATGAGCCGGTGTACGGGCGGATCGTGAACACCTCGTCGGAGGCGTTCCTCGCCGGCTCGGCCGGCCAGCCCAACTACGCGGCAGCCAAGGGCGGCATTGTCGGTCTGACCACGTCCTCGGCCCAGGCGCTCGCCCGGTACGGCGTCACGGCGAACGTGATCTGCCCCCGGGCCCGGACCCGGATGACGGAGGACGTGTTCGCCGGCCTCGCCCGTCCCGAGCGGGGCCCCGACCCGCTCGCCCCCGAACATGTCGCCCCGCTCGTCGGCTACCTGGCCTCGCCGGCCGCCGGCCACATCAACGGACAGCTCCTCGTCGTCCACGGCGGCATGGTCGCGGTCGTCGAACGGCCGCGTGTACAGGCGCAGTTCGACACCAAGCAGGACACGTTCACCTACGACGAACTGGACGGCCTCCTCACGCCGTACTACGCCGACCGCCCCCAGGGGGAGACCTTCGCGGCGACGGAGGTGCTGGGGCTCCGGAGACGAGAGGGATCCGGCTGACTCCGCGTCGTCAGGGTGACCCCGCGTCAACCGGCTGACCTCGCGTCAACCGGCTGACTCCGTCCCGTTCGGCTGACCCCTGTCTCGTTCGGCTGGCCTGCCTCGGCCGGTTGATTCGTCTCGTTCGGCTGGCTCCGTCTTGTTCGGCTGGCCTGCGGCGGCCGGCTGACTCCGTTTCGTTCGGCTGGCCTGCGTCGGCCGGTTGATCCGTCTCGTTCGGCTGGCCCGCCTCAACGGGCTGGCCTGCCTCAATCGGTTGACCCGTCTCGTTCGGCTGACCCCGTCTCGTCCGGCTGGCCCGCCTCAACTGGTTGACCTGCCTCGGCCGGTTGATCCACTTCGGCCGGACGGCCTTGCTCGGCCGGCCCGTCTCGGTCGGCTGACCCCTCGGCTGCTCGGCCCCGTGCCGCTGGCCGGGCCCGAGCGGCGGAACGGCAGCGGCCCCGTCCCGTCGGTGACGGGGCGGGGCCGGGTGTTGCACCGGTGAGCGGTCCGGTGTCGGATTGACGTTTCTTCAGATCGACTGTCCGGACCGATCGGACATGACGTGTGCCGCGGTTCAGGCGGCCGTCGTCGTCTCCGCCTTCTCCACCGGCTTGCGGTGACGCCCGCGAGGCGTCGTCTCGGCGTCGTGGGCCGAGATCTGGCCCCGGTGCCTGCCATGGCCTTCCGCCTCGTGGGGGTCGGCAGTGGGCGGCTGAGTGGTGTGCGCGTCGCTCATGGAAAGTGTTCCCCGTCGGCATGATCTTCTTACAGGCGGGTGAGTTTATCGGGCTTCGGCACACGATCCGAAGGCACCCAAGGGCGTGTCGGCCTCCGCCGTGTCACCTTGACCAAAACGTATACAGGCCCGACACGAGTACCTCATCCGACGGTCACCTCCTCGCTCATCCGTCCTTCCAGCGGCGCCTGTTGCAACGGCACGGGCCGGGCGGGGGCGGGTCCGCCCGCCGCCGCACCCGCGGGTCCGGGCGAAGCCCCGGGGAGACCCTCGGCCCCCACCGGCCCCGGCATCCCTGCCCCACCGGGCTCACTGGGCACAGGGGGCTCACCGGACTCACTGAGCACACCTGGTTCAACCAGCACCACACCTGGTTCGCCCAGCACCACACCGGATTCCCCCGGCATACCGCACACACCCGGCGACGCCCCCTCGCCCGCCGCAGGCGTTCCCCGCGCACCCTCATGGGCCGGTTCACCGGAATCCGGGTCCTCGTCCCAGGACACGCCCACCCGGGCCAGCCCGCAGCGCACCGCCCGCGTCGCGTACGGCAGGTGCAGCACTCCGTCCCTGGTCCACAGGCCCGCCCCCGTCAACCACCCCTCGGGGGCCGGTAGGTGGTGGACCTGGCGGGAGGCCGGGCGCCACAGACCGACCCAGCTGCCCCGGGCACCGTCCACGCACAGAGCGACCGCGCAGCTCTCCGGTGTCAGGATCTGGCCCGGCTGGATGGCGAACGGGGTGATGCGGTGGCCTTCGGGGCCCCGCAGGCACTCCGGGAAGCGGACCGGCAGGGTGCTGCCCAGCACGCCCCAGCCCAGCCGGTCCCGGCCGGGCGAGGGCGCGTCCGAACTGATCAGCAGCAGCCCGCTGTCGGGATCGGCCAGCAGCAGCCGGTCGTTGCTGTCGTCCGCGATCTGAAGGAGGGGCGAGACCTCGCCGTCCCGCTCCAGGTCCACCACGACCGTCTTCGTGCGGCCGTCCGACTCCCGGTCCAGGGCGAGCAGTCGGCCCGACCCGTCCAGCCAGACCCCGCCCGAGCACCGCCCAGGCACCTCCGCCACCCGTTCCGGCCCGAACGCTCCGCCCGCCACCAGCCACACCACCGTGGAACTCCGGCCCACGGCGAGGGCGTACGCCCACTCCCCGCACGGACCGGGCGGCAACAGCCGCACCTCGGTGGCGGGATCCCCGCAGTCGACCGCGCCGAGGAGCAGTTCGCCGGTGCCGGGGCCGGTCGGGTAGAGGAGCGAGAACAGATGCCGTTCGGCCGCCAGCCGGTGAATGAGGACACGGCCGTCGGTCAGGGGAAGGACCTCGGTGCCGGGTTCCTCGGGCTGACTGGCGGGCAGCGGTACGGCGTACGGCTCGGGGCCGTCCAGGGTCCAGCGCTCGGGAAACCAGGACTCGTCGCCGGCGAGGGCGAGGCGGGCCGCATAGCTCCCGTCCGCGGTGATCACGCAGCCGGGCGGCGACGCGTACCGTTTCTTCTCGTCGCCGGGGCCGCCTTCCTCGCTCTCGTCGTGCCCCTGTCCCGTCTCGTTCCCGTGGCCCGTCGCGGGGGATGGGGATGCACAGGCCGTCATCGTTCGATCACCTCCGGCCACGAAGCTAGTTTTCGCACGCACAGACGTGGGGCAACCGGGCTTCCCCTTCACACATAAGGGTGCTCGTCCCGCGATTCACCTGAGGGAACGGCGCGGAATGTGCTGGCGGGCAGGTCGGGGGCGGGGGCGGTCACGCCGGGGAGAGGGTGACCATCGGCCCGCCGGAGGTACGGAGAGGCGGGCGGGGCGAAGCGGTGGCCGCGGCGGGTGTGTGTCTGGCGGCTGGTCAAGTGACCCATGGCCGGTCGGGGAGGGCAGAGGTGCAGGTAGCCTTTGTGCGTGCCCCGTCTGTCTGAAGTCATCGCCGAGCTCGACGCCCTCTGGCCGCCCGAGAGGGCCGAGGGGTGGGACGCGGTCGGCACGGTCTGCGGCGACCCCGACCAGGAGGTCACCAGGGTCCTGTTCGCCGTCGACCCCGTGCGGGAGATCGTCGAGGAAGCGGTGAAGCTGGGGGCCGACCTGCTGGTCACCCACCATCCGCTGTATCTGCGCGGTACGACGACGGTGGCGGCCTCCACCTTCAAGGGCCACGTCGTGCACACGCTGATCAAGAACGACATCGCGCTGCACGTCGCCCACACCAACGCGGACACCGCGGACCCCGGGGTGAGCGACGCCCTCGCCGGGGCGCTGGACCTGAGGGTCGTACGGCCCCTCGTGCCGGATCCCTCCGACCCCGCCGGGCGGCGCGGTCTGGGACGCGTCTGCGAGCTGGACGGCCCGCTGACCGTACGGGAGCTGGCTGCGCGGGCAGCCGAGCGGCTGCCCGCCACCGCGCAGGGCATCCGGGTCGCCGGCGACCCCGAGGCGCTGGTCCGCACGGTCGCCGTCAGCGGCGGCTCGGGCGACAGCCTCTTCGACGACGTACGCGCGGCCGGTGTCGACGCCTTCCTCACCGCGGACCTGCGTCACCATCCCGCCTCCGAGGCCGTCGCCCGTACGACGGAAGCCACCGCGACGCCCCTCGCGCTGCTCGACGCGGCGCACTGGGCCACCGAATGGCCCTGGTGCGAGCTGGCCGCCGCCCAGCTCGACGAGATCTCCGACCGCAAGGGATGGGACCTGCGCGTCCACGTCTCGAAGACGGTCACCGACCCCTGGACCGCCCACGCGGCGTCCACCACCGCCACCGAGAACCTGGGAGCCCCCAACTGAACGCCGCGCCCGCCGACCAGATCCGACTCCTCGACGTCCAGGCCCTCGACGTGCGCCTCCAGCAGCTCGCGCACAAGCGGAGGTCGCTGCCCGAGCACGCCGAGATCGAGTCGCTGACGAAGGACCACACCCAGCTGCGCGACCTTCTCGTCGCCGCGCAGACCGAGGAGAGCGACACCGCCCGCGAGCAGACCAAGGCCGAGCAGGACGTGGACCAGGTGCGCCAGCGTGCCGCCCGCGACCAGAAGCGCCTGGACTCGGGCGCGGTCAGCTCCCCCAAGGACCTGGAGAACCTCCAGCGCGAGATCGCCTCCCTCGCCAAGCGGCAGAGCGACCTGGAGGACATCGTCCTGGAAGTCATGGAGCGCCGGGAGTCCGCGCAGGAGCGGGTCGCCGAGCTGACCGAGCGGGTCGGCGCCGTCCAGGGCAAGATCGACGACGCGACCGCCCGCCGGGACGCCGCCTTCGAGGAGATCGACGGCGAGGTCGCCTCGGTGACCAAGGAGCGCGAGGTCATCGCCGCGTCCGTCCCCGCCGACCTCCTGGGGCTCTACGACAAGCTCCGCGAGCAGCAGGGCGGCATCGGCGCGGCGAAGCTGTACCAGCGCACCTGCCAGGGATGCCGGCAGGAGCTGGCGATCACCGAGCTGAGCGAGATCCGCAAGGCCGCGCCCGACACGGTCGTCCGCTGCGAGAACTGCCGCCGGATCCTGGTGCGCACGGCCGAGTCGGGCCTGTAGAGCGGCCGTGGCGGACAGACCAAGAGGCTGATGTGGTGCGGGAGTTCATCGTCGAGGCCGACGGGGGTTCCCGGGGCAACCCGGGACCCGCGGGCTACGGTTCGGTCGTCCTCGACGGGGCGACGGGGGAGCCGTTGGTGGAGGCCGCCGAGTACATCGGTGTCGCCACGAACAACGTCGCCGAGTACCGGGGCCTCATCGCGGGCCTGAAGGCGGCGTACGAGCTGGACCCGACGGCCGTCGTCCGCGTCCGTATGGACTCCAAGCTCGTCGTGGAGCAGATGTCGGGCCGCTGGAAGATCAAGCACCCCGACATGAAGCCGCTGGCCGCCGAGGCCATGCGGGTCTTCCCGCCCGGCCACGTCACCTACGAGTGGATCCCGCGCGACCAGAACAAGCACGCCGACCGGCTCGCCAACGAGGCGATGGACGCGGGCAAGCGGGGTGAGCGGTGGTCGCCGTCAAGGTCCATGGCGGACCTGGACGCACGAACGGCGGGGGCCGGTGCCGGCACGGCCGCCGGCTCCGCCGCCTCCGCAGTCCCCGAACCGTCGGGCCCGCCCGGGGACGCGACCGCGGGTGCGGCGCGGGCGAGGGCCGCGCTGGCGGGGGCCAGGGCCGAGGCCGGTGTTGAGCCCGGCGCCGAGACCGATGCCGGGGCCGCCGCCGACACGAGTACCGCCAGGGATGTCGGAGCCGACACGCGAGCCGCGACGCACGCCGACGTCGACGCACGAGCAGCCACGGACGCGGACGTCGACGCACGAGCAGCCACGGACGCGGACGCCGGCACACGTGCCGCGCGGAACGTCGCCGCCGGCACCCCCGCCGTGAGCCGGAAGGTCGCCGCAGACATCCGCGCCGCGAAGAACGTCGCCTCCGCCGTCCCCGATCTCGGCACTCCCGCCACCTTCGTGCTGCTTCGGCACGGGGAGACACCCCTGACGCCCCAGAAACGGTTCTCGGGGAGCGGCGGTTCCGATCCGTCCCTCTCCGATGTCGGCCGCTACCAGGCGGAACGGGTCGCCGCCGCGCTCGCCGCCCGAGGGACGATCCAGGAGGTCGTGTCGTCGCCGCTGGCCCGCTGCCGGGAGACGGCGGAGATCGTCGCGGCCCGGCTCGGGCTGGGGGTGACCGTCGACGACGGGCTGCGGGAGACGGACTTCGGCGCGTGGGAGGGGCTGACGTTCGGCGAGGTGCGGGAGCGGTACCCCGACGACATGAACGCCTGGCTCGCCTCGCCGGACGCGGAACCCACGGGCGGCGGCGAGAGCTTCGAGGCCGTGGCCCACCGCGTCGCCGCCACCCGTGACCGGCTGATCGCGGCACACCGGGGCCGTACGGTCCTGCTCGTCAGCCATGTCACCCCGATCAAGACCCTGGTCCGCCTGGCCCTCGGCGCACCGCCCGAGTCCCTGTTCCGCATGGAACTCTCGGCGGCCTCCCTGACGGCCCTGGCGTACTACGCCGACGGCAACGCCACCCTCCGCCTCCTCAACGACACGTCACCTCTGCGCTGACCGGCGGCCGTCAGGGTCACGGCCGCGCAGGGCCGCGGCCCGACGCGCCAGCGCCTCGACCCGCCCCCAGTCCCGCGCGGCGACCGCGTCCGCCGGGAGCATCCAGGTCCCGCCCACACAGCCGACGTTGGGGAGGGAGAGGTACTCGGGCGCGTCGTCCGGCCCGATCCCGCCGGTAGGGCAGAACCGGGCCTGTGGCAGCGGTCCCGCGAGCGACTTCAGATACGCCGTGCCGCCCGCCGCCCGCGCCGGGAAGAACTTCATCTCCCGCACCCCGCGCTCCAACAGCGCCACGACCTCCGACGCGGTCGACACCCCCGGCAGGAACGGCACCCCGGACGCCTGCATCGCCGCCAGCAGGACGTCCGTCCAGCCCGGGCTCACCAGAAAGCGCGCCCCGGCCCGCACCGCCTCCCTCACCTGCTCCGCCGTGACGACGGTGCCCGCCCCGACCACCGCGTCCGGCACCGCTCCGGCGATCGCCCGGATCGCGTCGAGCCCCGCGGGAGTCCGCAGCGTCACCTCGATCGCCGGCAGCCCCCCGGCTACCAACGCCCGCGCGAGCGGCACCGCGTCCGAGGCGTCCTCGATGACGACGACGGGCACCACGGGGGCCAGGTCCAGCACGGAGGGCGTCGAGACGGGCCACGGCGATGTCATGACCTCATCGTCCCCGACGTCAGCAGCATGCGCAAAGGTCGTTGCACATGCTGCAATGGGTCACTCGGTGCGGCCCACAGCCGCGTCCGCGGGAGTCAGTGCACCTCCGTCACCAGCACGTCCAACGTCCATGCCTTCCCCGTCCCCGCCGGAGGTTCGACCTCCACCACGTACCCGAGGTCCCGCAGCGCCTCCACCAACTGCGCCGGCCCCTTGGGCGCGGCGCCGGCCGACAGCAGGCTGCGGACGATGCGGCCCTTGGTCGCCTTGTTGAAGTGGCTGACCACCTTCCGGGTCGGCGCGTGCAGCACCCGTACGGTCGCAGTGCGGCCGGCGACCTCGCCCTTCGGCTTCCAGGCGGCGGCGTAAGCGGAGGACCGCAGGTCGAGGACGAGCCCGTCACCGGCCGCGTCGGGGAGCGCCGACGCCATCGGCGTACGCCAGTGGGTACCGAGCGCCCCGACGCCGGGCAGCTTCACGCCCATCGAACAGCGGTACGAGGGGATGCGGTCCGTGACGCGGACGGCGCCCCACAGCCCGGAGAAGACCAGCAGCGAACGCGCCGCCCGTCTCTTCGCGGCGGTGTCGAGGGAGGCCAGGTCGAGGGCGTCGTACAGCACGCCCGTGTAGATCTCGCCCGCCGGGCGCGCCCCCGCCGTCCGCAGCTGAGCGTTCTTGGCGACCTCGCCGCGCAGCCCCTCACTCAGGCCGAGCACTTCGCGGGCCTTGTCCTCGTCGCCCGCGCACACCTCGACCAGTTCACCGAGCACGGCCTCGCGCGCCTCGGTGAGCGCCGGGAGGGAAAGGGACTCCAGCTTCAGCGGAGCGCCGCCCCCTGAGGGGGCCTTTCCTTCGGACGGGGGCAGCAGGACGAGCACGGGTACTCCTTCGGATAGGGCTCCGCGACAGCGTACGGGGTCGTTCGGAGCGCGAACCGGGCCCCCGGCGACCCGGTCGGCCCGCACAGGACCGTCGTCGGCGTGCCTCCGCGTCCGCCCCGCCCTACGCTCGACGCATGCCCCGCCGCCACCTCCGCGTCCTGGGCGCCCCCGAGGCTCCCCTGCGGGCGGCCCTGCGCGCACTCCGCGGTGAACTCGGCGTGCCCGACGCCTTCCCGCTCCAGGTCCTCGTCGAGGCGGAGCACGCCGCCAAGTCGCCCCGCCTCCCGTCGTACGACGCCACGGACATCCCCCTCTTCACCATCGACCCGCCCGCCTCCACCGACCTCGACCAGGCGATGCACCTGTCCCGCCGACCGGGCGCCGACGGCCGCCGGGGCTACCGGGTCCGTTACGCCATCGCCGATGTCGCCGCGTTCGTCACCCCCGGCACCACCCTCGACGCGGAGGCCCACCGCCGGGTGACGACGCTCTACTTCCCCGACGGCAAGGTCCCCCTGCACCCCGCCTGCCTCTCCGAGGGCGCCGCCAGCCTCCTCCCGGACCACACCCGCCCGGCGGTGCTGTGGACCCTGGACCTCGACGCGGACGGCCGTACCGAGAGCGTCGACGTCCGCCGCGCCCTCGTCCGCAGCCGCGTCAGGCTCGACTACGCGTCCGTGCAGAAGGAGATCGACGCGGGCACCGCCGAGGAACCCCTCGCCCTGCTCAAGGAGATCGGACACCTCCGCGAGCGCCTCGAAGTGGAACGCGGCGGCATCTCCCTCAACGTCCCCGAACAGGAGATCATCGAACGGGACGACCCCGGCGACCGCGGGACCCGGGGAACGTACGCACTCGAACTCGCCTACCGTGCGCCCCTCCCCGCCGACGGCTGGAACGCCCAGATCTCCCTGCTCACCGGCATGGCCGCCGCCGAACTGATGCTCGGCAGCGGCACCGGGATCCTGCGTACCCTGCCCGCCGCGCCGGACGGCGCCGTGGGCCGCCTCCGCCTTACCGCGAAGGCGCTGCGCATCGACTGGCCGCACCACGTGTCGTACGCGCACCTGGTCCGCTCCCTCGACCCGCACGACCCCCGCCATGCGGCCTTCCTCCAGGAGTGCACGACCTTGCTGCGCGGCGCGCACTACACGGTCTTCCGCGACGGCGCACTCCCCGACATCACCACGCACTCCGCCGTCGCCGCGCCCTACGCCCACTGCACGGCCCCGCTCCGCCGCCTCGTCGACCGCTACACCGCGGAACTCTGCCTCGCCGCGACCTCCGGAACCCGGGCCCCCGAATGGGTCCTGGCCGCCCTCGACGCCCTCCCCGACGAGATGTCCGGGGGCAGCCGTCTGGCGGGCCGTGTGGAGCGCGAGTGCGTGGACCTCGTCGAGGCCGCCCTGCTCCGGGACCGCGTCGGGGAGATCTTCGAGGGCTGCGTGGTGGACGTGGAGGAACGGGCGGCCGGTGACGGCGAACCTGCGGTCGGCACCGTGCAGTTGGAGTCCCCGGCGGTCATCGGCCGTATCGTCGGACGGGCCGGCGAGCCGCTGCCGCTGGGAGAGCGGCTGCGCGTCCGGCTCACGCAGGCCGAGCCGGGAGCGGCGAAGGTCCGCTTCGTGCCGGCGTGAACCCCGCCTGTGTTTGACGGAGCCGCTCGATCTCCCGCACGAGCAGATCGGCGTCGTCAGCGTGGCAGCGCACGATCCGTACCGCCCTGAGCCGCCCGAAGAACGTCAAGTACGCGATGTCGCGGGAGAGTTCGAGGGTGACGGTGGTCTGCGAACCGGCCTCCAGGTTCAGCTCCCCGTCCTTCTTCTCGTGCGTCAGGCACAGCTCGCGGCGGACCGAGGAGACGGCGGCGAGCGGGACGAGGAGGTCCACGGAGGCGAAGCGGCGCAGCCGCAGCGTCGTGTCGGTGAGCACGTGGGGACGGGTCACCGATGCGGCGTGCAGCCCGGCGACGATCAGGATCGTGTAGAGGTCGAGGACGAGGAAGGCCCGGTGCGCCAGCGGATGGTCGTCGAGGAGGACGGACATCGTCACCGTCTCGACGACGCACACGAACCCGAAGCCGAGCATCATCGCGCCCTGCCCGCGCGCGTACCCGAAGGCCCGCCCCTCCCCGGTCCCGTGCGGCCGACGGGCCGCCCAGCGGAACAGACTTGCGAACAGCAGGAGTTCATGGCGCACAAGGGCGCGGCTGATCCGGTGGACACTCGCCCATGGTGTCCCCGTCCCCGTCCCCGTCCCCGTCCGCGTCCTCGGCATTGGATCAGGTGTCCGCGGTGCGTTCATCGGCGATCCTCCATGAGTATCCGGAACGTACGGCGGATGGCCTCCGCCTGGGCGGGTGCGAAGTCGGCGAAGAAGGCCCGCAGAAAGCCGCTGCCGCTGCCGCTCGCGTTTGAGCCGCCGTTGTCGTTGTCGAGGTCGAGGTCGGGCGGGATCAGCTCGGCGGGAATGAGATCGGCGAGCAGCCTGGCCGCCTCGGTCACGCGCGGGTCGTCGAGGTCGGCGTCGGCGAGGTCGTCGAGCAGCGCGTACGCCTCGTGCGCCCGCTCCACCGCGCCGGGCGCCGCCATCATTGCCTCCAGCCCGGCCAGCAACTCGGCCCGAGCCTCAGGGGGCGCGGTCGTCTCCAGGAGCGCGAACACCTCCCGGTCCTTGGCGGCCATCGCGGACTCGGGCGCCACAGGCCCGAACTTCCCGAAGAGATCGGCGAGTTCCGGCGAGACGGGACCCTCGGCGGGCAGCCGCCCGCGCCGCGCGTCCTCCCTCAGGACCCGCAACCGGGCCCGCCGCTCCCGGATCGCCGATTCCTGCCGCGCCAGGTCCTCGTCCAGCTCGCCCAGCACCTCGACGAGCTCACGCCCCGCGTCGTCCGCCAGCACGTCCCGCACCTCGGCGAGCCCGAGCCCCAGCTCCGTCAGCCGCCGGATCCGCGCGAGCACGACCGCGTGCCGCAGGGTGTAGTCCCGGTACCCGTTCGACCGCCGCTCCGGCTCCGGCAACAGCCCCAGGTGGTGATAGTGCCGCACCGCCCGGGTGGTGACCCCGACGGTCGCGGCCAGCTCTCCGATCCGCATGGGACCAGTAGAAACGTTGACGTCGCGGCAGGGTCAAGCCACACAGGGCGGGGGCCGGTCCAAGCCTCACGGTGCCTGACCGCAACGACTCGTTCGAGGGAACAGCCCTCGATCTCCAGGTCAGGAGGTCGGCCGGTACCGCAGTCTGGCGAGGTGCAAGGAAGAGGGCATGTGACGTGAGTTCCACGGATCGTGGGGCCCGTGGGGCTCGCATCGATGCGGAGATCCTGATCGAGGGCTTTCATGCCCTGGCCACCCGGAGGGCTTTCGGGCGGAGCTGATCGAGGGGGAATTCGTGATGACGGCGCCGGCGGACGGAGACCATGAGGACTGCATCGGGCTGATCGTGAGCCAGGTGATCAGACGGTCCCGAACCGCCATGCAGTTCACCGGCAACAAGGGCCTGTCGCTCGGAGCCAGGGAGTCCTACCCCGAGGACCACGTCATCCCGGACGGCACCTTCGCCCCCATGGATCTGCGGCTCTTCCGTGGCGCCGGTCCCTGGATGCCGTGCGACGGCGTGGCCATGGTGCTCGAAGTGACGTCACCCAGGCCCCGGGCCGACCGCGAAACCAAACACCGCTGCTATGCCCGCGGCGGAATCCCCCTCTACCTGCTGGTCGACCGCGAGGCCTCGTCGATCACCCTGCTGAGCGACCCCGAGAACGAGAAGTACCGGCAGCTCGACACACGCCCCCTCGGCAAGTCGATCACCCTCCCCGAACCCTTCGCCTTCGACCTGGACACGGCGGACCTCCTCTGAAGAGCCGAGGGACCCGGCCCGCGGGGATGGAAACGAGCCGCCCGCGTGTTGCACCCCCTGTGACCGACCGGCGGAAGGAGCGGGGGACGTGGGCGGCAGCGAACAGACCCGGTGGACCCGGGCGACCCTAGGCCGCCCCGACCGCCCCCTCGACCTGCTGACCGCCCGCTTCGACCGCCACCGCTACGCCCCGCACACCCACGAGGAGTTCAGCGTGGGCATCTGTGTGCTCGGCGCCTCGTGCATCGACTACCGGGGCGGCGCCCTGACCGTGGGAGAGGGCTCGATCGTCGTGCTGGCCCCGGGAGAGGTCCACACCGGCGAGTCGGCGTACGGCACCTACGCCTACCGCGCCCTCTACCCGGCCCCCACCCTCCTCGCCGACGGCATCCTCGGCGGCACCCCGCACTTCCGCGAACCCCTCCTCCACGACCCGGAACTCGCCGCCGCCCTGCGCACCGCCCACCACGAGCTGAGCACCTGCCCCGACCCCCTGGAGGCCGAGTCCCGCCTCCCCTGGCTGCTCACGGCTCTGGCCCGCCGCCACTCCACGGCCCGTCCCGTCTCCGACACGGTCCCGGGCGCCGGCACCATCGCCCTCGCCGTACGCGACCGCCTGGCAGACGAACTCCAGGCCCCACCCTCCCTCGCCGACCTGGCCGCCGAACTGGGCCTCTCCCGCTACCAACTCCTGCGCGCGTTCCGTACGACGATGGGCATGCCCCCGTACGCCTGGCTGGCCCAGTACCGGGTGAGCCGTGCCCGCACCCTGCTGGAGTCCGGCGACCGCCCGGCGGAGGTCGCAGGCCAGGTGGGCTTCGCCGACCAGGCCCATATGACGCGCTGGTTCAGACGGGTCCTCGGGGTCACCCCGGCGGCGTACCGGACGGGCGTACGCCCGTAAGCCCTGCCAGCCCCGCAAGTCTTGGCCCGGCGACCGCTGCGCAACAACGTTCAAGACACAGCCCCCCGACCGGCCGGAAACTCTCCCCATGACTGCACGCGGCTGGTTCCTCTTCTCCTTGATGGGAGTCCTCTGGGGCATCCCCTACCTGATGATCAAAGTGGCGGTGGACGGAGTGTCCCCGTCGATGGTGGTGTTCGTACGCTGCGCCCTGGGCGCAGCTCTCCTGCTCCCCTTCGCGATCCGCCAGGGCGGACTGGCCGCGACCGTACGGACCCACTGGCGCCCCATGCTGGCCTTCGCCGTGATCGAGGTGATCGGCCCCTGGTGGACCCTGACCGACGCCGAACGCCACCTCTCCAGCTCCACGGCCGGCCTGCTGATCGCGGGCGTCCCGATCGTGGCCGTGCTCCTGACCCGTTTCTTCGGCGACACGGAACACCTGGGCGCGCGGCGGCTGACGGGACTGATCCTGGGCCTGGCCGGAGTGGCGGTCCTCACGGTCCCGCACCTGACCGGGGGAGATGCCCGCTCCCTGGCGGAGGTGGCCGTCACGGTGATCGGCTACGCCACGGCCCCGCTGATCATGGCCCGCCACCTGAAGCAGGTCCCGACGCTGCAGCTGATAGCCCCGGTCCTGCTCCTGTCGGCGATCGTCTACGCCCCCGCGGCGGCCCTGACCTGGCCGACGACCATGCCCTCGCCCTCCGTCCTGGCCTCCCTGGCGGGCCTGGGAGTGATCTGCACGGCGCTCGCCTTCGTCGTCTTCCTGGAACTGATCCGCGAGGTCGGCCCGACGAGGGCGACGGTCTTCACCTACGTCAACCCGGCGGTGGCGGTGGCGGCGGGCGCGCTCTTCCTCGACGAGCAGCTCACGACGACGGTCCTGCTCGCCTTCGCCCTGATCCTGGCGGGCTCGTTCCTGGCGACGGCCTCGGCGGGACCGAGGCGCCCCAGCCGCCCGGTAACATGGTCGACACGGCAGACGAGCCGGGCGGACGGCCGCGTGGAGTCCCCCTAGGGGGCTTCCCGAGGAACGTCCGGGCTCCACAGGGCAGGGTGGTGGCTAACGGCCACCCGGGGTGACCCGCGGGACAGTGCCACAGAAAGCAAACCGCCGGGGACCGTATCCGTACGGGCCTCGGTAAGGGTGAAACGGTGGTGTAAGAGACCACCAGTGCCCAGGGTGACCTGGGCAGCTAGGTAAACCCCACCCGGAGCAAGGTCAAGAGGGGCCGCCGTGAAAAGCGACCCTGCGCGGACGTTCGAGGGCTGCCCGCCCGAGTCCGCGGGTAGACCGCACGAGGCCGGCGGCAACGCCGGTCCTAGATGGATGGCCGTCTCCCCGGCCGCCGCGAGGCGACCGGGCGACAGAACCCGGCGTACAGCCCGACTCGTCTGCCGCTACCTGCGGCTTTGCCTGGGAAAGGGCCTCTGACCTGCGTCGGAGGCCCTTTCCGATCTTTCAGGAGCTTGCCGCGTTAGGCGGCAAAAAGTCCCTCGCAAGTCCCTCGGACAGAGCTGAAAGTCCCTGAAAAGTCCCTGGAGCGGAGGGGTGCGCGAGGCCTCTGGGCTGGGCGTTTGCGACAGCCGTTGGAGCATGGCGCTGGAGCCGCGGGCATCGTGGCGGTCCTGGCCCGGCGGGGTTACGCCGCCTCGGCGTCGGCCGTCGTGTCGTTCCGCGCGGCCCATTCGGCGCGGGCTGCGGTGAGCCGAGGGTGCATGGCGCGAAGCTCTTCCAGCTGCCCGGCCACCGTTGCGATGAACTCGGCCAGCTGGTCCGGCCCCATCGGGCGGGTGTACATGTCGGCGGCTACTTCGACCAGTACGTGCGGGACTCGGTAGGCCGGGCTGACTGTCGAGTCCGGACTTACGGCGAGGTGTGCGCAGAGCACCTGCCAGGACTCGTACTCCTCGTAGGCCTCGGTGTATTCGGTAGAGGCCACAGCGCCGTACATCTGGTGGTGTACGTCGGCGGGGTGGGGCCTGCCCTTCATTTCAAAGGTGTGGTCCGTCGTGCACCAGGACGGGCAGGTGACGGTGTGCCGGGTGCCGTATCTGTCGTCGTACATCCAGGTGCGGTCAAGCGCTGCGGTCGTCTCGCCGGTCCGCCCGGATACCAGGCACGCGAGCTGCGTACGTGCGGCCCGGAGCTTCGCCAGGTGCGCGCTCATGTCGCTGATCAGTTCGTCGACCTCTCCGAGGTCGAGCGTCGGCCAGTCGCCGCCGGCCACGAAGTCCAGGCCGGGCGTTTCGTCGTCGACCTGGGACAATTGGAACGCCATGATGCCGTCCCTGCGCTGACAGGCGTAAGGGCGGTGAGCACCCATGGCGATTAGCGGGCCGTGGTGAAGGTGTTCGCGCGGGTCCTCGTGGTCCCTGGGGTTTCCATCGCAGAACGAGACGCCGGCGGGGCAGGCGGTCATCTGCGGAGTGCCCGATGGCTCGTGGCTGGCGGAGACCTCCACCTTGTCCGCGAGGGTCTCGAGCTCGTCGGCGAACCCGCGAAGCTCCGTCGCCTTGACGCGGGCCTCGGCCGCAGTCGTGTCCGTGTCGCCCAGACCGATGATCGGCTTCGAACCAGACAGATCCAGAAGGTGCGCATTCAGCAGCTCCCGGCCGTCATTGCCCTTGACGGTGTGCAGGGTTCCGAAGTGGTCGTAGTGGTTGCCGGTTTCTGTGCACCAGTCTGGGTGGACAGTGCACGGCTGCCGGTCACTGGGCTCGAGGCTTGCCTCGGTCGGGGGCATCGAGGGGGCGTCGGCAAGTTGGAGGGCCCGGGCGGGGAAGTCCTCGTCGCTCTCAGTGGCTGTCGTTGCGATGATGCTCACGCTTCTCTCCTTGTTGCAGAAAGGCTGGGGCAGAGACGTTGGCCTGTGGGCGCGACTGTCGAATGCACGGTTGCTCTGCTGCTTCGGTCCTCGTGGTCGCCCAGCTCGCCAAGGTCAGGCACCTGCCTCTCCGTTCGGGCGGCACTTGCCTCAGAACTGGCTGCTCGGCGGTACACTGCGCGGCTTTTGCGGCGAAGCGGAGCACGGTGGGGCGCTGTGTAGACAACGTGATGTCGGCGAAGTAGTGGCGACGCTTCGATTGAAGGGGGGCGAGCAGGCGCCCGTTCTCGCCGTGTGAAGTGACTGGTTCCAGCCTCATGCCGCAGCACGATGTTGTGTCCGCAGTGGCGTACGCGAGAGCATGTTCGATGATCGATGAGACGTTCGTCTTGTCGGGACAGTCGGTGCGGCGGCAGGGGCTGACGCCCTGTATCGGGTGGCTCTTGGCGTGTACGGGGTTGGGAGAGCGGTGTGACGGGCTGGGACATAGACCCGGTCGGGGTGCGCGGTGTTCTGGAGACGTCGGGTACGCATGGGAAGAACCTGTCGGAGGCGGGTTCGGCGATGCAGGGCAACCTGGAGGAGGCGGCCTCGGCGGCGGGGATGATCACCAGTCAGTACGGGCCCTACACCAGCACCGTTGGCGTGGTGGGCGCGGCGCTGGGGGAGTTTCTGCAGCAGTGGAGCCATGACCTGCTCTATATCGCCGAGCGGGCGTCCAAGTCGCTGAGCGGGGCTGCGGAGGCCACCGGGCACTACGTCGAGGGCGACCTGACTCTGGCGGCCAACGCACAGCGTGAAGCGGCCAAGGAACCGAAGGTCGAGCTGCCTGGGGTCGATTCGCCGGCCAAGGGTCAGTGATGGCGGACGAGGCGAAGCTGATCGACCCGTCGGGGATACCGCAGTTCCTCGGGGATCTGTCCACCCTTGGCATCGACGTGATGTTGCTGTACGCGAACGCGGGTCAGTTCCGGGCTTCGGGCGCGGATCTGCACACCGCCTTCCAGGGGTTGTCGGCCTTCTACCGTGCCCCGGAGGCCCATGACCTGTTCTCCTCCACGCAGCCGGTGAAGGCGAAGGCGGACGCGTTCGCGGACGATCTGGAGAAGGTCGCTGGCGCGTTGGATGAGTATGGTGTCGAAGTCAGGCCGCTGGTGGAGAAGTTGGCCACCCTGAAGGCGGACGCGCGGACGTTCGTGGACTCGGTCGCGGGGGACGACGACTAGCGCAAGGACAAAGACAAGGTCGACACCAACAATGGCTTATGGCGCGAGGTCAACCAGACAGTCGCCGCCTTCCAGGCCGCTGAACGCGCCTGCCACAACAAGATCACCGCCCTCGTCGGCGGCACCACGCTCACCGTCGATGACGGTTCGCACGGCGAGAACATGTACGGCTATCGCGCCGAGGACCTCGATCACGCCGGGGAGACCCCGTGGGGCGCGGCTGTCGAGCAGGAGTACGAGGGCTGGGACTGGTTCACGCACACGTCCGGGCAGGTCTGGGACGGTTTCTGGACCGACGGTGTGATGGGCACGGTCCATGGCGTGGGCACCCTGTTCGGCGCGGACGGCTCGGACGCGGCGGGCGAGGCGTGGACGGGCCTGGCCAAGCTCGGCGCTGCCTCCTTCCTGACCAGCGCCACCCTCGGCACCTGGTGGCTGGTGCCCGACGACAAACTCCCCTCGTGGCTGCGCGATTCCCGCACCACCTACAAGCAGACCGTCAAGGGATTTGTCGCCTGGGACACGTGGGAGAGCAACCCGGCCCGGGCTGCTGGTGCCGTCAGCTTCAACGTCCTGGGCCTGCTGGGCACCGAAGGGGCGGGCGCGGCGGCCACCGGTGCCGGCCGGACCGGAGCGGCCGCTCGTGCCGTGTCGGTCGTGGGCAAGGTCGGCCGGGCCGTCGACCCGTTCACGCATGTCGGCAAGGCGGGCAAGTTCGCCTACGTCAAAGTCGGTGACGCCTTTAGCACATTGAAGAGACTGGACTCCGGGGCAACACTGGACCTGCTCGAGCGAGGCGATGCCCTCCGGTCGCCCAGGGTTCCCGACAACGCGATCCCGTACGTCGACGACGCGACCGGAAGGGTCGTCTACCTCACCGACAAGGGCCACCTGCTCAACGCCGACGGCACCCTTCACCAGCACGCCTCCCAGGCCAAGGCCGAGCCGTCGGCCGCCGCCCGCGCCGGGGACGACTCCACGTCTCGCGCCCCGGTGACAGGAACCCGGGAGCCAGAACTCGTCGGTGCTCACGCGGGGACGAATTCCGTCGCCGACGTGGGCCGGACGGGCGAGCGCGCTCCGGGCAACGGTGTCGGGCATGGTTCGGGAGACGGTCCGGGGACGGGCAGGGGGACCCCAACCGGTTCCGGTCCTGGACATGGCGGGCCGCATGACCGCGCCACACGGTCGGCAGGGCCCGATGAGCATCGGGCGGATCGGGCGGACGGCGACGGCTCCCGTGACGAAGGACAGCGGAAGCTGACTCCTGCCGAGCGCAAGGCCATTCAGGACGAGCATGTCCGGAGGGCCAACGAAGACCCGGAGTGGCGCAAGAAGCACTACGACACCCTCGGACGCAGGAGACCCCATATCGGACTGGTGGACGGCGTCGAACTTCCCCAGCTCGCGAAGGATGCGCAAGGGCGCTTCGTGGCCAAGCACGACCTGCCGAGTGGTCCGTCCGAAACCCGGTTCGGTGCGAAGCCGCTGCCGCGGAGTACCGCCCCCGACGACGTTCTTCCGAGGCTCGACAGAAGGACCGCTGACCGTCGCGCCTATATGGACCTCATGAACGCGCAGAAGGCCTTCGACGAGACGCCCTCGACATCGAACCGTGAGGCCCTTGCCGCTGCTCAAAAGGCCTATGGAAAACAGCTCGGAGACGTGCCTCCGAACAGCAAGATCTCCGAGAAGCTGGGTGAGGACGCCTCCAGGCTCCACGCCGTTCGACGCGAGTTCCCGGAGGCTCAGGAGATCGACCTCCCCAAGACGCCCACCGGGGCCCACATGTTCGACGGCGCATACAGGCTTGAGGACGACAAGATCCTGATCGTTGAGGACAAGGCGCCGGGAAACGATCTCCAATGGCGACAGGGACGAGCCGACCCCGAGGATCCTGGGCGACCGCACGTCGGCGACGACGGCGGGGCGGCCGGTATGCGAGTGAAGCAGGGGACGTATCTGTACCTGCGGACCATCCTGGGCGAGATGACGAAACGTGGCGGTCGGGACGCCGAACTCGCGCGAGAGTTCAGACAGGCGCTGAAGGACAGGAAGTTGCAGTACGTCCTGGTCAAGGTCCAGGAGCCGGACGGCACCCTCTATGCTGGCGTCGTGATCGAACACATGAAAATCAACTGAGAAAGGGAGGGGCGTGGTCATCCATATTTCCCGTCACGACTTCCCCGTGGACAACGTGGCCGAAGCCATGGCGCCGATCGTCCAAAGCAACGACGAAGCACTTGCTGAACTCGAAACGTCAGAGTTTGACCGCTTCGATGCCTTGGACTATTCACTGACTGTCGCCAAATGGAACTGCCTGACGGATCCCTCGGGTGAGGAATTTTCGACGTGGGAGACCTGGGTCACCGCGATGCAGGTCGGATCGGGCCTGTTCATCTCTGGAGCGGCTGCGGAAGGCCCTGTCCCATGCCGTATCGGAGGAAAAGGTGAGATCAAGAACCTTCCGGCAACCGGCCCGCAGGAATATCTGCACGCCGGCAACTGGCTCACCACGTACTACTTGGCGGTGATCTGCCGGGAGAACGAGCGTCTCGACCAACTCGCCCGTGTACCCGTCTCCTTCCTGCGCGCATCAGGTGTGGAGTTCGACGAGTACATCTACGCCTGGGTGGAGACCCTCCAGAATGCCTGGTTCGGCCGCCCGGAAACCTGGAACACCCTGGCCGCCGCGATTGATGGGACGGACCCCGAAGCCCCCCACATTGCCAGTGTCGAACTGATGCTGAAAATTCTCTACCCTCCGCTGGAGATCTTCCACCGCTACCAGCGGCAGGAGCCGGAGCCGTTCAACACCGCTCTTGCGGAAGCACTCACCTGGCATCGCGAGTACTGGACCGAGAACGAGACACGGTCAAAGAGCAGCGAAGGCCTGGTGGCTCTGGCCCCATTGGCCGTCGCCTGCATGGCGTTCGACGCGGACATCCCGGTCGACGTCGAATCCGCGTACCTGCCCAAGCACCTCCTCGAACGCTCCTGGGTGGGCGAGTTCCCGACGTGACCAAAGACGTCATAGCCCTCACCCCGAAGATGCCGGACACCCGCTCCTTGATCGCCGGCCTCTCAGCAGGCGGCCCCGACCTGGGACTGACCTCCACCGGTGACGGCGGCGTCCTTCAGCTGTGCACAAGCGTTGGCCGTCCGCTGGTCTCCGTCGAGGCACCCCTCCTGATCCACATACCCGGCGAAGCGGAACGCCTCCTCGGCCCCGATGTGTCAGCGCCCCCGCCGCCGTACTGGTGGACCGAGACCCGCGCCTCGACCTCGGTACCCGAAGCAGAAGCTCTCGCTGAATCGTTGTGCGGACGCCTGACCACGCTGCTCGGCGGGACAGCGTGGCCGCGCGCCGCAGGTACGACACGCGTGGTGGCCATCCCGCAGGACCAGTCGGCCGATGACGCTCAGGAGGTCGTCGCCCCCTCCGCTCCCGCCGTTCCCTCGGTCGACGTCCTGACCGACTCCACGGCGGTCGTCATCTCCGACCGCCCCGTCCTCGCCTTCACCACCTGGCTCTCCGAAGTACTCCGCACCACGAGCGCCACCAACCGAGCGCTGCACCTGGTCACCCCGCCCCAAGCCCGGCTCACTCTCCCCCTGCGCACGGCGCTGCGGGGCGCCCCCAATCGGTGGGTGGTCCAGGACCCGGCCGGCGGTTACTACGACGGGCTGTCCGGGGTCCCCCTCGCCTGGCAGCAGGGAACGTTCAACCCCACCAGCACCACAGTCGCCGACGCGTTCACCCAGGACACCGAGCCCACCCCCGAACGCCAGCTGACCATCACTTTCCGCACGGTCCACGCCCCCACCGCCGACCTGGTCCTCGGCCGCGGTCTGGAGACCGCCTGGCGCCACCTGACGGGCGCGGCGCCGGTGGGGTGGAGCACGTCGGAGCCGGTCAACCTGCCCTGGTCGCCGCGCCAGCTGACGGACCTGGCCCGCGACCGCTCACCAGCACCGACCCACCTGATCGCGATCGGAGCTCCGGACCATCCGTCCATCGCGACACTCCGCACAGCGCGTACGAAGGCCGGCGTCGCCCAGGACATCACGCTCACACTCGGCTACACGTCCCCTGTGGATGTCCCCCTGGACGCCGTCGAATCCCTCGCCGCCGCGCTGGTCGAGCACGGCCTGGTGTCGATGCTCACCACGCTCCGAGCAGCCCGCGCGGACCTGACGCTGACCCCGCGTCTGGAGGCCCCGCCCATCCCGGTGTCCTTCACCCTCGGCGCCCGGGACGTCAACGCCATCGGCCTCACCCACGCCCGAAGACCACCCCTCGCCCCGCGCCCGCGACAACTCGGCACACACACGCGCCCAGCCCTCCACTACGGCTTGGGCGACGGAACCGACGCCGACGCATGGACTGTGCTCCAACATCTCACCACCCACCTCAAGGCCACTCCTGGAGCGGAGCGAATCGGCCTGATGCTGAAATGAGTGAGTGTGACCGAGCGCAATGTAGGCAGTGACGGGACCGAGGAATCCACTTCGGAGGGACTGCCCCTGTTGTTCCAGCGACGGTCGGGGAGAACTGAGTGGCCGTTGACACGAAGAGGTACGGTTCACTCGACGGTCAGCATCTCGCCGGCCTCGGCTAGGACTCCAGTGCGACTTCGTGATCTTGTGTTGGTCCCATCTGGTCGAGTGCTTCGGTGGTGGGTTCGAGGATTGAGGTGTCCGGTGCGGCGGCGTCGGGACCGGGTGGCCAGCCACATCATGTACCGGGTGGGCAGTACAGAGTCGGCCCTGATGTCCACAGCCGGCACACGATGGGATGCAGAAGCGAGCATTCGCTACTCGGTCGTGGCCGGAGCTTCCCGCTCCCTTTGGCGCTGCTCGTACCGTGAGGGCGCACCGAGTATCCAGGACCACGACTCGTACTCGTCGACGGGTCCCACCCGGTCTGCGCCATCGATACAGCGCGGATCGTCCCGCTCGGCCAGTCCGTAGACGGCCCAGATCCGGGTCTGCTGGTCCTCGTCATCGAGCAGATCGGCCAGGGTGTCCCCGATGGCGGGTTCCGGATTCAGGCTGTACGCGAGCTCGTAGCCGGCGACTTGGCGTACGGAGGAGTCGGTGTCCCGGGCCAGTGCAAGCAGGACGTTCAGTCCCTCGGATGTGAACGTCTTCCGCCCAGACCTCTCCGAGTCCACGATTCTCAGGGTCGAAGGCACCACAGCACGGACTTGTGGGGCTGCGTGGGCAAGGAATGAGAGCCCCAGTGGCTCGATCCTCGGGTCGTCATGGTGGCTCAGGCCGGCCAGGGCCTCGGCCAGGACGTCCGGGTGTCCCTCCTCCTTTGCCCAGTCGAGGAGGAGCTCGAGCGTGCGCTGTTCGAACGGACTCGGGACGTTCGTCAGCTCCGCCTCGAGGTGGAGGCAGACCAGGACCTCCGCGCCGAAGCGGCGATGCAGGGGATCGGGATGGCCCCGCAGTACCGCCGCAGCCTCCCAGGTCTCGTCGTCCTGTCTCCGGGCAAGGGTTTTGACGATCTCCGACCAGACGGCGTGCTGCCAGTCCGGGTACTCGAGTGCGCACGCACGGGCCGCCAGTTCGTCAAAGCCCAGGTGCAGTCCGAAGTGTTTCTCGAAGAGGGTGAGGATCCCTGTGTGGCCGTCGCGGACGGTCATTCCGCCGAGCCGGAGCTCGTGGTACTCGGTGAACCACTCCCTGTCCCGGATACGAACCCGCTCGACCTCGTCCGAGGTGCCGGTCCGCTCCCGGAGCATGGCGACCGGGCCCATCTCGTGCCACTGCCGGGCGCGTGCCAGCAGCTCCGCGCGGGTGGCCTCGCTGATCACCGCCGCGTCACCGAGCAGGCCGAAGACGAGACCGATGGAACCGCTGTCGACGGCCCGCAAGAGGGGAGTGGTCCCGTCGGGCAGCCGGCGGTCCGGATCCGCGCCGCCTTCCACAAGGTAGCCGGAGATCGTCGAGTTGAACGCTGAGACGGCCAGGCAGAGTGCGGGGGTGCCCTGCTCGTCGAAGACGTCGGGATCCGCCCCGTCCTCGAGCAGTGTTCTGACCGCGTTCTCGTCCCCGCTCCGCACCGCCGTGATGAGCGGATCCTCACCCATCCCCAACCCCCTGTCGGTCTCGATCGCCACGCAGCCGCAGGCCGGGAGAGACATCATCGGCCGGGTCCGTCACACCGTCCCCGGCCGGAGCCATGGGCTGAACGTCCGGTCGTCGGGCCGCAGACGGCATGTCGCATGGGCGGTCGATCCCGAGCCTCGTCCTGCGCGGATCCCACTGGCTGAAGCAGCCTGTCACACCCGGTGGATCCGGAGCGGCCACCGAGTGATCACCAAAGGTTGCGTGGACTCCTGAAGATCGTGCTGTGGCCGCGGACAACAGCATAGACGCCGCCCGTTGGCGTGCGATGTTCGACCGGGCCATGGCCCGGATCGCGGGCCGGTTCAAGCGGGTGGAGCCGCGGGCGACGGCCCGCGCCTTTGTGCTCGCCCTGCTGTCCGGCGTCGAGCGGAAGTACTGCTGGCGGCTGGCCGAGCAGGCCGGTCACGCCCGCCCCGGGCCGATGCAGCGGCTGCTGCGAAGCACCCCGCTGGGACGCGGATGCGGTCCGCGACGACATCCGCGCCTACGTCCTTGAGCACCTCGGTGCCGACGACGGCGTCCTGGTCGTGGACGAGACGGGCTTCTTGAAGAAGGGCACCGCCTCGGCCGGTGTGCAGCGCCAAAACACCGGCACCGCACGCCGGCTCGAGAACACCCAGGTCGGCGTCTTCCTCGCGTACGCCTCCAGCAGAGGACGGGCGTTGATCGACCGCCGCCTCCACCTGCCGGACGCCTCGTGGTGCCAGGACGCCGAGCGACGAGCCCGCACCGGGGTGCCCGACCGGGTGGAGTTCGCGACCAAGCCCACGTGGGCCGGGCAGATGACCACGGCATGCGGCTACGCGCTGGCCGTCGCCTGCAGCAGGCGGGTGCAGATCAACGAGGGACGGACGGACCACTGCCCGCGCGGATGCGGTGGCCGACCGCCTGCCTGCCTCGGCCTGACACCGGCAGAGCGTCGGAGCCGGGGCGAAAGGATCGCGTCACTACGACTGGGCCTGGATCGAAATCGGTGCCGACCGCCACCGGCACCTGCTCATCCGCCGCAACCCGAGCAGCGGTGAACCCGCCTTCTAGTCCATAAGGGTGGATATGTGGCGTATGGGAAAACCGGGTGCGCTGGGCGGAAGTTGAGCGTAGGCCGACTCGCTTTCGCCCCTCGAACGGAAAAGTCCAGTGACCCGCTCCTTTCCCCCGATCCCGGCGGCCAGACCCGTGATCGGTGAAGCCGAGATCGCTGCGGTCGTCCGCGTTCTGCGCAGCGGCCGCGTCGTCCAGGGGCCGGAGGTGGCTGCCTTTGAGGAGGAGTTCTCCGAGCTGGTCGCGGGACGCGCCTGCGTCGCGGTCAACTCCGGAACCTCCGCCCTGCAGCTGAGCCTCATGGCGCTCGGTATCGGACCGGGGGACGAGGTGGTGGTGCCGTCCTTCTCGTTCGCGGCGACCGCCAACGCGGTCCGCCTGGTCGGTGCCGAACCCGTCTTCGCCGACATCACGCCCGGCACCTACTGCCTCGACCCGCTCGCCGCGTCGGCGGTGATCGGACCGCGCACCGCGGCCCTCATGCCGGTGCATCTGTACGGGCACCCCGCGCCCATGGACCAGCTGACGGAGCTTGCCGCACGTCATGGGCTCGCCGTGCTGGAGGACGCCTGCCAGGCCCACGGAGCCACCTTGCACGGACGCCCCGTCGGCAGCTTCGGTGAGGCGGGGTGCTTCAGCTTCTACCCGACGAAGAACATGCACGCGATCGAGGGCGGCATGATCGCGACCGATGACCCGCACCTGGCCCGCACCCTTCGGCTGCTGCGGAACCAGGGCATGGAGCAGCGGTACGCCAACGAGATCGTCGGCGCGAACATGCGGATGACCGACGTCGCCGCCGCGGTCGGCCGTGAGCAGCTGAAGCGGCTGCCGGCCTGGACGGAGCGGCGCAGGGCCAACGCCAAGGTGCTCGACTCCCGCATCGAGGGGCTGTTCGTCCCCCACGAGGCGGACGGCGCGCGGCACGTCTACCACCAGTACACGATCCGCGTTCCGGGCGGGCGCCGGGAAGCCGTGCGGCAGGACCTGGCGCGACAAGGCATCGGCAGCGCGGTGTACTACCCGACCCCCATCCACCGGCTCAGGCCCTACCAGGACCCGGGCAGGCCCTCCCTGCCCGAGACCGACCGGGCAGCGGCCGAGGTGCTGTCCCTCCCGGTTCACCCGAGCCTCGGGCAGGCCGAGCTGGAGCGGATCGCCCAGGCCGTGAACGACGCCGGAGGGGCACGGTGAGCCGGCGTACCCTGCGGGCCGGGCTCATCGGACTCGGAGCCATGGGGCGCAACCACGCCCGGGTCCTGGCGTCGCTCGACGGTGTCGAGCTGGTGGGCGTCATGGACCCGGTGGGGGACTCCACCGGTGCCGCCCGGAACGCCGTGGTTGTCGACACCCTGCCGGACCTGGTCGCCCTCGGACTCGACTACGCGGTGGTCGCGTGCCCCACGGCCCAGCACGAGGAGACCGGCCTGGCGCTGGCCGAGAACGGCGTGCCGGCCCTCATCGAGAAGCCGCTCGCCCACTCCGTGCAGGCCGCGCAACGACTGGTGGAGGCCTTCGGCAGAGCCGGACTCGTCGCGGGGGTCGGCCACATCGAGCGGTTCAACCCGGCGCTGCAGAGCCTGCGTTCCCGTCTCGAGTCGGGAGAACTGGGGGACGTGTTCCAGGTGGTCACGCGCCGGCAGGGGCCCTTCCCGCACCGCATCGCCGACGTCGGGGTGGTCAAGGACCTGGCGACCCACGACATCGACCTCACCAGTTGGGTCACCGGCCATGGCTACGCCTCGGTCTCGGCGCGCACGGTGTCGAAGAGTGGCCGCCCCCATGAGGACATGGTCAGCGTGGTCGGCGACCTCAGCGACGGCACCCTGGTCAGTCATCTCGTCAACTGGCTCAGCCCCCACAAGGAGCGCTTCACGGCGGTGACCGGCGAGCGCGGCTGTCTCATCGCGGACACTCTCACGGCTGACCTGACCTTCCACGCCAACGGAGCGGTGACCACCGAGTGGGAGGCCCTGCGCGCCTTCCGCGGGGTGGCCGAGGGCGACATGATCCGCTACGCCATCCCCAAGCGTGAGCCCCTCCTGGTCGAGCACGAGCGGTTCCGTGATGCCGTGGCGGGCGAAGCGGCGGACATCGTCACGCTCGATCAGGGGCTGAGGACGGTCGAGGTGGCGGAGGCGGTCCTCGACTCCGCACGGAAGAAGGTGTCCGTGGGTCTGCGATGCCCGCGCGCCCCCACCCTGGCGATGGTCGCCCAGCGGTCGTGACGGCCCCCCGACCGGGGGGCCGGGCCGAGGGCGGGCCGAAGCACTGTGCGCCCCCAGCAGCTTGAACACGCAAAGAAACCGCCAAGAGAGGATGCGCGGAGCGAAAGTGTCCGCTGGGGGGATCTCGACCCTCGTCGGTCACCCGCGCAGCTTCTGCCCCGTCGGAGGGAAGTAGCCGTGCAGATCTGTGTAGTGGCGCTCGGAAAGATCGGCCTGCCACTCGCCGTCCAGTTCGCCGCGAAGGGCCACCACGTCATCGGCGCCGACGTGGACGAACGCGTCGTACGCCTCGTCACCCAGGGTGTTGAGCCGTTCCCCGGCGAGGCCGGACTCGCCGAGAAGCTCAAGGGCGTCGTCGCGGAAGGGCGGCTGCTGGCCACCACCGATACGGAGGCGGCGGTCGCGCGGGCCGAGGCGGTGGTCCTCGTCGTCCCGTTGTACGTCGATGCGGCAGGCACCCCCGACTTCGGCTGGCTGGACGAGGCGACGCGGGCCGTGGCACGCGGGCTGCGGCCCGGCACGCTCGTCTCGTACGAGACGACCCTGCCCGTGGGCACCACGCGGGTGCGCTGGACGCCGATGCTCGAGCAGGGCAGTGGACTGACCGCGGGCCGGGACTTCGCTCTCGTCTTCAGCCCCGAACGGGTCCTGACCGGCCGTGTCTTCGCCGACCTGCGCCGCTACCCCAAGCTCGTCGGCGGTATCGACGCGGCGTCCGCGCGCCGTGGTGTCGAGTTCTACGAGTCCGTCCTCGACTTCGACGTACGAGGCGAGCTGCCCCGGCCCAACGGCGTCTGGAACCTCGGTTCGGCGGAGGCCGCGGAGTTCGCGAAGCTGGCCGAGACCACCTACCGCGACGTGAACATCGGGCTGGCGAACCAGTTCGCGCGGTTCGCCGACCGGGTCGGCGTCGACATCGACCTGGTGATCGACGCCTGCAACTCGCAGCCGTACAGCCACATCCACCGGCCCGGGATCGCCGTCGGAGGCCACTGCATTCCCGTCTACCCGCAGATGTACCTGTGGAACGACTCCGGGGCGACGGTCGTGCGAGAGGCCCGTGCGGCCAACGCCTCGATGCCCGAGTACGCGGTGAGCCGGCTGGCGGACGTGTACGGCGACCTGACCGGCGCGGGCGTCCTGGTCCTCGGCGCGGCCTACCGGGGCGGCGTCAAGGAGACGGCGTTCTCCGGGGTGTTCCCCGTCGTCGAGGCGCTCCGGGCCCGGGGCGCCGCACCGTATGTGTCGGACCCGCTGTACGGGGCTGACGAACTGCGCGCACTCGGCCTGCCGCCGTACGACGGGCAGGACGTCACGGCCGCCGTCATCCAGGCCGACCACGAGGAGTACCGGGAGTTCGGCTCCCACCAGTTCCCGGCGGTGCGCGTCGTGGTCGACGGGCGGCGGATCACCGATCCGGTCCGGTGGACCGGAGCCGAGGTGATCGTGCTCGGTGCGCCGTCACCGACGGCTCAGCGGACGTGAGACACGCTCAGATGCTCTTCCAGCGCCCGCACCACGCGGGCCGCCGCTCTGCCGTCGCCGTACGGCGTGTCACGCGGGACCTCGGGCGCGGGGCGCAGGACGGTGTCGGACCAAGCCTGTGACCGGGACTCCAGTACACCCGGCTCCGGCACGAGCGTGTTCCAACCGCCCCGGAGCGTCTCCGGCCACTCCGTCTCGGTACGCAGAGTCGTGCAGACCCGCTCCAGCAGGTACGCCTCCTTCTGGAGCCCACCCGAGTCGGTGATCACACCGCGTGAACCGAGCACCGTGGCGATCAGCTCGGCGTAGGGGAGGGGGCGGCTGACATGGAGAGCGCCACGGTCCAGCTTGATACCGAAGTCCGCGGCACGTGCGCGCAGCCGCGGATGAGCGGCCAGGACGACGGGAACGGGCAGACCGGCCAGGGCGTCCACCAGGGCGGACAGACGATCGGGACGGTCGGTGTTCTCCGCCCGGTGCAACGTGGCGAAGAGATAGGGCTCCCGGGCGTCGACAGGGGCCGGAAGAGCGGGGGCGTTGACCTCGCCCCTCAGCACCTTGTCCCTGAGCCGCAGGCAGACGTCGACCATGACGTCCCCCGTCAGCACCGCACGGTGGGCCAGGCCCTCGGCCGTCAGGTGGCGCACCGCCTCCTCGGTGGGTACGAGCAGCAGGTCGGCGGCGTGATCGGTGAGGACGCGGTTGTGCTCCTCGGGCATCCGCCGGTTGAAGGAGCGAAGGCCTGCTTCCAGATGGGCAACGGGAATGTGCTGCTTGGCCGCGGAAAGGGCTCCGGCGAGCGTCGAGTTGGTGTCCCCGTACACCAGCACCCAGTCGGGGCGCGCGGCCGCGATCACCGGATCGAGGGCGGCCAGGACCGTACCGGTCTGCACGCCGTGAGTGCCCGAGCCCACGCCCAGGTGCACAGCGGGCTCGGGGATGGAGAGCCCTTGGAAGAACACGTCCGACAGATCGGCGTCATAGTGCTGGCCGGTGTGGACGATCGTGTGACAGTGCTCCGTGCCGTCGAACGCGGCGGCGACAGCGGCGAGCTTGACGAATTGTGGGCGTGCCCCCACGACACTCATGACCTTCACGGGCGCGACATCTCTCCTGGTTGAGCTGAAGCCTCGGTGAGCAGGCCGTCCCTCTCCGCATAACGGGCCCCGTTTCTCGGGCACTCCCAGAAACCGGCCTGATCCGGCACCGCGCGCAGACGCTCGCCGGCTCGTCCCACCCATCCGACCCGACGGGCGGGAACACCGGCGACCAGGGCGAAATCCGGCACGTCCCGGGTGACGACGGCACCCGCGGCGACCATCGCCCAGCGGCCCACGCTGACCGGGGCAACACACACCGAGCGGGCGCCGAGTGACGCCCCCTCAGCTACCCGGACGCCGACCGCCTCCCAGTCACCGGCGCGCTTCTGGCGTCCGTCCGCGTCGACGGCCCGAGGATTGCGGTCGTTCGTGAGGACGGCCGCGGGCCCCACGAAGACGCCGTCGCCCAGCTCGGCTGGCTCGTACACCAGCGCATGGTTCTGAATCTTGACCCTGTTGCCGATCCTCACCCCGGGGCCCACGTAGACCCCCCGGCCCACGACGCAGTCACAGCCGAGCAGGGCCTTCTCGCGAATCTGGGCGAGTTCCCACACCGTGGTACCGGGGTTGAGCACGGCCGAATCGTCGACCTGCGCGCCGGGGGCGATGCGCACCTGGGAAAACGGTGCCTCCGCGCTTTGGTTCATGTGCTGAGCAACGAGCGCGGGCCGATACGGGCACGGTTGACCGTTGGCCTTTGACCGGCACTCGACGAAGCGAATTCCCGCGGCCCCCGATTGCATGAGGAGTTGACCCGGGTGGGGCACCGAACCGTCGTCAGCGATTGCTGGTCCGTATCCGCGTCGATGCCGCCGCGAGAACACGCCGTGCGGTCGGAATATTAGGCCGTTCGGACCGAGTTTCCCGCTGCCCGACGTGGTGCAGTTCGCAACGCGTCTTCGTGACTGCCATTACTGATGTAATCCACATGCCTGCTCCAGGTGCAGCCTTTGATTCAGGGGCGGCAGGCGATGAAGGCAGGGAAGGACCCGATGCGCAGGCTCAAGGGCGTTGTCGAGAGTATGCGGGCACGCGCGGCTCTGATGGCCCGGCGGCGCCGCCGGGCATTCCTGTGGATTGCCGTGGCCATCGGTCTGTCGTCCGCAGCATCGGCCGCTTTCCTGGTGTGGGAGGTCCGCACGGTCCAGAGCAACCTTGCCGCGGCGCAGGCGGCGACTGACCGACTGAAAACAGAGATGGCCCTCAATCGCCGACCCCCGGCAGAACTCTTGGCCTCCATCCGGAAACACACGGCGACCGCCCGGAGCGCGGCCCTCACACCGGTGTGGGGCATGGCCGAGGAACTCCCCCTGATGGGACCGCCGCTTCGTTCCGCCCGGGGGTTGAGTGCCGCCGCCGACGAGATGGCCAGCGGGGTGCTGCCGGAGGCGGTGCGACTGCATCAGATGTTCGCCTCCGGCCGGCTCGTGCACCGCGGTCACATCGACCTCCACCGACTCTCGGCCGCCGCGGACGTGCTGGGGACCGTGGAGCGTCGGCTGACCGGAATCGAGACCGGTCTGAACCGCCTGCCCGCCTCGACGGTGGTCGGTCGCCTCGACATGGCACGGCAGGGGCTGACCGACCGAGTGACGCGCCTTTCCGACGCGGTCTCCCAGGCGGAGGCGACGGCGCGGCTGCTGGTGCCTGTTCTGGGTGCCTCGGAGCCGCGCTCCTACTTCCTGGCCTTCCAGAACAACGCCGAGGCCCGGGGCACCGGAGGCCTCGTGGGCACCTTCGGCATCCTGACCGCCGACCGGGGGCGCATCACCTTGCACGGCTTCGCGTCGGACGACAAGCTGCTGCGTACGGCCACCCCCGTGGCGGACTTCGGGCCGGCGTTCGCTCGCCAGTACGGAGCTGCCGAGAGCACCCAGAGGCTCGCCAACTCCAATATGTCCGCTCACTTTCCCTATGCGGCGCAGATCTGGTTGGGCCTGTGGCAGCGGCACACGGGGCAGCGTCTCGACGGGGCGATCGCCACCGATCCCGTGGGACTGGCCCGCGTCCTCAATGCCACTGGGCCGGTCAGGCTTCCGGACGGAAAGCAGCTGACGCCGGACAACACCGTGGAGTTCACCGAGAGCACCCTCTACGCGTCGTACGGCAACGTCGAACGCAAGCGTTTCCTGGTCCAGGTCGCACAGTCGGTCGCCGCTGCCCTGCTGCACCACCACCACGATTCGGCGGCCCTGCTCCACGCGCTGCGGGAGAACGCGACCGACGGCAGACTTCGCATCTGGAGCAGGGACGCCTCCACCGAGTCGGCGCTCAGGAAGAGCGGGCTGTCCGGCGAAGTGCCCAAGACGCCGGGGCCGTTCGCGTATCTGGTGGTCAACAATTCCGCCGGCAACAAGATGGACTACTATCTGCGCCGGTCACTGACGTACGAACTCGGTCCCTGCAGGGGCGGTGTCCGTTCCAGCAGGGTGCGCATCAGGCTGACGAATACCGCTCCCGCCGCGGGTCTCCCTCCCCTCGTCACTCTCCGGTCCGACGATCCCGACAACCCGCACCCGCCGGGATCCACCACCATCTGGCTTTCCCTGTACGCCAGTTCAGGAGCGCAGTTCACGGGCGGGAGTCTGGACGGGCGGCGACTTCTGGTGTCGTCGGACGAGGAGCGCGGTCACCCGGTATTCGGGACACAGGTGGAACTGCTGCCCGGTCGGACGCGGGAACTGGACATTCGTCTGCTGGAACCCGTTTCCGACCGCACCCCTGTGCTTCCTGTGCAGCCGTTGGCAAGCCCGCAGACCACCAAGGTGCGTATCCAGACGTGCCCGAAGTGATCGGAGCGCTTGAGTGAATCCCGAAGGGGCTCGTAGCTGCCCGGGAAAAGCGCGACGGTATTCGTCCGAACGGGCGACGAAGTCGTATCCACAGTCATGGGAGTCGCCAAGATCACGAGAAATATTATGACCACCCGAAAGGACGCGGCGGCGTCCGTGGACAAGTCGTGGGCATAGTGCCGAAATAGGTCTTCGGTTACTGACATCCTGCTGATCGGGGTTCACCTTGCGTGGGGAATGCACGGGCAACGGCAAGCTGACAGCGGTTCATCCCGCGGTGTTCCACACCGCGCAGGAAAGCCGCGCCCGTCCGGGTGGCCGATCCGGCGTTGCCGCCTGGTGTCGCCGTCCGGCGATGCAGGCCGCCATAGACGCCTTCGCCTGGACATGCGGCCTGCTCATCGCCGGCCTGACCACCGGCAGCGCTTCCGATCCGCTCGCCGGACCTGGCGGTCTGGTCCTCGTCTGCGCCGTCACCTCGACAGCGGCGGTCCTCGCCGGGGCCGTGTGCGGGCTCTACTCCGGCCGCTATCAGGCGGAGAGCGGCGCGGAGTTGAGCGCGGTGCTGGTCTCGGCCGCACTGACCGGGCTCTTCCTGGAAGCCGTCTGCCAGGCGGGGCTTCCCCTGGTGGGTGACAGGCCGGCCGTGGCCGGCCTTGCCGCCCTGATCGGCGTACTGGCCATGATCACCGTGAGGGTCGCGGCCGCGGCCGTCCGGCGCAGGCCGAAGCCACCCGCGCCGACCGCCGTCAAGGTGATCGTCTTCGGTGCGGGCAGCGCCGGAACGCAGCTGGTGCAGCGGCTGATCGGTCAGCCCGGCGCACAGTACCGGCCGGTCGCCCTGCTGGACGACGACCCCGGCAAGCGCCGGCTGCGCATCTGCGGTATCCGCGTGCGCGGAGGGCGGGACCGGCTCGCGGAAGTCGCCGCGGAGACCGGGGCGACGGTCATGGTGATCGCGATCGCCGGCGGCTGCCGGGACGGTTGGGTGATCCGGGAACTGATCACCATGGCCGAGTCGATCGGTCTGGTCACCAAGGTGATTCCGCGCGTCGAGGAACTGGTCGCCGGACCGGCGCGGATCGACGACGTCCGCGACCCGCGGATCACTCAGCTGCTGGGCCGCGATCCGGTCCGGCTGGACCTCGAGGCCGCTGCCGGCCATTTCGCCGGACGCCGCATCCTCGTCACCGGCGCCGGCGGCTCGATCGGCTCCGAGCTGTGCCGCCAGTTGCACCGGCTGGGCCCCGCCTCACTGGTGATGCTCGACCGCGACGAATCGGCCCTGCACGCGATCCAGCTCGCGCTGCACGGCCGTGCGCTGCTCGATTCCGACGAGGTGGTGCTCGCGGACATCACCGATGCCTCCCGTATCCGCGAGGTCTTCGAGCAGACCCGTCCCGAGATCGTGTTCCACACGGCTGCGGTGAAGCATCTGCCGCTGCTCGAGCGCTATCCGGCCGAGGCGTTGAAGACGAACGTGACCGGCACGCTGAACGTACTGCAGGCGGCCGCGGCCTGTGGTGTGCGGTCCTTCGTGAACGTCTCCACCGACAAGGCGGCCGACCCGGTGAGCGTCCTCGGCACCTCCAAACGGATCACCGAGCGGCTCACGGCACACATGGCGGCGGAATTCCCCGGGACCTGGGTGTCCGTGAGGTTCGGCAACGTCCTCGGCAGCCGGGGTTCGCTGCTCGGTTCGCTGTCCGCGCAGATCGCCGCCGGCGGCCCGGTCACCGTGACCCACCCCCAGGTCGCCCGCTACTTCATGACAGCCACCGAGGCCGTCCAACTGGTGCTGCAGGCCGTGGCCGTCGGGGAGAGCGGTGAGGTGCTCGTCCTGGACATGGGAGACCAGGTCCGCATCGTCGACCTCGCCCGCCGGATGGCCGCCGGGGCATCGCAGCGCGTCGAGATCGTCTTTACCGGCCTGCGGCCGGGCGAAAAGCTGACCGAGGACCTGCTCGGCGAGGGTGAGCCGGACCACAGGCCGAGGCATCCGCTGGTCAGACAGGTGCCGGTGCCCGCACTCGACGCCGGTGAGGTCACCGGCATCGGTCACCTCACCGAACCGGACGAGGTACGCGCCGCCCTGGCGCTCCTCGCCGCCGCGCCCGTCTGCGAGCAGCAGGCTGACCAGCCCGTCCTCCCCGGCCAGCCCGGAAAAGCAGGGGCCAGCACATGACCGCCCCGCCCCTGCCTGGCCAGTACTCGGCGGACTCGTCGGTCCCGCAGCCGAATACCGCCGTGCCGGGCGGCGCCGGGACCGGTGGCCATGGACCTCACCTCAGGTCGTACCGCGGCAAGAGACTGCTGGACCTGGCCGTGGTCAGCCTGATCATCGTGCCGGCCGGGCTGCTCTGCCTGATCGCCGCGCTGGCCCACCTGGTGGCGCACGGCAGACCCGTGCTGTACCGGCAGGAGCGGGCCGGGCGGGACGGCCGCCCCTTCGTCCTGCTGAAACTGCGCACGATGCGCGAGGGTCCGGCCGACCCGGACAGGCCGGGGGACGCCGATACCGCCAGGGTGACCGCGGTCGGCCGGGTACTGCGCCGTACTTCCCTCGACGAGTTGCCTCAGCTGGTCAATGTGCTGCGCGGACAGATGAGCCTGGTCGGACCTCGGCCGACACTGCCCTACCAGGTACGCCGGTACACCGATCGTCAGCAGCTGCGCCTGCTGGTGACCCCCGGCCTGACCGGCCTGGCGCAGGTGCACGGGCGACAGCGGCTGAGCTGGCCGGAGCGCATCGAGTGGGATCTGCGGTACGTCCTGCGCCAGAGCTTGCGGCTCGACCTGATCATCCTGGCACTCACCGTCTGGACGGTCCTGGCCGGGCGCGGAGCCACCGCCAGCCACGACAAGGACCCGATCGCCCGCAGACCAGAAAGGATGCCTTCAGGTGTCTGACAGCAACATCCGGATCCGGCTTGCCAGTCCCGACCTCGGTGACGAGGAGGGGGAGGCGGTCCTCAGGGTCCTGCGCAGCGGTGTTCTCACCAACGGCGCGGAGAACGAGGCGTTCGGGCAGGAGTTCGCCGACCGGCACCAGGCGCGGTTCGGCGTGACGTTCTGCACCGGCACGGCCGCGCTGCAGGCGATGCTGCTCGCCGAGGGGATCGGGCCCGGCGACGAAGTGATCGTCCCGTCGATGACCTTCGTCTCCACCGCGACGTCGGTGTGCCACGTCGGGGCCACCCCGGTGTTCGGGGACATCGATCCACGGACGTTCAACCTCGACCCGGCATCGGTCGCGGCCCGGATCACCAAGGCCACGCGGGCCGTCATGACCGTTCACTACGCAGGGCAGCCCGGCGATCTCGACGGGCTGGCGCGGGTGTGCGACGCCGCCGGCGTGCCGTTGCTGGAGGACGCCGCGCAGGCGGCCGGCGCCGAGTACCGCGGCAGGCCGGTCGGCACCTTCGGCCGGTCGGCCATGTTCAGCTTCACCCCCGCCAAGAACATCACCACCGGTGAGGGCGGAATCGTCCTGACCAACGACCCCGACGTCGCGAAGCGGCTGAAGCTGCTCCGCAATCATGGTCAGACCAGCCTCTACCGGCATGAGAGCCTCGGCTACAACTGGCGGCTGACCGAGATGCAGGCCGCGATCGGCCGGGTGCAGCTGCGCAAGCTGGACGGCATCCTGCGGCGCAAACAGCGGATCGCGGAATCACTGGGCCTGCGGTTGGCAGGTGTGCCCGGTCTGACGACGCCGTATCAGCTGCCCGATGTCCGGGGAACCCAGGCGCTGTACACCTGCCTGCTCTCCGGCAATCGCGACCAGGTGCTCGCCGACCTGTTGGCCCGGGGCATCGAAGCGCGGGTCTACTTCCCGCCGGTGCACCGGCAGCCGATCTTCGCCCGCAGGGACGGCGGCACGGAGGACGCCGCCGCACTGCCGGTGACCGAGGCCGTCGCCCAGGCGATGCTCTCGCTGCCGGTGCACCATCGGCTGACCGAGGCCGAGGTGGCAGAGATCGCCGACGCGGTGACAGCCGCGGTCGGCCGGGCGACCGCGTCGCCGAGTGCCGCCCAGCCGATGCCGGTCGGGACCCGGTGACCACGCATCACGTGCCGGCGACGGGGCTTGGCCGCCCCGCGCCGGAACCACTCCGAGGGCCTGGCCGCACCGCCTCCGGGTACGCCTGGGCGGTGCCCGCGATCCGGACGTGAGGGGCGGCACGGCGCTGCCCGGCTCGCCCGTGCCGGCGTGCTCGCGCCGGCGTGCTCGCGCCGGACGTGGGCGTGCCGTTGTGCCCGTGCCGGACGTGGGCGTGCCGTTGTGCCCGTGCCGGACGTGGGCGGGCTGTTGTGCCTGTGCCGGACGTGGGCGTGCCGTTGTGCCCGTGCCGGACGTGGGCGGGCTGTTGTGCCTGTGCCGGACGTGGGCGTGCCGGACGTGGGCGGGCTGTTGTGCCTGTGCCGGACGTGGGCGGGCGGGACGTGGGCGGGCTGTTGTGCCTGTGCCGGACGTGGGCGGGCGGGACGTGGGCGGGCTGTTGTGCCTGTGCCGGACGTGGGCGTGCGGGACGTGGGCGGGCTGTTGTGCCTGTGCCGGACGTGGGCGTGCGGGACGTGGGCGGGCTGTTGTGCCCGTGCCGGACGTGGGCGGGCTGTTGTGCCCGTGCGGGACGTGGGCGGGCTGTTGTGCCCGTGCCGGACGTGGGCGTGCCGGACGTGGGCGGGCCGTCGTGTCCGCGCCGGTCGCCCGTGCCGGGCATGGGCGTCCGCCGGGGAACTGATCGGCGCCGGGTGTCCGGGAGTCCTGACCGGCCCGCCGGTCAGGACTCCCGGGCCCTGGCGGGGACGCCGACGACCAGCCGGCCGGCGGCGACATCGCGGGTCACCAGAGCGGCGGCGCCGACCATGACGGACGGCCCGATCCGCCGTCCCTGCAGCACGGCGGCATTGCTGCCGACCGTCGACCCGGCGCCGAGGGTCACGTTGCCGGCGATGTTGGCTCCCGGCAGGATCGTCACGAAATCCTCGAGCACCGTGTCATGACCGATGCTGGCCTGATAGTTGACCTGGACATGAGCGCCGATGACGGTGCCGGTGGAGATGAACGCCTGGCCCAGCACGACGCAGCCCCGTCCGATCCCGGCGCCGGGGGAGACCACCGCACGCGGGTCGATCACCGTCGCGGCCCGCAGGCCGCGATCCTCGAACTCCCGGGCGAGCCTGCGGCGCACGTCGGCGTCGGCGATCGCGACCACGAACTCGTCGGGCCGGCCGCCGGACGCGGCCAACTGCCCGGGCAGCAGCACCGGACAGCCGTTCACCGTGGTGGCTGCCGGGTGCTCGTCCACGAACACCACCTCCGGTGCCGCGGCCGTCGCCCGCACCGCGTCCAGCGTCTCCCGGCCGAAGCCACCCGCGCCCACGATGTGCAGCGTCACAGCCGCGCCTCCGCCACCGGATCCTCGCTCCGCGCCGGTTCCGAGACCGCGGTGAGAAACGCGCCCGCCAGCGCGGTCATGCCGTGATGCCGGTAGACCCAGCGGCGCCCGCGCTCACCCATCCGCTCCCGCTCCGTCCCGCTCATCGCGGCCAGGCCGGCCAGCGCGGCAGCCATGTCCGCCGGTGACTCGGCGGGCACGCACACGCCGCCGCCGGACTCTCGGACCGGGCCGCCGGGCGCGTTGCTCGCGAACAGCACCGGCTTGCCGGAAGCCAGGTAGTCGAACAACTTGTTGCTGCTCAGGCCGTACTTGAAGACCGCGACATCGCGCAGGCAGAACAGCGTCACATCCAGCTCGGCCAGCACGGCCGGTACGGCCCGCTTCGGCACTGGTGACCAGAACAGCACGTTGTCCAGGTCGTGCCCGCGCGCGAGCCGTTGGCACGCGGCCTTCTCCTCGCCGTCGCCGACCATCACCACAGCGACCCGCGGATGGCCGGCGGCTCGCAGTTCCGCCGCGGCCGCGACGATGGTCGCCACCCCATTGGCCGGTCCGTGCGAGCCGATGTAGCCGGCGGTGAGATAACCGTCCTTGCGGAAGCGCCTGATCCGCTCGATCAGGTCGGCGACCTCGTTCCCGGGGCTTGTGACGTCCGAACCTGCCGACTGACCCGGCTCGGTCGGCCGCGGAAAGTCGGCGATCCCGTTGGGCACGTAGTGAATCCTGTCGGCCGGGACGCCGCGGGCCTTCACATAGTCGGCGGCACCGGGCAGAAGGCAGACCACAGCGGACGCGCGTCGGTAGAAGAAGGACTCGGCCAGCCGCAGCAGCCGCGCGGGCAGCCCGTTCCCGCGCAGCGCACCCATGTCGATCAGCGTCTGCGGCCACAGATCGCGCACCTCGAAGACGAAGCGGGCACGGCGGCCGCGGGCCGCCAGCCAGGCGGCGAACACCGCGGCCAGGTGCACCGATGAGCCGACGATCACATCCGGCCGGTCCAGTCGGCGCTGAGTCGAGAGCACCCGGGCCGCGTAGTGGGCCATGTTCACCACACGCCGGTATCCGTTGCCGTGGTAGGGCGGCGTGCGGACCCAGAGGAAGCGGACGCCGTCGATCGTCCGGACAGCCACTTTCTCGCCGGGCGCGAGCCGTTCCTCGCGCCGGCTGAAATGGCTGAAGCTGCTGGCGAAGACGGTGACGTCGTGCCCCTCGGCCGCCAGGACCCGGCCCAGCTCGTAGTGCCGGGTGCCGGCGGCACGGTCCGGTGGCGCCGCGTAGTGGTTGAAGATCCAGATCCTCATGTCCTCACCTCCGCCGAGACCGCCCCGCCGTAGCCGACGGCGTGCTGAGCGGTGGGTTCGTCGTATGCCCGTGGCGCCGGTACGTCGGTGATCCTTACGGCGGCTTGTCTCCCACCGAAGGGTCCTGGCGGCCGCCGGCCGACGGTAGTTCGGCCGCCGCCGACGGTTTCGGAGGCCGGACCGGCCCGTCGCCGAGAAACGCTACTACCTTACGTGCCCAAATGGACACGTACCGTTACCGGTGCCGCTACATTGTGCGTGCCTGTCGGGGCGGCGAGGAGATCCGCCACTCGACGCGGCGTCACCCATCCCGTCTCCCGACTCCGGAGGCTGTTCCCTGGTGCAGGCGATCATGAAAAGTCTCCGTGTCCGGTTGCCGGGGGTGAGCCCGGCGGCGATCGGAGGCACGCTGGCCGCGCGACTACTGGCGGCGGCCATGAGCTTCGCGGCGGGCGTCATCGTGGCGCGGGATCTCGGAGTGCAGGGCCGGGCGACGTTCGCGGTCATGATGTCGGTACCTGCCGTGCTCGGCATTGTCACGGCTTTGGGTGTGGACAACGCCAACGCCCGGTTCGCCGGAACCTCGCACACCGCGTTCCGGCAGATCGTGCGATGGAGTGTGGCGTTCTCCCTGCTTTCCGGTTCGGCCCTGGCGGGGCTATGGCTGCTGCTCGGGCATCTCTGGCCGGTCGTGCTGCTGGGCCTGCCGTTCCGGCTTGCGGTGGTCGTGGCCATGATGTGCCCGGTGGCCTTGCTCGCCACACTGCTCGGCATGGCCGAGATCGGCCGTGGCCGGGTGGTGACGTTCAACCTCGTGACCACCGTCCCCGCGGCCTGCTACCTCGTCGGAGTCTGCGGCCTTCTCGCCGCAGGGGCGCTCACCCCCATCAACTGCTTCCTGTCGGCGCTGGCGGGGCAGCTGATCTGCGCCGGGATGTTGCTGGTCGCAGCCGGCTCCCGCGTCCATGCCGACGGTGAACCGGTGTCCGCTCGCACCTTCTGCGGCTTCGCCATCCGGTCCTATCTGCCCAATCTCGTCCAATACGGGCTGCTGCGCTTGGACGTGCCGCTGATCCACATGTTCGCCGGCGCGACGGCCGTCGCCGTGTACGCGGTGGCGCTGCCCGTGGCCGAGGCCCTGCTCCTGTTGTCGACGGCGGTCGGTTTGGTGATGTTTCCTGCGGTCACGTCTGGTGCCGTCGATGCCCGGGCGACAGCCAGGATTGCGCGGACCGTGCTCACTGCCGCCGCTGCGGCGGCCGCCGCAGCAGCGGCCGCCGCGCCACTTCTGATCCCCGCGGTCTACGGGCGGCCGTACTCCGGTGCCGTGCCGGTGCTCTGGGCGATGCTCCCCGGCCTCGTGCTGTTCTGCGCGGGCCGCTCGATCCAGCCGTACCTGGCGGCCGCAGGCCTCCTACGGTCGGTGACCGCGGCCACTGTGAGCGGTGCGATGGTGACCATCGCCCTGCTCGTCGCCCTGACCCCCCATTACGGTGCGGTCGGTGCCGCCGCCGCTGACTCGGCCGGATACCTGGTGTTCGCGGTACTGGTCGGCCGCGCGGCTCGGCTGGCCGCCCGCGCGCAGCGGTGCCGACTGGCCGAGCCCGCCGCCGAGAAGGCAGCGGTCGTCCCCACACCCCAGCCGGTCGGGCTACCGTCGGTCAAGACGGTCGGCCATCTCGGACTGGGCGTGTATCCAAGGCAGGTGCGGGCCGCCCTGACCGGCAGAGCACCCATGGTCGCGGTGGGGCTCCTGACCGTGGCCGGCGCCGGCTGTCTCGCGGCGGCGTATGGCTCCGTCATGAGCGTCGCCGGCGCCGCTGGGTTCGTCCTCCTCGTGTTGGCCTGTGCAGTGGTTCCGAACGCGGGCCTGTACGTGCTCGCGGCCGCGATTCCGTTGTCGCAGTCCAGCGTCGGCGCTTCACTGATCACTCCGAGGGCGCTGGTCGTTCTCATGCTCGTCTGCCTGCTGGGCCGCGTCGTCGCCGGCCGGGGCATCGCGCGGCCGAAGCTGATCGGCGTCCTGATCACCGTCGGCACGGTCGGTTACATGGCGCTCGCCAGCGCCGTGATGGGCGACACCGATCCGGCGAGCGCCGGAACCTGGCAGTACCTGCTGCTGAGTTGCGCGCCACTACTGCTGCTGCCGCTGGTCGCCGAACCTGGAAGGGCTCTCGAGCGTGCGCTTGTGGTGTTCTGCTGCGGCAGCGTGGTTCTCGCCGTGATCCAGATCGTTCAGGTCGACTCCGACGTCGCGACGAGGACCGATGTGGCTCCTGAGATCGCCGCCGCTCTGGCCATGACCCAGGAGGAGGTGGCCAACCACAACGCCGTGGGCGCCCTGTTCGTGATGGCGGTCGCTGTTCTGCTCACGCGCTATTCGGCTGTCCGGGAGGGCCTGCCGCGGCTGGCGACCGGCGCCGGGATCGTCGTGCTCGCCCTGGGGATCGCCTACTCGCTGAGCCGCGCGGCCTATCTGGCGGGAATCGCCATGGTCGTGGTCTTCGCCTTCCGCAGATCGCTGCGTGGGTTCCTGACCCTGGGCGTCGGTGCGGCCTGTCTGGTGCCGTTGCTGCCTGCCGCGATCGCGGCCCGTTTCGGCTCGATGCTCGGCGGCAGCACTCTGGACGCCGACTCCGCCGTACGGCTCGACCTTTGGACCAGCGCCCTACGGATGTTCGACGCGCACCCGGTGTTCGGTGTCGGATATCTGAACTTCGCCAGCCAGTTGCCCGCCTATTACCAAGCGACCGGTGATTACGAGGTCATGCTTCTACAGTTCCCGTTCCTGAGTTTCGCGCACAACACCTATCTGACAGTGCTCTCGCAGACCGGCCTGGTGGGCGCGGTCGGCGTCGGGGCGCTTGCCGTGTTCGGCGTCCGCCGGGCGTGGTACGCGGCCCGGTCCGGTGACCCCGCAGGCGAGGCGGCGCTGATGGCCCTGGTCGGCGCCGGGGTCTGCTCCTTCTTCGGCGAGGTCCTGATGCTCCCACCCCTGTTGGCCGGTCTGATTCTGATCGTCCTGGCCGCGAAACCCGCTTCAACCGACGCACGGGGACCGGTGGTCCGATGAGTACGCCAGTGACCGGGAAACAGCCGCTACGGATCCTGCAGATGACTTCCGCCGCGGTCGGCGGAAGCTGGTTCCACGACCAGGTGCGGGGCCTTGCCGAGCTGGGCAACGAGGTCTGCGCGGTGATGCCCCGAGAGGGCCCGCTTGCCGACCGGCTGCGTGAGGTCCGCGGCGTGCGGGTGGAAATCATCCCGTTCGGACTGCCCCGCCGGATCAAACAGCTGCCGGGGCTGACGGCTGGGCAGTGGCGGCTGATGAAGTTTGTCCGGGCATACCAGCCGGATGTCATCCATTCGCATTTGATCACGGCGAAGCTCGCAGCCCGAGTGGCGGCGGCTGCCTACCGGCCCACACTGGTCGTGTCGCAGGTTCCGGGAGTGGTGCATCTGCGGATGGCGCCTTTCTGGATCCTGGAACGCGTTTCGTTGCGCCGCGACGATCTGGTGATCGGATCCTGCCGGGCGATCGCGCGACGCTACCAGGCCATGGGGGCGCGGTCGGTCGCGGTCAGCTACTACGGATGCGACGTGCACCAGTTCGACCCGGCAACCCCGCGGGAGCCGTTCCGCCAGGAGTTCGGACTCACCGACGACACGCCGGCCATCGGCATGGTCGCCTACATGTATCCCAGCAAGTCGCGGGCCTTCCGCCAGGTTGGTGTCAAGGGGCATGAAGTCTTCATCGACGCCGTCCCTCTCATCCTGCGACAGGTCCCCAATGCCACGTTCTTTGTCGTCGGCGACGAGCTGGTCGGTGACGGGGAGTACCGGCGAGAACTGGAAGGCCGTGCCGCCAGGCTCGGAGTCGCCGACCGGATCCGGTTCACCGGCTTCCGGTACGACATCCGCTCGGTCATGGCCGGGCTGGACGTACTGGTGAACCCGTCTATGGAGGAGTCGGCCTGTTATGCCGTGGTGGAGGCGCTGCTCATGCGTAAGGGCGTGGTGGCAACCGAAGTCGGTGGCCTGCCGGACACCGTTCAGCACGGCCGCACCGGCCTGCTGATTCCACCCGCCGATCCGGCGGCACTGGCTCATGCCGTCACTGCACTGGTCGCCGATCCCGCAGCGCGTCTGCGCATGGCCAGTCGTGGCCGTGAACTCGCGCTCCGCCAGTTCGACATCACCGGGACAGTGAGCCAGGTGAACGAGCTGTACCACCAGGCACTGGCTGCGCGGGGGCCCCGCAGGCAGCTCCGCCGCAAGAATCCGGCATGAAGCACGGAACGCGGGCCGCAACGACACCGGTCGGCACGGCGGGGAAGGCGGCGCGCGATGTGCGGCGGCAGAGCATCCTCGATGAGGCGACGCCGCCGTCAGTCGACCTGCCGGACCGCCGGCCGGGCAGGTACCCGTGAGGAGCGCCGTGTCCGATCATGACGAGGTCCCCCGACGCCTCGTCGGGTGTGAGTCGCCGACCCTGCCGCTGCGCATCGTCCTGCTCGCTCCGGCCGCGTCGGCGCACACCCGGCGTTGGGCGGGCGACCTGGCCCTGAGAGGGCATCAGGTCACCGTGTGCAGTTGGCATGAGCCGGGTCTGCGTCCCGACGGCTGGCGAGCCGCGTCCGCACCCGCGGGAGGACCTGTGCCGTTGCGGGTGATGCGCGCGGGACAGTGGCTGCGCCGCGAGGTGCGCCGGGCCCGGCCGGATGTCATCCACGTCCATTCGCTGGGCGTGCACGGGGCGCTGTCCCTTCTGCTGCCGGCCCGGCCGGCGACACCGCTCGTGGTCACTCCGTGGGGTTCCGAACTGCGTGCGGCGGACCGGCATCCGGGCCGGGCGTCGGTCGCTCGGCTGGCGCTCCGGCGGGCCGCGCGTGTGGTGCCGACCTCCGGAGAGGTGGCTGAGCTGGTGGTCAGCCGATACCGGGTCCCGCGCTCACGGACGACGGTCCTTTCCTGGGGGGTACCGGATGCGCTGCTGGACGCCGGGGGCGAGTCCGATCCCCGAGCGACGCGCGCCCAGTACGGCGTTCCGGCCGACGCCACGGCCGTGCTGTCGGTCCGCAGCACGGCGGAGGTCTACCGGACCCATGAGATCCTCGCGGCGTTCGCCCAGGCCGCACGGGTCCGGCCCGACCTGTTCCTCGTGGTCGTGGTGGGACACCAGCCGGCACACACCGCCGCCAGACGGGCCCAGCGGGAGTATCTGGCCTTCTTGCGCTCCCGGGCGCGGGACCTGGCCGACCGGGTCGCCGTCATCGACCAGTCACTCGGTCAGGCCGAGATGTTCGGCCTGATGCGCGCGAGCGATGTGGCCATCTCCGTTCCCCGGGCCGACCAGCGAAGCTCATCGGTGCTCGAGGCCGCCGCCGCCGGGTGCCGGCTGCTGCTCTCCGACATCGCGCCCTATCGGGAACTGGTGGGGGAGGGCCTGCTGGCAGACCTGCTCCCCGATCCACTGGTCGGCTCGCTGGCCGACGCCCTCTCACACGCGGGGCCGCTCGACGACACTGATCGCCTGTCCAACCGGAAGCTGATCGACCGGGCGGAGCGCGGCTCACTGAAGGTCGCGGAACTCGAACGGCTCTACGGGGATGTGGTGCGCGCGGGGTGGGCGTCATCTCGGGGCGGCCATGCGGAGGACGGTGAGGAGCCACCATCCGACCGGGGCGGTCGCGGTGCCGTCGCTCGCACGGGCCCCGTCACCGAGTGACGCCGCGGGCCCCGGCCGGTTCTCGTCCGGGCTCCGGGAAGGCGACGGCTCGGCGGCTTCGGGTGGTTGGCGGACCTCGAAACGGAGCCGCCGGCCCGGGCGGGAAGCTGCCATGCGATGTGTGGACACCATGACCTGGATACATGAAATGAAGAGAAGACAACGAGACCGACCGGCGTGATGGTGGAAGAAGTCACCTGCTTGGGGGAGCGCCGACTCGCACGGTGTGCGTCGCAAGGGTCGTTCGAGGGGTCGACACGGGGGGTGGCTCCCTCGCTCGAAGAGTCCGAGTGCCTATGGTCGACTGCGTCCATAGGGAACAGAAAGCCTCAATTCGGGTGGTTCCCTCAGTCCCGTGAGGGGTGCAGCTTGGATCTCCAAGGATTCCTGAAGGCTCTTGCCAGACGCTGGCCGACGGTCGTGGTGTGTCTGGTTCTCGCGGTCGGGGCGGCGCTCGCCGTGACAAGCGTGAGCACCCCCGTCTACGAGGCGAGGACACAGCTCTTCGTCGCCACCCGCACCGGTGAGAACACCGTCGACCTGAACCAGGGACAGACGTTCTCGCAGGCGCGTGTGCAGTCGTACGCCGAGATCGTGAAGACCCGCCAGGTCACCGCTCCCGTGGTGAAACGGCTGGGGCTGCGCACCACCCCGGAGGAGCTGGCGTCCCGGATCACCGCCGTGGTTCCGCTCAAGACCGTGCTCATCGACATCACCGTCCGGGACACCGTGCCCCGGCGCGCGGCGCGCATCGCCAACACCGTCGCACAACGGTTCAGCTATGTCGTCGAGCAGTTGGAGACCCCGAAGCGGTCGGTCACCGCGACGTCCGAGGAGGGCAACGCGGGCCAGGTCGCCGCACCGGTCTCCCCGGTCTCACTGGGCGTCACCCAGGAAGCGATCGCCCCCACTTCTCCGACGTCGCCCCGCCCGCTGCTGAACCTGGCCGTGGGTGTGGCCGGGGGCCTGCTGCTCGCTGCGGGGCTGGTCGCCCTGCGCGAGACGCTCGACACCACGTTCAAGACGAGTGAGGCGCTGGGCGCGTTCCTCGCTCTGCCCGGCCTCGGCACCATCCCGTACGACAAGAGCGCCCCGAAGCAGCCGCTCGTCAGTGCCGACGGGAACTCGAGGCGCGCCGAGGCGTTCCGCAAACTCCGCACCAACCTGCAGTTCGCGCAGGTCGACGATCCGCCGCGGATCATCGTGGTGACGAGCTCGCTGCCCGGTGAGGGCAAGACGAACACCGCGATCAACCTCGCCCTCTCGCTCGCCGAGGGCGGCGTCTCCACCTGCCTCGTGGACGGCGATCTGCGCCACCCGAACGTGGCGTCGTCCTTCGGCCTCGTCCAGGACGCGGGCCTGACCACGGTGCTCATCGGGCAGGCCCGGGTGGACGACGTGATGCAGCAGGCCGCCGGGGGGCTCTCGGTGCTCGCCAGCGGTGCCGTGCCACCGAACCCCGCGGAACTGCTCGCCTCGGCACGCATGGAAGAGGTGCTGCGCGAACTCGCGGGGAGGTACCAGGTCGTTGTCGTCGACACCGCGCCGCTGTTGCCGGTCGCCGACACGCTGGGGCTCGCTCCGCTTTCCCATGGTGCGCTCCTGGTCGTACGGGCCGCGAGGACCAACCGGGACCATGTGCGCACCGCCAGGGAATCGCTGGACCGGGTGGGAGTCCGTGTGCTCGGCACCGTGTTCAGTATGGCTCCGGTCCCCAAGGTCGGCAGTTACGGCAGTTACGGCCCCTACGGGCAGTGCGGCGAGCTGCCCGCTCCACGTACGTCGGCCACGGAGGAGGGGACGGCCGCCGGCGCGGTGACGCGTCCCACGGACGGCACATGACGCGGATCCTGTTCGTCTGCACGGGCAACGTGCACCGTTCGGTGCTTGCCGAGCGACTGCTGGCGGCGAGGCTGCCGCCGGACTCGGCCCTGCGACCGGAGAGCGCCGGCACGGGGGCGTGGCACCGTTCCCGTATGGAGGACAACACCCGGGCGGTCCTGGAGGAGCTGGGCGGTGACGGTTCCGGATTCGCCTCCCGCCCGCTCACCTCACAGCTCGTGATGGGTGCCCCGCTGGTCCTCGGGCTGGCGCGCGAGCACCGGGAGGCGGCTGTGCGCCTCGCGCCGGCGGCGCTGCGGCGCTGCTTCACCCTGAAGGAGTTCCTGCGGCTCGCGGACGGCGGAGGCGCTGGGGAGGATGCCCGGGGTGGATTCGAGGCCGTGGTGGCGGTGGCGGCCGCCCGCCGCGGTGCCGCCTCCCCGGTCCCGCCGGCCGACGACGACATCCCGGACCCCTGGGGCAGGCCCCGTGAAGGGCTCTACGAGTGTGCCCTGGAGATCGACAGGGCGGTGAGGAGGCTGATCCGGCTGTGCGGGACGCGCCGGTAGCGCTCCAGAAGGGGGGTTGTACCGGGCCGGGTCCGTTCGGCGGGGTACACGCGTCGTCCCGGTCGTCCGGTCAGCCCAGCAGCCCGGCCAGCCGTCGCCACTCCTCCCGCGGCAGCGCGTCCCCCGCCCGGCCGTCGAGTACCTGCAGTGCCACGTGGTCGGCCCCCGCCGCGTGGAACTCGTCCACCCGCCGCCGGACCCGGTCCTCGTCGCCCCATGCGTACACCGCGTCGATCAGCCGGTCGCTGCCGCCGTCCGTGAGGTCGTTCTCGGTGAAGCCGAGGCGGAGGAACGTGTTCGTGTAGTTGGGCAGGCCCAGGTAGAAGGAGAGATGGTCGCGGGCGATCCTACGGGCGCGGGCCGGGTCGGTCTCCATGATCACCTTCAGCTCGGGGGCGAGGAGCGGCCCGTCGCCCAGGGTCTCGCGGGCCTCGGCGGTGTGCTCGGGGGTCACCAGGTACGGGTGCGAGCCGGCCGCCCGGTCACGGGAGAGGCGCAGCATCTTCGGGCCGAGGGCGGCGAGGATCCGGCGCTCGGCGGGGACGCCTGCCGCGTCCAGGGCGTCCAGGTAGGCGACCATCGCCGAATACGGGCGCCGGTACTGGTCGGCGAGCTTCGCGTGGCTCACACCGAGACCGAGCAGGAAGCGGCCGGGGTGGGCGGCTTCCAGACCGGCGTACTCCGCCGCGGTGTCGGGGGCCTCGTACTGCCAGATGCTCTGGATGCCGGTGGCGACGTTGAGCCGGGAGGTCGCCTCGATCAGTGGTACGGCGTGGCGTACGGTCGTGCTGCCGCCCAGCCATACCGTGCCGAAGCCCAGTTCCTCCAACTCGGCTGCCGCTTCCATGAGTTCGCTGCGGCGGGCGGGGTCCTCCGTCCGCAGGCCGATGCTCCAGATGCCGTAGCGTCCTGTGTTCTCTTTCACCATGCAGTCGCCAACCGGGCGCTGCCGGTGGTGTATTCCGCTGTCATGCCCAATAAATCGGTTCAAAACCACCGGCCCGGCACCTTCGCCGTCATGCGCCGGTGACGTCCGGGACAGAAAACGTGTCCGATCCATTGACGCCCCTCCCGCCTCACCTTTACCTTCTGGCCGAAGTTACGCACAGTGTTCGTGATATCGAACATTCCCCCATCTGAGTCGCTCCCGGAAGGCACTTGCCGTGTTCCGCATACGAGTCCGCCACTGGGTGACATGTGGGGCCGCGCTGCTGGCTCTCTTCGCGTCGCTCCTCGCCGTCCAGCCCGCGGGCACCGCCGTCGCGGCGGACGGCAAGCCGTTCAGCAACCCGGTCAAGTCGCAGAAGGGCGCCGACCCCTGGCTGGAGTACTACAACGGCAACTACTACCTGGTGACCACCTCGTTCACCGGTGAACTGACCATGCGGAAGTCGCCCACGCTGGCCGGGCTGAGCACCGCGCCCAGTGTGCAGGTGTGGTCGGACAGCACCTCCACACGCAACTGGAACATGTGGGCGCCGGAGATCCACTTCTTCGACGGCAAGTGGTACCTCTACTACTCCGCCGGGCCGCGCGGCTCCGCCTGCTGCGACGACCAGCGCACCCACGTCCTGGAGAGCGCGGGCTCCGACCCGATGGGGCCGTACACCTACAAGAACCAGCTCTCCGGGTCCAATCTCAACCCCAACGGCTGGCTGATCGACGCCAGCGTGCTCAAGTACAACAACAAGCTGTACCTGGTCGGCAGCGGCTCGGTGGGCGGCAGCAAGCAGAGCCTCGTCATCGCGCCGCTCAGCAACCCGTACACGCTCGCAAGCACCGCCTTCACCGTGATCTCCAGCCCGACCCTCAGCTGGGAGACGCAGAGCGGCGAGGTCAACGAAGGGCCCGAGCCGCTCTACCGCAACGGGCGCACCTTCCTCATCTACTCGGCCAGTGCCTGCTGGGGCCCCGACTACAAGCTCGGCCAGCTCGAACTCACCGGTTCCGACCCGCTGCTCGCCTCCTCCTGGACCAAGAAGCAGACCCCCGTGTTCCAGCGGAGCGACGCCGGCGGGGTCTACGCGCCCGGCCACAACGGGTTCTTCACCTCGCCCGACGGCACCGAGAACTGGATCGTCTACCACGCCAACGACGCCGCGAGCGACGGCTGCGACAACGGGCGCACGACCCGGGCGCAGAAGTTCACCTGGAACGCGGACGGCACCCCGAACTTCGGCACCCCCGTCGCCCTCGGCGCGACCCTCGCCGGCCCCTCCGGTGAGACGGCGACGACCCCGAACGCGTACACGATCGTCAACCGCAACAGCGGCAAGTGCCTGGACGTCAACGGCGGCAGCACGGCCGACGGCACCAACATCTTCCAGTGGACCTGCAACGGCGGGGCCAACCAGAAGTGGCGTATCGAGGACCGTGCCGACGACACCAGCCGCCCGGTGAACGTCGCCACCGGCAAGGTCGCCGACGTCGCCGAGTGCGCGAGCGCCGACGGCACCGACATCCGCCAGTGGTCCTGGCTGAACAACAACTGCCAGAAGTTCCGCATGGTCTACCTCGGCGGCGACCACGTCCGGATCGTCAACGCCTCCACCGGCAAGGTGATGGACGTCGCCGACTGCGGCACCGCCAACGGCACCGACGTACGCCAGTGGTCCTGGCTGAACAACAACTGCCAGCAGTGGCGGCTCGTCCCCACGACCGCCTGACCGACGGACGGCTCCGGCGTCCGCGGACGCCCGGCCTCCCGTGGATCCGATCCACCCGCACACCCGAACCCCGAAGGGCCGCACAACATGAGACGACTCCTCAGACGGGCCGTGGTGGCCGCAGCGGCGGCGCTCGCCGTCCTCACCGGCGTGACCACGCCCGCCCAGGCCGCCGCGCCCGCGTCCCCCGCCGTGACCTTCACCAACCCGATCGCGCTCCAGCGCGCCGACCCGCACATCTTCAAGCACACCGACGGCTACTACTACTTCACGGCCACCGTCCCCGCCTACGACAAGATCGTGATGCGTCGGGCCACCACCCTCCAGGGCCTCGCCACGGCCCCGGAGACGACCATCTGGACCAAGCACGCCACCGGTGAGATGGGCGCCCACATCTGGGCCCCGGAGATCCACTTCATCGACGGCAAGTGGTACGTGTACTTCGCGGCCGGCGCCTCCAACGACATCTGGAAGATCCGCCCGTACGTCCTGGAGTCCAGCTCCGCCAACCCGATCACCGGCACCTGGACCGAGAAGGGCCGCATCAGCCTGCCCCTGGACACCTTCTCGCTGGACGCCACCACCTTCACCCACAACGGCACCCGCTACCTCAGCTGGGCGCAGAACGACCCGGCGGTCGGCAGCGGCACCAACCTGTACCTGGCGAAGATGTCCAACCCCTGGACCATCAGCGGCAGCCCGGTGATGATCTCCAAGCCCGAGTACTCCTGGGAGACCGTCGGCCACCGCGTCAACGAGGGTCCGGCCGTACTCCAGAAGAACGGCAAGGTGTTCATGGCCTACTCGGCCAGCGCCACCGACGCCAACTACTGCCTCGGCCTGCTGACCGCCGACGCCACCGCCGACCTGATGAACCCGGCCTCCTGGGCGAAGACCGCCACCCCGGTCTTCAAGAGCAACGACAGGACCGGCCAGTACGGCCCCGGCCACAACACCTTCACGGTGTCCGAGGACGGCAAGTCCGACATCCTCGTCTACCACGACCGCGACTACAAGGACATCAGCGGCGACCCGCTCAACGACCCCAACCGCCGCACCCGCTACCAGAAGCTGTACTGGAACGCGGACGGCACGCCCAACTTCGGCATCCCCGTCGCCGACGGGGCGACCCCGGTCCGTTTCTCCTCGTACAACTACCCGGACAGGTTCATCCGGCACTGGGAGTACCGCGCGAAGCTGGAGGGCAACGTCACCAACCTCGCCGACTCGCAGTTCCGGATCGTCACCGGTCTGACGGGCAGCGGCACGGTCTCCCTGGAGTCGGCGAACTTCCCCGGCTACTACCTCCGCCACAAGAACAACGAGCTGTGGGTGGAGAAGGACGACGGCACGGCTCTGTTCGACGCCGACGCCTCCTTCCACCAGCGGGCCGGTCTCGCCGACAGCGCGGCCGGGGTGTCGTACGAGTCGTACAACTTCCCCGGCCGCTACATCCGGCACTACAACAACCTGCTCTACACCCAGCCGGTCAGCACGACCCTCGACCGGCAGGACGCCACCTTCTACAAGGAGTAGACGAGCGGGAGTCCGCGGAACCCAGCAGCGTCGGTGCACCGTGCCCTCACCGGGTGCGGTGCACCGCTCATTCCGGCGGCACGATCTGCACCAGACCCGACTGGTACGCCATCACCACCAGCTGGGCCCGGTCGCGGGCGCCCAGTTTCGTCATGGCGCGGTGGATGTGGGTGCGCACGGTCAGGGGGCTGACATAGAGCTTCTCGGCGATCTCGTCATTGGACAGGCCCTCCGCCGCCAGGGACATCACCTCCCGTTCACGGGTGGTGAGGGTGGCGAGCTGCTCGGGGGCGGTCAGCCGGGTACCCGGGGCGGGCGCGGTGAGGAAGCGGGTGATCAGGGTGCGGGTGGCGGTGGGGGAGAGCAGGGAGTCCCCGGCGGCGACCGTGCGGATGCCGTCGAGGAGGGCGTCGGCGGTGACGTCCTTGCCGAGGAAGCCGCTCGCGCCGGCGCGCAGCGCCTGGGCCACGTACTCGTCTATCTCGAAGGTGGTGAGGATCAGTACGCGGGTGTCGGAGAGTTCCTCGTCGGCGCAGATCACGGCCGTGGCGGTGAGCCCGTCGGTGCCGGGCATCCGGATGTCCATGAGGACCACGTCGGGGCGGTGGACGTGGACGAGGTCGACCGCCTCCCGGCCGTCGGTGGCCTCGCCGACGACCTCCAGGTCCGGGCAGGAGTCGATGAGGATGCGGAAGGTGGCCCGCAGCAGGGCCTGGTCGTCGGCGAGCAGGACGCGAATGGTCATGGGGTCGGTTCCCCTTCGAGCTGTGGGGTGCGGGTGCGGGGGCGCAGCGGAAGGTCGGTGGTGACCTCGAAGCCGCCTTCGGGCCGGTGACCGGCGCTCAGGGCTCCGCCGACGGACTGCGCGCGCTCGCGCATGCCGATGAGGCCGAAGCCGCGGCAGTTGTCGAACACACCGGACCGGGGAGCGCCACCGCCGCCGTCGTCGGTGACCGTGATCGTCAGGCGGGACTCCTGGTAGGCGAGGCGGATCCGTGCCGCGTCCGCGGCGGCGTGCTTGCTGACGTTGGTGAGGGCCTCCTGCACGATCCGGTACGCGGTCAGGTCCACGCCCGGGTCGAGCGGCCCCGGAGGGCCCTCCGCGGTCACGGTGACGGTGAGACCGGCGGACTCGCACGCGGCGACCAGGTCGGGAAGCTGGTGCAGGCCGGGGGTGGGGGCGAGGGGCGCCTCGGGGTCGTCGGGCTGGCGCAGCACACCGACGGTGGCCTTCAGCTCGCGCAGCGCCGACGACGTGGTGGCGGTCAGGTCGGTGAGGATCCGGTGGGCCTGCCCGGGATCGACGCGGGTGAGATGCGCGGCGGTGCCCGCCTGGGCGTTGGCGAGGGCCAGATGATGGGCGACCACGTCGTGCAGATCGCGGGCGATGCGCATCCGCTCCTCCGCGACCCGCAGGCGGGCCTCCTCCTCCCGGGTGCGCTCGGCGTGCTCGGCGCGGGCCTGCACCGACTTCAGATAGGCGCGCCGCACCTGGGTGGCCTTGCCGGTGGCGAGGGGCAGCAGCAGCCAGAAGACGGGGCCGACCGTCCTGATCAGCAGGGAGAGGTGGTCCATGGAGTCGGCGAACACCGCCGCGAGTGTCGTCGCCGCGATGGTGGTGAGGCCGTAGACGCGGGTGGTGTTCCGGTCGGTCTGGGTGGACAGCCAGTACAGGCCCCCCATGACCGGTGCCAGCAGCAGCGGGGTGACCAGATAGCCCAGGGAGACCGCGACGATCGTGCACAGCGCCGTGATGACCAGCGCGGTGCGCGGGTGGGCGCGGTGCCTGAGCAGGGCGAGGCAGGAGAGGCCCATCAGGGCGACGCCGACGTTGTCCTGGTCCGGCGGATCGGCTCCGGGCAGGGTGAGCGCGCTGCCGAGGGTCGCGCAGGCCATCAGCGTCGCGGCCATCATCAGATCGATGAGGAAGGGATGGCTCGCGGAGAACTCCTCCAGGCGGTCGGCGTAGCGCCGGTCCAGGCTGATGCTCATCGGGACTCCGGTCGGTGGGACTGGGAACCATGGTGGTCGACATCGGATGCGCACGCCCCGGGGCCGTCCGTGGCCTTCGCCACGGACGGCCCCGCTGGAGGGTGATGCGGTGGGGTCAGACGCGGGCCGCCGCGGGTTCGACGGGCTCCGCCGGGCCGGGCTCCGCCTCGGGCCGGCGGCTGAGCGCCTCACCCTCCACGTCGACGCGGGGCAGCGCGCGGTCGAGCCACTTCGGCAGCCACCAGGCCTTGTCGCCGAGCAGCGCGAGCACGGCGGGCACGATCGCCATCCGGACGACGAACGCGTCGAACAGCACCGCCGAGGCCAGGCCGAAGCCGATCATCTTGATCATGGATTCGCTCTCGCCGATGAACCCGGCGAACACCGCGATCATGATCAGAGCGGCGGCCACGACCACCCGGGCGCTGTGCCGGAATCCGCTGGTGACCGCCTCGTCGGGCCGGTCGCCGTGGACGTACGCCTCGCGCATCCGGGCGACGAGGAACACCTCGTAGTCCATGGCCAGACCGAAGACGATGCCCACCAGGAAGATCGGCATCAGGCTCATGATCGGACCGGTCTGCTCCACGCCCAGCAGTTCCGCGCCGTGGCCCTGCTGGAAGACCAGGACGACGACGCCGAGCGAGGCGAGCACCGACAGCAGGAAGCCGACCGCTGCCTTGACGGGGACGAGCAGGGAGCGGAAGACGACGAGCAGCAGCAGGACGGCGAGACCGACCACGACCAGCAGATAGGGGACCAGCGCCGACTGCACCTTCTCGGAGATGTCGATGTTCAGCGCGGTGGTGCCGGTGACCTCGTAGGTGGCGCCCGTCTCCGACTCGATGCCGGGTCGCTCGTCCCGGATGACCGTCACCAGCTCCTTGGTCTTCTCGTCGGTCGGCGCGGTGGCGGGCACGGCGGAGAAGACGGCGGTGTCGCCGGCCTCGTTGAAGCGCGCGGGGGAGACGGACACGATGCCCTTGGTGGCGCCGATGTCCTTGGCGACCGTCTCGGCGGCGCCCGTGGCGTCGTCGGCGCCACGGGCGTCCACGACGATCGTCAGCGGCCCGTTGAAGCCGGGCCCGAAGCCCTCGGCGAGCGCGTCGTAGGCCCGGCGCTCGGTGGTGGAGGTCGGCTTGGCCTCGTCGCCGGGCATGCCCAGCTGGAGGTCGGTCATCGGTACGGCGAGCGCGCCGAGAGCCATGACGCCGAGGAGCAGGACGGGCACGGGCCGGCGCAGCACGAACCGGGACCAGCGGGTGCCGCCGTTGTCGCCGCTCTCCGCCGGCCGGCCGCTCCTGCGGGCCTTGCGGGCCAGCACCGCGTTCGGCCAGAACCCGAGGAGGGCCGGAACCAGGGTGAGCGCGATCAGCACGGCGACGACGACCGCTCCGGCGGCGGCCAGCCCCATCTTCGTCAGCATCGGGATGCCGACCACGGCCAGTCCGGCCAGCGCGATGACGACGGTGAGCCCGGCGAACACGACCGCCGATCCGGCGGTGCCGGTGGCGAGGGCGGTCGCCTCCTCGGGGGTACGGCCCTTACCGCGTTCCTCGCGGTAGCGGGAGACGACGAACAGGGCGTAGTCGATGCCGACCGCGAGGCCCAGCATCATCGCGAGGGTGCCGGTCGTGGTGGACAGTCCCAGCGCGTCGGACAGGGTGAGGATGGTGGCCATGCTGACGCCGACGCCGACCAGCGCGGTCAGCAGCGGCAGACCGGCCGCGGCGAGCGACCCGAAGGTGACCAGCAGGACGACGGCGGCGATGGCGACACCGATCACCTCGGCCGTACCGCCCGCGCCGCCCTGCTCGGCGACCGCGTCGCCGCCCGCCTCGACGGTCAGCCCGGCCTCCTGGGCCCGGTGGAGGGCGCTTTCCAGGTGGGTCCTGCTGGCATCGGAGAGTTCGTTGGCGCCGGCCTTGTAGGTCACGGTCGCGTACGCCGTGGACCCGTCCTGGCTGACTGCCCGCGCCCGGAACGGGTCGACGGCGTTCGCGACCTGCGAGCCGTCGGCCAGGTCGGCCACGGTCTCCTCGATGGCGTTCTTGTTCTCGGTGGCTGTGACCTTCTCACCGCCCGGCGCGACGAACACCACCCGGGCGGTGGCGCCGTCCGCCGTCAGGCCGGGGAAGCGCTCCTCCATCAGGTCGAACGCCTTCTGGGACTCGATGCCCGGCATGGAGAACTCCTCGTCGGAGGCTCCCGGGGCCTTGAGGGCGCCGAGACCGACGGCACCGAGGACCGCCACCCACACGAGGGTGACGTACCAGCGTTTACGGAAGGCCAGCCGGCCCAGCCGATAGAGGAAGGTTGCCATGGGGCGCAGGTCTCCACGTCAGATGTCTGGGATACCCGCACAGACTCCCCCTGCGAGGCCCTCCGGGTCGTCGTGCGGCTGCCGACAATCCCGGCTACTCGAAACGCAGTACGACCCGACCGCCAAGTCAGCCCCCGGTATGACCGTACGGTGCCCGCGGCACCCCTCACATGGCGTGCAGGATGTCGCGCGACGCCTTGATGAAGTCCTTCACGGCCTGCCAGAACGGCCGGTAACAGGCGTCGAAGCGGGTGGCCGCCTCCGTGTCGCCCTCGATCATCGCCTCGATCGCCTTGTGGAACGGGTTCGTCGACCGCCGTACGGCGTTGGCGAGGTCGGCGACCTTCTCCGGGCCCTCCAGCGAGACGATCCACGTGCGGTGCCGCAGCGCGGCGTACTCCTCCCGCTGCCGGTCCCGCAACGCCCGCAGCTCCTCGACCTGTCCGGGCCCGAGCCCGCCCTCGGCGCCGCGAACGACGTCGGACACCTTCCAGTGCACGTCGCTCAGCCGCTGTGCCTGCTCGATGAAGTCCGCGTACGCCGCCCGCCGCGCCTCCCTGAGCCGCTCCACCCGCTGCGCGCCCGTGGTGGTGTCCGCCTGGATCCGCGCGGCCCGCGCCGTCCCCCGGCTCGTCACCCAGCTCGCGACGACCGCGGTACCGGCGGTGAGGGCGGCGATCCAGAACGCGTTGTCAGCCACGGCGGGCGCCCGTGGAGCGATCCCTGACCCCGGTCAGATGAGCGGCGAAGACCTCGCGGGCGTCCGGGGTGAGGGTACGCAGCGCCACCAGCGCCGTGATGACCACGTCGCACAGCTCGGACCGCACGTCGTCCCAGGTGTGGGTGGTGCCCTTGCGCGGGTTGGACCCGGTGGCGCCGATGACGGCCTGGGCGACCTCGCCGACCTCCTCCTGAAGCTTCAGCAGCCGCAGCAGCAACAGCTCACCGCCGTCGTGCACGCGGTTCGACTCCAGCCAGGAGTGGACCTGTTCCAGGGACTGCCAGAGATCGTCGGGGGCGTCGCTCCGCTCGTTCATGGGCGCAGCTTGCCACGCCCGTGCCGAGCGGAGGGATCACTCCTCGAACAACGGCTCCTGCTCGCCCTCCTTCTGCCGGCGCAGCCGCTTGGTCCGCGCGCCGATCACCAGCGCCGTGGTGGCGGCCGTGAAGGCGAGCGCCGACGGCACCATCCAGCCCCGGTCGACGACATGGTGGAACGCGTGGTCGAGGGAGAGCCTGCCGGGCCCGGCGATCGCGAGTCCGGCGGCGGCGAGGCCCAGGGTCGCGGCGTACTCGTAGCCGCCGCTCGCGTTGAAGAAGCCGTTGGGGGTGTGGACCGCGGCCGCGCCCGCCATCGCACCGGCCGCGGCGGCACCGGCGGCGGGGGTCGCGAGGCCGAGGGCGAGGAGCGCGCCACCGCCCGTCTCGGCCAGTCCCGAGGCGGTGGCGCTCGCCTTGCCCGGCGCGTACCCCACCGACTCCATGAAGGCGCCGGTCCCCTCGATGCCGTGCCCGCCGAACCAGCCGAACAGCTTCTGCGTCCCGTGTGCGGCGAGGACCCCGCCCGCGCCCAGGCGGAGGAGCAGCAGGCCCAGATCACGTCGGTCGAATGTGGTCATGGTGACTCCTGGATCGGACGGCGACGGTCGAACGTTTTCCCTCCCGCGTATCCACCGTCGCACCGATGACACGTATCGGAGCCGCCCGCGCGGCCGTTCGAGTGGTGCCGGATCGTGCGGGCGGTTCCGGACCCTGCGGGAGGGCTCCGCGCCGCCACACCCACCCCACCGCCCGCCTCCGGTGGCGGGCGCGTTCCGCCGGTGTGAGGCTGACCGGCATGACGATCGCACCCGCCCGACTCAGTGACCCGACCGTCCGCGCCTTCGTCAACGCCGTGAACGCACACGACCGCGACGCCTTCATGGCCCTCCTCGCCGACGACGCGACCATGTCGGACGACGGCTCCGTCCGGGACCTCGCGGACTGGACCGACCGGGAGATCTTCTCCTCCCACGGCCACATCGAGGTCCACCGCGAGTCCGACGGCGGCCGCTCCCTGGTCGCCGACTACCGCAACGACACCTGGGGCGAGATGCGCACCGCCTGGCGGTTCACGATGTCGGAGGACGGCAGGATCTCCCACTTCGAGACGGGCCAGGCCTGACCCCGCAGCCGTACGGCCGGCCCCGGGACTCCTTCACCGAAAGGGCTTGCCCTCGTGTGCACTCCAACTCCTACCGTCCTCGGTCATGGAGACGAACACGTACACCAGGTCCCTCGGCCGCAGCGGTATCCAGGTCAGCGCCCTCGGCTTCGGCTGCTGGGCCATCGGCGGCGAGTGGCAGTCCGCCGACGGGCAGCCGCTCGGCTGGGGCAAGGTCGACGACGAGGAGTCCGTACGGGCGGTGCGCCGCGCCCTCGACCTCGGCGTCACCTTCTTCGACACGGCCGACGCGTACGGCACGGGCCACAGCGAACGCGTGCTCGGCCGTGCCCTCGGCAGGCGCCGCGCGGACGTCGTCGTGGCCACCAAGTGGGGCAACGTCTTCGACGAGCGCACCCGCACCGCCGCCGGCCAGGACGACACCCCGGCCCACGCCCGTCGCGCCCTCACCGCCTCCCTCGACCGTCTCGGCACGGACCACATCGACCTCTACCAGCTCCACATCTCCGACGCCGACCCCGAGCGGGCGGCCGAACTCCGCGACACCTGCGAGGAGTTCGTCCGCGAGGGGTTGATCCGGGCGTACGCGTGGAGCACCGACGACCCGGACCGGGCCGCCGTCTTCGCGAAGGGAGCGCACTGCGCGGCCGTCCAGCACCGGCTGAACATCCTCCAGGACGCGCCCGAACTCCTCGCCCTCTGCGAGGCGTCGAACCTGGCGAGCATCAACCGCAGCCCCCTCGCCATGGGCCTGCTCACCGGCAAGCACGCCACGGGTCGCGCCCTCGCGGCCGGTGACATCCGCAGCAACCCGCCCGCCTGGCTGCCGGGCTTCACCGCGGACACCGGCGCCGACCCCGAGTGGCTGGGCCGGGTCGAGGCGCTGCGGGAGATCCTCACCAGCGACGGCCGTACGCTCGCGCAGGGCGCCCTCGCCTGGATCTGGGGCCGCAGCCCGCGGACCGTGCCCATCCCCGGCTTCCGCTCGGTCGCCCAGGCAGAGGAGAACGCGGGCGCCCTCGCGAAGGGGCCGCTCACCGCTGACCAGCTGGCGGAGGTCGACCGGGTCCTGGGGCGGTGAGCGGCCCGCTCATCCCGTTCCGCAAGAAGGTGTCCGGGGCCGGCGAATTCCTGCGTTGCCGCCCGGTACTTCGGGGAGCACGGCCCGCCGGCACGGTCATGGGCGTCTCCGACCTGGCGCTGCCGGACCAACTCGTGGAGATCGGCGCGCTCGTGCGTCTCGACGGGAAGCCATGGCGGCTCCGCCGCGGATCGGACTGAGGGCTGTCCTGTGATCCGCGGTGGATCAGCGCACGGCGTCGGATGCCGGGGGCACCTCCCACGCCGTTCAGGCAGTGGGGGAGCATCGCAAGGCGGAGGGGCGCCCGCATACCGCCATCGTCGCGGCGGTGAGCGCGGCAGAGGTCGCGGCGGCGGTCTCGGCCATGTGACGGAGGGCGGGGTCGGCCCAGTGGCGTTCGGCCATCTCGGACATGCGCGGCTCGACCGCCGCGGACTGCTCCTTCCCCAGGTCCGGGAAGGCCGGTTCCCGCAGGTCGGCGTGGTGGAGCAGGGTGGATGCATGCGGGCGTTCCGGCAACGCGGCGAGGTGCCGTAGCCGGCGTCGTGCGCCCGCCGGGGACCACGGGACAGTCCTCAGGCGCCCTCGTCGTCACCGCGCAGGGAACGGATCATGCTCTGCAGGATCCGGAATGCCTCCGACTGCTCGGTCCCGGTCAGGCCGGCCAGCATTCTGGCCTCGACGGACCGGACGGCCGCGCTCGCCTTCTCAAGGCTTCGTCGGCCGCGCGGCGTGAGCCGTGTGGGCAGCGCCTTCCCGACGGGCGCCTCCGCGGGCCTGGTCACGTAGCCGTCTCTCTCCAGGGCCTGGAGCAGCACGTTCATCGTCTGCCGCGTCACGAACGCGCCCCGTGCGAGCTCGGAGTTCGACAAGCCCGGCCGCTGCGCGAGCAGTTCGAGGCAGGCGTAGTGCGTCACGCTCATCCCGAGCGGCCGCAGCACCTCCTCCATGGCCGCGCGGAGGGCGCTCGACGCTTCTTTGAGCAGGTAGCCCAGTGACGTCTCCAGGTCGACGCCGACACCTTCTTGACCCATGTCAGCATTCTGACATAGGTTGCTGCGTGTCAGAAAACTGACACGCAAAGAAGGAGCGTCACCATGCCCGCCACCGGCCCCGACTTCCTCTCGCTCCAAGTGCGCGACCTCGACGCTTCACAGGTGTTCTACGAGCAGTACCTGGGTCTTGTGCGCTCGCCGGCCGGACCTCCGCACGCCGTCGTCTTCGAGACGAAGCCGATCGCGTTCGCGCTGCGCGACGTCGTTCCCGGCACCGACCTCGCGTCCGTCGCACAGCCCGGCATCGGTGTCGCGATCTGGCTCCACGCCACCGACGTCCAGGCCGTCCATGACGCGCTCGTCGCCGACGGTCACACCATCGTCTCCGCGCCGATCGACGGTCCCTTCGGCCGGACCTTCTCCTTCGCCGACCCCGACGGCTACCGGATCACGCTCCATGACCGCGCTTGACCGACCGAACGCCACCGGGTGACGACCTGGCTGTTCACGCCGTACCGGCGGTGCCTGGCGGTATGGCGGGGCAGCCGTCCCGTGTCCCGGTGCGCACCTCGCGGTCCCACGCGAGGTCCGCCCCCTTCCGGAGCGCGGGCCGGCTGCCCCCTCCCCCCTCGGTGTGGTGACGGAAGCCGTCTCCTCCAACTGTGAAGCCAAGATGTGAAGCTCCGGTGGAGGAGTGATGAGCATATGACTCCCACGTGCTCGAATGGCCCGGAGTGACATCTTCCGTTTGTGCAGGTTGAGCTCTGGATGAACGGCCCGGCAGGACTCGGCCGCGCCCCGCGTACGGCTCAGCCGCGCCCCACGTACGGCATCGTCGTCGCCATCACCGTCGCGAACTGCACAATCGTCTCCAGCGGCGACTCCGCCCTGTGCCGCACGGTCCGGGCCGCATCGGCGACATCCGTCCCGGGCTCGGACATGAGGTGCCCGTTCGCCTGGGGAACACCCTGCCGCATCCGCTCGGTCATCTCCGTCGCCGCGTTGCCGATGTCGGTCTGCCCGACCGCGATGCCCCACGGCCGGCCGTCGAGCGACAGCGACTTGGTCAGGCCCGTCAACGCGTGCTTGGTCGCCGTGCAGGCGGCGGAGTGCGGGCGGGCGTGTGCGCCGAGATGGAGCCGCTGTTGATGACCCGGCCGCCGTGGGGGCACCTCCCTGCTCGAACGCAGTGGAGAGCCTGGGGGAGGGTTGCTCCTTCATCTCCTTCATCAGCCGGTACGCCGCCTGTGCGCACAGGAGCGCCCCGCTGAGGTTGGTGTCCACCACATGCCGCAGGCCGCGTAGTCCGGCTCCTCCACCGGCACCCCGCCCGGCCCGAACGTCCCCGCGTTGTTGAACAGCAGATCCAGCCGCCCGCACCGCTCCCGCACCGCGGCGAAGAGCGCCGCCACCTCCTCGGGCCGTGAGACGTCCGTACGGACGCACAGCTCCTGAGGCGCCCCGCCCGCCGTCTCGACGAGCTTCTCCTCCCAGCGCCCCGCCGGCGCCACCGACCACCCGGCGCCCGGCAGCTCCAGAGCCTCGGCACGCCCGATACCGGAGCCTGCACCCGTCACGATCGCGATCTTCGTTCCCTGGGTCCTCCTGGGCTCGCAACGTAGGGGAGGGCACGCGGCGGACCGGGCAGGAGGAGGCGGGCCATAGGGAACTCATCCGTCCGCCACCTGGCTGTTGTGCACGGGACAGAAGATCGTCGAACCTGGCCACTCCAATGCTCACGGACAACTACCTTCAGGGGAAGGCCAGATGACGCACGCTGCCCACAGGGCGACCCAGACGCATTCGTCCCACTCGCCCGAACTGCGCGCTGCCGCACGCCACTTCGACCGCCGCCGCTTCCTCACCCTCACCGGCGCCGCCGCCGCGCTCGCCCTCGCCACCAACCTCCCGGCTGCGGGCGCCGCGGCCGCCGCCGAACTGGACCCGCGCCACATCACCGAGGACCCCTTCACCCTCGGCGTGGCCTCCGGCGACCCGTTGCCCACCTCCGTGCTCCTGTGGACCCGGCTCGCACCCAAGCCGTACGAGCCGGACGGTGGTCTGCCCGCCGAACGCGTCATCGTCCGCTGGGAGATCGCCCGCGACGAGGATTTCCGACGCGTCGTCAGACGCGGCTCCGCCATCGCCCACCCCGAGTTCCACCACACCGTCCACGTCGAGGTCCGTTATCTCGACCCGGGCCGTGAGTACTACTACCGCTTCCGCGTCGGCTCCTGGATCAGCGACACCGGCCGTACCCGCACCGCCCCCGGACGCGGCCATCTGTCCGGCGCCTCGGGGCTCTCCTTCGCGGCCGTCTCCTGCCAGCGGTACGACCAGGGGTACTACACCGCCTATCGGCACCTCGCGAACGAGGACATCGATGTCGTCTTCCACCTCGGGGACTACCTCTACGAGTACGCCGTGAACGCCGTGGGCGGCGCCCGCAACTACACCGACCGCGTCCTGCCCGCCCACTTCAACCACGAGACCGTCACCCTGGAGGACTACCGGCTGCGGTACGCCCTCTACAAGACCGACCCGGACCTTCGGGCCGCGCACCGCGCGCACCCCTTCGTCGTCACCTGGGACGACCACGAGACCGAGAACAACTACGCGGGCGACAACGACGAACACGACAGCCCGCCCGAGGAGTTCCTGCTGCGCCGCGCCGCCGCCTACCGCGCCTACTGGGAGAACCAGCCGCTGCGCCGCGGACAGCGGCCCGACGGCCCCGACATGCAGCTCTACCGCCGCTTCACCTGGGGCCGCCTCGCCCAGTTCGACATCCTCGACACCCGTCAGTACCGCGACAACCAGGCCCAGGGCGACGGCTGGCAGATCCCCGGTCCGGAGTCCGCCGACCCGGCGCGTTCGGTAACGGGCGACGAGCAGGAGCAGTGGCTGCTGGACGGCTGGGCCGAGTCCGACGCGATCTGGAACGTCGTCCCCCAGCAGGTCACCTTCTCCCAGCGCCGCAACGCCGTCGGCGAGAACTACAAGGTGTCCATGGACTCCTGGGACGGCTACCGGGCCTCCCGCGAACGCATCCTCGCCGGCGCGGACGCCGCCGGCATCGAGAACCTGATGGTCCTCACCGGCGACGTCCACGTGGGCTACGCCTTCGACATCAAGCGCGACTTCGACGACCGCTCCTCGCCCACCGTCGGGGCGGAACTCGTCGCCACCTCCGTCAGCAGCGGCGGCAACGGCTCCGACAAGCCCGCCAACTGGGACACCTACATGACCGCCAACCCGCACATGCGGTTCTACAACGGCCGCCGCGGCTATCTGACGGTCTCCCTCGGCAGGACGCAGGCCCGCGCCGACTTCCACGCCCTGCCGTACGTGACGACTCCGGACGCGGGCCTCACCACGGTCGCGTCGTTCGCACTGGAGGCGGGCAACCCCGGGCTCACACCGGTGTAGCCACGAGATCGCCGTCCCGCCGGCCGTCCTCGCCGGGATAGCGGACGCCGACGCGGTCCCGGATCGCGTCGAGCGTCCGCATCACCGCGAGGGTGCCGTCGAGCGGGACCAGCGGGGACTCGGTCTCGCCGGCGCGCAGGGCCCGCATCACCTCGGTGGCCTCGTGCCGGAAGCTGTTGCGGGGGCCGTCGGCGGGGTCCGCGGCGTAGGCCTGGGGCTCACGGCCGTCGCGGTGCAGCACGAAGCGGTCCGGGTAGAAGAAGCCGTTCGGGATGTCGATGCGGCCCCGGGAGCCGGTGACCGACGCCGAGGTGGCCGTACCGCCGACGATGGAGCAGTGCACCGAAGCGATGGCACCGCTCTCCCAGGTGAGCAGTGCTCCGGTCTGGAGATCGACGCCCTCGTCGGAGAGCATCGCTCTCCCCGTGACGTCCGACGGCTCCCCGAGCAGCAGCTGCGCGAACGAGATCGGGTACACCCCGAGGTCCAGCAGCGCGCCCCCGCCCTGCGCCGGGTCCCGCAGCCGGTGCGACGGCGGGAAGGGCCCCGCCAGTCCGAAGTCCGCCTGCACGGTCCGGACGTCACCGATCGCGCCGTCCCGCACCAGCTCCGCGAGCCGCCGGACCAGCGGATTGCAGTACATCCACATGGCCTCCATCAGGAACCGCCCGCGTCCCCGCGCCAGCGCGACCAGTTCCTCGGCCTCCCGCACGTTCAGCGTGAACGGCTTCTCGCACAGCACGCCCCGGCCCGCCTCCAGACACATCCCGGCGGCGATCCGGTGCGCCGAGTGCGGCGTGGCGACGTACACCACATCGACGCCCTCGTCCTCGGCGAGCGCGCGCCACTGCCCGTACGCCCTCGGTATCCCGAACCGTTCGGCGAACGCCTTCGCCGACTCCTCGCTGCGCGACGCCACCGCCACGACCTCGGCGTCCGGCAGGTCGACGAGATCGGCCGTGAAGCTCGCGGCGATCCCTCCGGTCGCCAGAATCCCCCACCGCACCCGTCCGTCCCGCGCCATCGCCACCCCTGTCCTCGGCCCCGGGGCGCGGTGGTGACCCCGCCCACGTCGTACGAGCTGAGAGCATAGGTGCGGACCGAACAGACAGGGAGGGGCACATGCCGGAGGGGCACATACCGGGCTCGGCGGCGGCCGAGTCGAACACGGTGGCGTCGGCCGGGCACCCGGAGCCGGGCTCGGCGGCGGCGATCGGACCGACGGAGGGGCGGCCCGAGGCGCCGGTATCCGGCCCCGGGCTCCCGCGGCCGGGCGCCGAGCCCACGGACCGGCCGGAGCGGACACGGCCGATCCCTGCACCGGCGCAGCCGGCCGACGAGCGGCCACCGTCGGACCCCGCGCCCTCGAAGCCGGCCGGCCGCCGGTCACCGTCGCACTCCGAGCCATCGAACCCCGCGGACCGACGGCCGACGCAGGACCCCAGGCCGGCGAAGGCCGCTCCCGCCGCCCTGCGCCGCACCGGTCTCCTCGTCACAATCACCCTCGGTGGGCTCACCGCCACCCCGCCCCTGGCGATGGACATGTACCTCCCGGCCCTGCCGGAGGTCACCAACTCCCTCCACGCCCCCGCCACCACGGTCCAGCTCACCCTCACCGCCTGCCTCGCCGGAATGGCCCTCGGCCAGCTGCTGATCGGTCCGATGAGCGACCGCTGGGGCCGCAGGCGCCCCCTCCTGCTCGGCCTCGCCGTCTACATCCTGGCCACCGCGCTGTGCGCCCTCGCCCCGACCGTCGAGACCCTCATCGCCTTCCGGCTGCTGCAGGGGCTCGCGGGCTCGGCCGGGATCGTGATCGCCCGGGCGGTCGTACGCGACCTGTACGACGGCGACGCCATGGCCCGCTTCTTCTCCACCCTGATGCTGGTCTCCGGGGTGGCGCCGATCGTCGCGCCCCTCGTCGGCGGCCAGATCCTCCGCGTCACCGACTGGCGGGGCGTCTTCGTCGTCCTCACCGTCATCGGCGCCGCCCTGCTCGCGGTCGTCTGGGCGAAACTCCCCGAGACGCTCGCCCCCGCCGAACGCCACGGCGGCGGCATCGGCGAGACGCTGCACGCCATGCGCGGCCTGCTCACCGACCGCGTCTTCATGGGCTACGTCCTCGCCGGCGGCTTCACCTTCGCCGCGCTCTTCGCCTACATCAGTGCCTCCCCGTTCGTGATCCAGGAGATCTACGGCGCCTCCCCGCAGACCTTCAGCCTCCTCTTCGGCGTCAACTCCGTCGGCCTCGTCATCGTCGGCCAGATCAACGGCAAGGTCCTCGTCGGCCGCGTCAACCTCGACAAGGTGTTCGCGGCCGGCCTCACCGTCATCACGCTCGCCGCGACCGCCCTGCTGCTGATGTCGCTGGGCGCCTTCGGGAAGGTCGGTCTGGCCCCGGTCGCCGCGGCCCTCTTCGTGCTGATGTCCGCGATGGGCGTCACCCTCCCCAACACCCAGGCCCTCGCCCTGATGCGGGTACGGCACGCGGCGGGTTCGGCGTCGGCGCTGCTGGGTACCTCGTCCTTCCTGATCGGCGCGGTAGCGTCCCCCCTGGTCGGCGTCGCGGGCGAGGAAACCGCCGTCCCCATGGCCGTCGTCCAACTCACCGCGACACTGTTGGCCGCGACCTGCTTCGTGGCACTGTGCCGTCCTTGGAACAAGCGTACGAAGGAAGTGGACGGGGGTATCCCTGTCCCGAACGGAGCGGAGAGGAAGGGGGAGGAGAGCTGAGCGCGCCGAGACTGCGCACGGACACCCCGGAACGGGCCGGACTCGACCCCGAGGAGCTGCGCCATCTCGTACGAGAGGTGCGCGCGCTCACGGAAGGCGACCGGCCCCGGGCGCCCGCCGCCGTCGTCCTCGCCGGCCGCGGTCCCGTCATCGCCGTCGAGGAGGCGGCCGGCTGGGCGGTCCGCTACCAGGCCTACGACGAACGCACCGACAGCGGGGTGGAACTGCCGCCCGGGGCCCGTGTCCCGGCGACCCCCCGCACCCCCTTCGACCTGGCATCCCTCACCAAGCTGTTCACCGCCGTGGCGGCGGTCCAGCAGCTGGAGCGCGGCACCCTCGGCATCGACGCGAAGGTCGCGGCGTACCTCCCAGACTTCTCCGGCGCCGCCGCACACGGCCTCACCGTCCGCCACCTCCTCACCCACACGTCCGGTCTGCGGCCCGAACTCCCGCTGTACGGCTGCGGGTCCCCCGAGGCACGGCTGGCGATGCTGCGGCGCGAGGAACCGACGACGGCGCCGGGCACGGTCCACGTCTACTCCGACCTCAACCTCCTGCTCCTCCAGCACGTCCTCGAACGCCTCACGGGCCGGGGCCTGGACGACCTGATCCACGCCGGCATCACCCGTCCCCTGGGCATGACGGCCACGGCCTTCGGGCCCTGCCCCGGCGCGGCGGCGACGGAGGACCAGCGCCGGCCCTGGGGCAAGGCCGAGCGGGGCATGCTGCGGGGCGAGGTCCACGACGAGAACGCCTGGGCGCTCGGCGGGGTCGCCGGCCATGCGGGGCTCTTCTCGACGGCCCGGGACCTGGCGGTGTTCTGCCGCACCCTGCTGGCGGGCGGCTCCTACGGCCCCGCCCGCATCCTCGGCCCCGACTTCGTCGAACTCCTCCTCACCCCGCCCGGCCTGGGCTTCGCCCTGGACCAGCCCTGGTTCATGGGCGGGCTGGCGGGCCGGGGCGCGGCCGGCCACACCGGCTTCACCGGCACGTCCCTCGTCCTCGACCAGGCCACGGACACCTTCCTGATCCTGCTGACCAACGCGGTCCACCCGCGCCGAGGGGCCCCGTTGAACGCGGCCCGCGCGGCGGCGGGGACCCGGGTGGCCCGGGCCGTGCGGGGGATGTGAGCGAGGTCGGGTGAGGTCCGGCCGCGGGGATCGACGCCGACGGGGACGGCTCCGACGCGGACGGACGGCCCGGTTCTCTTAGAATCCCTTCGTGAACGCCCCTCTCTCCCCGTCCGACACCCTCCGGACCGCCCTCGCCGGCCTTCTCGACGGGCTTCCGCCGAAGGCGGCCACGCAGGCGGTGGAGCGGCTCATCGTGAACTACCGGGGGCGGACGCCCACCGATGCGCCGGTGCTGCGGGACCGGTCGGACGTGGTGGCGTACGCGGCGTACCGGATGCCGGCCACGTTCGAGGCGGTCTGCGCGGCGCTGGAGGCGTTCGCGGGGACGGTGGCCGGCTGGGAGCCCGGCAGCCACGTGGACATCGGCGGGGGGACGGGCGCGGCGACCTGGGCCGTGAACGCGACCTGGGCGGGCGGACGCCCGGTGACGGTGCTCGACTGGGCGGAACCGGCGCTGGCGCTCGGCCGGGAGATCGCCGCCGCCAACCCGGACCTGAAGGCCGCCGCATGGCAGCGCTCTCGTATCGGATCGTCGCTCACTATCGAGAGCACTGATCTCGTCACGATCTCCTACGTCCTCGGCGAGCTCACCGACGACGACCGCGCCGCCGTCGTCGACGCCGCCGCGACCGCCGCGCAGGCCGTCGTGGTCATCGAACCCGGCACCCCCGGCGGCTACGCACGGGTCATCGAGGCCCGCGACCGTCTCGTCGCGGCGGGGTTCCACATCGCCGCCCCCTGCCCGCACAGCGCCGCCTGCCCGATCGTCCCCGGCGAGGACTGGTGCCACTTCTCCGCCCGCGTCAGCCGTTCCTCCCTGCACCGCCAGGTCAAGGGCGGCTCCCTGGCGTACGAGGACGAGAAGTTCAGCTACGTCGCCGCGACCCGCTTCGCCCCCGCCCCGGCCGCCTCCCGCGTCGTACGCAAGCCCCAGATCCGCAAGGGCCAGGTCCTCCTCGACCTCTGTGGAACCGGGACCGCGACCCCCACCGACACCCCGGGCGAGCCCGGCGCCGGCCCCGTTCCCACCCTCGGCCGGACGACGGTCACCAAACGCCACGGCCCCCTCTACAAGGCGGCCCGCGACGCCGACTGGGGTGACGCCTGGCCCCCGCCGGCCGGGAACGACGACCGGCACTGAGCCCTCAGCTCCGGACGGCAGCCGCTAAGAGCTCCGAACAAAAGGGGAGCCCGGCTCGCGGCGTCTGGCACGCACGCTCGCCGCGTTGCCGAAAGCCCCTAGTAGCTCCGCTACGAGGAGCTTCCGGCGCCTTGCGATCGCACGCACCATACGCCGCAAGCTGATCGGACTCCCCTTTTGTTCGGAGCTCCAAGGGCTGTCCCGTCATCCCCGGCGGGCGCACGACGCCGGCCACGCCACCTCGCCGCGTTGTCGGAACTCCCGCATACATCCCGTATGCGGACGCCCCTCCGCCTTGCGATGCTCCCCACTGCCTGAACGGCGTGGGAGGTGCCCCCAGCATCCGACGCCGTGCGCTGACCCACCGCGGATGACGGGACAGCCCTTAGTACGACGACGGGGGCCGGCCCGGCAGGTGCGGCTGGGCGGCGGGCGGTGCCGGCCAGGGGTGGGAGGACCGGGGCAGGGCGGTCTCCGCGGAGGCGGAGCGCTGGGTGCCGAGGAGGGTGAGCACGGTCGCGGCGAGGCCCAGGAGAGCGGCGAACACCAGCAGATAGAAGCCGAGGCCGAAGCTCATGACCTGGGTGTCCGACTCCCACTGCAGCACACTGACCGACTCCATCACCACTGTCAGGGTCGTGCCGAACAGCACCGCCCCGCCCGCGACACCGAGCCCCTGGCGCAGCGAAGACCGCCGACCGGGGCCCATCAGCAGGAACACGGCCGCGACCAGGGCGACGACGATGCCGACGAGCAGCGGGATGCCGTCGAACTGCATGGTCTCGGTCACCTCGTCGTCCACCAGGCCCGCAGCGAACTCGTTCCGGTGGGACCACGCCTTCGACACGCTCTCGAGGGCCACTTCTTCCCGCTCGCTGTCCTGGTAGTTCACCGCCGAGGTCAGCGTGGTGAACGAACCGCCGACGGTGAGGGCCGCGCCGACGGCCAACAGCGCACCGGACAGCCGGTCGGACACCCCGCCCGGACCTCCCGGCGGTCCGGCCGGCGCGCTCGCGTAGGGGTACGGGGCCGTCGGCGGGGGAGGGGCCGGCCAACCCTGCCCGGGGGCCGGGGCCGGGGGCGTCGGCGGAGTGGGCGGAGTCGGTGGCTGGGAAGCCGGGGGTGGGGAAGCCGGGGGCTGGGCCGGCGGGCCCGCTGACTGGCCGGATTGCGTCGGTTCCGTCATCTCATGATGATACTGAGGCCGGTTCGTGTGCATAAGGTGAACTCATCCTGTCGGAAGGTGAGTTGCGACCGCGGAAATCGGTTGCGGTGACCCTGTCGCCTCGGGCTAAGTCGTGGATCATGTCGACGACAACGCTGTGCCTGGAAGAGCTGACCCCCGCCAACCTCGATACCGCGCTGGGCATTCGTGTCCGCCCCGACCAGGAGCACCTGGTGGAGCCGGTCGAGAAGTCCCTCGCGGAGGCGTACGTCCGTCCCGGCGTCGCCTGGCCCCGCCTCATCCGGGACGGCGAGCGGGCCGTCGGCTTCCTCATGGCCTTCCTCGACATCGACTGGAAGGGCGACGGCAGCGGCACGGACATCCGCTCCGGCCTGTGGCGTCTCAACATCGACGCCGGTGAACAGGGCCGCGGCTACGGCCGTTTCGCCGTGGAGGCCGTCGCCGCCGAGATCCGCCGCCGGGGTGGCACCCGCCTCTATGTCACCTGGCACCCGGGACCCGACGGTCCCGAAGCCTTCTACCTGCGCCTCGGTTTCCGCCTCACCGGGGAGACCAGTGGAGGCCAGACGGTGGGCGTACTGGAGCTGTCGGACCGGCCGTCCGGCTGACCTCGATCAGCCATCACCCCGGCCCCGATCGGTCATCCGCCCGGGATTCGGGGATGTCCGCCCTGCTGCGGCCCGAGGGTCCCGGCGGGGCGGACCTGCTCCAGTTCGCGACGCCTCCTGTTCATGGCGCCTCGCTTTCATGGCGCCTCGTGTCCACGACGTCTCGTGTCCACGACGTCTCGTGTTCGCGGCGTCTCGTGTTCACGACGTCTCGCCGGTCGCTCCCGCTCCGTCGGCGCCTTCTTCCGCGTGTTTCTCCCGGAGCTTTCGCAGGAGCTCCCGCTTCTCGGCCTGCGGGTCGACGCCGCCACCGACCCGGCCGCCCCGCTCGCCGCCCCTCAGGGCCTTGCGGCCCAGGTTCCGGCGGGCGCCGCCCACTCCCAGCATGTTTCCGGCTCCGCCACGGGTCATGGTGGTCTCCTCTCATTGCGTTTACGCGACGGTACGGTCCGTCTCGTCATCCGACCGCTCCACTGTCAGGCGAGACGCGCCGTCTTGTCAACCTGGTAAATTCGGCACATGGCCAATAAGAGCGCCCCTGACTCCACTCGCCGCAGCGAGAAATCCCGCCGCGCCATCTACGACGCCGCCCTCGCCCTCGTCGGCGAGGTCGGCTACCAGAAGACGACCATCGAGGGCATCGCCGCCCGCGCCGGCGTCGGCAAGCAGACGATCTACCGCTGGTGGTCGTCCAGGGCGGACGTCCTGCTGGAGGCGTTCCTCGATCTGAGCGCCCAGGCGGCAGAGGCCGCGGCCGGGCCCGAGGCCCTCGGGGAGCGGGCGCAGTACGAGATCCCCGACACCGGTGACCTCGAGGCCGACCTCAAGGCCGTCCTGCGCGCCACCGTGGACGAACTGCTCGACCCCAGGTTCGAGGCCCCCTCGCGCGCGCTGGCCGCCGAGGGTGTCGTCAACCGGCAGCTCGGCACCGAGTTCGTCGCCAAGCTTCTCGAACCGCAGCTCCAGCTGTATGTGAAGCGCCTGCGCGCGGCCCAGGAACAGGGCGCCGTGCGCCCCGGCATCGACCCGCGCATCGCCCTGGAACTCTTCGTCTCACCGCTCGCCCAGCGCTGGCTCCAGTACACGGGCCCCATCTCGTACGAGTACACGGACGCCCTGGTCGAATACGCCCTGTATGGCCTGGTCCCCCGCTGACCTCGTCAACTCTCCGCCTCGGTGTGACCAAACCGACCGGGCTGCGCCTCGCGGCGGGCTGTAAATCACGTCAAAGTGTGTAATAGCGCGCCATCCCTGTCCGCGCTCCGGCTTGGCCCCACCTACCCCGGATGTGGGCTCTGGCCCACCACGGCGCAGGATGGTGGGACGATGAGGCATGCTGTCCGCACCACAGCGAGGCGAGGGGATAGATGAGGGCGACGTTCGGCGGCCGGACCGGTCGGCAGGGCAGGATCTCCGAGTGGCTGCGGGGCCGACGCGCAGGCCGCCCGCTCGACGAGACCCCCGACGCCGCCGGCCGTGAGGCGCTGCTCCTCGCGGCAGCCGCCGCCGGACTCCCGCTCGCGCCCGCCGCGTACCCCTCGGGCTACCGGTGTTCCTGCGACCGCGTCGGCTGTCCGACCCCCGCCCGCCACCCGGTGTCCTTCGCCTGGCAGACCCAGTCCACCACCGATCGCGCCCAGGTGGAGCGGTGGGCCCGGCACCAGCCGGAGGCCAACTTCATCACCGCGACCGGAATGGTCCACGACGTGCTGGACGTGCCGCTCGACGCCGGACGGCAGGCCCTGGAGCGGCTGCTCGCCTCCGGCATCGAGGTGGGGCCCGTCGCCGAGTCGGAGTCCGAGTCGGACGGCGGACGGCTCCTTTTCTTCACCCTCACCCGGGGCACCCCCGAGGACGAGGACGAGTGGTGGCCCTGTGAGCTGGACTGCCACCCGGAGACCATGGACGAGCATCCGGGTCTGCGCTGGCACTGCCGGGGCTCCTACGTCCTCGTACCGCCCGCCCGGCTCCCCGGTGACGTCACCGTCCACTGGGTCCGCGGTCCGGAGCATCCGCTGCCGGACCCGCTGAGCCTGCTGGAGATCCTCACCGACGAATGCGCCCGTCACGTGGGCGGGGAACCGGACCACACGGCCTGGCCCCACCGCGGCTGAACACCGGGAGCGTCACTCGCCCTTGGCGGACGTGAGCCCGCCCACCTGGCCGAGGAACCTCACCTGTTCGTCCGAGGCCGTCCGCGCCGGGTCCAGGACCGCCTGGTTGGAGACGAACTCCAGCGTCAGCGACTGCTTCGGCTCGCCCGTCATCAGCGCCCTGACGGCCGCGTCGTTGACGGGGATGTCCACACCCCGCGCCGCCGTCTGCTTCTCGTAGTGGCGGGTCGTGAAGAAGACCATCGCCCCACCGTCCGTGGTGCGCAACCCCACCGGCGCGTAGTCGCCGTTCGTCAGCGCCTCGTCGACGTACTGCCGTACGATGCCCGGCCGTTCGGCGTTCTTCTGGCGCTTGGAGCGCTCGTCCGAGGTGTACGGGCCGTCGGCGAAGAGGGCGCTGTCCTCCTTCAGATACGTCACGTACTTGTCGGGCAGCTCCGCCGGGGCCACGGACAGCTGGGGGTCGTCGGCGGAGACGACCTGCGCGTAGCCGTCCTCGTCCTTCTTGAACTGCGGCACGTCCTCGGCGGGCATGATCGTGAGGAAGGACACCTCCCACAGGTCGTCCAGCCCGTCGCGGGTGAAGACGAACAGCCAACGGTCGGTGTTCCGGCCCTTGTTGGCGGCGGCGTCGACCACGAACCAGCGGGGCCAGGCCGCCTTCTCGGGGATCGTGTACTTCACGTCGCTCAGCTTCAGCGGCACATGGTCGGGGTTGCCGCTCGGGTTGATCTTCGCGCCCGAGCGGAGCTTGCCGCCGTCGATGTCGGCGAGGGCACCGGTCACCCGCGAGGCGTCCCGGGACTGGTCGTACTCCTTGTCGGCCTCGTTGTACGCGGTGGTGAACTCCTCCAGCGCGCGGGCCGCCTCGCCCTGGGTCGCCGTGGCGACTATCTCCAGGTCGCCACGGACCACCACGCACCCGCTCGCCGTCAGCGACAGCACGGCCACCGCTGTCGTCAGCAGCGCTCCGCGGCCGTACGACCGAAGCCCGCGCCGCCCCTCACGCGTACGAACCGGACGAACCTCACGAAGCCTTCGTGTGCTCGGAACCCCGCGAACCCTGCTCATCAGGAACCTTCACCTTCCCCTTCCCGGAGGCGAACCCTACCGGGGCGAGGAACAGCGCGAGCGTCGGGACCAGATACAGGAGCCAGACCGTGACTTGGAGGACCGTCGGGTCGGGCTGGAAGTTGAACACGCCCTTCAGCAGGGTGCCGTACCAGCTGTCCGGCGGGATCGTCCCCGTGATGTCGAACGCCTTGTCCGTCAGGCCGGGCAGGAAGTCCGCCTCCTGGAGGTCGTGGAAGCCGTACGCGAGGACGCCGGCCGCGACCACGACCAGCATGCCGCCGGTCCACGTGAAGAACCTGGACAGGTTGATGCGCAGGGCACCCCGGTAGAACAGCCAGCCGAGGACGACCGCCGTGGCGAGGCCCAGCAGCACACCGATCAGCGGGCCCTGGGTGCCGTCGCTGGACGCCCGGACGGACGTCCACACGAACAGCGAGGTCTCCAGGCCCTCCCGGCCCACCGCCAGGAACGCGGTCGCCACCAGGGCGCCCGTGCCCAACTGGAGGGCCGTGTCGAGCTTTCCGTGCAGCTCGGACCGCAGGTGCCGGGCCGTGCGGCGCATCCAGAAGACCATCCACGTCACGAGGCCCACCGCGATGATGGACAGCGAGCCGCCGAGCGCCTCCTGCGCCTCGAACGTCATCTCCTGCGAGCCGAACTCGAGGACGCTGCCGAAGCACAGGGCGAGTGCCACGGCGGCACCGACACCGATCCAGATGGGCTTCAGGGCGTCCCGGCGTTCCGTCTTCACCAGGTACGCGATGAGGATGCAGACGACGAGACTGGCCTCCAGGCCTTCGCGCAGCCCGATCAGATAGTTCGCGAACACGGCGTCAGCCCTCCGTCGTCGCGGAGAACAGCGCCCGTCCCCACCAGTCGTCCGCGTCCCGGACGCCCGGCGGGACGGCGAAGATCGCCGAACCCACGTGCTGGATGTACTCGTTGAGCGCGTCCGTGGCCAGGTTGCGCTGGATCGGGATGAACCCCTTGCGCACGTCCCGCTGGTACGCCAGGAAGAACAGCCCCGCGTCCAGCCGGCCGAGGCCGTCGGTGCCGTCGGTGAAGGAGTAGCCGCGGCGCAGGATCGTCGCCCCGTCGTTGGAGTCCGGGTGCGCGAGCCGTACGTGCGCGTCGGGCTTCATCGCCTTCAGGAACGGCTTGTCCCGCTCCTTCGCCTTGCCGACGGGCGCGCCCTCGCCCTTGTCGCGGCCGAAGATGTCCTCCTGCTCCTGCAGCGAGGTCCGGTCCCAGGGCTCGATGTGCATACGGATGCGCCGGGCCACCAGGTACGAGCCGCCGGCCATCCAGGCGGGCCCGTCCTTCTCGTCGACCCACACGTGCTTCTTCAGCCGGGCGGTCTCCGTGCCCGCAATGTTGCGGGTGCCGTCCTTGAACCCCATGAGGTTGCGCGGGGTCTGCGCCTCCGGCGTGGTCGACGAGGTCTTGCCGAAGCCGAGCTGCGACCAGCGCACCGACACCTTGCCGAAGCCGAGGCGGGCGAGGTTGCGGATGGCGTGCACCGCGACCTGCGGATCGTCCGCGCACGCCTGCACGCACAGGTCGCCGCCGCTGCGGGCCCGGTCCAGGTTGTCGCCGGCGAACTGCGGAAGGTCCACCAGGGCCTCGGGCCGCTGCTTCGCCAGCCCGAACCGTTCGAACAGGGAGGGCCCGAAGCCGATGGTGAGCGTCAGCCGGGACGGCTTCAGCCCCAGCGCCTCCCCGGTGTCGTCCGGCGGCGCCTCCGCGAGACCGCCGTACGCGCCGTCACCGACCGCCTTTCCCGCGGTCATCCGGCGCGCGGCCTCCGTCCAGTCCTTCAACATCGCCACGAACGCCTCGCGGTCGTCCGTCTCCACGTCGAACGCGGCGAAGTGCAGCCGGTCCTGCACCGGCGTCGCGATACCGGCCTGGTGCTCGCCGTGGAAGGCGATGGGACCGCCGGCCGCGGTCACCGTCCGCCCGGTGTCCTCGCCGGGCCGGGCCACGGCCACGGCGCCCCCGGCTACGGCGGCGCCGAGCGCGAGGCCGGCCCCGCCCCAGCCGATCAGCGCACGGCGCGACGGTGCGCGCGAGCCGTCACCGGCGGACGCGGCGGCGCTCCCCGCGGTGTCGCCGGTGGTCTTCCCGCCCGCGCTGTCGGTGGTGTTCCCGTTGGTGTCCGTCATGACTGCCGACCCTCTTCCGTCGCCTACTTCACGACCGCCGCGGCGAGCTGCGAGAGCGGCTCCGCGAGCGCGTTCACCGCGTCCGACAGCTTGTTCTGCTCGGCCTCGCTGACCTTGTCGTAGGAGACGAAGTCGTATCCCGTCTTGTCCTCGCGGTACTTGTCGAGCAGCGTGTTCAGCGCCGTGAACTGCTTGTCGAGTTCCTTCGTCAGCTCCGGGTCGTTCTCGGTGGCGACGGACTTCAGCAGCTTGTACGACTCCTCGGCGCCCTCGACGTTCGCCTTGAAGTCGACCAGGTCGGTGTGCGAGTAGCGCTCCTCCTCGCCGGTCACCTTGCCGGTGGCGACCTCGTCGAGGAGTTCCTTGGCCCCGTTGGCCATGGAGGTCGGGGTGATCTCCGCCTTGCCGACCCGCTTGCGCCAGTCCACCAGGTCCGTCACCAGCTGGTCGGCGAGCTCGGAGTCACGGTCGGTGAGCTTGCCGTCCTTCCACAGCGAGCGCTCCAGACGGTGCCAGCCGGTCCAGTCCTTCTCCGGGTCCTGGCCCTCGTCCAGACCGTCCTCGCGGACATCGACCTTCGGGTCGATGTCACCGAAGGACTCGGCGACCGGCTCGGTGCGCTCCCAGCCGATACGGGAGGGCGCGTACGCCTTCTTCGCCGCCTCGACGTCACCCTTCTTGACGGCCTCGGCGAACACCTTCACCAGCGGGATCGTCTCATTGGCCTGCGTCTGTACGTACTTGCGGTACGAGGCCACGGCCTCGTCCAGACGCGGGTCGCGCTTGGCCACCTTGCCGGAACCGGTCGCGGTGACGTCCTGGCGTATGCCGTCGCCCTTCATGCCCGGCTTGCACGCGATCCGGTAGTCGCCCGCCTTCACCTCGGCGGTGACCTTCTGCTTGGTGCCCGGGCCGATGTTCTCCCGCTCGGTGACGACGCGGTCGTCCGGGAAGAGGAGGTAGACCTCGGTGACCTTCGAGCCCTTGTTCTCGATCTGCAGCTCGACGTGCCCGGCCGGGAACTCCTTCTTCGACAGCTCGCACTTGGTGTCGGTCGCGGTCACCGCGACGACCCCGTCCGCGCCCGCGCTGCTCTTCTCGGTGCAGCCCGTGACGGCGGTCAGGGCCGCGACGGTCGTGGCGGCGGTGACGAAGGACAGTCTGAGGGGGCGCATTTCGGCTCCAAGAGAGGACACAGGGGACACACAGATAAGGTGAGGCTGCCCCAAGTTATCTGAGGCTTACCTCACCAAATTCCGTGCCTCCAGTGAAGCCCGCCGCCCTGGGCCCGTACGAGCACGGACCGATCACGGTGGCCAAAAACAGGCCCCATCATCCGGTCAAGAGCCGGTCAAGTTTCCCATTCCGCGGTCAAGAACCCCGTTTCGGTGTGATCAAGGCATCACCGGTCCGGGGCCGCGGGAGCACCACCGGGCTGCCGGTAGACCTCCGACAGCAACGCTTCCTCCAACACCTCGCCCGGAGGCCCGGCCGCAGCGATCCGCCCGTCCCGCAGGATCGCCGCCCGGTCCGTGTGCGCCACAGCCGGCCCCGGACCGTGTCGGGACGACGACCGCAGCGTCACCGGCCCGCGCCCGCTCCCGGCGCACCCGCAGCACCGGCTGCTGATGGCGCAGGTCCAGTGCGGCGGTCGGTTCGTCCAGCAGGCCGCGGGGCCCACGGTGAGCAGAAGGGGTACCCGCCGCCGCCCGGCCACGTCGGCGGTTGCGGTGCCCCCGGCCCTGCCGGGCGCCGGCCCGCCGGCTCTCTCCAGCCCAACCGACCTGCCCAGTATGGCCATTTGGTCTCCCCGTCCGATGGCCCGGCCTGCTCGCTCATCCCGGCCGGTCTCACTTAGGTGAGCCTTACCCATGTGGGAGTCCGAGGCGACCGCACGGCCCGCGGGATGCTTCAATTCCGCATGTGACCGACTTCGATGTGCTGCGGGTGTTCTGCGGGCCCGGCGGCGGATACGGCAACGAACTGGGCGTCGTCCGCGAGGGCTCCGTGATGCCCGACCGCGCCGACCGCCAGGCGTTCGCCGCCAAACTCGGCTTCAGCGAGACCGTGTTCGTGGACGACCCCGAGCGTGGTGTCATCGACATCTACACCCCCACGCTGCGCCTGCCGTTCGCCGGCCACCCCTGCGTCGGCACGGCCTGGCTCCTCGACGTGCCCGAACTGGTCACCCCCGCCGGTCTGGTGGGCACCCGGCTGGACGGCGAGTTCAGCTGGATCGAGGCCCTGCCGGAATGGGCACCGCCCCGCACGCTCCGGCAGTACGGCACCGCCGCCGAGGTCGACGATCTGACGGTCCCGCCGCCCGGCGAGTGGATCTACGCCTGGGCCTGGGAGGACGAGGCCGCCGGCCGTGTCCGCGCCCGCGCCTTCCCGGGCCGCGACGACGGCATAGAAGAGGACGAGGCCACCGGGGCGGCGGCCCTCCAGCTCACCGCCCAGCTGGGCCGCGCCCTCAACATCACCCAGGGCGCGGGCTCCCAGCTCCTGACGGCCCCGCAGCCGCACGGGTGGGTGGAGGTCGGGGGCAGGGTGTTCCTGGAGCGGTGAGGAACTCCCGCCGATCCCTCAGGCGGAGAGCGGGAACTCCTCGCCCAGCGCCAGGAACACCGCGGTGTTCAGGGCGAACGCCCGCTTGCACTCGCTCACGATCCGCTGCTTCTCCAGATCGTCCGCCCGCACCCGGTCCAGCAGCTCGCGGTACCCCCGCTTGAACGCGGCCGGATTGGCGATGTCCTCGAACACATAGAACCGGACGCCGTCGCCCTTCCGTTCGAAGCCCCATGTCTTCTCGGCGCGGTCGCGGATGATCTGCCCGCCGGAGAGGTCGCCGAGATACCGCGTGTAGTGGTGGGCCACATAACCTCCCGGCCAGCTGCGCGCACACTCGGCCACCCGCGCCGCGTACTCCTCGGTGGCCGGCAGTGCCGAGAGTGCCGAGCGCCAGCGCGGACCGCGCAGATGCGCCAGGTCCCGCTCCAGCGCGGCCAGCCGCATCAGCTCCGGCTGGATGAAGGGCCCGGCGACCGGGTCGTCGACCAGCGCCCGCGCGCCGCTCTCCAGTGCCTCGTACACGAACCACAGCTGCTCGGTGTAGCGCGTGTACGCCTCGACGCCGAGTTTGCCGCCGAGCATGTCGCCCATGAACGTCGTGGTCTCCGCCTCGGTGTGCTGCTCGTGCGACGCCGTGCGGATGAGCGTGGAGAACGCCGTGTCCGAGGTGACCGACGCGTTCATGGAGGCCTCCGATGCCTGGGGGGAGACGAGAAGCTGCACTCAGTTTCATGGTTAGGTTTACCTAAGTCAACAGGTTCCCGACTCCCTGTCGGTAAAAACGGTACCCCGGATCATCACGACTCCCACATGAAATGAGCGCGACCACGAAAAAACCCGCCTCGCGGCCGAGAGGGGCCTGAAGGCGGGTCCTTGCGGGGATTCCGGCGGCTACGGGAGGGTGAGGATCTCCGCCCCCGTCTCCGTCACGACCAGCGTGTGCTCGAACTGGGCCGTGCGCTTGCGGTCCTTGGTCACGACCGTCCAGCCGTCGTCCCACATGTCGTAGTCGTACGATCCGAGGGTGAGCATCGGCTCGATCGTGAAGGTCATTCCGGGCTGCATCACGGTCGTCGCGTGCGGGGAGTCGTAGTGCGGGATGATCAGCCCGGAGTGGAACGACGAGTTGATCCCGTGCCCGGTGAAGTCGCGCACCACGCCGTACCCGAACCGCTTGGCGTACGACTCGATGACCCGCCCGATGATGTTGATCTGCCGCCCCGGCTTGACGGCCTTGATGGCGCGGGCGAGGGACTCCCGGGTCCGCTCGACGAGCAGCTTCGACTCGTCGTCGACGTCGCCCACGAGGTAGGTGGCGTTGTTGTCGCCGTGGACGCCGCCGATGTACGCCGTCACGTCGAGGTTGACGATGTCGCCGTCACGCAGCACGGTCGAGTCCGGGATGCCGTGGCAGATGACCTCGTTGACGGAAGTGCACAGCGACTTGGGGAAGCCGCGGTAGCCGAGGGTGGAGGGGTAGGCCCCGTGGTCGCACATGTACTCGTGGGCGACGCGGTCCAACTCGTCGGTGGTGACGCCGGGGGCGATGTGCTTGGCGGCCTCGGCCATCGCCCGGGCCGCGATCCGCCCGGCGATCCGCATCGCCTCGATCGTCTCGGGCGTCTGCACCTCCGGGCCGGTGTACGGGGTGGGGGAGGGCCTGCCCACGTACTCGGGGCGGCGGATGTGCCCCGGGACGGAGCGGGCGGGGGAGAGCTTCCCCGGTGCGAGCAGCGACTGGCCAGACATGCCAGCGAGTTTAACCAGCGGTGGTGGGGGACCATGTCCGTGGCGGATCGGCCGCGATCGGTGGGGAGCGGTGACCGGTCACTGGTGAAAGGAGTTCGAGCCATGCCCCTGTTCAAGCGACGCACGGTCGGCAAGCCCGGCGAGTGGTTCTACTGCCTGGAGCACAAGAAGGTGGAGGAGGGCCCGGACTGCCCCGGCAAGGACCGCATGGGTCCCTACGTCAGCCGTGAGGAGGCCACCCGAGCGATGGAGACGGCCCGCGAACGCAACGTCGAATGGGAGAACGACCCGCGCTGGCACGACGCCCCGGCCGGCGACGGCCCCGACGCCTGAGCGTCGCGCCGGCCGGGCGGGGTGGGGCGGCGCCGCTCCCCGCGGGCGCCCCCACCGCTCCGGACGGGAATCCGCCGTACCGGTGGGGGTGCGCTCCGCCCCGGCTTGGGCGACGCTGACGGTATGGCTTCTGCGATGCCCGTGGTCGTGTACCCGCCCGACGAGGACGGCGGCCGCCGCGTGCGCGTGGACGGCGAGATCCTGGGTCGCGCGTACGGCCTCAAGGACATCGGCGAGTTCCTCCGCCGCGCGGGCATCGAGGATGCCGACGAAACGTACGTGGCCCAGTCCGCCCTGATCGAATGGCGAGGCGGAGGCCCCGACAGGTGGACCCCGTAACGCTCCCACTCCCGATGATCCGCGGCCGCCGACGGCGCTCGGCCCCCGGGGGAGACCCGCGCGTGTGACCGTGGAGTGCCTTGAGTGCCTTGAGTGCCTGGAGTGCCTGGAGTGCCTGGAGTGCGGGGCGGGGTAAATCCGTGACGCGGGTCACGGGCCGGGCGGGTGGGCCAGGGCCCGCCCCTCACGGAGCCGCCGCGCATGCTCGTTCGTCCGCACGTCGTACGTCATCAGCTTCGGCAGGCACACCGCCAACATCCCGACCGCGGCCACGCACAACACCCCACCCGCCCACACGGACGCCCGCACCGAGGTCAACGCGGCCATCGTCCCCGCCCGCACCTGCCCCAGCTGAGGCCCCACGGAGTACGACAACAGCTCGATCCCGGCGAGCCGCCCACGCAACTCGTCCGGGATTGTCTGGTTCCACATGGCCGCCCGGAAGATCCCGCTGATCATGTCGAACGCCCCGCCCACCACTAGGAACGCCAACACCAGCCACACCTCACGCGCCACCCCCGCCGCCACCACGGACAACCCCCACAGCGCCGCCGCCAGCACCACCATCCGCCCGTGCCGATGCACCCGAGACGTCCACCCGCTCGTCAACGTCACCAGCAACGCCCCCGCGGGCAACGCCGCGTACATCAGCCCCAGCGACCACTCCGCGTCCAACTCGTCCGCGAGGAACGGCAGTACGGCCAGCGGCATCGCGAGGAACATGGCGGCGAGATCGACCGCGTACGTACCGAGCAGCTCCTTCCTGCTCCACGCGTAACGCGCCCCCTCCGCGATCGACCGCACCGACGGCTTCGCGGCCTCGTGCGAGGCGGGGGAGGGCGCGAGCCCCACGGCCAGCGCGACGGAGACGACGAATGTCGCGAGATCCGCCGCGTACGCCCAGCCGAGCCCGGCGTACGCGACGACCACGCCGGCCAGGGCGGGCGCGGCGACCCCGCCGACGGTCCACCGCAGTGAGTTGAGGGAGGCGGCGGCCGGCAGGTGTTCGTGCGGGACGATCCGGGGGACGATGGAGTCCAGGGCCGGCCGTTGCACCGCGACCAGCGCGGAGGAGAGCGCGGCGACGAGATACAACGGCCACACCAGCGGCTCGGGAAGCAACGCGTTCACCAGGAGCCCCGCGCACAGCAGCCCCTGCCCGGCCTCGCTCCACACGATCAGCGTCCGCTTGTCGAGGGCGTCCGCGAGGGCCCCGCCGTAGAGCCCGAAGACGATCAGCGGTACGAGTTCCACGGCCCCGATGGCCCCGACCGCCGCCACCGACCCCGTCAGCTCCTTCATCTGCACCGGCAGCGCGACGAAGGTCAGAAAGCTCCCGAAGTTGGTGATCAGCCCGGCCACCCACAGCCGCCGGAAATCCACGGACACCCGCCAGGGAGCGAGATCGGGAAGCAAAGCGACCAGCCACGAGGCCGAGGGGGAAGGTGAAGGCGACGAGGCGGGCACGGCCGCCGCTGAACGCGTCGTCGAGTCGTCCGCGGAGGCGCACTCATCGTCATCGGGTCTACTCACGTCGCCTCATGCTCAGCCGCGCCACCCCCGAGAGCAACCGGTTTTCCCGGCCCCGCCTCCCGTCACCAACGGACCGGTGGCGGTGACGTCAGCTGGTCCGCCAGCCGGGACAGACGGTCACGCAACCGGCCCCGCCCCCTCCGCAGGAGAACCGCGCTCTCCCCGGCCGCCGCGCTGACCAGGTGCTGCACGGTGTCGAGGTCGATCTCCCGCCGGTCCGGCGCCGCCAGCGACTCGTGGGCGATCGCGGCCAGTTCCCGGTCGCCGGTGTCCAGCGCGAGGACCGTGGCCCCGGCCCGCCGCGCGTCGTCGACCCGTTCCAGCAGGCCGGCGCCCGGCGCGGAGGGCGCCACCACGAGCAGCGTCTCGCCCCGGCGGGCCGCCGACACCCGGCCCAGCCCGACCGCCAGATGCGCCGGATCGGAGGGGAGCGCGGCATGCCGTACGAGGGTGGGGGACAGCTCCGGGGTTCCGGACCAGGCGGCTTCGTCCATCAGGTGCGCCGCGAGGTGCCACGGCTCGTACTCGGCGGTGCCGACGAGCAGCAGGCCACCTCCGTACGACACCACGGACCTCCGCAGCGCCCCCGCGAACCGCCGTGTGGCCCCCGGCCACTCGGTCCCGGCGAGCACCTCGCGCAACAACGCGACCCGTAGGGCATCCATGCGCCAGCATCGTGCCGCAACGAGCCACTCGTGACCCGGTGTTCACCCCGAATTAGCCCGAGCCGGGCACGCACGCCGAGTCAGAACCCGCCCACCCGAGTCCCGCACCGACGACATCTCTGCCTCGACGACATCCCGCCTCGACGACATCCCTGCCTCGACGACACCCCGACCCGACGGCATCCCGTACCCGACCCCGAGCCGCTCACCCTCAAGGAGCCCGTATGCCCCCCACGGCCGAGACCACCGCCCCCGCGACCCGCAGCCCCGAGACCAGCACCCCCTTCCGTGCCGGCCGCGAAGGCTACGCCAGCTTCCGTATCCCGGCGGTCGTGCGCACGGCGTCCGGCGCTCTGCTGGCCTTCTGCGAGGGGCGGGTCGGCGGTCGGGAGGACTTCGGGAACATCGACATCGTGGTGAAGCGGTCGACGGACGGCGGCCGGAGCTGGGGCCCGCTGCGGGTCGCCGCCGAGAACGGGGACGGACTCGCGGGCAACCCCGCCCCAGTGGTCCTGGACACCGGCCGGATCCTGCTGATCCACGTCCGGAACGCCGCGCCCGCCACCGAGGACGCCATCCGCCGGGGCACCGTGAGCGCGGCGGACGGGCGGCGCGTGTGGGTACGGCACAGCGACGACGAGGGGCAGACCTGGTCGAGTCCCCGGGAGATCACCGAGGACACGAAGAAGCGGGAGTGGCGGTGGTACGCCACCACCCCCGGTCATGCCCTCCAGCTGAGCACCGGCCGCGTCGTCGTCCCCGCCAACCACTCCCTCCCGCCGACGGGCACCGACAACGGCACGGAGGGCAAGTACAACGGCGGCCACTGCCTGATCAGCGACGACCGCGGCGAGACCTGGCGGATCGGCTACGTCGACGACAACACCGACGGCTACGTCAACGTCAACGAGACCACCGCCGCCGAACTCCCCGACGGGCGCGTCTACTTCAACACCCGCAACGACTCCCCGTCCCCCGGCACCCGCGCCGACGCGTACTCCGACGACGGCGGTGAGAGCCTGACCAAGCCGTTCCGGCCGCAGGCGGGCCTCGTCGGCCCCGTCGTCGAGGGCAGTCTCCTCCAGCTCCGCGACCCCGACCTGCTCCTCTACTCCGGCCCGGCCGACCCTGGATTCCGCGCCCTGATGACCGTACGGGCCAGCACGGACCACGGCACGACCTGGCGGGTCGCCCACACCGTCGACGGGCTGCCCGCCGCCTACTCCGACCTCGTCCGCGTCGACGAGCACACGGTCGGGCTCCTCCACGAGACGGGCGACTTCAGCGCGTACGAGACGATCACGTTCCGCAGGATCCCCGTCACCACCCTCATGTGACCGCGCCCACCTGACCCGCTCCCGCCGTGACCGCGCACGTAAAGTCAGCCCATGACCTCTACTGACAGTGCACAGACGACCCCTGGCACCCCCGACGCCGTCGGCGCGGCGCCCGCCAAGGCCCCGGCCAAGGACCCCTGGGACCTCCCCGATGTCTCCGGGCTCGTCGTCGGCGTGCTCGGGGGCACCGGGCCGCAGGGCAAGGGGCTCGCGTACCGCCTCGCCAAGGCCGGGCAGAAGGTGATCATCGGTTCGCGGGCCGCCGACCGCGCCCGGGCCGCCGCCGAGGAGCTCGGCCACGGAGTGGAGGGCGCCGACAACGCCGAGACCGCGCGCCGCAGCGACATCGTGATCGTCGCGGTGCCGTGGGACGGGCACGCCAAGACCCTGGAGTCCCTGCGCGAGGAGCTGGCCGGCAAGCTCGTCGTCGACTGCGTCAACCCGCTCGGCTTCGACAAGAAGGGCGCCTACGCGCTGAAGCCCGAGGAGGGCAGCGCCGCCGAGCAGGCCGCCGCCCTGCTGCCGGACTCCCGGGTGACCGCCGCCTTCCACCACCTGTCCGCCGTCCTCCTGGAGGACCCGGAGATCGAGGAGATCGACACCGATGTGATGGTGCTCGGCGAGATCCGGGCCGATGTCGAGATCGTCCAGGCGCTGGCGGGCCGTATCCCCGGGATGCGCGGCATCTTCGCGGGTCGGCTGCGCAATGCCCATCAGGTCGAGGCGCTGGTCGCCAACCTGATCTCGGTGAACCGCCGCTACAAGGCGCACGCCGGGATCCGCCTGACCGACGTGTGAGCCGCCGCCGGGCATGGGGGACACTGGACGCCGTACGACCACGACCACGTCGTACCGCCTCGTCCGACCGCCCTGTCAGGAGCAGACCCCCATGCCCCGCCTCGCCGTGTACGCCCTCGTCGTCTGTCTGCTCGCGATCACCGCGGCCGTGGTGTCCTTCGCCCGGGGCAGCTGGCTGGGTGTGGTGTGGGTGCTGATGGCCGGGCTGTCGTCCAACATGACCTGGTACTACGTGCGCCGTGCGAAGGCGGAGCGGCAGTCCGCCACGAGCTGAGGCCCCGCCCCCGCCCCCTGCCTCCGGCTGTCGCCGTCCTGCCTCCGGCCTCCCGCCCGTCCGTCACAGACCGGTGAGGCACACGTCGCTGTCCTCGCGCCAGAAGCGGTAGAGCCAGTAACCGCAGTCGGAGAGCTGGTCCTCGATGCCGAGGCCCCGCATGAACGCGTCGATCACGTCCCAGAACACGCCGTTCACCGCCGGGATCCACAGCACCGCGAAGACCAGCAGAAGCCCGAAGGGGGCGAGCGGCTCCACCTGGCGGCGGATCCTGTACGACAGCCAAGGCTCGATGACGCCGTAGCCGTCGAGGCCCGGCACCGGCAGGAAGTTCAGGATCGCCGCCGTGACCTGGAGCATCGCCAGGAAGGCGAGGGCGAACCGGAAGGCCGCCGGCACCCCGTCCGTCACCCCCAGCCAGAACGGCGCCGTGCAGACCGCCGCGAACAGCACGTTCGTCAGCGGGCCGGATGCCGAGATCAGGCTGTGCTTCCAGCGGCCCTGGATACGGTTCCGCTCGATGAACACGGCGCCGCCCGGCAGACCGATACCGCCCATGATGACGAACACGACCGGCAGCACGATGCTGAGCAGGGCGTGCGTGTACTTCAGCGGGTTGAGCGTGAGATAGCCCTTCGCGCCTATGGAGATGTCTCCGCTGTGCAGGGCGGTGCGGGCGTGGGCGTACTCGTGCAGACACAGGGAGACGATCCACGCCGACGTCACGAACAGGAAGACGGCGAGACCGGGCTGCTCGGCGAACCCGGTCCAGGTGGCCCAGCCCGTGACCGCCATGACGGCCACGATCCCCACGAAGACGGGGCTGATCCTCCGGTCGCTCCGGCGGGACGCGGCGGTGGTCATGGTGCTCCTAGGCTCGTGGACGTGTCGATCACTCGTGCGGACTGCCCGACCGTACCGGGCGCAAGGCGAAAACGTCTCGCGGTCGCCTCCTGGTTCCTAGGAAGGTGGGAGACATGAAGGCGGGGGACGTACGGTCGACGGTCGGGGGCAGTCCCGGCCGTTCCCCGCGACGGACCAGCCACCGGCACCGATCCGACGGAGACAATGGACCCCGTGCGCTACCGCATCCTCGGCACCACTCAGGCATCGCACGCCGACGGCACCCCGGTCCCGGTCGGTGGCGCCCGGCTGCGCGCCCTGCTGACCGTGCTCGCGCTGCGCCCGGGCCGTACGGTCACCGCGTCCACGCTGGTCGACGAAGTGTGGGCCGGTGATCCGCCCGCCGACGCGAGCGGCGCGCTCCAGGCGCTGGTGGGCCGGCTGCGCCGGGCGCTCGGCCCGGACGCGGTCGTGTCGGCGCACGGCGGCTACCGCCTCACCGCGGCCCCCGACGACATCGACCTGCACCGCTTCGACCGCCTTGCCGCGGAGGGCGCCCGCGCGCTGGCCGACGGCGACCCCGCCAAGGCGGCCGTGGTCCTCGACGACGCCCTCGCCCTCTGGCAGGACCCGCCCCTGGCCGACCTCCCGGACCGCACCGCCGAGGCCGCCCGCTGGGAGACCCGCCGCCTCGACGCGCAGCGCGCCCGCCTCACCGCCGCGCTCGCCCTCGGCCGCGCCGAGACCGCTCTCCCCGAACTCACCGCCCTCTGCGACACCCACCCCCTCGACGAGCCCCTCCAGTGCCTCCGGCTGCGTGCCCTGCGCGACACGGGCCGCCCGGCGGAGGCTCTTGCGGCGTACGACGCCATACGCCGCCTGCTGGCCCACCGCCTCGGCACGGACCCGGGCCCCGAACTCCGCGCCCTGCACGAGGAACTGCTGCATGCCGACGGCACGACGACCGCACCCCGTCCGGTGTTCGAGGGCGAGCCCACGGGTCGGCAAACCCCGCAGCCATCCGCCGTCGGCCGACCCGTGCGGCGACCCGAGGACCCCCACCCCGTCCAGCCGTCCGCGGACGGCCGACCCGGCCGACCCACCCTGCCGGGCCTCGCGCGACGGCCGCAGGGGGCGGGAACGGGCACGGACGGCAGGGGCGGGAACCTTGGTGGGCAGCCGGTCGCCCCGCAGGCCCGGCAGCCGCATCCGCCGCAGGCCCATCAACCGCAGCCGCAGCCGTCGCAGTCGTCGTCGAGCCCGTCGCACCCCGACCCCATCCGCCCGCGAGGCAACCTCCGGGCCCGTCTCACCTCCTTCGTGGGGCGGGACACCGACATCGACACCATCCGCACGGACCTGACCACCGCCCGCCTGGTCACCCTTCTCGGCCCCGGCGGCGCCGGGAAGACCCGTCTCTCCCAGGAGGCCGGCGAGGCGGTCGCGGCGTCCGCTCCCGACGGCGTCTGGCTCGCCGAACTCGCCCCCGTCGACGACCCGGCCGACGTGCCGGAGGCCGTCGTCACCGCCCTCGGCGCCCGCGAGACCGTCCTGCGCGGCGCCGGCGCCGAGGAGATGCGCGCGGTCTCCGACCGCCACGACGACCCCCTGGGCCGCCTCACCGAGCACTGCGCCAGACGCCGGATGCTGCTCATCCTCGACAACTGCGAACACGTCGTGGCCGCCGCCGCCCACCTCGTCGAGCATCTCCTCCAGCACTGCCCGGGACTGACCGTACTGGCCACCAGCCGCGAACCCCTCGGCATACCGGGGGAGTTGGTGCGCCCGGTGGAACCCCTCGAACAGCCCCACGCCCTGCGGCTGCTCGCCGACCGGGGTGCCGCCGCCCGGCCCGGTTTCACCGTCACCGACGACCCGGCGGCCGCCGCCGAGATCTGCCGCCGCCTCGACGGTCTCCCCCTCGCGATCGAACTCGCGGCGGCACGACTGCGCATGCTGACGCCGCGCCAGATCGCCGACCGGCTCGACGACCGCTTCCGGCTGCTCACCTCCGGAAGCCGCACCGTCCTGCCCCGCCAGCAGACCCTGCGCGCGGTCGTCGACTGGTCCTGGGAACTCCTCGACGAGGAGGAGCGGGACGTCCTGCGACGGCTGTCCGTCTTCGCCGGCGGCTGCGACCTCACCGCCGCGGAGGCCGTCTGCGGCCCTGCCGCGCTGGAGGCGCTCGGCTCCCTCGTCGACAAGTCCCTGGTGGTCGCGGCCCCCACCGCCGACGGCGAGATGCGCTACCGGCTTCTGGAGACCGTCGCCGAGTACGCCGGCGCCCGCCTCGCCGAGGCCGGCACCCGCTCCGCCGCCGAGCGCGCCCACCGCACCTACTACCGCGAACTCGCCCGCGCCACCGACCCGTTGCTGCGCGGCCCCGGCCAGCGCCGGGCGAACGAACTGCTGGAGCTGGAGTACGAGAACCTCCGCACCGCCCTGCGGCACGCCATCGCCGAACGCGACGAGCAGGAGGCGCTCTGCCTGACGCTGTCGCTGGCCTGGTACTGGCAGATGCGGGACCTGAAGACCGAGGCCCGGCACTGGGCCGCCCAGGTCATGGCGCTCGGCCCCAACCCGTTCGCCCCGCCGGCGCGCCCCGTCCCCGACGTCCGCGAGGGCCTCACCGACAGCCCGCCGCCGATGCGCCCCGAGGTGCTCGACGAGGCCCGCCGGGCGCTCCATCTCATCCATCTCGCCTGCATGGACATGGAGATCACCGCCTGGGAGACCCCCGAGGGGCAGGAGAAGCTCCAGGTCATCCGGGACACCTACCGCCCCGGCCAGCCGCAGACCTGCCGCTTCCCGGGCTTCATGTGGTTCTACGCCGTCCTGCTCTCCGGCGACATGGAGCGTCTGCGGGAGATCCTCGACGCGAGCATCGCGACTGCCCGCGACCTCGGCTACACCTGGGAGCTGGCCCAGGCCCTGCACATGCGGGCCAACATCCTCGCCAATCGCAGCGACTGGTCCGGCGACGCCGCCCGCGACGCCGACGAGGCGCTGGAGCTGTGCGAACGGCTTCAGGACGCCTGGGGCGCCGCCGAGGCGCTCTCGGCGCGCGCCATGAGCCTGGAGCGCACCGGCCGGTTCGACCTCGCCGCAGCCGACTACCGGCGGGCCATCGCCCACGCCGAACGGATCGGCACGAACGCCCACTCGGGTGTCCTCGGCGTCCGGCTCGGCAATGCGCTCCTCGAGTGCGGGGAGGCCGAACTCGGCGAGAAGATGCTGCTGGAGGTGCTGACGCGGCACGACAGCCCCAGGGAAGCGCTGCCGGCGGCCCGCCTCTACCTCGCCATCTGGTACGGCCGCACCGGGCGCCTGGACGAGGCGTGGCGGCACATCACGCGACTGCGCGAGGAGCTGGAGGTCGTCGACTTCGTACTGTTCGCCGGCTTCGTCCGCGGTCTGGAGGCCTGGCTGATGACGCTGGCCGGACGCCATGCCGAGGCCCGCAGTCGCGTCCGGGAGGCGTTCGAGCAGGCCGTGGACCCGCTCGCCCTGACGATCACCCCCCAACTGCCCGCCTCTCACCTCGTCACCGCGGCCTTCGCCGTCGCCGGTGTGGACGGCGGTACGCGCGCCAGGGACGCGGCCCGGCTCCTGGGCGCCTCCGACACGCACCTCCCGCCCGGCCATCACCCCAGCCCGCTGGAGACCGAGGGGCGCGCCCAGGCGGAGGCCGAGGTCCGGGCGAGGCTGGACGACGAGGCGTACGAGGCCGCGTACGCCGAGGGCGCCGGACTCACCCTGGAGGAGGCCGGCGCCCTGATCTAGGGCCTGTCCGGCGGATCATCGCCCGCGGCAGGTGAGCCCGGGCAATGATCCACCGGACGCCACCGGGAGGGGGCGTCAGGCCATGGAGAACTGGGCGACGTACTCGTCGAAGGCTTCGATGCCGACTTCCGCACGGAGTTCGTCCATGCGCTCGGGCTCTTCACAGGGCCACGGAACCGGCGCCCCGTCCTTCATGCCGGCGATCTGAGTGCCGTAGACCTGCTTGCGGCCCTCATTGACCAGCGTGCGGTCGCGCAAGAAGGCCAGCTCGCGCGGGCTGGCCGAGCCTGCCGACACCGCCTGCTGCATCAACTGGAGGGCACGACGCTGAACGTCGAGCTGCCGGTCGGCGTGCTGAGCGATCAGCCATGCCGCGCGTGCGGCCTCCACACCGACCAGTTCCGCCGTCGGCCAACCGTACTCGTCCATGATCTCGTTGAGCCGGTCACCGTGCCGGGCGGTCAGCCGCCGCCAGGCCAGCTGCTCGGCGGGGTCGTCGCTGTTCGCGCGGACTGCCAACTGGTGATCGGCCGCAGCCATATCCGTGAGTTCCGCTGTCAGTGCGGCAACGTCGTGCGCCACTCTCAACTCCCAGGTCAGATCCGTGCTTTGTGTCCGCCCGCAAGCCTAGAGGTGCAAATCGGATGTAAAGATCATTCCGAAGAACGGTGACAGGCGCCTCGCCGCACCGGGATAATGGATCTACCCCCGGAGCCAGAGCCGGATCGCTGCGACGGTCACGGTGCCCTGGAAGACGTAGACACGCTTGTCGAACCTCGTGGCAACGGCCCGAAAGTTCTTGAGGGCGTTGATCGTGCGCTCGACTTCGTTTCTGCGCTTGTAGATCGTCTTGTCAAAGCCGGTGGGCCGTCCGCCCTTGCTGCCGCGGCGTCGGCGGTTGGCCCGCTGGTTCTTCGGCTCGCGGATGGTGTGCTTGATCTGCCGTCTGCGCAGGTATCGGCGGTTACGCCGTGAGGAATAGGCCTTGTCGCCGCCGAGGTGGTCAGGCCGGGTGCGGGGGCGTCCGCCGCTGAGCCGGCCGACGCGGATGCGTTCCATAACGGGGATGAGCTGCGGGGCGTCGCCCCACTGGCCTGGGGTGATCAGCAAGGCCAGGGGGCGGCGTCCACCTTCTCCGGCGAGGTGAATCTTGCAGGTGAGGCCGCCCCGGGAGCGTCCGAGTCCCTCGTCGGGGCGGTGCTGCCGAGGCGTGCGTCTTTTCCCGGCACCCGCGGTGGTTTCTTGCGTGCTCCGGCGGCGTGCTGGTGGGCCCGGCAGGTGGTGGAGTCCACGCTCACCATGGACCAGTCGATGCGGCCCTGGGCATCCGCGTCAGCCAGAACGGCCGCGTAGATCTTGTCCCACGTGCCGTCCGCCGACCAGCGTCTGTGCCTCTCGTACACGGTCTTCCACTTACCGAACCGCGCAGGCAGATCCCGCCACGGCACCCCAGTCCGGTTCCGGTACAGGACCCCGTTGATGATCCTGCGGTGGCTGGCCCAACGCCCACCGCGCTGACCGGACTTGGGCAGATGCGGCTTCAGCCGAGCCCATTCCTCGTTCGTGAGATCTCCCCGCCCCATGAACATGCCAACGTGCCGGAGCGCGAGAGGTCACATGATCCGCCGGACAGGCCCTCGACAGGCCGGTCAGCTCTTGGTGCGGAACTTGTGGATCGCTATCGGAGCCATGACCGCCGTCAGCGCCACGGACCAGCCGAGTGTGATGAGCGCGTCGTCGGCGACCGGCCCGCCCGTCATCAGACCGCGCGCCGCGTCCGCGAGAGAGGACAGCGGGTTGTAGTCGGTGAAACTCTGCAGCCAGCCCGGCATCGACTGCGGGGGAGCGAAGATCGACGAGCCGAACTGCAACGGGAACAGCACCAGGAAGCCCATGGCCTGCACGGACTGCGCGTTCTTCAGGGTCACGCCCAGCACCAGGAAGATCCACATCAGGGACGAGCCGAAGACGACGGAAAGTCCCACCGCGGCGAACAGGCCCGGCCAGCTGGTGATGTCGAAGCCGATGAGGACGGCGACGGTCAGCAGGATGGTCGTGGCGAGCAGCATCCGCAGCAGCTCGACCGCGATCTTCGCGAGGAGCACCGAGGACCGGCCGATCGGCAGCGACCGGAAGCGGTCCATGACGCCTTTCTGGAAGTCCTCGTTGAAGCCCGTGCCCACGCCCATGGCGATGTTCATGCCGAGCATCGCCATCAGGCCCGGGATCACGTACTGCACGTACCGTTCCTGGCCGCCGCCGAGCGCCTGCCCGATGGAGCCGCCGAAGACGTACACGAACAGCAGGGCGAAGACGATCGGCATGAGGACCGCGTCGGCGACCGACTGCGGGTCGTTGCGGATCCACAGCAGATTGCGGCGCACGAGGGCGCCCGTGTGCCGGGCCTGTGCCCGCAGACCGATCCGGCCGTCGGAGTCGTCGGCGCGGGGCAGGGTGACGGTGCTCATACGGCGACCTCCTCGTAGGCGGGGGACGGGGTCGGGTCCTGCGGGGCACTGGCCCTGTGACCGGTGAGGGACAGGAACACCTCGTCGAGGCTGGGCAGTTCGGTGCTGATGGAGCCGATGGTGACGCCGCGCGCGCTGATCGCGCCGACGACGGCGGTGAGTTGCTCGTCGCTGAGGATCGGCACGAGCAGGGTGCCGTTCTCGGTGTCGACGGTGGTGGTGGCGAGCCCGGTGATCCCCAGGTCGTCCAGTTCCCCGGCGAGCGGCCGCAGCTGCGCCGCGTCGACCGGGCGGACGCGCAGGGTACGGCCGCCGACCTGCGCCTTCAGGTCCTCGATGCCACCCTTGGCGATGACCTTGCCGCGGTCGATCACGGTCAGCTCGGAGGCCAACTGCTCGGCCTCCTCCATGTACTGGGTGGTCAGCAGCACGGTCACCCCTTCGCCGACCATGCGCTTGACCTCGTCCCACACCTCGTTCCGGGTGCGCGGGTCCAGGCCGGTCGTCGGCTCGTCCAGATAGAGCACCGAGGGGCGGCCCGTCATCGACGCCGCGAGGTCGAGCCGCCGCCGCATACCACCGGAGTACGTGGCCACCGGGCGCCCGGCCGCCTCGGTCAGCGAGAACCGCTCCAGCAGCCCGTTCGCCCGGCCCTTCGCGTCCTTGCGGGGCAGGTCGAGCAGCCGGCCGATCATGTAGAGGTTCTCGAAGCCGGAGAGTTTCTCGTCCACCGAGGCGTACTGGCCGGTGAGGCCGATCACCCGGCGCAGGGCGCGCGGCTGGCGTACGACGTCGTAACCGGCCACGGTCGCCTGCCCCGCGTCGGGCGTGACGAGCGTGGACAGGCACCGGACGAGTGTGGTCTTGCCGGCGCCGTTCGGGCCCAGCACCCCCATCACGGTGCCTTCGCGTACATCCAGATCGACACCGTCCAGCGCCCTGGTCTCGCCGTAGTGCTTGACCAGCCCCCGTACGGTGACAGCGCGGGTCGCGCCGCTGGGTTCCTTGTCGATTCGTGTCATGCGGACGACGGTGTCAGGGGGCGCCGACAAACGACCGACAGGTCACCGACAGCGCGCGGCGAGTGCCGGGCGCCTGGGAGCTCGGGGGTGCGGGTTCTTTTGGCGGGTGCGGGCGGTTCGTGGTTTCTCGCGCAGTTCCCCGCGCCCCTGAGGGAGCGGGCCTGCGGCCCGCCCTTCATCCTTCAGGGGTGCGGGGGCGGTGACACATGCGGCTCCGCCGCGTGGGGCGCGCACAACCCCCACGCAGCCGCACCGCCGAAAGAACCCCCACCCCCCGAGCCGCAGCCCGCCGACTGGGGGAAGATCGGCGGGCTGCTCCGTACCGCAGTGGCTGCAGGGGCCGGTGGGCCCTGGAACCCTTCGGACTCACTCGTCTAGTGGACCGAGTGCTCCTCCAGCGGGAACGTCCCGCCGACCACGTCCTCCGCGAACGCCTTCGCCGCGTCCGTCATGACCCCCCGGAGGTCCGCGTACTTCTTCACGAACTTCGGCACCCGACCCCCGGTCAGCCCGAGCATGTCGGTCCACACCAGAACCTGCGCGTCGGTCTCCGGCCCCGCGCCGATCCCCACCGTCGGGATGTGCAGCACCCGAGTGACCTCCGCGGCCAGCTCCGCCGGAACCAGCTCCAGGACCACCGCGAACGCGCCCGCGTCCTGCACGGCCTTCGCGTCGCGCAGCAGTTGCGCCGCCGCCTCCTCGCCCCGGCCCTGCACGCGGTAGCCCATCGCGTTGACCGACTGCGGGGTGAGACCGATGTGGGCCATGACGGGGATGCCGGACTCCACCAGCAGCCGGATCTGCTCGTGCGACCGCTCGCCGCCCTCCAGCTTCACGGCGCCCACCCCGGCCTCCTTCACCAGCCGGGTCGCCGAGCGCAGCGCCTGCACCGGGCCCTCCTGGTAGGAGCCGAAGGGCAGGTCGCCGACGATCAGGGCACGGCTGGTGCCCCGTACGACGGCCGCCGACAGCATGGTCATCTCGTCGAGGGTGACGGGCACGGTCGTGTCGTACCCCAGGTGACAGTTGCCCGCCGAGTCGCCGACGAGCATGACCGGGATGCCGGCCTCGTCGAAGACGGACGCGGTCATCGCGTCGTACGCGGTGAGCATCGGCCACTTCTCGCCGCGTTCCTTGGCGAGGGCGATGTCGCGGACGGTGATGCGGCGTGTGCCCTTGCCCCCGTACAGCGCCTTGCTGCCGTCGGAGGGCTTCGTCTGGGCAGCCGAAAGCTGCGTCATTGCCACGGCTCCTTCATGTCATCTCGAGGCGCCCTGACGGCGTCCCCGGACCGACTCCATGGTGGCACCTCGCGGAGGCCAGTGCCAGAGCAGGTGGATGTGACCGTTCAGGCACGCGCCGCGTAAGACGTCGGTAAAGAATTCCGATACGAGACGGTCCCGTATCGAAATGGGTCTACTCTCGAAGACATGACTTCCGCAGCCCCTGACTCCCGGATACCGGAGGCGGTGCACCGGCGCCGCTGGGCGATCCTCGGTGTGCTGATGCTGAGCCTGCTGATCGTGGTGCTCGACAACTCGATCCTCAACGTCGCCATCAAGACGATCTCCACTCCCGAGCCGACCGGCCTCGGCGCCACGCAGAGCGAGCTGGAGTGGGCGATCAACGCCTACACGCTCGTCTTCGCGGGACTGCTGTTCACCGCGGGCCTGCTCGGCGACCGGCTCGGCCGAAAGAAGGTGCTGCTCGGCGGTCTGGTCGTCTTCGGCATCGGCTCGGCGCTGGCCGCCGGATCAGGTTCACCCGTCGAGCTCATCGCGTTCCGCGCGGTGATGGGCCTCGGTGCCGCCTTCGTGATGCCCGCGACCCTCGCCGTCCTGATGAACGTCTTCGAACGCGAGGAGCAGCCGAAGGCCATCGGCATCTGGGCGGGCGGCGTAGGTCTCGCCATCGCCATCGGCCCCATCACCGGCGGTGTCCTGCTGGACCACTTCTGGTGGGGCTCGGTCTTCCTGATCAACGTGCCGATCGTCGTCCTCGCGCTCGGCCTGATGCTCTGGCTGGTGCCCGACTCCCGCGACCCGAACCCCGGCCGGGTCGACCCCGTCGGCGTGCTGCTCTCCGTCGTGGGTCTCGTGCTGCTCGTGTACGGCATCATCAGGGGCGGCCAGCTCGCCGACTTCACCGACGCCACGGTCCTCGGCGCCATCGCGACCGGCCTCGCCGTCCTCGCCGCGTTCGTCGTGTTCGAGAAGCGCAGCGACCACCCGTCCATCGACATCTCGTTCTTCCGGAACAAGGTCTTCTCCGCCGCCATCGGCGTCATCGGCCTGGTCTTCTTCGCCCTGATGGGCGTGACCTTCTTCTCCGTCTTCTACACCCAGACGGTGCGCGGCTACTCCCCGCTCCAGACCGGCCTGCTGATGCTGCCGCTGGCCGTCGCCCAACTCGTGTTCGCGCCCCGGGCCCGTCTGGTCGTCGACCGCTTCGGCAACAGCGCGGTGTGCACGGCGGGCATGCTGCTGATCGCCGGGATGCTGGCCGCGTTCGCCGTCCTGGACGGGGACACGCCGATCTGGCTCCTCGAGGTCATCTTCTTCCTCATGGGTGTCGGCATGGCCCACGTCATGACTCCGCTGAGCGTCGTCATCATGCAGGCCCTGCCCCGCGAGAAGGCGGGCTCCGCCTCCGCCCTCAGCAACACCTTCCGTCAGGTCGGCGGCGCCCTCGGCATCGCCGTCCTCGGCTCCGTGCTGTCCACCGCGTACCGCTCCGGCATCGAGGACAAGCTGCCCGCCGGTGCCCCGCACGCCGCCGCCGAGTCCATCGAGGCCACCCTCGGCCTCGCCGCCCGTCTCGGCGACCGGGGCGCGGCCCTGGTCGCCCCGGCCCACGACGCCTTCCTGCACGCCATGCATGTGACGGCGCTGTGCGGGGCGGCCGTGGCCGTCCTCGGCGCGGTCGCCATGGCCGTCTTCCTGCCGGGCCGGCCGACTGCCGGCCAACCGGACGAGAAGGAGACCGAGTTGGTGGCCTCGGAGCACTGAGCTTCGGCCAACGGGGCGGAGGGGGGCATCTTTCGGGGGACGCGGCCGGGGGAGAATCACCCGGTGCGACGACAGAGACGGAGTGGACCGTGAGCCTCGCCGGAAGCCGGGCCCAGGACGGACGGGCCAGGGACGCGAGCCCCGTGCGGGGGCGGCCCCGCAGCGAGGCCGTGGAGCGCTCCATCATCGAGGGCGTGATGAAGCTCCTGGAGGACGGCGTGCCGCTCGCGGAGCTGTCCATAGAACGGGTGGCCCGAACCGCCGGCGTCGGCAAGGCCACCATCTACCGCCGGTGGCGCGGCAAGGAGGAACTCTTCGTCGACGTCCTGCGCGCCGCCGAACCGCCCGACCCCGTCCTGCCCGGCACGTCCATGCGGGACGACCTGGTCGTCCTGCTGGAGGCCGTCCGGCGGCGCGGACTCGCCAACCGCTCCTCGGCGATCCTGCACAACGTCTTCGCCCAGATGAAGTCCAGCCCCAAGATCTGGGACGCCTACCACGCGAACGTCGTCACCCCGCGCCGCCGGACCCTCGCCGACGTTCTGCGGCGCGGACAGGACAGCGGTGAACTCCGCGCCGACGTCGACCTCGACGTCATCGGCGACCTCTTCTTCGGCCCGATGCTCGTGCGCACCATCATGCGCCCCGACTCGCCGCTCCCCGAGGACCTCGCCGAGGTCATGGTCGACACGGTGCTCGAAGGGCTGCGTCGGCCTGCGAGCTGAGTCACAGCGAATGTTCGCATTCCGTTACAGAGCTCACCCGTTCACCGCCGGTTCGGAACTCCGAACAGCGAGTTGTTCGTCCTCGTGCCCGTACGGCCGCCATACGGCGGCAGGATGGACGGCGATCATCCCCTAGGGTCTAGGGGGTGCCGCGAAGTCCCGCACCACACCCCGGTGTCGCGGACTTCCTGGCACTCCCCGGGTGCGGGGGACGGTGTGCACGGCAGGTTGTGAGGCGACGGTATGGCGCAGGCGTACATGACGGAGACGGGCGGCGGCACGGGCGAGGGCCGCGAAGGATCCCGGCTCCGGCGCCTGCTCGGCCGGTGGTTCGGCGGCTGGAGAGACGACCGCAGGATCTGGCGGCGCGGCATCGTCGTCGCGGTCCTCGCCCTGCTCGTCGCGCTCGTGATGGTGCTGCACGCCCAGGTCCCCAACAGCGTGGGCAACCTGGGCAGTCTGACCGAGACGTTCCTGCCCTGGCTGGGCATCGCGATCCCGGTGCTGCTGGTCCTGGCGCTGGTCCGCAGGTCTGCGATCGCGCTGATCGCGGTCCTGGTCCCCACGATCGTCTGGCTGAACCTCTTCGGCGGGCTCGTCTCCAGCAAGTCCGGCGGCGGCGGCGACTTCACGGTCGTCACCCACAACGTCAACGCGGACAACGCCGACCCGTCCGGCACCGCCCGAGACGTCGCCGCCTCCGGAGCGGATGTCGTCGCTCTGGAGGAGCTGACGGAGACCGCGGTGCCGGTGTACGAGAAGGCGCTCGCGGCGACGTACAGGTACCACGAGGTCGTCGGCACCGTCGGGATGTGGAGCAAGTACCCGATGAGCGACACCAAGGCCGTCGACATCAAGCTCGGCTGGCAGCGCGCCATGCGCTCCACCGTGGCCACCCCCGAGGGCCGGGTCGCCGTGTACGTCGCCCATCTGCCCTCGGTGCGGGTGAAGCTGGAGGCCGGGTTCACCGCCCGCCAGCGCGACAAGAGCGCCGACGCGCTGGGCGAGGCCATCGCCGACGAGCCCATCCCGCAGGTCGTCCTCCTCGGCGACCTCAACGGCACCATGAACGACCGCGCCCTGAACGCCGTCACCGCCCAGATGCGCTCCACCCAGGGCGCGGCCGGCAGCGGCTTCGGCTTCAGCTGGCCGGCGGCGTTCCCGATGGCCCGTATCGACCAGATCATGGTCAGGGGGCTGGAGCCGATGGCGTCCTGGACCCTCCCGGAGACCGGCAGCGACCACCTGCCGCTGGCGGCACGGGTGACGGTCACCACGTCAGACCGGTGAACCGACTGGTCAGCGGGCCGGGAAGGGAGAACCCGGAGAGTTTGTTCCGTCAGTGAACATATAGTGGGGGAGGTCGTCCCTCCTTCCCCTTGCTCTCCCTCTCCCCGAAAGGCCTCCCCATGCCCTTGGCCCTGCTCGCCCTCGCCGTAGGAGCCTTCGGCATCGGTACGACCGAGTTCGTCATGATGGGCCTGCTGCCCGATGTCGCGGCCGACCTCGGTGTCTCGATCCCCACCGCCGGCCACCTCGTCTCCGCGTACGCGCTCGGCGTCGTCGTCGGTGCCCCGCTGCTCGCGGCGGTCACGGCCCGTATGCCGCGCCGCACGGTCCTCATCGGGCTGATGGCCCTGTTCGTGGCCGGTAACGCGCTCTCCGCGCTCGCCCCCGACGAGCACTGGCTGCTCGCCGCCCGCTTCCTCAGCGGTCTGCCGCACGGCGCCTTCTTCGGCGTGGGCGCGGTCGTCGCCACCGGCCTCGTCGCACCGGAGCGCAAGGCCCGCTCGGTCTCGCTGATGTTCCTCGGGCTGACGGTCGCGAACATCGCCGGCGTACCCGTGGCGACGCTGATGGGCCAGGAGTTCGGCTGGCGGGTCACCTTCCTCGGCGTGAGCGCGATCGGTCTCGCCGCGATCGGATCGCTGGCCGCGCTGCTCCCGCACGACAAGGCCGCCGCCCCGGGGGCCGGGCTGCGCGGCGAGCTGGGCGCCCTGCGCTCCCTGCCCGTCTGGCTGGCCCTCGGCACGACCGTCGCCGGTTTCGCCGCGCTCTTCGCCGCCTACAGCTACATCACCCCGATGCTCACCGACTCCGCCGGGTACGCCGACAGCAGCGTCACCCTGCTGCTGGCCCTGTTCGGCGTGGGCGCGACCATCGGCAACCTGGCCGGCGGCCGTCTCGCCGACCACTCGATGCGGGGCACCCTCTTCGGCGGCCTGACCTCCCTGGTCCTGGTCCTCGCGCTGTTCCCTGCACTGATGTCCGCCCCGTGGAGCGCGGCCCTGGCGGTCGTCCTCCTCGGCGTCGCCGCGTTCGTCACCGGCTCGCCCCTGCAGCTGATGGTCATGGAGAAGGCCGTCTCCGCCCCCTCCCTCGCCTCCTCCGCCAACCAGGCCGCCTTCAACCTCGCGAACGCCGGCGGCGCCTGGATCGGCGGTCTCGCCCTCTCCCTGGGCCTCGGCACCACGTCCCCGGCGGTCGTCGGAGCGGGCCTCGCCGTCCTCGGCCTCGGGGTCGCCGCGGTGGCCCACGGCGTGGACACCCGCCGCGCGACCGCGACCCGGTCCGCCCAGCCGGCCGGGGGTCGCCTCGTGGCGTCGCACGTACCCGGACGGGACGCTCGGGCGGTGCGGGGCTGACAGGGCTGCCGCCTGCAGGGCGGCTCCGGGCGCCCCGTCCTCGGGGTGGCGCCCGGCACGGTTTTCGGCTTCGGTGAGGGAGAACCGTTCGACCCGGACGTGCCGGCGGTTCGGGTGACGCGTGCGACGCAGGCGTGCGCGCCCGTGACCCAGGACGCTTCCGAACTCCCGTCCACGGCGACTTGGAGGACCAGGATGGACTTCTCGCTCGAAGTGATCCCGCTGCCCGTGACCGACATCGACCGCGCCCGGGACTTCTACCGGGACAGGGTCGGCTTCCACGTCGACATCGACCAGGAGGTCATGCCCGGCATGCGCATCGTCCAGCTGACGCCGCCGGGCTCCGGTTGTTCGATCGCGCTGGGCGACGCGATCTGGGAGATGGCCCGGGGTCCCAAGCCGGCCCCCGGCTCCTACCAGGGCCTCCAGCTCTGCGTCGCCGACATCGAGACGGCCCGCGCCGAACTCGTCGCACGGGGGCTCGATGTCTCCGAGCCCGTCCAGTACGCACCCGACGACGGCGCCACGTTCATGTACTTCACCGACCCCGACGGCAACAGCTGGGCCGTCCAGGAGTACCGCCGCCGCGCCAAGGAACCCCTGCACCAGGTACTGGCGGACCTCGCCGCACGGGGGCACTGAGGGCTACCGCCGCCGGCCGCCCACCCCGGCGAACTCCCGTATCGCCGGACCGGCCTCCTTCAGCGTCGGGAAGTGGCGGTGGGCGGCGGTCGTCGGGGCCGGGCCGTTGACCGCCCACACGGTCATGCCGGCCCGCAGGCCCGACTCGACGCCCGAGGGGGCGTCCTCGATGACGAGGCAGTCCTCGGGGCGGACGCCGAGGCGTTCGGCGGCGAGCAGGTACGGGACGGGGGAGGGCTTGCCCTCCGTCACCGCGGCGGCGTCCACGAGGACCGGCGGCACCGGCAGGCCCGTACGGGCGAACCGCCCGCGCACCCGGTGCTCGTAGTTCGAGGTCACCAGCGCCCATCCGTCCGACGGCAGTGCCGCGAGCAGTTCCGCCGCGCCCTCGAAGCAGCCGTAGACGCCCGAGCGGACGTCGTCGTCCTCCAGCTCGTGCAGGACGGCCAGGCATGCCGCCGGGTCCTCGTGCGGGGCCACCTCCGCGAACGTCTCCGACGGCCGCGTCCGCAGCGCGACCTCGTGGACCTCGGCGGCGTCCAGCCCGTACCGCCCTGCCCAGGCCGCCCAGACGCGGCGCTGGTTGTCCACGGCGTCGATCAACGTGCCGTCCACATCGAAGAGGACGGCCCTGCGGGCGCCGGGCCGGGCTGACTCGTCGTTCATGCCGTGATCATGCCAGGGCCGGTGGTCGTCCGGAGCGTCGGCGTCGACGAGTGGCGGGTGCGGCCCGAGAAGCCCCCGAATGAACGCCCGGAGGCCTGGAGCGAACGCCCGGAGGCCTGGAGCGAACGCCCGGAGGCCTGGAGCGAACGCCCGGACGCCTCGAGCGAACGCCCGGACGCCTCGAGCGAACGCCCGGACACTCCGAGCGAAATCTCCGGATGCCCCGAGGAGCCGCGTGCGCAAGGCAATCGCGGCACACGTCCCCCGGGCGCCGGGACGTCACGACCCGGGTGTGGCCCCCCGCGCCTTCAGCAGGTCCGTCATCAGCGCGATCTCGGACTCCTGGGCGTTGACCATGCCCTGCGCCAGCTTCTTCTCCACGCCGACCGTGCACTTGGCGACGCAGCCCTCCGCCATGTGGATGCCGCCCTTGTGGTGGTCGGTCATCAGCTGCAGGAAGAAGATCTCGGCCTGCTTGCCGTCGAGCTTGCCGAGCTTCGTCATCTCGGCGCCGGTCGCCATGCCGGGCATCAGGGAGCCGTCCTCGCCGGAGGCCATGTCGCCCATGCCCATCCAGGCCATCGGTTTCTGCGACGACACCTTCGGCAGGCCCCACAGATCGAGCCAGCCGATCATCATGCCGCGCTGGTTGGCCTGGGTCTGCGCGATGTCGTACGCGAGCCGCCGGATCTCCTCGTCGTCCGTGCGGTCACGGACGATGTACGACATCTCGACGGCCTGCTGGTGGTGGACCGCCATGTCCCGGGCGAATCCCGCGTCCGCGGAGTCGGCGGCGGGGGCCTTCAGCCCGGGGTCGTCGCCGTCGGCGACCGCGTATGTGATCGCGCCGGCCGCGACGAGTACCGCCGCGGCCCCGGAGGCGATCCAACCGATGTGCTTCATCTGTCCCACTGTGCCAGTCAGCGTGCGGCCGTCGTCAGGAAACGCCGTTGGTGCAGGCGGCACCCGGCTCGGGCGTCTGCTCGCCCTGGACGAACTTCTGGAAGAACTTGTCCACGTTCGGGTCGGCGGCGCTCGTCACCGTGCGCTGGTGGCCCCAGGCACTGAGCATGATCGGGTCCTTCTGGTCCTCGACCGGGCTCATCAGCGTGTAGGGGGTCTTCTTGACCTTCGCCGCGAGCGCCTTGACGTCCGCCTCGGAGGCCTTGCCGTTGTACGTCACCCAGACCGCGCCGTGCTCCAGGGAGTGCACGGCGTTCTCGTTCTTGATCGCCTCGTCGTAGACGTCGCCGTTGCAGTTCTGCCAGACCGGGTTGTGGTCACCGCCGACCGGGGGCGTCATCGGGTAGGTGACGGCCTTGGTGACGTGGTTCTGGGTGAGCTTGGTGCTCCACGTCCTGACGCCGTCCGCGTCCGTCGTGAACTTGCCCTTGCCCTTGGAGTCGCTCGCCGTGCTGCTGCCGCCGTCGTCGTTCGACTGCGAGCGGATCAGGACCGTGCCGCCGACGACGAGTCCGGCGACTATCACCACGCTGGCGCCGATCGCGAGGATCCGGTTCCGGCGCTCACGGGAGCGCTCGGCACGGCGCATCTCCTCGATGCGCGCCTTGCGCGCCGCGCTGCTGGTGTTCTTGGCGGCCATGGGTTGAGTCCTTAGTGGGGGATGAGGCGGATGGGACAGGAGGATCAGCTGATCGTAATTTGATGAGCTCCCTCTCGTAAACGAGGGATCCCGCCTCCCATGCTCCCGCGCGGGCGGGTGCGCCGCGCGGTAATGACCAGGGTGTTACGGACGGCCGCGGCCGTAGCCGTATCCCGGACGGCACGGGCGTTACGGATGGGGGCGCGAGCAGGCAAGATGGGCGGCAGAACGGTTGAGCGGCGCAGGCAGCGGTACACCTGCCGTACGCATGGCGTTCAGCCCGTGGTCGGTCCGCCGATCAAGGTGCGCAACACGCGTGAAATGGTGTTGTGGTGGGATGCTCAGACGCCCGACCGCATCCCGTCGCTCGGGAGCAGACGGCCTGACCAGCAAGGAATGGGTGGAAGCGGAAGATGGACAAGCAGCAGGAGTTCGTGCTCCGTACCTTGGAGGAGCGCGACATCCGTTTCGTACGCCTGTGGTTCACGGACGTGCTGGGCTTCCTGAAGTCCGTGGCCGTGGCCCCTGCCGAGCTGGAACAGGCGTTTGACGAGGGCATCGGCTTCGACGGCTCGGCCATCGAGGGCTTCGCCCGCGTGTACGAGTCCGACATGATCGCCAAGCCGGACCCGTCGACGTTCCAGGTCCTGCCGTGGCGCGCGGAGGCCCCGGGGACGGCCCGGATGTTCTGCGACATCCTCATGCCGGACGGCTCCCCGTCCTTCGCCGACCCGCGCTACGTCCTCAAGCGCGCCCTGGCCAAGGCGTCCGACCTGGGCTTCACGTTCTACACCCACCCCGAGATCGAGTTCTTCCTGCTGAAGGACAAGCCGGTCGACGGCTCCCGCCCGACCCCCGCCGACAACTCGGGCTACTTCGACCACACCCCCCAGAACGTCGGCATGGACTTCCGCCGCCAGGCGATCACCATGCTGGAGTCGATGGGCATCTCGGTCGAGTTCTCCCACCACGAGGGCGCGCCCGGCCAGCAGGAGATCGACCTGCGGTACGCCGACGCGCTCTCCACGGCGGACAACATCATGACGTTCCGCCTGGTCATGAAGCAGGTGGCGCTGGAGCAGGGCGTCCAGGCGACGTTCATGCCGAAGCCGTTCTCGGAGCACCCCGGCTCGGGCATGCACACGCACCTCTCTCTCTTCGAGGGCGACCGGAACGCGTTCTACGAGTCCGGCTCGGAGTACCAGCTGTCGAAGGTGGGCCGCTCCTTCATCGCGGGCCTGCTGAAGCACGCGGCCGAGATCTCCGCGGTGACGAACCAGTGGGTGAACTCGTACAAGCGCATCTGGGGTGGCACCGAGCGCACCGCCGGCGCCGGGGGAGAGGCCCCCTCGTACATCTGCTGGGGCCACAACAACCGCTCGGCCCTGGTCCGCGTCCCCATGTACAAGCCCGGCAAGACGGGCTCGGCACGCGTCGAGGTCCGCTCCCTGGACTCGGGCGCGAACCCGTACCTGGCGTACGCGCTCCTGCTCGCCGCCGGACTCAAGGGCATCGAGGAGGGCTACGAGCTCCCGCCGGGGGCCGAGGACGACGTCTGGGCCCTCTCCGACGCGGAGCGCCGTGCGATGGGCATCGAGCCGCTCCCCCAGAACCTCGGCGAGGCCCTGGCCCTCATGCAGCGCAGCGACCTGGTCGCGGAAACCCTCGGCGAGCACGTCTTCGACTTCTTCCTGCGCAACAAGAAGCAGGAGTGGGAGGAGTACCGCAGCGAGGTCACCGCGTTCGAGCTGCGGAAGAACCTGCCGGTGCTGTAGGGGCAGGCCCAAGCCAGTTTCCCGCTGACGCGGTGAACGGGGGCCGGCGGTCGCGGACCGTCGGCCCCACGGCGGCAGCCCCGCATCGCGGGCGCCTCAGGCATGATGTGGTCATGACCGCACCGACCACCGCTCTGCCGACGGTTCCGCCCGCCTCGCGGCCGGCCACCCGGACCGCCACCCAGGGGTCTGCCGCCCACCGAAAGGCCGATGCCGCGTAACCGGCCCGGCGCACTGCGCGCAGCCCGGCGCACCCGACACCGCCCGCGCCGGTGGGACACGCCCTCCCCGGACCGCATCCACGGCCTCTCGGCCCGGACCAGCCTCGCCGTCCACCGGATCGAGGCACTGTCGAGGGACTACTACGTCTTCCCTGGCGTCACCGACCGCGCTCTCCGGCGCTACCGGGCGTTTCTGACGCCTCCTGGCCGACGGCCCCGCTACCCCTTCCTGGACGACTGCTCGTGCCGCGGCTGCTCCCTCCGCGACGTCAGACACGCCCGCGACGTCCTCGGCACCGTCCTGCGGAACCTGCCACGCCGGCCCCGCGCCGAGCTGGGCCGCCTGGTCACCGCCCTCGACGCCGTCTACCTGGAGCGCACCCTCCCCGACCCCTTCGTCGCCGTACGCCGGGAGTGGCGCCCCCACGTCTGGTGGTACCGCCGCCTGGAAGGCTGCCGGTACGCCGCGACGGGGACCGTGTGACGTGCGGCCCGCGTTGGGCGCCGAGACGCGCCCCCGCGTCCAGCGCTGCCGGGGCCGGCCGCTCTCGTCGGCCCGCCGGTCAGGACGTCGCCCGGCGCGGTCCGGCGGGCCCGGGCGAGACGGGGCAGACCGGGCAGCCACGGCCCGGCGCGGCGGCGGTCGCAACGCACAGGGGAGGCATGGGCCGCTCCGCTCCTGGTGACCGATCGCCCCGCCCGGCCCGGCCGACCCCCGCCCGACGGGCGCTTCCCCCAGGTACTCCGGTTAGGCTCAGCCCGTACGACCTTGATCTTTGATCGGGCTCGATCGGACACGGGAGGCCGGGGATGACGGCGCCGGGGCGCAGGAGCAGCACGTTCTCGCGACTGCTGCGGCACGGTTTCACGGATCCCTCGGCGGCCGAGCGGCTGCTGGAGAGCGCGGAGCTGGCGGCCGTAAGGAATGATCCGGTGCTGTTGGACGCGCTGGGGGCGACCGCCGATCCGGATCTCGCGCTGGCGGGTCTCGTACGGCTGCTGGAGGCGCAGCCGGACCACACGGACCGGCGCAAGGTGCTGGACACCCTGATAGCGGCGAAGCCGCTGCGGGACCGGCTGCTCGGGGTGCTCGGCGCCTCGGCCGCGCTGGGCGAGCACCTCGCACGGCACCCGCACGACTGGCAGGCGCTCGTGACGTACGAGCCGCAGGACCTGCATCCGGGGGTCGAGGAGTTCGAGCGCGGCCTCGCCGAGGCCACCGACCCCGTCTCCCTCCGGGTCGCCTACCGCCGTTGTCTGCTGTCCATCGCCGCCCGTGACGTGTGCGGCACCACCGACGTCGCCCAGGCCGCCGCCGAACTCGCCGACCTCGCCACCGCCACCCTCCGCGCGGCCCTCGCCATAGCGCGGGCCGCCGCACCCGACGACGCGGCACTCTGCCGGCTCGCGGTGATCGCGATGGGCAAGTGCGGGGGCCACGAGCTGAACTACGTCTCCGACGTCGACGTCATCTTCGTCGGCGAGACCGCCGACGGGGCCGACGAACAGAAGGCCGTGCGCGCCGCCACCCGGCTCGCCTCGCACATGATGCGGATCTGTTCCGAGACCACCGTCGAGGGCAGCATCTGGCCCGTCGACGCCAATCTGCGGCCGGAGGGCCGCAACGGCCCGCTCGTACGGACGCTCAGCAGCCATCTGGCCTACTACCAGCGGTGGGCGAAGACCTGGGAGTTCCAGGCCCTGCTCAAGGCCCGGCCGGTGGCTGGGGACATCGAGCTGGGGGAGCAGTACGTCGCCGCGCTCGAACCCCTGGTGTGGAAGGCCGCAGAGCGGGAGAACTTCGTCGCCGACGTCCAGCGCATGCGCCGCCGGGTCGTCGAGAACATCCCGGCCGCCGAGATCGACCGCCAGCTGAAGCTGGGGCCGGGCGGACTCCGGGACGTCGAGTTCGCCGTGCAACTGCTCCAGCTGGTCCACGGGCGCGCCGACACCTCGCTGCGCAGCGGCACCACCCTCGACGCGCTGGGCGCGCTGGCCGCGGGCGGCTACGTGGGCCGCGCCGACGCCGCCCAACTCGATGCCGCCTACCGCTTCCTGCGGTCCATGGAACACCGCATCCAGCTCTACCGCCTGCGCCGCACCCACCTGGTCCCCGAGGACGAGAGCGACCTGCGGCGCATCGGCCGCTCGCTGGGCCTGCGCACCGAGCCGGTCGCCGAGCTGAACCGCGAGTGGCGGCGCCACGCCGCCGTCGTACGGCGCCTGCACGAGAAGCTCTTCTACCGTCCGCTCCTTGACGCCGTCGCCCAACTCGCTCCCGGCGAGGCGAGGTTGAGCGCCGATGCGGCCCGCGAGCGCCTCGTCGCCCTCGGCTACGCCGACCCGGCCTCCGCCCTGCGCCACCTGGAGGCCCTGGCCTCCGGCGTCACCCGCAAGGCCGCCATCCAACGCACCCTGCTGCCCGTGCTGTTGGGCTGGTTCGCCGATTCGGCCGACCCGGACGCGGGGCTCCTCAACTTCCGCAAGGTCTCCGACGCCCTCGGCAAGACGCCGTGGTATCTGCGGCTGTTGCGCGACGAGGGCGCCGCCGCCGAGAACCTCGCACGTGTCCTGTCCGCCGGACGCCTCGCCCCCGATCTCCTCATGCGCGCCCCCGAGGCCGTCGCTCTCCTCGGCGACGGGGACGGCGGCGCAGGCGGCCTCGAACCCCGCGAACGGGCCCACCTGGAGCAGGAGATCCTCGCCGCGGTCGGCCGCGCCGACGGCGCCGCCCAGGGCGTCACGGCCGCGCGCGGCGTACGGCGACGGGAACTGTTCCGTACGGCCGCCGCGGACATCGTCGGCTCCTACGGCACCGAGGCGTCCCCGGCCACCGCCGACCAGGGCGCGCTGGTGGACCTGGTCGGCGGCGCGATCTCCGACCTCACCGCGGCGACCCTCGCGGGCACCCTCCGCGCGGTCGTCCGCGAGGGCTGGGGCGACACCCTCCCCACCCGGTTCGCCATCATCGGCATGGGCCGCTTCGGCGGCCACGAACTGGGCTACGGCTCCGACGCCGACGTGCTGTTCGTCCACGAGCCGAGGGAGGGCGCCGACGAGCAGGAGGCGGCCCGCGCCGCGAACACGGTCGTGGCCGAGATGCGCCGACTGCTCCAGCTCCCGAGCGCTGACCCGCCGCTCCTCATCGACGCCGACCTGCGGCCCGAGGGCAAGTCCGGTCCTCTCGTACGGACCCTGAAGTCCTACGAGGCGTACTACCGCCGGTGGTCCCTGGTGTGGGAGTCCCACGCCCTGCTGCGGGCCGAACCGGTCGCCGGTGACGCCGACCTCGGCCGCCGCTTCGTCGAGCTCATCGACCCGCTGCGCTATCCGGCGGACGGCCTCGGGGAGGACGCGGTCCGCGAGATCCGCCGCCTCAAGGCCCGCATGGAGTCGGAGCGGCTTCCGCGCGGCGCCGACCCGACGCTCCACACCAAGCTAGGCCGCGGCGGTCTCTCGGACGTCGAGTGGACCGTCCAGCTCCTCCAGCTCCGCCACGGCCGGCGCGAGCCGGGCCTGCGCACCACCCGTACCCGGGCCGCGCTGGGCGCCGCACGGGAGGCAGGCCTCGTCACCGACGAGGAGGCGGCGACCCTCGACGAGGCCTGGGTCCTCGCGACCCGCGTCCGCAACGCGGTCATGCTCGTCCGTGGGCGGGCCGGCGACACGTTCCCCTCGGACAGCCGGGAGGTGGCCGCGGTCGGTCGTTACCTGGGGTATGGCCCCGGTCATGTGGGCGACATGCTCGACGACTACCGGCGGGCGACGCGGCGAGCTCGGGCGGTGGTGGAGGACTTGTTCTACGGCACGTGAGGGTGGGGCGGGGCGCACACGTGAGGGTGGCGGGGCGCCTCACGGCCCGGGGGCGCGCGGTTCGTCGGCGGCTGCGGGTTCGTCGCGGTCTCTCGCGCAGTTCCCCGAGCCCTGAAGGATCGGGCCCGCGCGTGAAGGGATCGGGCCCGCGTCCTGAAGGATCGGGCCCGCGCGTGAAGGGATCGGGCCCGCGTCCTGAAGGATCGGGCCCGCGCGTGAAGGGATCGGGCCCGCGCCCTGAAGGATCGGGCCCGCGGCCCGCCCTTCGATGAGCCCGCACCCCGGGCTGAGGGCTGTCACGTGATCCCCGGCGGGCGCACGACGCCGGCTGCGGCACCTCGCCGCGTTGTCGGAACGCCCGCATACATCCCGTATGCGGACTCCCCTCCGCCTTGCGATGCTCCTCCCACTGCCTGAACGGCGTGGGAGGTGCCCCCAGCATCCGACGCCGTGCGCTGATCCATCGCGGATCACGGGACAGCCCTTAGGACGCGCCCGGCCCCCGGCGGCGCGCATAACGCGCGCGCCCGGCCCCCGGCGGCGCGGATACGCGCGAGCCGCCCGCACCCGCACCCGGTCCCCGCACCGCGTCGAACACCACGGCAGTTGCCCGTGCCGCAACAGATACCGCTCGCATGGACTGGCCCCGCGCGCCGTGAGCCGCTCGGCGTCGTCTCCCGTCAACAGATCCGCCGCGTTCGCCGGCCAGGACCGCGAGCGCGTGATCCAAGAGCTGGGTCGTCGGATGGGCGGCCGCCCGGTACAGCTCCCGTCCGGTTGCACAGCGGCGCCGCCGCCGGCGCCCGCGCTACGCCTTCACCGGCTCCAACAGCCGGCCCCCGTCATCCGCGGTCACCTGGCGCGGCAGCGCGTACGGCATCGATCCGTACCAGAGCCATGCCACCCCGTAGCCGAAGGACAGGCAGAGCATGCCGCCGACCGCGTCGAGCCAGAAGTGGTTGGCGGTGGCGACGATGACCACGAGCGTCAGCGTGGGGTAGAGCAGGCCCAGGACGCGCACCCACGGCACCGAGGCCAGCGCGAAGATGGTCAGGCCGCACCACAGCGACCAGCCGATGTGCATGGAGGGCATGGCCGCATACTGGTTCGACATGTTCTTCAGATCGCCGGAGGCCATGGAACCCCAGGTCTGGTGCACCACGACCGTGTCGATGAAGTTCTCGCCGGTCATCAGGCGGGGCGGGGCCAGTGGATAGAAGTAGTAGCCGACCAGGGCCACTGCCGTCGTCGCGAACAGCACCAGACGCGTCGCCGCGTAGCGGCCCGGATGGCTACGGTAGAGCCACACGAGAACACCGAGCGTGACGACGAAGTGCAGGGTCGCGTAGTAGTAGTTCATGCCGACGATCAGCCATGTGACCGAGTTCACGGCGTGGTTGATCGTCTCCTCGACGGCGATCCCGAGGTGGTGCTCCGCCTTCCAGATCCAGTCGGCGTTGGCGAGGGCCTGGTCCTTCTGCTCCGGTACCGCGTTGCGGATCAGTGAGTACGTCCAGTAACTCACCGCGATCAGCAGGATCTCGAACCAGATGGGCGGGCGGCGAGGAGCTCTCAGCCGCTGCAGACGCCCCTGCTCCGGCGCGCCCGTGACGGACCGCGGAGCGGCCTGCTCCCGGCCTTCCTCCAGTGTCGTCACGGTCATCTCACCCATGGGCACAGAGTCTGCCAGATAAGCCATTCCCCACCGATCATCCTCTGGTCGGGTTCTCTCCGCACGTTCTTCGGGGTGCCGCAAGGGGCACCCCTCCTACGCGCGGAGGGCCCCCACCCCCGATTTCTCCGCCTTAAGTACGACTGCGGTCCCCAGGAGCCGAAGCCGTCGATCCCCGCACCACCAGCTCCGGCATGAACACGAACTCGCTGTGCGGCGCCGGTGTCCCCCCGATCTCCTCCAGCAACGTGCGCACCGCCGCCTGCCCCATGGCGGGGACCGGCTTGCGGATCGTCGTCAGGGGCGGGTCGGTGAAGGCGATCAACGGGGAGTCGTCGAAGCCGACCACCGAGACGTCCCGCGGGACCTCGAGGCCCCGCTGCCGGGCCGCCCGGATCGCGCCCAGCGCCATCATGTCGCTCGCGCACACCACCGCCGTGCAGTTCCGGTCGATCAGCGCCGTGGCCGCCGCCTGGCCGCCCTCCAGGGTGTAGAGGGAGTGCTGGACCAGCTCGGACTCGATGCCCGCGCCGTCCAGGCCCAACTGCTCCTGCATCGTGCGGACGAACCCCTCGATCTTGCGCTGTACCGGGACGAACCGCTTGGGCCCGAGGGCCAGACCTATGCGGGTGTGCCCCAGCGACACCAGATGCGTCACCGCGAGGCTCATCGCCGCACGGTCGTCCGGCGAGATGAAAGGAGCCTGCACCTTGGGGGAGAAACCGTCGACGAGCACGAAGGGCACGCCCTGTGCGCGCAGCTGCTCGTAGCGCTGCATGTCCGCGGAGGTGTCCGCGTGCAGCCCGGAGACGAAGATGATGCCGGCGACACCGCGGTCGACCAGCATCTCGGTCAGCTCGTCCTCGGTGGACCCGCCGGGGGTCTGGGTGGCGAGGACCGGCGTGTAACCCTGCCGCGTCAGCGCCTGGCCGATGACCTGGGCCAGCGCCGGGAATATGGGGTTCTCCAGCTCGGGGGTTATGAGGCCCACCAGACCCGCGCTGCGCTGCCGCAGCCGTACCGGCCGCTCGTAGCCCAGTACGTCGAGGGCGGCCAGGACGGACTGGCGAGTGGTCGCGGCGACGCCCGGCTTCCCGTTCAGGACGCGGCTGACAGTCGCCTCGCTGACCCCCGCCTGGGTTGCGATGTCGGCAAGCCGTGTGGTCACAGGACCGGACTGTACCGGCCGGGCATCCGCTTGCCCACCGGCCCGGCGTCGGGTGCGGGTGGGGGTGCGGCCCACTGCGGGCTGCTGCGTCATCGCGGTCCCTCGTGATTCTGGTCGGTGTCCGGGGGGTGCCCCTGCGTGAAAGAGATGACTTTCGCAAGTGCTGACGGGCTGATGATTCCCGTACGGCCCCAGTCATGGCAAGAGCTTTCAGAGTCTTTCACGGCCGCCGGAAACCCCCTTGATCGGCCCCGATACTGGATTGCGGGGCAGTTGAGCGCAGGTCACGGCGGGGTAACCATCACCGCTTCTTGCATTTTTTTGCAGCAAGGTCTTTCGTCCGGCTTACATCGCTGTTACGTTCGGCCACGCCCGGCGGCGGCGACGACGCGCCGGCACTCGGATGGAGCGGCGGACGGGGCCCTCCTCCCAGCACACGGGCTTAACCCTCAAGGAGATCTCATGCGGCGTGGCATAGCGGCCACCGCGCTGGTGGCGTCCCTCGCCCTCGCGGCGACGGCCTGCGGCGGAAGTGACAGCGGCGACTCGGCCGGCGGTCCGGTCACCATCACATGGTGGGACACGTCCAACGCCACCAATGAGGCACCGACGTACAAGGCCTTGGTCAAGGAGTTCGAGGCCGCCAACAAGGACATCAAGGTCAAGTACGTCAACGTGCCCTTCGACCAGGCGCAGAACAAGTTCGACACCGCCGCAGGCTCCAAGGGCGCCCCGGACATCCTGCGCTCCGAGGTCGGCTGGACGCCCGCGTTCGCCAAGAAGGGCTTCTTCCTGCCGCTGGACGGCACCGAGGCCCTCGCGGACCAGGACGCGTTCCAGCCCAACCTGATCAAGCAGGCCCAGTACGACGGCAAGACCTACGGCGTGCCGTTCGTCACCGACACCCTCGCGCTGGTCTACAACAAGGAGCTCTTCGAGAAGGCCGGCATCAAGGAGGCCCCCAAGAGCTGGGCCGACCTGAAGAAGGCCGCCGCCACCATCAAGAGCAAGACCGGCGTCGACGGCTACTGGGGCTCCACCCAGGCGTACTACGCCCAGTCCTTCCTCCACGGCGAGGGCGCCGACACCGTCGACGTCGCCGCCAAGAAGATCACCGTCAAGTCGCCCGCGGCCGTGAAGGGCTACGAGACCTGGCTGAGTCTGTTCGACGGCAAGGGCCTGCACAAGGCGGACACCACCGCCGACGCCTACGCCCACATCCAGGACGCCTTCGTCAACGGCAAGGTCGCCTCGATCATCCAGGGCCCGTGGGAGATCACGAACTTCTACAAGGGTTCGGCGTTCAAGGACAAGGGCAACCTCGGCATCGCCACCGTCCCGGCCGGCTCCACCGGCAAGGCGGGCGCCCCGACCGGCGGCCACAACCTCTCGGTCTACGCCGGCTCCGACAAGGCGCACCAGGAGGCCTCGCTGAAGTTCGTGAAGTTCATGACCTCGGCGAAGTCCCAGGAGACCATCGCCCTGAAGAACTCCACGCTGCCCACGCGGGACGACGCCTACACCACGGAGGTCAAGGCCGACCCGGGCATCGCCGGCTACCAGACCGTCCTCGCCGCCGCCCAGCCGCGTCCCGAGCTGCCCGAGTACAGCTCGCTGTGGGGCCCGCTCGAGACCGAGCTGCTCGCGATCGCGGGTGGCAAGAAGTCCCTGGACAAGGGTCTGAGCTCCGCGGAGACCTCGATCGCCAAGCTGGTCCCGGACTACAGCAAGTGACCCCGAGCGGCCGCCGCGTCCGACCGACCTGTCGAGGGACGGACGCGGCGGCCGCCGGCCCGCCTACCAGCCAGCCCCCGATCTTCCAGTGATCTTCCAGAAGGTGTCGAACGATGACAGTCGCCATCGACCGAGCGACCGGCAAGCGCCGCGGTGAGCAGGGCGGGCGCCCGGGCCCGCTGTCGCGTCTGAAGCACTCCTACCAGCGCCACTGGTACGCCTACGCGATGATCGCCCCGGTGGTCGTCGTGCTGGGTGTCCTCGTGGTGTATCCGCTGGTCCGCGGCTTCTACCTCACGCTCACCAACGCCAACAGCCTCAACTCGGCGCGCACGATCGGCGTCAACCACATCGAGGCGACCTACGAGTTCATCGGCTTCGACAACTACGCCGACATCCTGTGGGGCCCGACCGCGTACGACCGCTTCTGGTCGCACTTCATCTGGACGATCGTCTGGACGGCGCTCTGCGTCACCCTGCACTACGTCATCGGCCTCGGCCTCGCGCTGCTGCTCGACCAGAAGCTGCGCGGCCGCACCTTCTACCGGCTGATCCTGGTTCTGCCATGGGCGGTGCCCACCTTCGTCACCGTGTTCGGCTGGCGGTTCATGCTCGCCGACGGCGGCATCGTCAACGCCGGCCTCGAAGCACTGCATCTGCCGGCCCCGCTGTGGCTGGAGGACACCTTCTGGCAGCGGTTCGCCGCGATCATGGTGAACACCTGGTGCGGTGTGCCCTTCATGATGGTCTCGCTGCTCGGCGGCCTGCAGTCCATCGACGCCTCCCTCTACGAGGCCGCCGAGATGGACGGCGCGAGCGCCTGGCAGCGCTTCCGGTACGTCACCCTGCCGGGTCTGCGGTCCGTCAGCTCCACCGTCGTCCTGCTCGGCGTGATCTGGACCTTCAACCAGTTCGCCGTCATCTTCCTGCTGTTCGGCGACACCGCCCCCGAGGCGCAGATCCTGGTGACCTGGGCGTACTACCTCGGCTTCGGACAGCAGCCACGTGACTTCGCACAGTCGGCGGCCTACGGCATCCTGCTGCTGGCCATCCTGATCGTCTTCACCTCCGTCTACCGCCGCTGGCTGAACCGCGATGAGCAGCAGCTCGCGATCTGAGGCAGGAGCCCCCATGAGCACCACGACCGTCAAGACCCCGGCTCCGGCGGACCTCCCGCCCGCGCCGACCGCCGCCGCCCGCAGGTCGCGCGGGCGCGGTGAGCGCAGCCTCGCCGGCTCCCTCACCTCGCACGCCGTCCTCATCGTGGCGAGCCTGGTCGCGCTCTTCCCGATCGCCTGGCTGGTCTTCCTGTCCCTCGGCCCGGACAAGGACGACTATCTGCACCCCGCACGCATCCCCGGGAAGATGACGTTCGACAACTACGCGTTCGTCCTGCAGAAGACGGCGTTCTTCGACTGGCTGGTCAGCACGCTCGTCGTGTCGCTCGGCACGACCGTCATCGGCGTGCTGATCTCCGCGACCACCGGCTACGCGGTCTCCCGCATGCGGTTCCCGGGTTACCGCAAGTTCATGTGGGTGCTCCTGGTGACCCAGATGTTCCCGGTCGCCGTACTGATGGTGCCGATGTACGAGATCCTGTCGGAACTCCAGCTCATCGACAGCTACCTTGGTCTCATCCTCGTCTACTGCTCGACGGCCGTGCCGTACTGCGCCTGGCTGTTGAAGGGCTACTTCGACACGATCCCCTTCGAGATCGACGAGGCGGGACGCGTCGACGGGCTGACCCCCTTCGGCACGTTCGCGCGGCTCATCCTGCCGCTCGCCAAGCCCGGGCTGGCGGTGGCCGCGTTCTACAGCTTCATCACCGCGTTCGGGGAGGTCGCCTTTGCCTCGACGTTCATGCTGTCGGACACGAAGTACACCTTCGCGGTCGGCCTGCAGAGCTTCGTCAGTGAGCACGACGCCCAGCAGAACCTCATGTTCGCCACGGCGGTCCTGGTCGCGATCCCCGTCTCCGGGTTCTTCTACCTGGTGCAGAAGAACCTGGTGACGGGTCTGACCGCCGGCGGCACGAAGGGCTGAGCCGCCACCCCGATGACTCCCGTACGCCTTGCCGTACGGGTGGCGGCCGCGGTGCCCATCCGACCCCGCTGTCACCGCGGCCGCCTCGTCAACCGACCCGAGACTCCGATGCCCCGCACTCCCTTACGTACCAAGGACGTCATGAGCCAGCACTCCGCCATCGACCCGGCCGACAACTCCGCGCTCGCCACGGTCGCCTCCCGCCGCGACTGGTGGCGGGACGCGGTGATCTACCAGGTCTATCCGCGCAGCTTCGCCGACAGCAACGGCGACGGCATGGGCGACCTGGAGGGCGTACGCTCCCGCCTGCCGTACCTGCGTGACCTGGGCGTGGACGCCGTCTGGCTGTCCCCCTTCTACGCCTCCCCGCAGGCCGACGCCGGCTACGACGTCGCGGACTACCGTGCCGTCGACCCCATGTTCGGCAATCTGCTGGACGCCGACGCCCTCATCCGCGACGCCCATGAGCTGGGCCTGCGCGTCATCGTCGACCTCGTCCCCAACCACTCCTCCGACCAGCACGAATGGTTCAAGCGTGCGGTGGCGGAGGGCCCCGGCTCGCCGTTGCGCGACCGCTACCACTTCCGCCCCGGCAAGGGGAAGAAGGGCGAACTCCCGCCGAACGACTGGGAGTCGATCTTCGGCGGCCCGGCCTGGACCCGGGTGACGGAGCCCGACGGCACACCGGGGGAGTGGTACCTGCACCTCTTCGCCCCCGAGCAGCCCGACTTCAACTGGGAGCACCCGGCCGTCGGCGACGAGTTCCGCTCCATCCTGCGTTTCTGGCTCGACATGGGTGTCGACGGCTTCCGCATCGACGTGGCACACGGCCTGGTGAAGGCCGACGGCCTCCCCGACCTCGGCTCCCACGATCAGGTCAAACTGCTGGGCAACGATGTCATGCCGTTCTTCGACCAGGACGGTGTGCACGCGATCTACCGCGAGTGGCGCCTGGTGCTCGACGAGTATGCGGGTGAACGGATCTTCGTCGCCGAGGCCTGGACCCCCACCGTCGAGCGCACGGCGAACTACGTCCGCCCGGACGAGCTGCACCAGGCGTTCAACTTCCAGTACCTCGGCACCGACTGGGACGCGGCCGAGCTGAAGGTCGTCATCGACCGCACCCTCGACGCGATGCGTCCGGTGGGCGCCCCCGCCACCTGGGTGCTGTCCAACCACGACGTGACCCGCCACGCCACCCGCTTCGCCAACGAGCCGGGCCTCGGCACGCAGATCCGCCTCGCCGGCGACCGCGAACTGGGCCTGCGCCGCGCCCGGGCGGCGACGCTGCTGATGCTGGCGCTGCCCGGCTCGGCGTACGTCTACCAGGGTGAGGAGCTGGGCCTCCCGGACGTCGTGGACCTCCCCGACGAGGTCCGGCAGGACCCCGCCTACTTCCGGGGCGCGGGCCAGGACGGCTTCCGCGACGGCTGCCGGGTGCCGATCCCGTGGACCCGCACCGGGTCCTCGTACGGCTTCGGCACGGGCGGCTCCTGGCTGCCCCAGCCCGCCGAGTGGGGCGAGCTGAGCGTCGAGGCGCAGACCGGCGTCGCGGGCTCCACCCTGGAGCTGTACCGCACCGCGCTCGCCGTCCGCCGTGAGCAGGCCGCCCTCGGCGCGGGCGACTCCGTCGAGTGGCTGAAGGCCCCCGAGGGCGTCCTCGCCTTCCGCCGCGGTGACTTTGTGTGCGTCGCCAACACGACCGGAGAGTCGGTCACGATCCCCGCGTACGGCCGGGTCCTCGTCGCCAGCGGCGAGCCGACCGTCGTCGGGGACGAGGCGAAGCTGCCGGCGGACACGACGGTGTGGTGGACGACCGTCTGACCGGCACGACCACCGAGGCCCGCCGCTCCTTCCGGGGGTGGCGGGCCTCAGTCGTCGTCCGGAGGCCCGGCCGTCACGCCGTGACCCGGCCGCTGTCCCCCTTCGCGGCGGCGATCACCGCGGAGACGGTGGCGGTCGCGGCGAGGCTCCCGAGCATCACCAGGCCCACGCCTATGCCGTAGAGGCCGCTCGCGTCGTCCGACCAGTCGTAGAACGAGGCGACGGTCAGCCCGGCCGTGGTCCCGGCCACCGCGCCCACGAAGTAGCGGTGCGACGCCGCCCAGTACACCGCTGCCAGCAGGGTCAGCACCAGCCCGATCACCTGCCACGCCTCGTACGGTCCGGTCGTCGAACCGTCGGGGTGCACATCCCGCCGCTGGTCCCAGCCCAGCCAGGCGGCCCACATCACCGATGACGCCGCGGCCAGCACGAGAACCGTCAACAGCTGGGCGGCGGGGTTGCTCTGTCGTCGAGTCATGCCATCAGCGTTCCGGCTGTCCGCGGCGCCCGGCAGAGCGCACCTACTCAGTTCCCTCCGAGTACCCGTGCTCAGGTGCCCCCGCGTGCTGAGGTGCCCCCGCGCATCCTCAACCCCCGTGCCTGTGAAGACATTTCGCATGGGTGAAGAACGTGTGTCGGGAGGGTTGACCGTTCGACGAACTGACTCGTACCTTCTGGGCGGTTGAAAGTTTTCAGCCATCTTGCAGCAAGAATCGGCAACGGATCTTGCGTGCACCCTTCCGAACTCCCCTTCGGAACTCCCCAGGACCCCTTCAACGGAGAAGGACCCCACATGGCCAGCAGAACCCTCTCCGGCGTGCTCGCCCTCGCGGCGGGCGCGTCCCTCGCGCTCGCCGTGCCGACAGGCGGCGCATACGCCTCCCCGCCCGGCACGAAGGATGTCACCGCCGTCCTCTTCGAGTGGAAATTCGACTCGGTAGCCAAGGAGTGCACCACCACCCTCGGTCCCAACGGCTATGGATACGTCCAGGTCTCGCCGCCCGCCGAGCACATACAGGGCTCGCAGTGGTGGACGTCGTACCAGCCGGTGAGCTACCGGATCGCGGGCCGGCTCGGTGACACCACCGCGTTCAAGAACATGATCGACACGTGTCACGCAGCCGGTGTGAAGGTCGTCGTCGACACGGTCGTCAACCACATGGCGGCGGGCAGCGGCACCGGCACCGGCGGCTCGTCGTACACGAAGTACACCTACCCCGGTCTGTACTCCTCGTTCGACTTCGACAACTGCACCGCGCAGATCACCAACTACCAGGACCGCGCCAACGTCCAGAACTGCGAACTGGTGGGCCTCCCCGACCTGGACACCGGCGAGGACTACGTCCGCTCGGCCATCGCCGGGTACATGAACACCCTGATCGGGTACGGCGTCGACGGCTTCCGCATCGACGCTGCCAAGCACATCCCGGCAGCCGACCTCGCCAACATCAAGTCGCGCCTGACCAACCCCTCGGTCTACTGGAAACAGGAGGCCATATACGGCTCCGGCGAGGCCGTCCAGCCGACCGAGTACACGGGCAACGGGGATGTCCAGGAGTTCCGTTACGCGTTCGACCTCAAGCGGGTCTTCAACAACGAGAACCTCGCCTACCTCAAGAACTACGGCGAGGGCTGGGGCTATATGAGCGGCTCCGTCGCCGGCGTCTTCGTCGACAACCACGACACCGAGCGCAACGGCTCCACGCTCAGCTACAAGGACAACGCCAACTACACCCTCGCCAACGTCTTCATGCTGGCGTACCCGTACGGCGCCCCCGACATCAACTCCGGCTACGAGTTCTCCTCCACGGACGCCGGACCGCCCAACAACGGTACGGTCAACGCCTGTTGGCAGGACGGCTGGAAGTGTCAGCACGCCTGGCCGGAGATCGTGCGCATGGTGCCCTTCCGGAACGCCACGCGCGGTGAGCCCGTCACCAACTGGTGGGACAACGGAGGCGACGCGATCGCGTTCGGACGCGGCAACAAGGGCTACGTGGCCATCAACCACGAGTCGGCCGGCCTGACCCGTACGTATCAGACGTCCCTGCCCGCCGGTACGTACTGCAACGTCCAGAACAACACGACGGTCACCGTGAACGGCTCCGGCCAGTTCACCGCCACCCTCGGCTCCAACACGGCGCTGGCGATCTATGCCGGTAAGTCCGGCTGTTGACCCACTCGGTCGGAGCTGAAAGCACTTACCGCTGCTTTCAAGCCTCTTGCTGAAAAGCTTTCGGCGGCGATACGGTCGCGCGGGGTCGGACCCACCCAGAGGGCGTTGTGCGGGACTTTCACAACGCCCCCAGAGCCGTCATCGCTAGGAGTCCCTCTGTGATACCGAGATGGCCGACGCCGTCGAGGCGCCGTACCGCCCGTGCCGAACGGGCCGCAGTGGTCAGCGCGGTCACCGTGACCGCGCTGACCGCGGCGCTCGTCCAGCCGCTCGCGGCAGGGGCCGCGGCACCGCCCCCGCCGCCGTCCGACGCGAAGCTGGCCGCCGAGCCCGCCCGCCACGACCTGACCCGCGAGCAGTTCTACTTCGTCCTGCCGGATCGTTTCGCCAATGGGGACAAGGCGAACGACAAGGGCGGACTGACCGGCTCCCGCCTCGCCACCGGGTACGACCCCACCGACAAGGGCTTCTACCAGGGCGGTGACCTGAAGGGCCTCACCCAGCGGCTCGACTACATCAAGGGCCTCGGCACCACCGCCATCTGGCTGGCCCCCATCTTCAAGAACCAGCCCGTCCAGGGCACCGGCGAGAACGCGTCCGCCGGTTACCACGGCTACTGGATCACCGACTTCACCAAGGTCGACCCGCACTTCGGCACCAACAAGGACCTGGAGACCCTCATCTCCAAGGCCCACGCCAAGGGCATGAAGGTCTTCTTCGACGTCATCACCAACCACACGGCGGACGTCGTCGACTACGAGGAGAAGTCCTACGACTACCTCTCCAAGGGGGCCTTCCCCTACCTCACCAAGGACGGGAAGCCCTTCGACGACGCCGACTACGCGGACGGCGCCAAGGCGTTCCCGAAGGTCGACCGGGACTCCTTCCCCCGGACCCCCGTCGTCCCGGCCGCGAAGAAGAACCTCAAGGTCCCGGCCTGGCTCAACGACCCGACGATGTACCACAACCGGGGCGACTCCACCTGGGCCGGCGAGTCCGCCACCTACGGCGACTTCGTCGGGCTCGACGACCTGTGGACCGAGCGTCCCGAGGTCGTCGAGGGCATGGAGAAGATCTACGAGAAGTGGGTCAGGGACTTCCGCATCGACGGCTTCCGGATCGACACCGTGAAGCACGTCAACACCGAGTTCTGGACCCAGTGGGCTACCGCGCTCGACGCGTACGCGGCGAAGAAGGGCCGCGACGACTTCTTCATGTTCGGCGAGGTCTACTCCGCCGACACCTCCGTGACCTCCCCGTACGTCACCCAGGGCCGCCTCGACTCCACGCTCGACTTCCCCTTCCAGGACGCGGCACGGTCGTACGCCTCCCAGAGCGGCAGCGCCAAGAAGCTCGCCGCCGTCCTCGGTGACGACTACAAGTACACGACCGACAAGGCCAACGCGTACGAGCAGGTCACCTTCCTCGGCAACCACGACATGGGCCGCATCGGGACCTTCCTGAAGCAGGACAACCCGAAGGCCACAGACGCCGAGCTGCTCGCCAAGGACCGGCTCGCCAACGAGCTGATGTTCCTCACCCGCGGCAGCCCGGTCGTCTACTACGGCGACGAGCAGGGCTTCACCGGCGCCGGCGGCGACAAGGACGCCCGCCAGACCCTCTTCGCCTCCAAGGTCGCCGACTACCTGGACGACGACCAGCTGGGCACCGACCGCACCCATGCCACGGACGCCTACGACACGAGCGCGCCGCTCTACCGGCAGATCAGCGCCCTCGCCAAGCTCCGCAAGGCCAACCCGGCCCTCGCCGACGGCGTCCAGACCGAGCGCCACGCGGACGACGGCGCGGGCATCTACGCCTTCTCCCGCACCGACGCCCGCACCGGCGTCGAGTACGTCGTCGCCTTCAACAACGCGGACGACGCCAGGTCGGCGACCTTCGCGACGGGTTCGGCGGGCATGACCTTCAAGGGGATCTACGGGACGGCCGCCAAGGTCAAGAGCGACGCCGACCGCAAGGTGACCGTCACCGTCCCGGCCGGCTCGTCCATCGTCCTCAAGGCCGCCGGCAGGCTCGGCAAGCCCGCCGCCAAGCCGTCCCTCACGCTCAAGGCCCCGGCCGCCGGAGCCACCGGCACGGTCGAGATCGGCGCCGATGTCGACGGCGGTCAGCTCAACCGCGTGGTCTTCGCCGCCCAGACCGGCAACGGCAAGTGGAAGACGCTGGGCTCCGCCGACCACGCCCCCTACAAGGTCACCCACACCATCGGCAAGGACGTACCGGCCGGAACCGCCCTGCGCTACAAGGCCGTCGTGATCGACTCGGCCGGCCGCACCGCGAGCACCACGGCGGCCTCCACCACCGGCACCCCGCCCGCCCCCGAGATCCCCACCGCCTCCTCCCGCGACTACGCGATCGTCCACTACAAGCGCGCCGACGGCGACTACACCGACTGGCGGCTGTACGCCTGGGGCGACATCGCCGACGGCGAGGGCACGACCTGGCCGGAGGGGCACGACTTCGTCGGACGGGACGCCTACGGCGCCTTCGCCCACGTCAAGCTGAAGCCCGGCGCCTCCAGCGTCGGCTACCTCGTCATCGACAAGGACGGCACCAAGGACGTCTCCGCCGACCGCTCCATCGACGTCACCAGGACCGGCGAGATCTGGGTCGAGCAGGGCAAGGAAGCCGTACGCACGGAGAAGCCGGCGGCCGAGTACCCGGAGCAGGACAAGTCCAAGGCCGTCCTCCACTACCACCGAGCCGACGGGAAGTACGACGGCTGGGGCCTGCACGTCTGGAGCGGCGCCGCGAACCCCACCGACTGGTCCAAGCCCCTGGAGCCGGTGAGGACCGACGCGTACGGCGCCGTCTTCGAGGTGCCGCTCTCCGAGGGCGCCACCAGCCTCAGCTACATCCTCCACAAGGGCGACGAGAAGGACCTCCCCGCCGACCAGTCCCTCGACCTCAAGGCGAACGGGCACGAGGTGTGGCTGCTGAGCGGCCAGGAGAAGTACCTGCTCCCGCAGCCGGCCGGGTCCGCCGCCGCGCTCGACCTGACCACCTCCAAGGCGGTCTGGATCGACCGGAACACCCTCGCCTGGAACGGGAACGAGGCCGCCGCCTCCACCCAGCTGCTGTCCTCCCGCACCGGCTCGATCACGGTCAAGGACGGCGCGCTCACCAGCACCGACGAGCGCTGGATCCGCCTGACCAAGTCGTCCCTGACCGACGCCCAGAAGGCGAGGTTCCCGCACCTGAAGTCCTACACCGCCTGGACCGTCGACCCCCGGGACCGCGACCGGGTGCGTGAGGCCCTGCGCGGCCAGCTCGTCGCCTCCCAGCGGGCCGTGAACGGCGCCGTGCTCGCGGCGACGGGCGTGCAGATCGCCGGTGTGCTCGACGACCTCTACGACGGATCGGACGCCGACCTCGGCCCGACCTTCCGCGACGGCCGTCCCACCCTCGCCGTCTGGGCGCCCACCGCGCAGCGGGTCTCCCTCGACCTCGACGGCACGAAGGTGGTCATGAAGCGGGACGGCGCCACCGGCGTCTGGTCCGTCACCGGCCCCAAGTCCTGGAAGGGCAAGCCCTACCGGTACGCCGTGGAGGTGTGGGCGCCCACCGCCGGCAAGGTCGTCACCAACAAGGTCACCGACCCGTACTCCGTCGCACTCACCGCCGACTCCGAGCGGAGCCTCGTCGTCGACCTCGCCGACCGGTCCCTCGCGCCGCGCGGCTGGACGTCGTACGACAAGCCCAAGGCCGTACCCCTGAAGGACGCGCGGATCCAGGAGCTGCACATCCGCGACTTCTCCATCGCCGACAAGACGGTCCCCGCGAAGGACCAGGGCACCTACCTCGCCTTCACCGACAAGGACAGCGCCGGCTCCCAGCACCTGCGGCAGCTGGCGAAGGCCGGCACCTCGTACGTGCACCTGCTGCCCGCCTTCGACATCGCCACCATCCCCGAGAAGAAGGCCGACCAGGCCACCGTCGACTGCGACCTCGGCTCCTACGCCGCCGACTCCGACCAGCAGCAGGAGTGCGTGGCGAAGGCCGCGCCGAAGGACGCCTACAACTGGGGCTACGACCCGTACCACTACACGGTCCCCGAGGGCTCGTACGCGACCGACCCGGACGGGACGCGGCGCACGGTCGAATTCCGGAAGATGGTGAAGTCGCTCAACGACGACGGGCTGCGGGTCGTGATGGACGTGGTCTACAACCACACCACCGCGAGCGGCCAGGCGAAGACCAGCGTCCTCGACAAGGTCGTCCCCGGCTACTACCAGCGGCTCCTCGCCGACGGCTCCGTGGCGACCAGCACCTGCTGCGCCAACACCGCGCCCGAGAACACGATGATGGGCAAGCTCGTCGTCGACTCGATCGTCACCTGGGCCAAGGAGTACAAGGTCGACGGCTTCCGCTTCGACCTGATGGGCCACCACCCCAAGGCCAACATCCTCGCCGTCCGCAAGGCCCTCGACGCGCTGACCCCCGCCCAGGACGGCGTCGACGGCAAGAAGATCATCCTGTACGGGGAGGGCTGGAACTTCGGCGAGGTCGCCGACGACGCCCGCTTCACGCAGGCCACGCAGAAGAACATGGCCGGCACGGGCATCGCCACCTTCTCCGACCGCGCCCGTGACGCCGTCCGCGGCGGTGGTCCCTTCGACGAGGACCCCGGCGTCCAGGGCTTCGCCTCCGGCCTCTACACCGAGCCCAACTCCTCAGGGAGCAACGGCACCCCGGCCGAGCAGAGGTCCCGGCTGCTGCACTACCAGGACCTCGTCAAGGTCGGCCTGAGCGGCAACCTCGCGAACTACCGGTTCACCGACACCAGCGGCAAGGAGGTCAAGGGCTCCGAGGTCGACTACAACGGCAGCGCCGCCGGCTACGCGGACGCCCCGGGCGACGCCCTCGCCTACGTCGACGCCCACGACAACGAGTCGCTGTTCGACGCGCTGGCCTTCAAACTGCCGAAGTCGACGAGCGCCGCCGACCGGGCGCGCATGCAGGTCCTCGCCATGGCGACGGCCGCCCTCTCCCAGGGCCCGGCCCTCTCGCAGGCGGGCACCGACCTGCTGCGCTCCAAGTCCCTCGACCGCAACTCCTACGACAGCGGCGACTGGTTCAACGCGATCCACTGGGACTGCCGCGACGGCAACGGCTTCGGGCGCGGTCTGCCCCCGGCCGCCGACAACAAGGCCAAGTGGCCCTACGCCAGGCCCCTACTGACCTCGGTCGCCGTCGGCTGCGAGCAGATCGAGGGCGCGTCGGCCGCGTACCGGGACCTGCTGCACATCCGTTCGACAGAGGGCGACTTCTCCCTCGACACCACCGGACAGGTCCAGTCGAAGCTCTCCTTCCCCCTGTCGGGCAGGGACGAGACCCCCGGCGTCATCACCATGGAACTCGGCGACCTGGTCGTCGTCTTCAACGCCACCCCCGAGAAGGCGCGGCAGAAGGTGACGGACCTGGCCGGAACGGCCTACGCCCTGCATCCGGTGCAGGCGGAGGGCGCGGACTCTACCGTCAAATCCGCGTCGTACGAAGCGGAATCGGGCACGTTCGCCGTTCCGGGGCGGACCGTGGCGGTATTCGCACGCTCGAACCGGTAGGCCGCTAGCTTGGGTGGTGCAGGTGGAAAGGGGCCTGCACCACCCAAGCCTCAGGGACGGGCCGTATGAGTCTCCTGGCCGACGAAGCACGCACCACCGTTCTGGTGGTCGACGACGCGGCCGCCAGCCGTTACGCCATGGGCGCGGTGCTCCGCAGGGCCGGCCACAGCGTCGTCCCCGTCGCCAGCGCCGGGGAGGCCCTCACCGAACTCGGCGTACGGCTCCGCTCGGGCGCCCTGCCCGACGTGGCCCTCGTGGACGTCGGTCTCCCCGACATGAGCGGCTTCGAACTCTGCCGCCGGCTCAAGGCACAACCCCCGACGGCGGCCCTCCCCGTCGTCCACTTCTCCGCAGCCGCCATCGCCCCCGGCGACCGCTGCCGGGGCCTCGACGCCGGCGGCGAGGCCTATCTGACGGTGCCCGCCGAACCCGAGGAGATCCAGGCGGTCGTCCGCGCCGCCGTACGGGGCGCCCGGATGCGCAACGACGCCGAGGCCCTCGTCCGCCGGCTCATGCTGCTCTCCGAGACCGTCGTCGACGTCCAGGCCGCCCGCACCCTCGGAGAACTGGCCGAGGCCGCCGCCGAGGGCGCCGCCCGGCTCACGCGGTCACCGGCCGCCGTGTTCGTGCTCGGCGAGGACGGCGAACTCTGCAGCGGCACCTCCCACGCCCGGGCCCGCTCCAGCCTCCCCGACGGCGACGCACACGACGCCGTGGCGCGGCTCATCCAGCGGGTCACCGCCGCCGCCCCCGGTGCGCACGACACCGTCATCCCCGCCCCGCTGTGGCCCGCCGGTTTCTTCCGGCCGGGCGTGTTCGAGGACGCCCGTCTGGTGCTCGCCCGCACCGAGGGCGGCGCCCCCGTGTGTGTCGCCGTGCCCCTGGCCGGCCCCCGCGGCACCTGCCCCGACACCATCGGCCTCGTCTCCCGGCTCGCCCAGGCCACCGCGCTCGCCGCGCAGCCGCTGCTCATGTACCAGGTCGAGCGGCATGTCGCCCTCACCCTCCAGCACAGCTTCCTGCCCAAACGAGTGCCCGAGTTCCCCGGCCTGGAAGTGGTCGTCCGCTATGTCCCCGCGTCCCGCGAGACCGAGATCGGGGGCGACTTCTACGCCGCCGTCTCCACCCCGGGCGGCATCCTCACCGCCGTCGGCGACGTCGTCGGGCACTCCCTGGAGGCGGCCACCGTGATGGTCGAGATCCGGCACGCCCTACGGGCCTTCGCGGTGGAGGAGGCCGACCCCGGAGTGCTGGCCGCACGGCTCGACCAGATGCTCCAGCACTACCACCCCGACGTCACCGCCACGGTCTGCCTCGCCCTCGTCGAGCCCCGCAGCGGACGCCTGCGCGTCGCCAACGCCGGCCACATCCCGCCTCTGGTCGTCCACGAGGCCGGCGACGCCGCGTACGTGAAGGCCTCGGGGCCCCTCCTCGGACTCGGGCTCGAACGGCCCGAGCCCACGGAGACGACGCTCTGGCCCACGGACCGGCTCCTGATGATCACCGACGGGCTCATCGAGACCCGCGGCGTCGATCTCTCGGTGTCCATGGAGCAGCTGCGGACCGCCGCGGCGGACGCCCCGATCGGCACGGCCGCCCTCTGCGACACCCTGCTGCACTGCTTCGGGCGGGACCGGGATGACGACATCGCGATGCTCGCGCTCCGCCTCCGGCTAGGGTGAGCTGATCTCTTCCAGCCGCTGGAACACCTTGCCGAGGAGCGCACCGATGCCGCAGATCACCGTGGACTACTCCGCCGTACTCTCCGAGGGTTTCGACCGGCCCGGGTTCGCGAAGGCCCTGCACGAGGAGGTCGTACGGACCGCCGTGGCCAAGCCGGAGGCCTGCAAGACGCAGTTCCGGCGGACCGAGGACACGACGGTCGGCCCCGACACCGAAGGGCATGGCGTCGTGCACGTCACGCTGGGGCTGCTCGCGGGCCGGACCGACGAGACCAAGGCGACGCTGACGGAGAACGTGCTGGACCTGCTCCGCGAGTACGTGAAGGTGGCGGAGGGGCTGGCCTTCCACGCCTCGGCGGAGGTACGGGACCTCGACCCCTCCTACCGGAAGTTCGAGGTCTAGAAGGTCCAGGACTCGTCGTTCGGATCAGGGCCGCGTCAGGGTGACCAGGCGACCCACCAGATCGCCGAACGGACCGTCCTCCGGTTCGTCGGCGATCACCTGGCGCAGGATCGCCGCCATCTCCTCGTCGGACGCCGCGCTCACCGCCATGAGCGCGGCGAAGTCGTGCACGAGCTGGGTCTCCAGCTCCCTCCGGGGGATCTCACGGCCGTCCAGCCAGACGAGGGCGGTGGATTCGGCCAGGGAGATCCAGGAGCGGATGACCAGTTCGAGGCGCGCGGGCGGGTCCTTGATGTCGAGGTGCGACAGGATCTGGACATAGGCGGCCTGCCGAACGCCGTCGACGAGGGCGTTCGTACGCGAGGAGCCGACGGACGGCCCGCCGCGCAACAAGGCGGAGAAGCCGGGGCCGTACTCGTCGACGAAGTCGAAGAAGCGGCGCATCATCCGCAGCAGACGGCCCCCGAGCGGACCTTCGCGGGACTCGACGAAACGATCCGCCAGATCTTCCGAGGCACGCTGCAACGCGGCCTCGTACAGGCTGAGTTTGCCGGGGAAGTAGTGATAGACGAGCGGCCGGGAGATACCGGCCGCCGTCGCTATCTCGTCGAGGGAGACCTCTTCGGGCGAGCGCCGGCTGAAGAGGTCGAGGGCGACGCCGATCAACTGCTGCCGTCGTTCCTCCACACCCATCCTGCGGCGCACACCGGTTCTCATGCGAACACCTTACCGATTCATTCCGGCCTTCGACCGGCTGGATCTGGGGGATCGGGCAGGCCATGGATCGGCTGACTGGAACGGATCGCTCCGCTCACCGCGCAGCGCCCTTCCCGCGTGGGCCCGTTCCCCGGGCGTCGGACTGAAGACCGTCGATCGTCCGGCCGTTGGCCAGCGTCCCCTTCAGCTCGGCCCGGGCGCCTGCTTCGGCCCGTACGGCGAGCAGACGGCCCGGTGCCGAGCCCGTCACCCCGCCGCTCACCTCGACGGAGACGGTGTCCCCGGCACCGGCGGCAAGGAGGTAGGAGTCGCCCGCCGCGGACTTCCACGGGGCGGCGGCGAGGACATGGGGATCGGCGGGGCCGCAGGCGGGGACCCCGTCGACGGCCGCGGTGACGAAGGCACCGCCGGGGGCGCCGAACTGGGCCAGCACCCGGGTGCCCGCGCCCCGCCAGGTCTCGGCGCGAGTGCAGACCCAGTCCGCGGTGCCGCTGCCGTCGGGCAACGGCTGCCGGGCGAAGTGCCAGGCGTTCACGGCCCGTACGCCCTGCGACCGTACGGCGGCCAGGGAGCAGGCGAAGGGCGCCCACGCCCCCGGCGCCCTGGTGGCCTCCCGGGCCGGGGCCGACGACGGGTGTCCGACGGTGAGGTGCGCGGGGACCACCTCCAGGAGGTCGGTCAGCAGCCGGGTCCGCCCCGACGCCTCGGTCAGTTGCAGCACGTCCCAGGACTCGCACGCGCCGGCCCGCGCCGCCGGGCCGGCGAACGGTCCCGTCACCCCGTCCTTCGACAGCGCGAGGGGCGCCACCTCGTCCGAGACCCGGGTCAGGTCCCGTACGGCCGCCTTCCGTACCCAGGGGGCCGTCAGATAGCGGACGTTGCCGTCGGCCCGGCCCAGCAGCAGCGCGGCGGCCCCACCGCCGGTCGCACCGTCGACCCGGGAGAGGTCGAGGGCGGCGACGCCGGGGTTGTCGAGCGGCTCGGCGTAGCGGGCGATGCGCAGGCCGTCGTACAGGAGCACCACACGCAGGTCGTCGACCTTGCCCGCGAACAGCAGCTGGGGCGGACCGGGCGGCGGGCCCGCCTGGGTGCCGGGGGTCACCGAGGTCCGCACGGCCTCGCCGGGGCGGGCCCAGACGGCGAGGGCCCGCCGCAGCAGGTCCTTGTCGTCGGTGAGGCCGCCGCGCGCGGGCCAGGTGGAGAAGTCGGTGCGGCCGGTCGCCCGCCAGGTCGTGGCCGCCGTCGTCGTCAACCGGCCCGGATCGAGGGCGGCCTGGGCGGCGGGGTTCCGGGCGTACGGGGGAGCCGCCGCGTCGTCCGGCCCCCACGCGTCACCGGGCAGACCGAGCAGTGCCCCGCAGACCACCACCGCGGCGGTTGCGGCCACGGCGGCCCGCACATGGTGACGGCGCCGCATGAGGTCGGTCGGCCGGGCGCGCAGCGAACAGGCGTCGAACTCGGGTGAGGCGAGCAGGGCGTACTGCTCGGCCGGTACGGCGGCGGCCTCGGCCAGCGCGGACGCCGGATCCTCGACCCCCGCCTCCTCCAGCAGGGTCCGGACCACCCGGTCCGGGAGCCTCTCCAGCCCGCGCAGCACATACGCGGCCCGCGCCGGGGCCGGCAGGGCCGACAGCCGCTGGTCCAGAGCGAGTTCATCGGTGCTGCCGGACCGGGGGAACAGCCGCAGCCCCCACACCCGGGGCAGCAGCGGCGGCAATGAGGACCGCCTGGGCCAGGCGGCCCCGTGGAACAGGGGCCGACCCGCCTCCAGTGCGCAGCGCACGACCTGGAGGCGGACGTAGGCGTATCCAGGATCCCGGTCCCGCCCCGTCGCCTGCGCCGGGATCAGGGAGGTCGACCGCCGGCCCCGCGGCAGGGCCCGCTGCGTCACCGAGTGCGCCGTCAGCACCCGCCGGTTGCGGCCCAGGCCCTGCGGCAGCGTGAGGTACGCGAGCCGGACCAGCCGCGGATAGTGCTCGACGAGCGCGGCCTCCGCCTGCTCGACATCCACCACCGACTCTCGGTCGCGGGAACCTGCGGGGCGAGGGGCGACATCCTGTGACTGCACGTTCAGCAGAACGAGCGAATCTTGAGATGGTCACCTTGCCGCTCCGCTGGGGTGGGGGCGGGCGCCTCAGGGGGTGGGGGGGGGTGCGGGTTCGTCGGCGGGTGCCGGTGGTTCGTGGTTTCTCGCGCAGTTCCCCGCGCCCCTGAAGCATGGGCCTGGGGCCCAGCTTCATCTGAAAAGCACGGGGGCAGCCCCGGTCGCTTTTCAGGGGCGCGGGAAACCGCGCGACAAGCCCCCACTCACCCGCACGTACGTCCCTAGGTGAGCGACCAGCCGCTGAACTCGACCAGACCCCGTGCCCCCGACCCCCCGTGCGCCGCGGTCATGAACATCCCCACGTCCTGCCCGTCACCCGAACCCCCGGGCACACGCAACGAGCCGACCGCCCGCCACCCGCCCCCGCCGTCGACCGAGAACTCCCCCGTGTACGCCCCCGCCCCCGTCCGCACCACCCGCAACCACACCGGCGCCTTCACCCCCGTCACCCGCCGATACGTGTCGAGCGTCCCGTCCCCCGAGCTGTCGTACGACAGCACCACCCCGTGGGCGGGAGTGACCGCCAGATTCAGGAACCCCCGGGCCCCGGCCGTGCCGAGGGCGTCACGCACCACGATTCCCGCCCGCGCCCAGTTGCCCGTCACCGCCTGCGCGTCGACGCGGAGGGTGACGGTGACGCCGTCCCCCAGCACGCCACGCCGGTAGACCGTCCCGAACTCCGAGGTCCCCCGCCACAGATCCGCCCCGCCCCCGTCGATCGCGAACCGCTCGCCCCACTGCCCGAACACGGCGGCGTTGTTCGTGTACGTGGCCCACCCGGATTCCAGCGGCCCCGCCTCGAAGAGCGTCCCGTCGAACCGTCCGCCCACCCGCTTCTCGCCGCGCGGCCCGTACCGTGCGGTGACCGTGTACGGGAGGGGCCGCAGCGGCCGGTCCAGCGGCGTCCCCGGCGCGCTCGCCCGCCAGCTGACCGTCCCCGACCCGGCGGCCGACACGCTCGCCAGGGACGTCGGGCCCTCCGGCTCGGCCCTGCCCGCGAAGCCGCCGAGCGCGAAGTCGACCCGCCCCGTGGCCCGCAGCCCGTTGACGTTGCGGAACCCCGCCGACAGTCGCGCGCTCCCGCCGGGCCGCAGGACCGGCGGCTCGGCGGTGACGGTCAGCGTCCCCTGGTACGGAGCCCGCGCCAGCACGTCCCGCACCCGCGTCGCCAGCCGGTACGCGTCACCCACCGGCCGCAGCGGATAGTCCTTACGCTTCCGGGTCCACGGCTCCTCGAACGCGAACCAGTCCACGGCCGCCGGAGCCGTCCCGGTGGCGAGCGCGTCCTCCAGGGTGTCCAGCCACTTCTGCCAGCGCGGCACATAGAAGTCGGCCATCAGGCCGTTCCACTCCCGGTTGCCGTACTCGTGCAGGTCCCCCGTGTCCGAGGTGGCGCGCCCGCCCCACACCGTGACCAGGACCTTCGCGGTCCGTTCGAACTCCGCCCGTTCGGCGTCGTTCGTGGCGAGCCGCCGGGCGTCGTCGATCCACGGCCCCAGCAGGAACGCCCGGTGCGCGCCCGTCACCTCGTCCGACAGCCGCATCAGCCGCAGCCACAGCGTGGCCAGGGCCCGGAAGGTCGCGAGGTCCCCCCGCCGGTACGCCGCCCGCAGCTGCGGCAGGTACTGGCGGCTGCGGTGCGCGAGCGCCTGCCGCGCCACGTCCACCACGTCGTGGGTGTACGCCGCGCTGCCCCGCAGCCCCTTCGCGACGCCGAGCAGCCCGGCGAGGGCCGCGTCGAAGCGGCCGGGGTCGTAGGTCAGTGTCCTCGGCGCGTACTCGGCGGCGCGGTCGGCGGCCAGGTCGGGACGGGCGCAGAAGAGGGAGTCGTGGGGATCGCTGCGCTCGGTGGCCCGGTGCTGGTAGGCGGTCTCGTGCAGGGCCCGCCAGGCGGCGCGGGCCGAGGCGTCGCGGCCGCCGTAGCGGAGATCGGCGTAGGAGGAGAACCAGGCGGCCCGGTCGATCCGCTGCGGCGTCCACGCCAGTTCGGAGAACAACTCGAAGGCGGCCGGGTCGCGGTCCGTGGCCTCCGGCATGAACGCCGTGCCGACGAGCGCGCTGTCCGCCTTGTCCCGCCAGGCGAAGAACTTCTCGTTCCAGACGTGGGCGCGCGCCCCGATCGTCGTACGGCCGCCGAAGTTGGGGATCGTGCCGAAGCAGTACGGCGTGCCACCCCAGTCGCGTTCCCGGTCGGTGACGTTCGCGTACCGGTCGGAGACACCGTCGACGATCAGCATCCTCGACCGGTCGACGGCGTCGAGGAGTTCGAGCAGCGGGTTCTCCTGCCAGCCGAGGATCACCCAGGTGGCGCCGGGGTGCGCCCGGCGAAGGGCGCGTTCGACGCCCTGTGCGGCGTCCGGGACGGGAACGTCACCGGCGGTGCCGCCCTCGTGGAGGAGGTCCATCTTGAAGAGGTCCGCCTCACCGAACACGTCCTCCACATGCCGGTAGAAGGAGGCGGCGACCCGGGCGAAGGAGTCGGTGCGCGGGTCGAGCCAGTCGGGCCGTTCGAAGCCGTGCCAGATGCCCTGGGGGACGACGTGCGCGTCACCGCCGTTGCGCTCCACGAACTCCTTGGGCACATGCCCGTAGTAGCCGGGCAGCACGGGCGCCATGCCCAGTTCGCGCAGTCGGTCGGCGATACGGCGGCCCAGCGCGGCCCGGCGGGCGATCAGCTCGGGGGAGAGGGGCCCGCCGTACCCGGAGAGGTTCTGCAGCAGCCACCAGGGCTGGTGCGAGGGGGCGGGCAGCCAGGCGCGGGACTCCTCGTCCGAGTAGCCGAAGTCCTTCAGCAGCCGGTGGTAGACGGCCTCCATGCCCGCGATGACGAGGACCTCGTTGCAGCCGTGCGCCGCCAGCAGGTCGATCTGGTGCTCCCAGTACGGCCAGTCGGCGTACGGGGCGGTGTAGCCGTCGTTGGTGTCGTTGAGGGCGAAGCGGTGGGGGAGGGCGGTCGACCTCTCCAGGGGGCGGGCGGGGGCGGGCAGCCGCGCGGGCAGGTTCAGTTGGCTGCCGTTCCAGGCGAGATGGGCCCCGCAGACGTACTTGAGGTACCAGTGCACGCCCATGAGCAGGGTGGCCGGTGTGGTGGCCCGTACCTGGATGCGTCCGGTGGTGCCGGTGACCCGGAACCGGTCGACCGCGCCGTCGCGGTCGAGGAGACCGAGCCGGAACTGTCCGGCGTGGTCGGGCAGCAGCCGATTGAGCGCCGAGCGCGCGGGAGCCGTATCGAAGACGGGGCCCCCGCCGGGGCTCTGAGCGGCGTGGGCCGGAGCCGACCACTCCAGTAAGGTTCCGAGGCCGATGGCACCGGCCGAGCCCAGCACCGTGCGTCGCGACGGACTGTTCATGTCTGTGTGCCCCCTGTGTCGACAGTGGCGGCACGCTAACGGGGCGACCGTCCGTGAACAACGGTGCGCACGGAGCTGGCGCGTTCACGTCGCCGGAACGGACCCGGAGGTACGTACGAATGAGTGTGACGAGGAAGAGGCTCGCGGGAAGCGCGATCGGCGCGGTCGCTGCCCTGCTGGCGCTGACCGGCTGCGGCTCGGCCGACGACGGGGGCGCGGCCGTTCCCAAGACGGCCACCGGGACCCTGGAGCACATCGCGGGTGAGGTGGGCTGCAAGCCGGACATGCAGACGGACGCCGACACGATCCGTCAGGCCCTCTGCACGAACAAGGACGGCGACTTCGACGGCAAGTTCGTGCTCGCCACCTTCGCCACCGACCGGGGCCAGGCGGAATGGCTCGCCGGCGCCAAGGACTACGGCGGCTACTACCTCGTCGGCCGCAAGTGGGTCGCCGTCGGCGAGAAGAAGACGGTCGCCGGGCTCCGGGGCACCCTCGGCGGGGAGGTGCAGGAGGGCTCGGAGCACATGAACCCCGGCGGCAGCCACAACGACAGCGGCACCCACGGCGGCGGCCACAGCGGATGACCGGAGCCGCGCGTGTCGTGCTCGACCGCGCGGACCTGCGGGCACACGAAAGCCGGCGGTGGGAATTCCCACCGCCGGCTTCGGTCGTTCAGAACCGCTTCCGCACTACTTGCAGTTCTGGCCGTTGTTGATGCAGTTGACCATCTTGTTCATCGTGTTCTGGTTGAAGAAGTTGATGAAGTCGTTGTGGTCGGTGATCGGCTTGTGCAGGTTCTCCGGGAAGGAGTCGACCGCGTACGCGTTCTTCACCTGCCCGTTCTGGATCTGCGGGGCCGGAACGTTGTAGACCAGGCGGACCTGGAGCTGGGGGATCGCCTTGAAGCCGTTGGCGCAGCTGCCGTCACCCTTGACGAAGCTCACGTGGGTGCGGTGGTTGGCGCTGTCGATGTTCTTGCCGTCCCAGCAGCTCTGGAAGAAGGACGTCCGCACCACGGAGCTGCCCTGCGGGCAGATCGGGTACTTGTCCGTCACCACACGGTTCTCGAAGCCCGTGCAGCTCCAGTTGGTGTTGGCGTTGCCCAGGCCGTTCACGAAGGCCTTCGCGTCACCGGTGATGATGCGCAGGGCCTGCGGCATCGCGACGACGGGGCCGCGCTTGTTGCCGACGAACTTCAGCTGGACCTGGTTCGGCTCGACGATCTTGCCGACGTTCTTGTCCTGGCCACCACCGGGCTTGCCCTGGTCGATGTCCTGCGTACCGTCCTGGATGCGGATGACCGGCCAGAAGTACGACGACTTGTCGCCCTGGTTCTGGCAGGACGTCTGCGCGTTGGCCAGCTGCTGGTCGCTCGCGAAGGCGTTGTTGCTCTGGTTGCCGACGTAGTCGTGCTGGTGCTGGGCACCGTTGCTGACGCCGGGGGCCACGATCACGTTGTCCGAGTTGCGGATCTCGTTCTTGTTGTTTCCGCAGTTCGTGGTGAAGGAGCCGCGCGAACCACCGTTGCCGTTCGCGGCGAGACCGTTGCCGTTCACGCCCTTCGGGCCGCCGTTGGGCTGGACCTGGTTGATGTTGATGAAGTCCCCGGCCACCGGGCCGTTGCCACCCTGGCCCTGACCCTGGCCGCCCTGCTGCTGGCCGCCCTGCTGCTGGCCGCCTTGCTGCTGGCCGCCTTGCTGCTGACCGCCCTGCTGGGCACCACCGGCGGTGGTCTGCGCCTGGTCGGTCTTGCTCTGGCAGGCGGCGAGCTGCGCCATGCCCTGCGGAACCTGACCGCCCACGCGCCGGATGTTGATGCCGATCCGGTCGATGGTGGCCGTCCGCTTGGACTTCAGCGGGCTGAGAATGGCGTTGTTGACGAAGTTGGCGTCCCGGGACTGGGCCTGGCGGGTCTCCGCCAGACGCTTGTAGGCCTCGGTGATCTGCTGGTCCAGCAGCGCCAGCTCCTTGGCGACTCCCGCGCGCGCCTGGCTGGGAACGTTCGTCAGCTTCTGGCCGACGTCAGGGCAGGCGATGGTGGCCACCTGGGCAGCGGCCAGCGTGGCGTTCGGCTTGGACTGCGACTCGCCTGCTGAGGCGTAGAAGTTCGCCCAGACCAGACCGCCGCCCGCTACCGCGAGCGCCGCGGATGCGGCAATGGCCCGAACGGCCAGCGGCGAACGTCGTTTCCGTGTGTTGCGTCCCATGGAACTCCTCTGACTTCCTTGCGGGGCATCGAGGCGCCCGACAGGAGTGAAGCGGCGCCCTCAGATACGCGGTGAGTCCCAGGAGTGTTCAGCCGACTCACAAATTGATGAGAGATTCGTGCAGAGAACCGGTTTCAACACCCCCTGTGCGACTGCGAGTTGCCGAACGCTCACGCCGTGTGGGGCAGGGGTGCGGCCGGACGGCGGCCGGCTGTCCCGGCCGCGCTCCGCACACCCCTACGCCCCCAGCACCTTCGCCTCCACCTCCGGATCGAGTCCCACCGCGGGCCGGTCGGGCCGCTGGGGCGCGATCCCGCCGAGGCTCCGCAGCCACTCCCAGGTGTCCCGGACGGTCTCCTCGACGCCTCGGCACCGAAGCCCCTCCCGCAGGGCCCGGGAGACGTCCATCCCGTGCAGCGCCCCGTGGAGCTCGCTCCCCTCCGGCACCCACACGGGCAACTGCGTCCACGGCTCGATGCCCGCCCCGAGCACCGCCTCCGGTGGTGTCCACCGCAGTTGTGCCGGTCCGCCCGTCACCCGCACACAGGCGTCGAGCAGTTCACCCATCGTCGCCGTCCCCGGCGGCCCGACGACGTTGTACGCCCCGCTCGCACCCCGTTCCGCGGCGTCGAGGATCCAGTCCGCGAGATCGCGGACATCGATGTACTGGAGGGAGAGGTCACGCGGCCCGGGCGCCAGCACCGGCCCGCCCCGGGCGACCCGGCCCAGCCACCACGGCAGGCGCCCGATGTTCTCGTACGGCCCGAGGATCAACCCGGCCCGCACGAGGAGCGACCGCTCCGCGCCGAACGCCTCCACGGTGGCCAGTTCCCCGCCCCGCTTGTCGCGGGCGTAGTCCGTCTGCCCCGCGTCCGCCACCGCGCCCTCCACCAGGGGCGCGCTCTCGTCGGACCCGGCGGCCGGCGGCCACGCGTACACCGAGCAACTCGACACATACACATACCGGCCGACCGCACCGGCCAGCAGGCACGCGGTGTCCCGGACGGCTCGCGGCGCCGCCGACCAGGTGTCGACGACGACATCCCACCCGCCCTCGGCGGAGGCGTCGACCAGCGCCGCGAGCCCGTCCGGTGCGGTGCGGTCGCCCAGCAACGACCGCACCCCGGCCGGGGGTTCGTGCCGTCCCCGGTGGAAGACGGTCACCTCCCAGCCGCGGGTCAGCGCCGACTCCACGACGGCGCGACCCACGAACTCCGTCCCACCCAGCATCAGAAGTCTCATACTTCCGACTCTGCCCGCCGGGCGCCGGGTACGGAACGGCGATCTGCTCTCAGAAGATCCGTCCGCCGGCTGTCGTCGCCGACGCGGAGCAGTGGTCAACGGTCCAGCGGCGGGGCGTACTTGTAGCCGACCCGCCGCACCGTCTGGATCGCCTGACGGAACTCGGCACCCAGCTTGCGGCGCAGGCGGGCGATGTGGACGTCGACGGTCCGCCCGTCGCCCACATGCCCGTAGCCCCACACCGTGGTGACCAACTGGTCGCGGGTGTGGACCCGGTGGGGATGCGCGACCAGGTGCGCAAGCAGCTCGAACTCCAGGTAGGTCAGGTCGAGCGGCCGCCCGTTCACCTCGGCGGTGCGCTGCACGGTGTCGACGCGGACCAGTTCGTCCCCGGGCCCGGCGGCCCCGGTGTCCGTGCCGTCGGCCGGCCCGTCGTCCGCGACGGTGAACGGCAGCACCGGCGGCTGCTGGTCGGCCGGTACGAGGACCAGATAGCCGACCATCGGTGGCCGGCCCGGCAGCGTGGGCAGGGTGTGCTGCGGCGCGGGCAGCCAGGTGGTGCCCGGCGGCAGCAGGCCCCCGACGTCGACCACCTCGTCCCGGCCCACGGCACGCAGCCGATGGCGGGGCGAACCGGTGGCGGAGGGAGCGGCTGCCGCGGCGGAGCCCGAGGCGGCGGTCAGACCGGTGGCGGTCGAGAGGGAACGGGTGTTCGCCATGAGAGGTCAGCTCTTTCGCGCGAGAAGTTCGTCCGGGGAACCTCGGCGACCGACTTCGTGATCGGGGTCCGCCGAGGGACGTACGTCTTGTCGCGCCGGCCGAAGACCGGGATGTACGGCTTTAGAGGGCCGGCGCGTTCATCGCGCGGCAACACACCCGGTCGAAGTCGTGGTGCTGACGGGAAGGCCAGAAGGGTTCGAGGTCATCGCGACCCGTCGCGCGGTCGTCCTGGAAGCCGGCCATGGCCCCATTGAAGCAGACACAGGCCCCCGAGAGGACCCTCCTCTCACGGCTCGGACGCTCCGCGAAGGCCACACGGGTGTGTCACCGCCTCATCCCACCAGGCGTTTGCGCCAGTCCAAGGGGGTGACGGTGATGGCCCTGGAGGGATCGCCGTCCCACTGGGCGGACAGTCCCTCAGCCGCGAGGGCCGCGACGACCTCGTGCCCGACGGACGTCGTCGCGCCGGCCGACCCGTCGAACCCGCCGTACAGCAGCATCAGTCCGTGTCCGGCGGCCGCGCCCTCGGTGCACTGCGCGTGGAAGAACACGAAACCCCGGGCTCCCTCGGCGCTCTCGCCGGCTATGTCGCCCGTACCGCAGGTGCGGCAGCAGGTGAAGTTCTCCCGGGCGGTGATGCCGGCGGCCTCAAGTGCCGTGAAGGCGCGGGTGATCCGCTCGGGATCGGTGGCGCCCTCCCAGGTCTCCTGCTCCATGAGCCGCTCCGTCCACAGCCGGTCGACGAGCCGGCGGGCCTGCGCCCCGGAGACGGGACGGTCGGCGCCGTCCACCAGATACTCCTCGGCGGCCTCGGTGAGCCGCGCCCGGTCGTCGTACCCGCAGCGCAGCAGCTCCCGCACCCGCTCCTCGACCTGTTCCCTGACGGCGTCCGGGAGTTCCGGCACGTCCTCGGGCGGGTCGTGGTCGAGCGGGGTCCAGTCGATGCCGCCGTCCCAGCCGTCCGTCCGCCGCGCCCAGCCGGTCATCGCCCCGGCGACCCGCTCGGGGTCGGCGAGGACCGTCCCGAAGAACCGGTCGCGCCCCTCCCGGTGCTCCAGCTGGTACTCCCCGCTGCCGTGCTCGTGCCAGACCTGGATGAAGACGTCCGGCACGTCCGGGATCCGCTGCACGACCAGGAAGCGGTCGTCCTCGCCGCCGATCCGGCCCACCAGCTCCCACAGCCCCTCGGCCGTGATCCGGGCGTGCTGCTGCCAGTTCTCCGTCTTCACCTTGATGGCCAGGCCGTCCGCGGCCGCGCCGCCCCCGTCGATCTCCATGTCCCCACCCTCGCACGCCCCACCGACAACGCCGGAGGGCGCCCACCGCGAACGGTGGACGCCCTCCGAGGAGCCCTGCGTGAGGCGGGGTGGATCAGACCTGGCCGGCCTTCTCCAGCGCCGAGCAGCAGGTGTCGACGAGGAGCCGCGTCACGACGTACGGGTCGACGTTGGCGTTCGGGCGGCGGTCCTCGATGTAGCCCTTGCCGTCCTTCTCGACCTGCCACGGGATACGGACCGAGGCGCCACGGTTGGAGACACCGTAGGAGTACTCGTTCCACGGGGCGGTCTCGTGCAGACCGGTCAGGCGGTCGTCGATGCCGGCGCCGTAGTTCTTGACGTGGTCGAGCGGCTTCGAGCCCTCACCGAGCGACTCGCACGCGGTGATGATCGCGTCGTAGCCCTCGCGCATCGCCTTGGTGGAGAAGTTGGTGTGCGCGCCCGCGCCGTTCCAGTCGCCCTTGACCGGCTTGGGGTCGAGGGTGGCGGAGACACCGAAGTCCTCGGCGGTGCGGTAGAGCAGCCAACGGGCCACCCACAGCTGGTCCGAGACCTCCAGCGGAGCGAGCGGGCCGACCTGGAACTCCCACTGACCGGGCATGACCTCGGCGTTGATGCCGGAGATGCCGAGACCGGCCTCCAGGCAGTTCTCCAGGTGCGCCTCGACGACCTCACGGCCGAAGATCTCGTCGGCGCCGACACCGCAGTAGTAGCCGCCCTGGGGGGCCGGGAAGCCGCCCTTGGGGAAGCCGAGCGGGTAGCCGTCCTGGAAGAAGGTGTACTCCTGCTCGATACCGAAGATCGGCTCCTGCGCGGCGAACTTCGCGGCGACCTCACGAAGCGCGGCACGGGTGTTGGACTCGTGCGGGGTGAAGTCGATGTTGAGGACCTCGCAGAGCACGAGGACGTCGTCGCCGCCGCGGATCGGGTCCGGGCAGGAGAAGACCGGCTTGAGCACACGGTCCGAGGAGTGGCCCTCGGCCTGGTTCGTGGAGGACCCGTCGAAGCCCCAGATCGGCAGCGCGTCCAGACCGGCGGGCTCACCCGTGATGATCTTGGTCTTGGAACGGAGCTTGGCCGTCGGCTCGGTGCCGTCGATCCAGATGTACTCAGCCTTGAAGGTCACGGGACACATCCTTCGGGGTGGGTCACTAGGCGCATGTGCGGGTGCTGCGGCGCTGCGGCACTGAAACGCCGCGCTGATGCCGGGCAGCCTGCCAACATGCGATTTCCCGATCATTGCTCGCATGTGAACCCCGTGTTACCGGGCGCCGCTGTGGTGCGGTTCACCTCCCCGGAGCGGCGACGGTGCTCCCTGAGAGTGTTCGCAGCAGTTACGCATCGGCCGCGCCCCGAGCCGTATGCGAAGGGAATGACCGGCGGGTTACGGCGCAGTCGGCGCCGTTGGTCGCCTCCAGCACCCCGGTCAGGAAGCCGCGCCCGCAGCCGGCTGCCGGTCGTCATGCTGGCGCAGCGTCTCCGTCGCACACCCGATCACCGGCCCGAACGCCGCCCGTCCCAGCTCGGTCGCGCGTTCGTCGACCTCGACGAACATCCGCCGCCGGTCCTGCGTGCCCCGCACCCGCCAGACCGGTCCGAGGCGCTCCAGCCGGTCGGGCAACCCGGTGGCCCCCCGCCTTGGTTGAGCCCCAGCACGGGGTCAAGCTGTCCCGACGTGATCTCCCGGCCGGTCCGCCGCGCCTCCAGCAGGGCGAGCGGCGCGGGTACGTCGGTCGGATGCATACCGTTCCGGTTCGCGAACCGGACACGGTGCAGGCGGAGGTCGCCGGCGACCTCGCGCAACAGGCGCACGACCTGGGTCTCCCGTGTGTCCTCAGCCGTGCCGCCGCCTTGCCTCTCGCCGAACCGGTGTCGCGATCGGCGAGGGATGACGGCATCGGCACACACGGGGGGAGAAGGCGAGCAGGGGTCGGCCACCCCTCCGTGCGTGGCCGACCCCTGATCGGGCTCGACGGGATCCGGACAGGCCGGCCACGCCGCTCCTCGGCTGGAGCGGCGGGGCCGGCCGTCGTCCTAGCCGACCTTCTCGATCAGCGCCCGGCGGATCAGGAACTTGCCGGGCTCCCGCACCTGCTCGAACGCGGAGTTGTTCAGCAGGACGCAGCTGCCGGAGACCGAGGTGACCTCCACGGTCGTGGACTTGTTGTTGTCCAGGTTGGTCACCTTCAGCTTGGTTCCGGCCGGGAACTGGTTGCTGGACGCGGCCGGGGCGCCGCCCTCGCCGGAGAGCGTGACGGTGGACCCGTTGCAGACCTGCTGGCCGCCCCCGGCGTTCCCGTTTCCGCCCGCGTCTCCGGCGTTCCCCGCGTCTCCGGCGCCGCCCGCGTTCCCTGCGGCCTCGTCGCCCTGGGGGTCCTGAGCCGACCCCCCGGTCGCCGCGCCGCCGGGCTGCGCGGGCTGTGCGGCCTGGGAGTCCTGAGCCGACTCCCCGACGACACAGCCGGACGCCTCCTGCTGCACCTTGATCTGCTTGATGACGGCCTCGCGGTTGGCGATCCGCGCCTCGGACTGCGCGTCCGGCTTGGCCCGTTGGCCGTCGATGAACTTCTGGTTGTTGCCGAGTGCGGTGGCGAGGCCCTGACAGACACTGGAATCCGCGGCGGTCTGCGCCGCGTTCGAGGTGGCCGCCATGGTGAAGGCCCCGCCTCCCGCCACCGTCGCCGCACCGACGAACAGCGCGATCTTCTTCTTCGTACTGAGAGTTCTCCTGCGCGACATGCGCGCCTCCTGAGAGGTAGGGGAGCGTACGCCGCTATGTACGAGATGCCGAACGAGGTTACTCAACGGTCACGGGATTCTCCGAAGTAACCTGCGTCACACCCGAGTCGGTGCTGTCGGCGGGCGACCGGGGTGCGGCTACCGCGACAGCGCGTCCCGTACGGCCTCCTCCGTGCGGGCCACCACCGCCGTGCCGTCGTCCGCGGTGATGATCGGCCGTTGGATCAGCTTCGGATGCTCGGCGAGAGCCTTGATCCACCGGTCGCGCGCATCGGCGTCCCGGGTCCACTCCTTGAGGCCGAGTTCCTTCGCGGCGGCCTCCTGGGTGCGGGTGATGTCCCATGGTTCGAGCCCGAGCCGGTCGAGCACCTCACGGATCTCGTCCTCGCTCGGGACGTCCTCCAGGTAGCGGCGGACGGTGTAGTCGGCGCCCTCCGTGTCGAGCAGGTCGATGGCGCTGCGGCACTTGGAACAGGCCGGGTTGATCCAGATCTCCATGGCCCCCGTAGCCAACCGGTCGTGGGCGTCCGGAGGGCATCCTGGTGCCCCGAAAACCCGTGTCCCACCCCTGTCACAGAACCGCTCAACCGCCCTCTGGCCAGGGGCGATTGTCAGTGGTGGGTAGTAAAATAGAAGCAGTGTTCGAGGGTTGCCGACGGGGGATTTCCGGCGGCGCCCAGACCGCGACAGGAGGATGTCCGTGCCCGCTGCCGCACTGAAGTCGAAGCCGCTGCCCACCCAGTCAACCGCCAAGCATCCCGTCCTGCTCGACCTGCCGTACGAGCCGGTGGTGAAGCACACGCTGCCGCCGGGCCGCCCGCGGGAGTGGTACATCACGCACAACCGGCGCCTGAAGGCGATGCGTCTCGCCATCGCCCTGCTGGACTCCGGTGTCTACATGCCGAACCAGGCGCGCAACGAGACGATCCGGACCACCGCGGAGGTGATCGGCGTGCACCCGCCGTCGGACACCACCTGCCACATGGTCCGCGCGCTGATGCGGTACTGCCGCTGACGCCGGCTCGTTGACCCGGCCTTCCGGTGCCGTCCGCCCCTGGGGGTGGGCGGCACCGGTGCGTTGGGGGCCGGTGTCGGCGGAAGAGCGGCGATCCCCGGCCGTCAGGGTTGGCCGGAGATCGCTCTAGCCGTGTCCGTCCCGGGTCCATACGATGCGGTCGCCCCACAGTCTTCACAGCTCTTTCACAGGCTGCCGGGGTTGTCGCGCATGTCTATTGACATGTGCATGCCTATGATGGGAGAACCCCCCATGGTTCGTGGTCTCCTCCTGGGCGGCGCCGTAGCCGCCCTCCTCGCCGGCGCGCTTCCCGCGCACGCGTCGGATCCGGCGGACCCGTTCGACAACCCGCCGCCGGACAAGATCATCATCAAGGTCGCCACGGTGAACGGCTCCGGCTGCCCCCAGGGCACGACGGCGGTCGCCGTCTCCCCGGACAACACCGCGTTCACCGTGACCTACAGCGAGTACCTCGCCCAGGTGGGCGGCGGCGCGCCCTCCACCGCGTTCCGCAAGAACTGCCAGCTGAACCTGAGAGTTCATGTGCCGAGCGGCTTCACCTACGCCATCGCGAGCGTCGACTACCGAGGCTTCGCCTCCCTCCAGCGCGGCGCCAACGGCACGCAGAAGGCCTCGTACTACTTCCAGGGCTCCCCGGACACGGCCGCCAGGAGCCACGCCTTCAACGGCCCCTACGAGGACAACTGGCAGGCCACGGACCAGACCGACTGGGCCCAGCTGGTGTGGGCGCCGTGCGGTGCCGAGCGCAACTTCAACATCAACACCGAACTGCGCGTCAACAGGGGTTCGTCACCGGCGAGCAGCACGAGCTTCATGACGATGGACTCCACGGACGGCGACATCAGCACCATCTACCACTTGGCCTGGAAGGAGTGCCCGGCCAAGTGAGCGGGGGTGCCGGGTGCCCTTGTGTTCGTGGGCGCCCGGCACGCTGTCGGTGACCGCCTGGGCCTGTCAGGTGCGGGCGGGTGGGGTCAGGGACTCGGGGGTGCGAGTGGGCTGGGCAGGTGCGGGTGCGTCATGCGTCCCGGGCAGCTCCCCGCGCCCCTGAGAAGCGGCCGGGGCAGGGCTGTCCGTTAGCCGGCGCCGTGCGCCGCAGGCGATCACGGGACAGCCCTTAGAGCTCCGAACAAAAGGGGAGTCCGATCAGCTTGCGGCGTATGGTGCGTGCGATCGCAAGGCGCCGGAAGCTCCTCGTAGCGGAGCTACCAGGGGCTTTCGGCAACGCGGCGAGCGTGCGTGCCAGACGCCGCGAGCCGGGCTCCCCTTTTGTTCGGAGCTCTTAGACGCGCCCTGCCCGCCCAACTCCTTCTCCAGCGGTGTCCTGAAGCGCGGCGTGACCCGCGTCTCGCCCACCCACGCCCGCAACCGCTCCGCCTCCTCGGCGATGGCCCGCTCGGCCTCCGCGCCGACCCCGTCCGTGGTGAGCAAACGCCACACGATCTCCCCGTCCGCGCGCTGGGTCCAGCCGCCCACCACGCGGCCGTTCCACCACACGGTGGGGCCGACGTTGCCGCTGCGGTCGAACAGCGCCGGAAGCAGCTCGGGCGCCAGATACCAGTCGCGCTGCCTCCAGCCCATCGCGGTCGGATCGAGGGCCGGCAGCAGGGCGGCCCAGGGCTCGGCGTCCCCGGCGACCGGCTCCTCGTCCCCGGCGACCACATACCCCGTGCCCTCGTCCAGGGTCACGGCCCGCGCCCCGATCGCCGCGAGCGCCCGGCGCACCTCGGTGACCCGCCAGCCCGTCCACCACTTCAGATCGGCCTCGGTGGCCGGACCACACGCCGCCAGCCACCGCCCGAGAAGCGACGCCTGGGCCTCCGCCACGTCCAGCTCGGGGTGCGCCGGGGCCACGGCCCAGCGGAACTGACTCGACGTCCACGAACCGAGCGGGCGCCCCCGTACCACCCTGCCCTCCACGCCCAGCACCTTCAGCAGTCGCGTCGAGACGGTGTGCACCCCCTCGTAGGGCTTTCCGGCCGCGTACACGAACCGTTCCCGCAGCCGGGGTTCGTCCTCCGCCAGTTCCGCCGCCGTCGCCTGGCCGCGCCGGGCCAGCGCGGTGAGCGCCGACTCCTCGACCTCCTTCAGCCAGGTCGCGTCCGGGGCGCCGGCCACCGCCATGTCCCTGAGCAGCGCCGCCCGTTCCTTCGCGGCGACCGAGATGCCGGTCGAGGCGTGCACCACGGCGGTCAGGCCGACGGGGAACACGAACACGGTGTGCCGCATGCCGTGCATCCGCACCATGGTCCGGTCCGCGTACAGCGCCCGCTCGGTCTCGGCCACCGTCCGCCCCGGGTCGGCGAGCCGCGCGCCCACCGCGAGGTACACCGTCGCCGGGTCCGAGCCGTGCAGCGCTACCAGCGAGTCGGCGACCTCCTCCGGTCCCGCCGCCCGTACGGATCCGGCCAGCCGCTGCCGCGCGCCGAGCCGGGCCCGCCGCTCGGCCACCCCGACAAATCGCTGTACATCCCCCATACCGCTGCCTCCCGCCGAACGCCACATGTCCCGCTCGTCTTCTCGCTGTCTTCGTCGTCCGCGCTGTTTCCGCTGTCTTCGTCGTCCTCGCCGTACCGCGTCCTCGCGTTCTCCGTCGTCCGGGGGCATCCTTCCGGACACCACTGACAACCACCCCTCCGCGCGCCCCGACGCCCACGTCGCGGGCCCACATTTCGCGGCGGCCTTCGTGCCACGCCCGATATTGGGATGCGGACGCGCACGCCCGCCCAGCATCCTGGACGGGCGCAGTCGAGCGTCCGGCACCGGACCGTGCGGGACGGGCATCGCTGCCATCACCCACGCACACCCCAAGGAGGCCCGCCATGGGCACCTTGATCCTTTCGGCGACCGCGGTCCTGGTCGTCCTCGGCTTCTCGAACGAACTGCTCTGGCTCGCCGCGGTCGGGCTGCTCTACCTGTACATCCGCCACGGTCGCACCGGCGGCGGCTCGTCCGGTTCTCCGGCCGGCACCGCACAGCCCGCCTCCTACCGGGCGTACCGCGAGCGCCGTGACCAGCAGGCGAAGTGGGAGCGCCGCTACCGCCGTGAGCGGCCCTTCGAGGCCCGTCGGCAGGAGCGGGCGAAGAGCGGCAAGTAGCGGGCCGGGCCGACCGGTTCGCAGGACCAGACCGTGCCCCGGGGCCGTCACAGCCCCGGGGCACCCCACAGGGGGAACCACCGGCCCAGATCGGGCTCGATCCGCAGGTCCTCCGCGAGGACCGCCCTGACCCGCAGCTCCAGCGCGTTGTCCCGCCGGCCCGCGTCGCCCGGCAGCGGCGCGAACGGATAGAACGTGCCGCGCTTGTAGAGATAGACGAGCCCCAGCCGCACCCGGTCCGCGCCCTCGCCGCCTCGGAACCCCATCACCGAGCACAGCAGCTGCGGCCCGAACCCGCCGCTCTCCAGGGCGCTGTTGACCGCGTGCAGATCACCCACCGGCGCGGGCAGCTCCTCCGGCCGGCGCCGGGACACCAGCCACGAGTACCCGTACTCGTCCCGCGTGACCTCGACACCGGCAGCACCCCGCTCGGCGTCCGCGTCGAGCAGCGCCCGCACCTCCCGCCGTACGGCGTCGAAGGCCGCGCCCTCGACCGACGCGAAGCACACCGCGCCGGTACCGCTCGGGGTGAGGGAGGCCGCGGCCTCCAGTGTCACCGCGGCGGACGGCAGGGCGAACAACCGGTCCAGGTCCGGTGGCACCGGCTTCGTGCGACCGAGGATCACATCCAGCAGCCCCGTGGCCGCTCAGCCCGCCTTTCCCGAGCCGGGCGCCTGCGTCTCACCCAGCTCCACGGAGATCCTGCCCAGTTGTTCGAGCCGCTGCTCCCGGGGGCGGGTGGGTGGCGAAGAAGCGGGCCAGGTGCGGGTGGTCGCCCAGGGCGGGGGTGAAGTAGAAGGCGTTGAACGCCTGCGACGTCCTCAGGTCCCGGGTCGGGATCCGCGCCATGTCCCCGGTGACCTTGGTCAGGGCGGAGGCCAGCACCGAGGGCCGCCCGGTGAGCAGCGCGCCCGCCCGGTCGGCGGCCAGCTCCCGGTACCGGGACAGCGCACGGATCAGCAGGAAGCTCAGCACATACACGGCGGCCGAGACCCCCATCACCACGCTGAAGATGACGGCGGTGTTCTGGTCCCGGCGCCCGCCGAACATGTGCGAGTAGAACGCGAACCGTACGACCAGGCCCGCCAGCACCCCGAGGAACGAGGCGATCGTCATCACGGCGACGTCCCGGTGCGCCACATGGGACAGCGCATGGGCGAGCACACCCTCCAGCTCGTCCGTCTCCAGCCTCCTGAGCAGACCGGTCGTCACACAGACCACCGCGTGATCGGCGTTCCGCCCGGTCGCGAACGCGTTCGGCATGTCCATGTATGCCACTGCGACCCGGGGCCTGGGGATGTCCGCGACCGCGCACAGCCGGTCCACCACCCCGTGCAGCCGCGGATACTCCTCGCCTCCACGATCCGCCCCCGCATGGCGTACAGGGCGACCCGGTCCGCGTACCAGTACCGCGCCCCCAGGAGCACGGCCGCGATCACCACGACCAGCACCCAGGACTTCAGCAACGCGATCAAAACGGCCGCGAACACCACGTACAAGAGCCCGAGCAGGAACAACGTGATCGTCATCCGCGCGGTCAGCCGTGGATCGCTCCGGAACCGGCCAGACATCCGCACCACCCCGCACTCAGGCAGGCACCCGTCCCGCCTTCCCTTGTGCGCTCGGGCGGCGGCGACGGCTCCCAGGGCCGGCGCTGCGGGACGGGCTCAGTACGAGGACTGGTAGTTGAGGTAGCCGATCACCACGATCAGCCCTGCCACGCAGCCGAACACCACGAGCGTCGACACCCACGACGACCGGCGCGGTGCCCGGGGCCCGGGATCGGCGCGGAAGGGCTGCGGCGCGGGCGGGTTCTCCTTCCAGCGCGCGGCCAGCATCCGGGCCCGCGCGGAGGGTTCCTTGTGCTCGGCGTTGTCCGCCCACTTGAGGTCGAACTCCCGCTCGCCGTCGTCCTGTTCGGGCATCCCCGTATCTCCCCGTGTGTCTGTCGAACAGCCGTGCAGGAAACCATACGACGGCGCCCCCGCCCTGGAAAACCAGAACGGGGGCGCCGGTCGAACGGTGCCTGCTCAGGCGTCGATCACACGTCGAAGTACAGCTCGAACTCGTGCGGGTGCGGACGCAGCTGGAGCGGCGCGATCTCGTTGGCGCGCTTGTAGTCGATCCAGGTCTCGATGAGGTCCGGCGTGAAGACGTCGCCCTGGAGGAGGAACTCGTGGTCGCGCTCGAGGGAGTCGAGGACGGCCGGGAGGGAGGTCGGGACCTGCGGGACGCCCGCGTGCTCCTCGGGGGCGAGCTCGTAGAGGTCCTTGTCGATCGGCTCGGCCGGCTCGATCTTGTTCTTGATGCCGTCGAGGCCCGCGAGCAGCAGGGCCGAGAAGGCCAGGTACGGGTTGCCGGAGGAGTCGGGCGCGCGGAACTCCACACGCTTGGCCTTCGGGTTCGAACCCGTGATCGGGATGCGCATGGCCGCGGAGCGGTTGCGCTGCGAGTACACCAGGTTGACCGGCGCCTCGAAGCCCGGCACCAGACGGTGGTACGAGTTCACCGTCGGGTTGGTGAAGGCCAGCAGCGACGGGGCGTGCTTGAGGATGCCGCCGATGTAGTAGCGGGCGGTGTCCGACAGGCCCGCGTAACCGGCCTCGTCGTAGAAGAGCGGGGAGCCGCCCGACCACAGCGACTGGTGGACGTGCATGCCCGAGCCGTTGTCACCGAAGATCGGCTTCGGCATGAAGGTCGCCGTCTTGCCGTTCTTCCACGCCACGTTCTTCACGATGTACTTGAAGAGCTGGAGGTCGTCGGCCGCGGCGAGCAGCGTGTTGAACTTGTAGTTGATCTCGGCCTGGCCGGCCGTGCCCACCTCGTGGTGCTGGCGCTCGACCTGAAGGCCGGCCCGCTCCAGCTCCAGGGAGATCTCGGCACGCAGGTCGGCGAAGTGGTCGACCGGCGGGACCGGGAAGTAACCGCCCTTGTAGCGGACCTTGTAACCGCGGTTGTCCTCCAGCGCACCGGTGTTCCAGGCGCCCGCCTCGGAGTCGATGTGGTAGAAGGACTCGTTCGCCGAGGTGGCGAAGCGCACGCTGTCGAAGACGTAGAACTCGGCCTCGGGGCCGAAGTACGCGGTGTCGGCGATACCGGTGGACGCCAGGTACGCCTCCGCCTTCTTCGCCACGTTGCGCGGGTCACGGGAGTACTGCTCGCCCGTGATGGGGTCGTGGATGAAGAAGTTGATGTTGACCGTCTTGTCGCGGCGGAACGGGTCGACACGGGCGGTGGACAGGTCGGCACGCAGCGCCATGTCGGACTCGTGGATGGCCTGGAAGCCGCGGATCGAGGAGCCGTCGAAGGCCAGCTCCTCGGCCGGGTCGAAGGCCTCCGCCGGCACCGTGAAGTGCTGCATCACGCCCGGCAGGTCGCAGAAGCGGACGTCGATGAACTTGACGTCCTCGTCCGCGATGAACTTCTTGGCCTCGTCGGCGTTCTGGAACATCCAGCTCCTCCTACTCCCGACCGTCCCGCCGGGGTGGTAGTTCGTTCGTGCGGCCAGTGCGGTGGCACACGCTGCTCTCGACCCTAGGGACGGGTGATTTCTCGTACGTGACCCATTTGTTTCGCACAAGTTAACCGGACATCCCGTACCCGACCCCACCTGTCCGAATGACAGAACGGTCGCAGTACGGTGGTCGGGTGGACAAGAGGCAAGCAATCGGATCGTGGCTCTCCGGCCCCCGCGCGGCCGCCGAGGACGCGGGTGTCGACTTCGGATACCGGGGCGAGCAGCTCGGTCTGCCGGAGCAGGGGCCGGGTTCCATCGCCCGCCCGGGCCGCCGCCTCGGGGCGCTGGCCGTCGACTGGGGACTGTGCCTCTTGATCGCATACGGCCTGATCACCGACGGCTACGACCAGGCCACCAGCAACTGGGCCCTGCTCATCTTCTTCGTGCTCCATGTCCTCACCCTGGGCACGGTGGGCTTCACCCCCGGTAAGCGCCTCTTCGGTCTCCGGGTGATCGCCCAGGACACCGGCACCGTGAACCCCTGGCGCGCCCTCGTCCGCAGCGTCCTCCTCTGTCTCGCCATCCCCGCCCTGGTCTGGGACCGCGACGGCCGCGGCCTGCACGACCGCCTGGCCCGGACGGTCGAGGTGCGGATCTAGGTACCGCCGCACGCGAGAAGGCCGCCGCACACGAGAAGGGGGCGCCCGGAGAACTCCGGGCGCCCCCTTCGTCGTACGAGGAGAGTGGTGTCGGGGGAGGAGGGTCAGCGCATCTTTCCGCCGCGCGGCATCCGCATGCCCTTGGGCATCGGGCCCTTGGGGAGCGGCATGTTGCTCATCAGGTCGCCCATGGCGCGGAGCCGGTCGTTGGTGGCGGTCACCTGGGGGCCGGACAGGACGCGGGGCAGCTTCAGCATGGTCGTGCGGAGCTTCTTCAGCTCGACCTGGCCCTCGCCGTTGCCCACGATCAGGTCGTGCACCGGCACGTCCACCACGATCCGGGCCATCTTCTTCTTCTCGGCGGCCAGCAGGCTCTTCACCCGGTTCGGGTTGCCCTCGGCGACCAGGACGATGCCGGCCTTGCCGACGGCCCGGTGGACCACGTCCTGGTTGCGGTTCATCGCGACCGCCGGGGTGGTCGTCCAGCCTCGGCCCACGTTGTCCAGCACCGCCGCGGCGGCACCCGGCTGGCCCTCCATCTGCCCGAACGCGGCCCGCTCGGCCCGCCGTCCGAAGACGATCGCCGTCGCGAGGAAGGCGAGCAGGAGGCCCAGGATGCCGAGATAGATGGGGTGACCGATCAAGAAACCGATCGCGAGGAAGACACCGAAGGTGCTGGTTCCGACAGCCGCGAGTACAAGACCGATCTTCTTGTCGGCCCTGCGGGTCATCTTGTACGTCAGAGCGATCTGCTTGAGTCGCCCGGGGTTCGCAGCGTCCGCTGCGGTTTCCTTCCTCGCCATGGCACGAAGTCTACGTGTCCGGGGAAGCGAGGACGACGGCGGTGCCGGTGGGGTCCGGTGACCGGCGACGACGCGGGGGGGAGCGGCGCCGGGCGGCGGCGGTGCCTGAGTGTGTGCCTCAGTGGTGCGGGGGTGGTGCCTGACCGGCCACGGTGTCGTGCCTGAGCGACCGCGGTGCGGATCGCGGACGAGCCTTCGGGCGGTCGGCTCGTGCCCCGCTCACGGGGCCGTGGGTGGCCGGGTCGTGCGTTACGAGGTGCGCGTGGAGACGGCGGCTTCGAGGACGCGCTCGGCCTCGACACGGTCCTTGGCGCGGCGGCGGTCCTCCAGGACGGAGGTCCAGGCGTTGCGGCGTGCGGTGCGCTGGCCACTGCTGAGGAGCAGTGACTCGACGGCACGGAGTGCATCGGTGAACGACGGGATCGCTGTGGCGCGAACGGGCGCGGCCTGCATGATGAAATTCCCCCCTAGGGGTCGGGTGCGCCGACGGGGCTGTACGGGGCGTGAAACCAGAGTCACAAAATGGTGTTACCAGGGCGTGACCGACGGGTCAAACGCCCATGAAGCCCGGATTGGCCGCGCTCAAACCCCAAGGCGGCCCTGACGGTTGCCCCCATCTGGGAGAACGGTCAGGACCGCGGGCAATCGGCCATTACTGTCCGGTAGCTTCTTGTGCTCAGATTCACACGTTTGCCTGGCACTCCGTGCCACCCGTCTGGCCGCACGTCGTGTCGTCGCGCAGCCGCGGGAGGCGGCCCCGAAGGCTCCGTCCGGGGGCCGGGGGCCGGGGGCCGGGGGCCGGGGGACGGTCAGACGGCCTGCGAGGCGACGTAGTTGCCGCGCTTCTCGACCGCCATCTGGTACAGCCGCCCGGCGCGGTACGAGGAGCGGACCAGCGGGCCGGACATCACCCCGGAGAAGCCGATCTCCTCGGCCTCCTCCTTCAGCTCCACGAACTCCTGCGGCTTGACCCAGCGCTCCACAGGGTGGTGCCGCACGCTCGGCCGCAGGTACTGGGTGATGGTGACCAGCTCGCAGCCCGCGTCGTGCAGCTGCTTGAGCGCCTCGCTGACCTCCTCGCGGGTCTCGCCCATGCCGAGGATCAGGTTCGACTTGGTGACCAGGCCGTAGTCGCGGGCCTCGGTGATGACCTTCAGGGAGCGCTCGTAGCGGAAGCCGGGGCGGATCCGCTTGAAGATGCGGGGGACGGTCTCGACGTTGTGCGCGAAGACCTCGGGGCGGGAGGCGAAGACCTCCTGGAGCAGCTCGGGTACGGCGTTGAAGTCCGGGGCGAGCAGCTCGACCTTGGTGTGGCCGCCCTCGCGGTCGGCGGTCTGCTGGTGGATCTGGCGGACCGTCTCGGCGTAGAGCCAGGCGCCGCCGTCGGGGAGGTCGTCGCGGGCGACACCGGTGATGGTGGCGTAGTTCAGGTCCATGGTGACCACGGACTCGCCGACGCGGCGGGGCTCGTCACGGTCGAGCGCCTCGGGCTTGCCGGTGTCGATCTGGCAGAAGTCGCAGCGGCGGGTGCACTGGTCGCCGCCGATGAGGAAGGTCGCCTCCCGGTCCTCCCAGCACTCGTAGATGTTGGGACAGCCGGCTTCCTGGCAGACCGTGTGCAGCCCCTCGCTCTTCACGAGCATCTGCATCGCGGTGTACTCGGGACCCATTTTCGCCCGGGTCTTGATCCACTCGGGCTTGCGCTCGATGGGGGTCTGGCTGTTGCGGACCTCCAGGCGCAGCATCTTGCGTCCGTCGGGTGAGACTGCGGACACATCGGCTCCCTGTAGCTTCGATTCTTCGGCGCACCCCAGGGTACGCCCGTGCGGTTGTCGCTTCCCGAGGTGGGCAACCTTCGGCTCTCGGGCCGCATTCCCGGGGCGCCTCATGGCCCGGGGGGCGGGTTCTCGGGTGACCGCGGGTGGTTCGTGGTCTCCCGCGCAGTTCCCCGCGACTCCTGAAGGGCTGGGCCGGCGGCCCGCCCTTCACTCCCGCTCACCCGCGGCCCCGGCCGCCTCCCGGCCGTCACACCGGCGCGCGTTCCACGACCCTCGGCCGAAGGTCCGCGTGCTCCAGTACGTCGCGCAGATGCCTCTCGGCGACGGGGAGGACCTCGGCGATGGTGATGTCGCGGCCGAGTTCCGTCGCGAGGGACGCCACGCCCGCGTCGCGGATGCCGCAGGGGATGATCCGGTCGAACCACCGGTTGTCGGGGTTCACGTTGAGCGCGAAGCCGTGCATGGTGACGCCCTTGGCCACCCGGATCCCGATCGCCGCGATCTTGCGGTCCTCGCGCCGCTGCCCCGCGTTGGAGGGCGCGTACTCGGGGCCGTTGAGCCGGGGGTCGAACTCGTCGTCGTGCATCCGGGGGTCGAGGTCCAGGGAGAGGCCGCCGAGCCGCTGCTCGACGGGGTCGCCCAGCACCCACACCCCGCTGCGCCCCTCCACTCGCGTCGTCTCCACGCCGAACTCGGCGCACGTGCGGATCAGGGCCTCCTCCAGGCGGCGCACATGGGCCACGACGTCCACCGGGCGGGGCAGCTTCTGGATCGGATACCCGACCAGTTGCCCCGGCCCGTGCCAGGTGATCTTGCCGCCGCGGTCGACGTCGATGACGGGCGTGCCGTCGAGGGGGCGTTCGTCGTCGGCCGTGCGCCGACCGGCGGTGTAGACCGGCGGGTGCTCCAGCAGCAGCACGGTGTCGGGGACCTCGTCGGCGAAGCGCGCCGCGTGCACCCGGCGCTGCTCGTCCCACGCCTGCTGGTACTCCACGGCCTCCGTGCCGAATCCCATGCGGACGAACCGCAACCCACTCACGGCAAGCGCCTCCCTCGGCGGTACGGCCGTGCGGCGGTACCGCGATAGCTCTGTCAGGCGCGTGACGCGCCCACGCCACTGTACGACCGTACGACCGGGCCGTCGGAAAGGCCCTGCACGTGACGGCCGTCCCACCGGCGCACGAGCACGACCGCCGGCGTACGCCGTGCCCCCGACCCGTCAGCCGTGCGGCCAATCCTCACACGATCGGATGAACCGACGCGGAAGTGTGCGATCGGGCGCTTACTCTCCGCTACATTCGCGCCGTTCACCAGGCCGCAAAGGCTTCTCACCAGGCAATCCGGGCACCGCGCCGACACCCGGAAGGCAGGAGACCGCACCGCAGATGACGGAACGACCCGCGCAGCGCACCCCCAACCGCCAGCTCGCCGCCCTCATCGCAGAAGCGGGGTTCTCCAACGCGGGACTAGCGCGTCGTGTGGACCAGCTCGGTCTCGAACACGGCCTCGATCTCAGATACGACAAGACGTCGGTCACCCGCTGGCTGCGAGGCCAGCAGCCGCGGGGCACCACGCCCGCGCTCATCGCCGAGGTGTTCACCCGCCGCCTCGGTCGCCGGCTCACCGCGCAGGACCTCGGTCTCGACGCCTGCGCCCCCGTGTACGCGGGGCTGGAGTTCGCCGCGACCCCCGAGGAGGCCATCGACATCGTCAGCGGTCTGTGGCGCAAGGACTCCGGCAGCCACGCCGAACTGCGGAAGATCGCCTTCACCCCGGCCGGACTCGTGGTCCCCAGCCGGGACTGGCTGATCGGCCGCGCCGACGACCGGGTGGGCCGGGGCGACCCGGGTGCCACCCGTGTCCCCCCGCAGGGCCGCCCGGCCGTACCCCGGCAGCGCAGCCAGACCGAGCGCGGCCCCGGCCAGAAGGTCACCTCCGGGGACATCGCCGCCCTCCGCTCGGTCGGCGAGCTCTTCCGCGCCCTCGACAACGCCTACGGCGGCGGGCACGCCCGCCAGGCCCTCGTGCGCTATCTGGAACACGAGGCCGAGCCCATGCTGCGCGGCACCTACGGCGAACAGACGGGCCGGCGGCTCTTCGCGGCCGCCGCCGACCTCACCCGCCTCGCCGGCTGGACCTCGTACGACATCGGCGCCCACGGGCTCGCCCAGCGGTACTTCGTGCAGGCGCTCCGCCTGGCGCAGGCGGCGGGCGACCGGGCGTACGGGGCGTACGTCCTCGTCACGATGAGCCGCCAGGCGGTCTATCTGGGGCACGGACGGGAGGCCGTGCAGCTCGCGCGCGTCGCCCAGCAGGGCGTCGGGTCCGCCGTGCCGCCGGTCGTGCAGTCGCTGCTGCACGCGGTCGAGGCACGCGGGCACGCGGTCCTCGGTGAGGTACGGGCCTCCACGGCCGCGCTGGTCCGCGCCGAGCGGGCCCTGGAGACCGCCCGCCCCGGCGACGAGGTCCCCTACTGGGCGCGCTTCTTCGACGAGGCGCAGCTCGCCGACGAGTTCGGGCACAGTCACCGCGACCTGCAGCAGTACCGTGCCGCCGCCCAGCACGCCGAGCGGTCACTGCAGCTGAGGGCGCCCGCCTTCGCCCGCAGCCGGCTGTTCTGCCGGGTCGTGCTCGCGTCCGCCCGTCTCGGGCTCGGTGAGCTGGACCAGGCCTGCCAGCTGGGCGCGGAGGCCGCCGGACAGGCCGCCGAGATGCGGTCGGTGCGCGCCGTGGAGTACGTACGCGACTTCGAGCGCCGCCTGGAGCCGTACCGGGACGCGGCTCCTGTGAGGGGCTACCGGGACAAGGTGGCCGCGCTGGGGTAGGAGGCGCGCGGCGGTCCGCACGCCGCACGCTCGGGGACGCCCGGAGACGATCCGGGCGTCCCTCGCCGTTCGTCGGTCATGCGGCCGTTTCGAGCGCCTCCTCCATGGGGGTCGGGTGGGCGTCCAGGTCCGTGAGCACGGCGTGTGCGGCCCGGCGGGCCGAGTGGAGGGCGCCCTGGACGGTGCTGGTGTCGCGGTGGTCGCCGCAGACGTAGAGACCGGCCAGGAGCCGTACGGGGCGCCGCAGGTCGTGCGGCGCGGGCATCGCGGGTACGGCCTCGGGGTCGTGGTGGACCGACAGCAGCTCCCAACGGGCGGTGGACGTGCGGTAGAGGCGGCCGAGCTGGGCGCGGACGGTGGCGTCCAGGTGTGCCGCGTCCGGGGGCGTGCCGAGCACCGTGGAGGTGATGAGCGCGCGGCCCGCCGGCGCCCGGGTCGAGTCCACCTGGCTGATGACCGCCGTGTGCGAGACGGGCCCGCCGCGGTCCGCGTCGAGGAGCAGCGCCGCCTCGCTCATCGGGGGCTCGTCGGTGGCGTGGTGCAGCACGGTCACCGGGTGGAAGTCCGGTACGCGCAGCCCCGGCAGCAGTTCGGCCGCGGACCGGGCGTCGGTTGCCAGGACCACTGCGCGGCAGGGGAGTTCACCGTGGTCGGCCGTCGTCACCGAGGTCGTACTGATCGCGGTGGCCCGGACCCCGGTACGGACGGTGCCGGGCGGAAGGGCCGCGGCGAGCAGTTCCGGAAGGGTGTCGGCACCGCCCTCCGGGAGGCACAGCCGGCCCGTCGCGAAGGCGTGCAGGGCCAGGTCGGCGCAGCGGCTGGAGGTCCCCAGCGCCGGATCGGCGAGCAGGGCGGCCAGCAGGGGGCGTACGAAACCGTCGATCGTGCGGGGCGGGAAGCCGCGGATCGCCAGGGCCTCGGCGATCGGGACCTCCGCGCGGGTGGCGAGCCGTTCCGGTGCGGTCGCGGCGAGCCGGGCCAGGGCCATGGCCAGCCGGGACTGGTCGGCGGGGGCGCCCAGTCGGCCCGGCCGCGTACCCGTCGGCCGGCCCTGGAGCCGGCCCTGCGCGCGGACCGCGTTCCGGGGCAGCCTGGGGGCGCTTGCGAGGGCGCGCGCAGCTGTGAGTGCGCCCCTTGCGCTCCGGAGGGTCGGGGTGGCGCCGGCCCGTTGATGGTGGCCGTCGGCGTACAGCAGGACGCCGGGGGCGAACGGGCGCAGGGGCAGGGTGTCCAGGCCCGGGGTGCGGCGCAGTTCGGGGTAGGACGTGGAGAGCAACTGGGCGGTTCGGTCGAGGCGGAAGCCGTCGATCTTCTCGGTCGACATCCGGCCGCCGATGGCGGGCGCGGCCTCCAGGACGGTGGTCGTCAGACCCGCCCTGGTCAGATGTCCGGCCGCGGCGAGGCCGGCCACGCCGGCTCCGACGACGATGACGTCCACGGTCTCCGTGTCCGCCGAGTACGTCGATTGGTACACCGACTCAAGCACGTGCCCCTCCCGAGGTCGCGCGGCTGCTGGGAACGTCATGCCCTCAACGGCCTTCTCGAATACCTGAGTTCGCCACGAGGGTGCGGTCTTGGGGGCGGACCGGGGAAGTCGCGCGTGCCCCTCGCACGGGGGCATGCCGCGGACGCCCGTGCGCCCGGCGTCCACGCGGTGCCCCTGCGGACCCACCCCCACCGGCTCGGAGGCGTCCTGAGGCGGATGGCCGAAAACCGCGCGGTCGGTGGTCTCAGCTCGTCGCGGCCGCTCGGATCGCCGCGTCGATGTCCGGGTGTCTGAACTCGAAGCCCGACTCCAGGAGCCGGGTCGGCACCGCGCGCGTACTGCCGAGGACGTCGGCGGAGACCTCGCCGAGGGCGAGGCGGAGGACGGCCGCGGGGACGGTGAAGAGCGTGGGCCGGTGCAGGACCCTGCCCATCGCCGCCGTGATCTCCCCGTTGGTCAGCGGGGTGGGCGCCGTCAGGTTGAACGGTCCGGACAGCGACGGCGTCCGCATGAGGTGGCGCAGCGCGGCGACCTCGTCATGGAGGGAGATGAAGCTCCAGTACTGCCGCCCGTCCCCCATGCGTCCACCCACCCCGGCCTTGAACAGCGGGAACAACGGCCCCCACGCACCCCCGCCGCGCGCCACCACCAGCCCGGTCCGGGCGAACACCGTCCGCACCCCGGCGTCGCTCGCGGCCTTCGCCGCCCCCTCCCACTGCACGCACACCGTCGGCAGGAACCCCGTCCCCGCCGGCGCCGACTCGTCCACCACCCGGTCACCCGTGTCGCCGTAGAACCCGATCGCGCTGCCGTTGACGAAGACGCTCGGTGGTGTGTCCAGGGAGGCGACGGCCTCGGCGAGCACCGTCGTGCCGAGCACCCGGCTGCGCCGGATCGTCTCCTTGTACGCGTCCGTCCAGCGGCGCGACGCGACTCCCGCGCCCGCCAGGTTCACGACGGCCACGCACCCCTCCAGCCCCGCCACGTCGACCCGCTGGGCGTCCGGATCCCAGCGGACCTCGTCCGCCGTGCGCGGCGCACGCCGCACGAGCCGGCGCACCTCGTACCCGTCGGCCACGAGGGACCGGGCCAACGCCGAACCGATCAGGCCGGACGCCCCGGCGATCACCACACGGGAACCGGGCGCCACAGGTGCATCTGTGTCCATGCCTCCATCCTGCCCCTCCGTACGACGAATCCACGGACCGGGGGACGACGGCGGCCCGGTGCGCCCCCGCACAGTTGCCCGCATGCCGCTGCCGTTCGCGGGGGCGTTCCTGGGCGGGGGCAGCCCGCACCGGGTGCAGCGTCGACCAGGTGACACGGTCGAGCCGTCCGGGCACGTCCTCGTCGTCGTGCGGCGCGACCCGCACACGACGTGCTGATGGACCGTCATCTCTGACGTGACGTCACCCGGGCGGCACGTCAACGCGTGCCGGCCGACGACACCGAACGCCCCGCCCCCCTCACGGCGTCACGAGGTCACGAGATCGCCCGTGTCCACCGCCTTCGTCGCGTTCGCCGCGCTGTTCGCCTCGGGGGCGACCTCGTCGACCGTCAGGACGTACCCCGTCTCCGCGTCGGACGTGGAGCGGGCGAAGACGACGCCGTAGACCTGGCCCTCGGTGGTGAGGAGGGGCCCGCCGGAGTTGCCGGGGCGGACGGTGGAGCGGATCGAGTAGATCTCACGGGTGACCGCGTCCGTGTTGTAGATGTTGCGGCCGGTCGCGTCGATGCGGCTGGCGACCGTGGCCGCCTGGAGGTCGAGCCCGCCGTCCTCCGGGTAACCGGCGACGACCGCCGCGTCACCCCGCGAGGCGGTGTCGTCGAAGCGGAGAACCGGCGCCTCCAGACCCGGCACGTAGAGCACCGCGACATCCTTGTCGGGGTCGAAGAGCACGACCCGTCCCTCGAACGCCCGCCCCACGCCGCCCACGCGCACGCTCGGCTCGTCGATGCCCGCCACCACATGGGCGTTGGTCATCACATGCTCGCGCGCGTACACGAAACCGCTGCCCTCGCGGCCCTGCGTCCCCGCGACGCCCTCGATCTTGACCGTGCTGCGCTTGGCGGCGTTCGTCGCCGCCGCCGTCACATTGTCCCCGGAGGGCTTGGCCACCTCGGCCGTCGCCTCGTTCTCGAACGGGTTGAAGACCTGGGGGAAACCCGCCTCGGTGAGCGCGGACGTGGCGTTGGAGAACCAGGCCGGAGTGGTGTCCGGCATGGTGTTCTGCACGGCGCCCAGCAGCGCGGAGTTGCGGATCGCGTTGGTCACCAGCGGGGACGAGGACGCCCCGAGGACGCTCGCGGCCACCCACGCCACGATCAGCACGGCCACGGAGTTGGCCGCGGCCCCGCCTATGCCGTCGGCCATCCGCAGGGGGCTGCGGTCTATCTCGCGGCGCAGCCGCAGCGCCAGCCGGCCCGCCAGCTCATGCCCGATCACACCCGGCACCAGCACGGTCAGCACCGCCGTGACCGTCGCCGCGGGGGTGCCCGGCTCCACCAGCTCCATCATCCACGGCAGCACCCAGACGCCCATCGCTGCGCCGCCCACGAAACCGGCGAGGGACACACATCCCGCGACCAGGCCGCGACGGTAACCGGACGCCGCGTAGGCCAGGATCACCAGCATCAGCAGGATGTCGAGCACGTCCACTCCAGCGCCTTTCTCTTTTCGGACCCAGTAGTACGCGTGGGGTGGGCGCAGTGATCAGTCCCGCCCGCACGGCACGCCGACGGCGTGCGGGAATCGGCCACCGGTACGCCGTCCGCCCGGAATCGTGAAAACGTCCCGGACCAGGACGATGGTTCCAATCCGTTCACCCGGGTGGCGCAACCCGCAGCGCGGCGGGGGCGCACTCGGGTGAGGGTCGGTGCATGCGTGTGTTCCGGATGTCACGGGGGTCGCCACGACGTCGGCCGCTCCGTGCCGGGCGGCGCCGGACACGGACTCCGCGCTGTCTCACCGTCGCGCGAATACGGGGTCCGCGCGGCGCCACCGTCGCGCGGACCGCACCCGATCCCCGCTCCGCCCGCCATCGGGGCGCCCGGCACAGGAGCCCTCGTCCGCCACGCCCCGGCCTCCTCGCGCTGGCCTGTCTGCCCGGCATCGCGGCCGTCGTCGCACTGGTGCTGTGCGCGATCGGCGTGGACGGCACGGGCAACCGTTCCCCGAAGCCCGTCGCTGCCCGGCCCTCCCAGCCGCACCAAGCGCCCCGACCGCCCATCGTGCCGAGGAGCCGCTGGCTCACCGGGGACGGCCGCAGCCAGCCGCCCGCACGCTACGACGACCGGGTCGCTGCCGTCTTCATCCACCACACCGACTCGCCGAACGGCTACGACTGCGCCGACACCCCCCGCATCATCCGCTCGCTGTACGCGGGCCAGACCGGCACCCGGGACTGGGACGACATCGGCTACAACTTCCTCGTCGACCGCTGCGGCACCATCTACGAGGGCCGCGCGGGCGGCGTCGACCGCCCCGTCACCGGCGCCCACACCCAGGGCTTCAACCACCGCACCGCCGGGATCGCCGCCCTCGGCACCTTCACCGCCGGCGTTCCCGTCCCCGAGGCCATGACCGACGCCATCGCCGCCCTCGCCGCCTGGAAACTCGGTCTCTCCGACAGCGACCCCCGCGGCAGTGTGCGCCTCACCTCCAGCAACAGCCGCAGCCGCTACGCCGCCGGCACCACCGTCCTGCTGCCCACCCTCGCGGGCCACAGCGACGGCTACATGACCAGCTGCCCGGGCGCGGCCCTCGCCGAACGCCTGCCCGCCATCAGGGAACTCGCGGCCCGTCTCCAGGGCCGGTCGTGACCCCGGCCCGGCCGATCCGTGGGTCCGCCGCCCTGCGGAGCCCCTGGACGGCGGCCTGCACTGCCGTCGTCGTCGTGCCCGGCCCGTCCGCCGTCACCGCGTCCGCGCCGGCGCGCGCCAACTCGGCACCCCCGCACGGCCCGTCCGCCCCCGACCAACCGACAGCCGACCACAACCGTCACGAGTCCGGACGTACGCCGCCGAGCCGGCCCACACCTGTCTGCCGCGCACCGACAGCCGCGGCTTCAGGACCTGAAACGCTCCCAGAGTTTCGGGTAGCGCTCGGCGAGCGCGCTCTCGTCCTCGAAGTCGACCGGGGTGCCCTCCGGTTCGCCGGGCGCGGGCGGAATCCCGAGGTCCGGCGCGACCAGGCCGGTGAGCTGCTCGTACGCCTCGTCGGCGGCGTACCCCAGCTCCTCGCCGTCCCCGTCGATCTCCTCGTCGAAGTCGTCCAGCAGATCGGCGAGCGCGTCCGGGTCGTGCACCGCGCCCTCGAAGACCTCCCGGCCCTGGCCGATCAGCCAGCACCGGAAGAAGTCGAACGCGTCGTCACTGGCGCCGTCCAGCAGCACCCAGGCGGCGCCCCACAGGTCCCAGGTGTAGGCGCGGTTGTAGCGGGACTCGAAGTGGCGGGCGAAGTCGAGCACCGCCTCCGGGTCCAGTCGGCCGAGCCGTTCCACGAGCAGGTCGGCCTGGTCCTCCGGGTCGCCCTCGGCGTCCGCCCGGGTCGTGTCCACCAGCTCCCAGAACTCCGTCTCGTCCATCACGGGTCAAGCATCGGGCCTCAGAGGGCGGGACGCACGTGGAGGAGCACGGATCGGCCGGGCCCGCCGGCACGCCACGACGGCCCGTACGCCCCCCGCGGCCCCTCCTACGGCGTCCCCCGGTACAGCCCGGCGAGCCGCCGCGCGTCCTGCGCGAAACGGCTCCGCAGGCTCTCCGGTGCCAGCACCTCGACCTCGGCTCCGAGCGCGGTGAGCTGGGTGCGGGCCACCTCCTCCGACTCGACCCGGAGCGTCACGGTCGCCCAGCCGTGGGCGTCGCGGGCGTCGTCCGCCGTCGCCAGGGCGTCCCGCGCCGACACGGGGTCGACCACGTGCGGCAGCCTCCGCACGCCCTCCGGTGAGAGCCGTACGACGACCTCGGCGTGCAGGATCGAGCGGGCGAAACGTTCTGTCTGATCGTCCCAGTAGGCCGGCAGGTCGAAATCCCCGTCGCGGGTGAAGTGGGCGTCGTGGGCCTCGACGGTGCTGAAGCGGTCGATGCGGTACGTACGGAAGGGGGCGGAGCGGGTGCCGGCCTCCCCACCGGGGCGGGCGCCGGGGACGGCCGGGGCGTCGGTATCGGCGACGCGGGCGCACAGGTACCAGACGCCGGCCTTGAGGACCAGACCGTACGGCTCCAGCCGCCGTTCGACCTCGGTGTCGCCCCTGCGGTAGCGGCCGGTGATCCGGCGGTCGTCCCACACGGCCTCCGCGACGGCCGGGAGCAGCTCCGGCGTCTTCGGCTCCTGGAACCAGCTCGGTGCGTCGAGGTGGAACCGTTGGGCCGCCGTGCGCGGGGCGTCGCTCAGGGAGGGGAGGAGGGCCGCCGACACCTTCAGCCGGGCGGCGGAGGCGGCGTCCTCCAGACCCATCTCACGGAGGGCCCCCGGTACGCCGCTGAGGAACAGTGCCTCGGCCTCGCTGCGGGCGAGGCCCGTCAGCCGGGTGCGGTAACCGCCGATCAGGCGGTAGCCACCGGCCCGGCCGCGGTCCGCGTAGACCGGGACGCCGGCCTCCGAGAGGGCCTGGGCGTCGCGGGTGACCGTGCGCTCGGAGACCTCCAGTTCGCGGGCCAGCTCGGCGGCGGTCATGGAGGGGCGGGACTGGAGGAGCAGCACCATCTTGATGAGCCGGGCAGCGCGCATGGGTTCATCATGCCGGGCGCGAGGGGGAGGGGCGGGCCGGGCGAGGGGGAGGGGCGGGCGGCGCCTTGCAGCTCGGGGGCGTTGGCGGGTGCGGGCGGGTGGGGGAACTGCGCGACCAGCCACACCGCCCGCACCCGCCGACCAACCCGCACCCCCGAGTCAGAAGGCGCCCGGCAGTGTCACAGCCCGTACTTCTCGCGGGCCTCCTTCACCGCCGACGCCTTCGTCTCACCCCGCTTCGCCAGCTGCGCGAGCGCCGCCACGACGATGGACTGCGCGTCGACACCGAAGTGACGACGGGCCGCCTCGCGGGTGTCGGAGAGACCGAAGCCGTCGGCGCCGAGGGAGGAGTAGTCCTGCTCGACCCACTGGGCGATCTGGTCGGGAACCTGGCGCATGTAGTCGGAGACGGCCAGGACCGGACCCTCGGCGCCCTGCAGCGCCTGGCGGACGTACGGGACGCGCTCCTCGCCGCGCAGCAGCGCCGCGTCGGCCTCCAGGGCGTCCCTGCGCAGCTCGCTCCAGGACGTCGCCGACCAGACGTCGGCCGCCACGCCCCACTCCTCGGCGAGCAGCTTCTGCGCCTGAAGGGCCCAGTGGATGGCCGTACCGGAACCCAGCAGCTGGATGCGCGGGGCGTTCGCCGGGACGGTCATGCCCGCGGACTCCGCCGTGTTGAAGCGGTACAGGCCCTTGACGATGCCCTCGTCGATACCGAGACCGGCCGGCTTCGCGGGCTGCGGGAGCGGCTCGTTGTAGACGGTCAGGTAGTAGAAGACGTTCGGGTCCTCACCGGGCGCGGCCTCGCCGTACATCCGGCGCAGACCGTCCTTCACGATCGTCGCGACCTCGTACGCGAAGGCCGGGTCGTAGGTGAGGGCGGCCGGGTTGGTCGCCGCGATGACCGGCGAGTGGCCGTCCGCGTGCTGCAGGCCCTCGCCCGTCAGCGTCGTACGGCCGGCGGTCGCGCCGACGAGGAAGCCGCGGCCGAGCTGGTCGCCGAGCTGCCACATCTGGTCGGCCGTGCGCTGCCAGCCGAACATCGAGTAGAAGATGTAGAACGGGATCATCGCTTCGCCGTGCGTGGAGTACGCGGTCGACGCGGCGATGAAGTCGGCCATCGAACCGGCCTCGGTGATCCCCTCGTTGAGGATCTGGCCGTTCTCGGCCTCCTTGTAGTACATCAGCTGGTCGCGGTCGACCGGCTCGTACGTCTGGCCCTTCGGCGAGTAGATGCCGAGGGAGGGGAAGAGCGACTCCATACCGAAGGTGCGGGCCTCGTCCGGGACGATCGGCACCCAGCGCTTTCCGGTCTCCTTGTCGCGGACCAGGTCCTTGATCAGACGGACGAAGGCCATGGTGGTGGCCACGTTCTGGGAGCCGGAGCCCTTGTCGAAGGAGGCGAAGGCCTTCTCGGCGGGGGCGGGCAGCGGCGCCACCGGGTGGACGCGGCGGGCCGGGGCGGGGCCGCCGAGGGCTGCGCGGCGCTCCTGGAGGTACCGGACCTCGGCGGAGTCGGCGCCCGGGTGGCCGTAGGGCACGACGCCGTCGACGAAGTCGCTGTCCTTGATCGGCAGGTCGAGCAGGTCCCGCATCGCCTTGAACTCGTCCACCGAGAGCTTCTTCATCTGGTGGTTGGCGTTCTTCGACGCGAAGCCCTCGCCGAGGGTGAAGCCCTTCACGGTCTGGGCCAGGATCACGGTCGGCGCGCCCTTGAACTCGACGGCCGCCTTGTACGCGGCGTAGACCTTGCGCGCCTCGTGACCGCCGCGGGAGAGGTGGAAGCACTCCAGGATCTTGTCGTCGCTCAGCAGCTTCGCCATCTCGACGAGCGCCGGGTCCTTGCCGAAGAAGTCCTGGCGGATGTAGGCGGCGTCGCGGGTCTGGTACGTCTGGACCTGGGCGTCCGGTACCTCGCGCAGCCGGCGTACGAGCGCGCCGGTCGTGTCGAGCCGGAACAGCTCGTCCCATGCCGAGCCCCACAGCGTCTTGATGACGTTCCAGCCGGCGCCGCGGAACTGGGCCTCCAGCTCCTGCACGATCTTGAAGTTGGCGCGGACCGGGCCGTCGAGACGCTGCAGGTTGCAGTTGATGACGAAGGTCAGGTTGTCGAGGCCCTCGCGGGAGGCGAGCGCGAGTGCCGCCGTCGACTCGGGCTCGTCCATCTCGCCGTCACCGAGGAACGCCCAGACGTGGGAGGCCGAGACGTCCTTGATGCCGCGGTTGGTGAGATAGCGGTTGAAGCGCGCCTGGTAGATGGCGGAGAGGGGGCCGAGGCCCATGCTCACCGTCGGGAACTCCCACAGCCAGGGCAGACGCCGCGGGTGCGGGTACGACGGGAGGCCGTTGCCGCCGGACTCGCGGCGGAAGTTGTCGAGGTGGGCCTCGTTCAGCCGGCCGTCGAGGAAGGCGCGGGCGTAGATGCCGGGGGAGGCGTGGCCCTGGATGAAGAGCTGGTCGCCGGAACCGTCGGCTTCCTTGCCCTTGAAGAAGTGGTTGAAGCCCGTCTCGTAGAGCCAGGCGGCGGAGGCGAAGGTGGCGATGTGGCCGCCGACGCCGTACTTGGAGCCGCGGGTCACCATCGCGGCCGCGTTCCAGCGGTTCCACGCGGTGATACGGCGCTCCATCGCCTCGTCACCGGGGATGCCCGGCTCGGCGGCGGTGGGGATGGTGTTGACGTAGTCCGTCTCGAGCAGCTTGGGCAGCGCGATGCCGTTGCCCTCCGCACGCTCCAGGGTGCGGCGCATCAGGTACGCCGCGCGGTGCGGCCCGGCCGCCTTGGTGACGGCGTCCAGCGAGGCCTGCCATTCGGCGGTCTCCTCCGGGTCGCGGTCGGGGAGCTGGTCGAGCGCGCTCGGCTGGATGGCGTTGGGGTCGGTCATTGCGCCGCCTTCCTCAGTCGAAGGGGGTTCCCTCATCGGTAAGGGTTCGGGGGTGCCCTTGGTCTTTGGCAGGACAGGGCTGGGGCTTCGGTGGAAGCCCGTCGGCGACTGTAACCCGCTGATCGATGATCGATCAAAGGGTTCCGGGGCAAAAACTCTTGATCAGGAGAAAGTCGGCACGGGGTGCCTTCGGCGGAGACACCGGGTGCCGTTGGTGGCCGGGGTTTTCGCAGGTGGGGCGGCGTTTGAGCGGGGGTGCGCCCAATAGATCGGGGGGTGGGGTGTGTTGGGCGTGTGCGGGTGGGTGGGGGTTTTTCGCGCAGTTCCCCGCGCCCCTGAAAAGCGTCCGGGGCTGCGCCCCGTGCTTTTCAACGGCGCCACCCGGTGAAGGCCGGGCCGCAGGCCCAAGCCTTCAGGGGCGCGGGGAACTGCGCGACAAGCCCCCACCCACCCGCAGTCGAGGACGGCCCCGCAAAGCCCACCTGCCCGCAGTCGAGGACGGACCCGCAAAGCCCACCCGCCCGCAGTCGAGGACGGACCCGCAAAGCCCACCCGCCCGCAGTCGAGGACGGACCCGCAAAACCCCGCTCACCCGCGGCCGAAAACGCACCCTCCGGCGGCCCCGGGGCCGCTACGCCGGCTCGTCGTCCGTGTGCGGGGCGCAACCCAGCACGTGCGCCTTGACCAGGTCGGCGATCCTCGGGTCGCGGCGGCGGAACGCGGCGACCAACTCCTCGTGCTCCTCGGCGTACGACTGCTGGACCGTGCCCAGCCAGCGGATGCTGAGCGCGGTGAAGACCTCGATGCCCAGGCCCTCCCAGGTGTGCAACAGGACGGAGTTGCCGGCGGCCCGGACCAGCTCGCGGTGGAAGCCGACGGTGTGCCGTACCTGGGAGGTGCCGTCGGAGTTGCGGTCCGCCTCGTACAGCGCGGCGACGTGCGGCTCCAGCGCCGAGCAGTCCTCCGCCAGCTTCTCGGCCGCCAGCTCCGCCGCGATGGCCTCCAGACCGGCCCTGACCGGGTAACTCTCCTCCAGGTCGGCCGCCGTCAGATTCCGCACCCGGACGCCCTTGTTCGGCGCGGACTCGATCAGCCGCAGGGACTCCAGCTCGCGCAGCGCCTCCCGCACCGGCGTCTGGCTGACCTCCAGCTCGGTCGCGATCCGCCGCTCCACGATCCGCTCACCCGGCTTCCAGCGCCCGCTCACGATCCCCTCCACGATGTGCTCGCGGATCTGTTCGCGCAGCGAGTGGACGACGGGCGCGGTGGTCATGCGGGCTCCTTCGGCGGGGGACTGAGCCCCAAGGGCGTTGACCCATAGACAATAAAGCCGCGATGCCGCCCCTGAGGGGCGCACGGGGGCGCTTTCTCGCAGGTGAGACGAGACTTACACGCTCCCATGGTGGCCCCTTCTGTAAAGACCCGTACCGGCCGAGCTGCGAGAGCGGTCACGGTCGTGCCCTCCGGAGAACCCACGGCCCCCGCCAGGCGGAGAAAAACAGCGGTGCCCGCCCGGAAGCTCCGGACGGGCACCGTCGTACTGCGGTGGGGACCCCTACAGGCCGAGCTCGACCTCGAACTCGCCGGCCTCCAGGATCGCCTTGACCGCCGTCAGGTAGCGGGCGGCGTCGGCGCCGTCGACCAGACGGTGGTCGTAGGAGAGGGTCAGGTAGGTCATGTCGCGGACGCCGATGACCGTGCCCTCCTCCGTCTCGATCACGGCGGGGCGCTTGACCGTGGCGCCGATGCCGAGGATCGCGACCTGGTTCGGCGGCACGATGATCGTGTCGAAGAGCGCGCCGCGCGAACCGGTGTTGGAGATGGTGAACGTCGCGCCGGACAACTCGTCCGGAGTGATCTTGTTGGCCCGGACCTTGCCCGCCAGGTCGGCGGTGGCCTTGGCGATGCCGGCGATGTTGAGGTCGCCCGCGTTCTTGATGACCGGGGTCATCAGGCCCTTCTCGGAGTCCACGGCGATGCCGACGTTCTCCGTGTCGAAGTACGTGATGGTGCCCTCGGCCTCGTTGATCCGGGCGTTGATGGCCGGGTGGCCCTTCAGCGCCTGGGCCGCCGCCTTCACGAAGAACGGCATCGGGGAGAGCTTCACGCCCTCGCGGGCCGCGAAGGAGTCCTTCGCCTTGGCGCGCAGCTTCATCAGACGGGTCACGTCGACCTCGACGACCGAGGACAGCTGCGCCTGCTCGTGCAGGGCCTTGACCATGTTGTCGCCGATGACCTTGCGGATGCGCGGCATCTTGATGGTCTGGCCGCGGAGGGGGGAGACCTCCAGGGCCGGGGCCTTGCGGGACGCGGCGGCAGCGGGAGCCGCGGCGGCCGGGGCCGGGGCGGCGGCAGCGGCCTTCGCGGCCTCGGCGGCGGCGATGACGTCCTGCTTGCGGATACGACCGCCGACGCCGGTGCCCTTGACGGACGCCAGGTCGACGCCGTTCTCCGCGGCGAGCTTGCGGACCAGCGGGGTCACGTACGCACCCTCGTCGGTCGCCTTGGCGGCGGCCGGGGCGGCAGCGGCCGGAGCCGGGGTCACCGGGGCGGGCGCGGGAGCCGGAGCGGCCGGGGCAGCGGCGGCGGGTGCCGGGGCCGGGGCGGCGGGGGCAGCCGGCGCGGGGGCCGGAGCCGGAGCCGCGGGGGCGGCCGGGGCGGGTGCGGGGGCGGCCGGGGCAGCGGCGGCGGGCGCCGGAGCCGGGGCGGCAGGAGCCGGAGCGGCGGCCGGGGCGGCACCGGGGGCGCCGATGACGGCCAGCTTGGCGCCGACCTCGGCGGTCTCGTCCTCGCCGACCACGATCTCCAGCAGCACACCCGAGGTGGGCGCCGGGATCTCGGTGTCGACCTTGTCCGTGGAGACCTCGAGCAGCGGCTCGTCGGCCTCGACGGAGTCGCCGACCTCCTTGAGCCAGCGGGTGACGGTGCCCTCGGTGACGGACTCGCCGAGCGCGGGCAGGACCACGTCGGTGCCCTCGGCGGAGCCGCCGCCGGCGGCGGCCTCGGCGGTCGGGGCCGGGGCGGGGGCGGCCTGCTCGGTGGAGGGCGCGGCGGCGGCGGGCTCGGGCGCGGGGGCCGGAGCCTCCTCGGCGGCCGGGGCGGGAGCGGCGGCGGGCGCGCCGGTGCCGTCGTCGATCACGGCCAGCTCGGCGCCGACCTCGACCGTCTCGTCCTCGGCGACCTTGATGGACGCGAGGACACCGGCGGCGGGGGAGGGGATCTCGGTGTCGACCTTGTCGGTCGAGACCTCGAGCAGCGGCTCGTCGGCCTCGACACGCTCACCCTCGGCCTTCAGCCAGCGGGTGACAGTGCCCTCGGTGACGCTCTCGCCGAGCGCCGGAAGGGTTACGGAAACCGCCATGGTTTCTGTTGCTCCTTAACGAATTGCGGAAGTCTGGATCGTCGCTTCGTCGACCGAGGGGTCAGTCGTGCGAGTGCAGCGGCTTGCCCGCGAGGGCCAGGTGGGCCTCGCCGAGCGCCTCGTTCTGCGTCGGGTGGGCGTGGATGAGCTGGGCGACCTCGGCGGGGAGGGCCTCCCAGTTGTAGATCAGCTGGGCCTCGCCGACCTGCTCGCCCATGCGGTCGCCCACCATGTGGACGCCGACCACGGCACCGTCCTTGACCTGGACGAGCTTGATCTCGCCCGCGGTCTGCAGGATCTTGCTCTTGCCGTTGCCCGCGAGGTTGTACTTCAGAGCGACGACCTTGTCCGCGCCGTAGATCTCCTTGGCCTTGGCCTCGGTGATGCCCACGGAGGCGACCTCCGGGTGGCAGTACGTCACACGGGGGACACCGTCGTAGTCGATCGGGACGGTCTTCAGACCGGCCAGACGCTCCGCCACCAGAATGCCCTCGGCGAAGCCGACGTGCGCGAGCTGGAGCGTCGGGACCAGGTCACCGACGGCGGAGATGGTCGGGACGTTCGTCCGCATGTACTCGTCGACGAGGACGTAGCCGCGGTCCATGGCGACCCCGGCCTCCTCGTAGCCCAGGCCCTGCGAGACCGGGCCGCGGCCGACGGCGACCAGCAGGACCTCGGCCTCGAACTCCTTGCCGTCGGCGAGGATGACCTTGACACCGTCCTGGGTGTACTCGGCCTTCGAGAAGAAGGTGCCCAGGTTGAACTTGATACCGCGCTTGCGGAACGCGCGCTCAAGAAGCTTGGAGGAGTTCTCGTCCTCGACGGGGACGAGGTGCTTCAGGCCCTCGATGACGGTCACGTCGGAGCCGAAGGACTTCCACGCCGAGGCGAACTCGACGCCGATGACACCGCCGCCCAGGATGATCGCGGACTTCGGCACGCGGTCCAGGACGAGGGCGTGGTCCGAGGAGATGATGCGGTCGCCGTCGATCTCCAGGCCCGGCAGCGACTTCGGCACGGAGCCGGTCGCGAGGAGCACGTGACGGCCCTGGATGCGCTGGCCGTTGACGTCGACGGAGGTGGGGGAGGACAGCCGGCCCTCGCCCTCGATGTACGTCACCTTGCGGGAGGCGATCAGCCCCTGAAGGCCCTTGTACAGGCCGGAGATGACGCCGTCCTTGTACTTGTGGACGGCCGGTACGTCGATGCCCTCGAAGGTGGCCTTCACACCGAACTGCTCGCTCTCGCGGGCCTGATCGGCGATCTCGCCCGCGTGCAGCAGGGCCTTGGTGGGGATGCATCCCCGGTGCAGGCAGGTGCCGCCGACCTTGTCCTTCTCGATCAGGGCGACGTCCAGGCCCAGCTGCGCCCCGCGCAGGGCCGCGGCGTAACCACCGCTACCACCGCCGAGGATCACTAGGTCGAAAACGGTGCTGGCGTCGTTCGCCACGTCACGTCCTCCATGCATGTGCGCCGTACGCCGGTCTCCAGTGACCGGGCGGCGGCTGGTGTCCGGCCGCTCTTCTTCGGCCCTGTGGTGGGGGCCCTGTCCTGCCGAGCCCCATCTTCGCACTTGTCGGGAGGGAACGAGACGCCGGGCCGGGGTGTGAGACACCACACGCTCACTTGTGAGCGGACAGCGGGGCGGCGCCCCCGAAGGGGCGCGGGGAGCTGTGCGACCAGCCCCCGCGCCCCCGCGGTCGCCGTACTGGCGACCGGACCGAGCTAGTGGGCGGACGTCACCCCAGGTCACCCGCGGCGGCCCGCTCGGCCAGCCGCACCAGTGTCCGCACCGCGGACCCCGTGCCACCCTTCGGCGTGTACCCGAACGGACCGCCCTCGTTGAAGGCCGGCCCCGCGATGTCGAGGTGCGCCCAGGTGATGCCCTCGCCCACGAACTCCTTCAGGAACAGACCGGCGACGAGCCCACCGCCGTACCGCTCGCCCATGTTCGCGATGTCGGCGGTCGGCGAGTCCATCCCCTTGCGCAGGTGGTCCGGCAGCGGCATCGGCCACGCCGCCTCGCCGACCTCCTCCGCCGCCTCGTGCACCGCGGCACGGAACGCGTCGTCGTTCGCCATGATCCCGAACGTCCGGTTGCCCAGCGCCAGCATCATCGCCCCGGTGAGCGTCGCCACGTCGACGATCGCGTCCGGCTCGTCCTCGGAGGCCTTGGCGAGCGCGTCGGCCAGCACCAGCCGGCCCTCGGCGTCGGTGTTCAGCACCTCCACCGTCTTGCCGCTGTACATGCGCAGCACATCACCCGGCCGGGTGGCGGTGCCGGACGGCATGTTCTCGGCGAGGGCCAGCCAGCCGGTGACGTTGACCTCGAGGCCGAGGCGGGCGGCGGCGACGACCGCGGCGAACACGGCGGCGGCACCGCTCATGTCGCACTTCATCGTCTCGTTGTGCCCGGCCGGCTTGAGGGAGATGCCGCCCGAGTCGTAGGTGATGCCCTTGCCGACGAACGCCAGGTGCTTGGTGGCCTGCGCGTGGGTGTAGGTCAGCTGCACCAGCCGGGGCGCGGCCGCGGAGCCCGCGCCGACGCCGAGGATGCCGCCGTAGCCGCCCTTGGCGAGTGCCTTCTCGTCGAGCACGGTCACCTTGATGCCGTGTTCCTTGCCCGCGCCCTGCGCGATCGCGGCGAACGCCGCCGGGTCGAGGTCGTTGGGCGGGGTGTTGATCAGGTCGCGGGCGCGGTTGAGCTCCTCCGAGACCGCGATCGCGCGCTCTGCGGCGGCCTTGTGGGCGCGGTCGCGGGGCTTGGCGCCGAGCACGGCCACCTCGGCGAGCGGCGCCTTTCCGCTCTTCGCCTTGGCGGCGCCCTTCGCCTGACGGCCGTTCTCCTTGTAGGTGTCGAACGAGTACGCGCCGAGCAGCGCGCCCTCGGCGACGGCGCCGACGGCGTCGGTGTCGGCGAGCGGCAGCGCGAACGCCGCCTTCTTCGAGCCGGCCAGGGCCCGGGCCGCGGCGCCGGCCGCCCGGCGCAGCGTCTCCGCGCCGAACGAGCCGTCCTTCTCGGGCTCCGCTCCCAGGCCCACCGCCACCACGAGCGGCGCCTTGAAGCCGGACGGCGCGGGCAGCTTCGTCACCTCGCCCTCGGCGCCCGAGGCACCGAGGGTCTCCAGGACGCCGGCCAGCCTGCCGTCGTACGCCTTGTCCACGGTCTCGGCACCCGGGGCAACGACCGGGCCCTTGGCGCCCTTCGCGACACCGACCACGATCGCGTCGGCGCGGAGGCCGGACGCGGCGGCGGTGCTGAGAGTGAGAGCAGTCACGGTGGTGAAATCTCGCTTCCGATTGAGTTTTGGGTGGCCGAACGGATGGGGTCGACGTGCCGGGCACGAGCCTAGGCCCTTGTTCGGCCCGTCGGATCTGGGACGCGGGGGCCGGCTCTGCACCAGCCGCCCGGACGGCGTTCGCCGTCACCAGCCTCCCTGACTTTCCGCCTGGCCCATGCAGGGAGATCCCCATGACTTCGCCATAGGGGGAACCCTTGTCGCGCCGTGCCGATTTCCCTCACTCCTGCGGGTGTTCACCTCTTCGTGGCGTCGTGATCACCACCCGGGCTCGCATCTGTGGCCTGGGTCACACTTCTCCAGCCCCCGGCGAGTGATCAACTCATCGAGCATCCTTGCGGTACGTCACCCCACCCTCTGGAGCCCATCCGATGAGACGCGCCCCCGCCCGCAGCGCCCTGCTGGCCCTGCTCCTGCTCGTCGGGGGCTGTACCACCGCCCATGACGACAAGCCGGGCGCCGACCCGGGCCAGGGGAGGGGCGACCGTTGGCGGCCGAAGCCGGGCACGGACTGGCAGTGGCAGCTCAGCGGGCGCCTCGACACCTCCGTCGACGTCCCCGTGTACGACATCGACGGCTTCGACCACTCCGCGGACACCGTCGCCGGTCTGCACGACGACGGCCGCAAGGTCATCTGCTACCTGTCCACCGGCGCCTGGGAGGACTGGCGTCCGGACGCCGAGACGTTCCCCGATTCGGTCATCGGCAAGGGCAACGGCTGGGAGGGGGAGCGCTGGCTCGACATCCGCCGGGTCGACGTCCTCGAACCGCTCATGGCCGCCCGTATCGACATGTGCGCGGAGAAGGGCTTCGACGCGGTCGAGCCGGACAACATGGACGGCTACCGCAATCGGACCGGCTTCCCCCTGAAGGCCGCCGACCAGCTCCGCTACAACCGTCTCGTCGCCCGCCTCGCCCACGAACGGGGCCTGGCGGTGGGCCTGAAGAACGACCTCGACCAGATTCCCGCACTCGTCGGCGACTTCGACTTCGCGGTCAACGAGCAGTGCGCCCAGTACGAGGAGTGCGACGCGCTGACCCCCTTCATCGATGCCGGCAAAGCGGTCTTCCACGTCGAGTACGAGAGGGAGACGGACGACTTCTGTCCCGAGTCCCGGCGGCTGAGGCTCAGCTCCCTGCTGAAGAAGTGGGAGCTCGGGGCGTGGCGGAAGGCATGCTGACCGACGGGCCGGCCCCCGGGCTCACCCCACGGTGAACACGACCAGCGCCGCCGTCGCCGCCGTCTCCGCGAGCCCCCCGAACACATCCCCGGTCACCCCGCCGAACCGCCGGACGCAGTGCCGCAGCAGCGACTCGGCGGCGACACAGGCGAGGACGACGGCGAGCACCGCACGGCCGGGGCCGTACACCCCGAGTGACGCGCCCGCGCCCGCCGCCGCGCACCCCACCGCAGCGGCCGTGAGCAGCGCGCCCCGCACCGGCACCACCCCCGCCACCGCCGCCCCCAGCCCCTCCGGCCGGGCGGCCGGCACGCCGGTGCGGGCGGCCAGGGTCAGGGCCAGCCGGGCGGTGGTCGCCGAGACGACGGTCGCGACCGTGCCGAGGGTCCAGGACGCCCCGTACGCCTCGGCGAGCGCGGCGACCTGGGCCAGCAGCACGAGGACGAGCGCGATGACACCGAACGGCCCGATGTCCGACTGCTTCATGATCCGCAGCGCGTCCTCGGCGGGCTTGCCGCTGCCCAGCCCGTCGGCGGTGTCGGCGAGTCCGTCCAGATGCAGGCCCCGGGTGAGCACCGCCGGTACGGCGACACAGGCCACGGCGGCGAGCAGCGGCCCCGCGCCCAGGAGCAGCAGGAATGCGCCGAGCGTGGCCGCGGCGAGGCCGACCACCAGCCCGGCGGCGGGCGCGCACAGCATCCCCCCGCGCGCGGCGTCGCGGTCCCACCTGGGCACCCGCACCGGCAGCACGGTCAGGGTGCCGAAGGCGAAACGGAGGCCGTCGGAGAGAGTGGGCGCGGGCGCCGGGGTCGTGGACACCGGCGCAGGCTACCCGGCGGCCGGGTCGACGCGATCGGCGGCCGGGGGACCCGGGGGCGGCCCGGACGGCAGCACTGCGCAAGGCAGCTCGGATATATCGGCCATAAAGTGCCCTTATGGGTCACTGGTGGGAACGGAACATCATCGAGCCGGGCAAACTGCCGCTGCTCCTCGCGCTCTCCGCGTTCGTCCTGACGTTCCTGATCACCCGGCTCATCACCCGCCTCATCCGGGCCGGGAAGGGGCCCTTCCGCAACATCAGCGGCAGCGGCGGCGTCCACATCCACCATGTCGTCCCCGGTGTCCTGCTCACCGTCGCCGGCGGCTTCGGCTCGGTGGCCTCCGACGGGCACGGCTTCGGCGCACTGTTCTCCGCCGTGCTGTTCGGCATGGGCGCCGGGCTGGTGCTGGACGAGTTCGCGCTGATCCTGCACCTCGACGACGTGTACTGGTCGGAGGCGGGCCGCAAGAGCGTCGAGATGGTGGTGCTGACAGCGGCCCTGGTGGGCCTGGTGCTCAGCGGCTTCCTGCCGTTCGGCGTCAACGACCTCAGCGAGGAGGAGCTCCAGGACCGGGGCGCCGCCATTCTCACCATCGGGACGAACTTCCTCATCGCCCTGATCGCCCTCAGCAAGGGCAAGGCCCGGACGGCGATCTTCGGGGTGATCATCCCGGTCATCGCCGTCGTCGGGGCGATCCGCCTGGCCCGTCCCACGTCTGCCTGGGCCCGCCGCTTCTACCGTCGCCGCCCGCGTGCCCGCGCCAGGGCCCTGCTGCGTTCCTACCGCCACGACCGCCGCTGGTCGGGCCCGAGCCGCCGTCTCCAGGACTGGATCGGCGGCACCCCGGACGAGCCCCCCGCGCCGACGCCCGCGCCCGACCGGGCGGAACGCCGCTGACGCAGGGCCAGCAGCCCGCACAGCGCCAGCACGCCCGCGATCGCCGCCAGGTGCTCCTTCCCCGCGAGATTCTCCTTGACCAGCACCTCGACCACCATCGCCACGACGACCGCGGCCGCCGTGACGTACGCCCGGTACGCCCACCCGAGGAACACGGCGAGCCCCACCACGGCCGCCGACGGCCCGGTGTCGACGACCTGGGCGTCAGAGGCGGGCAGCCCCACGAAGGGGACCTCGGGGCCGAGCGCGATGCCCACGCGCGCGTACAGCGTGCCGGCCAGCGTCGCCAGATACGCCAGGGCCAGCGTCCGCGTCCTGCCGAGACCGATCTCCGCGATCCCGAACACGATCAGGATCTGCGCGAGAGCCCCCCACACTGGCAGGTCCAGCGCCGGCACGAACAGCGAGAGCGGGGTGCGCAGCAGCGCCAGCCACAGCGGATCCTCGGCCCGCACGGCGCCCATGTCCTCGATGAACCGGTAGCCCCAGGGCTGGTGGTGCACGACGTGGACGACGGTCGCCAGACAGACGGCGGCGACGGTCAGCGGGACCGCCCGCAGCCGCCGGCGCCCCAGGGCCGTACGCAGGGTGTCGTACAACGGCCCCCACTCGGCGCGGACCGCCCGGGCGACCCCGCTCATCCGCGGGCCTTCATCTCTGCGCGTCCTCGTCCCCATGTCCTGTACGTCTGTTCCGTACGCCGGTTCCCCGCGCGGGTGCCGGGGTGTCCGTCGCCGGACGCCCGGGGACCTACGTCGTCACCGGCGTGACTCCAGGTGTCTGCGGTGCAGCCACTTCGGCAGTCCCGGCGCCTCCAGGAAGCCCTCCGCGCGCGCCGCGGCGACGGCGATGCGCGGCAGGTCCGCGCTCTTCTCGAAGAGCAGGAACCGCGGCTCCCAGATGGGCCGGTACTTGGCGTTGGCCCGGTACAGCGACTCGATCTGCCACCAGCGGGAGAAGAAGCTGAGCAGCGACCGCCACAGCCGCAGGACCGGTCCCGCGCCGAGGCGCGCGCCACGTTCGAAGACCGAACGGAACATCGCGAAGTTGAGTGAGACCTGAGTGATCCCGATCTCCTCGGCCCGCTGGAGGAGCTCGATGACCATGAACTCCATCAGCCCGTTGTCGGCCTCGCGGTCCCGTCGCATGAGGTCGAGCGAGAGTCCGTGCGGCCCCCACGGCACGAAGGACAGCAGCGCCCTCACCTCACCGCTCCCGTCCGCGCACTCGAGCATCACGCACTGTCCGTCCGCCGGGTCGCCGAGCCGCCCGAGCGCCATGCTGAACCCGCGCTCGGTCGCCCCGTCCCGCCAGTCGTCGGCCCGCTGGAGGAGGCCGGCCATCTCGTCGTCCGGGATGTCCGTGTGCCGCCGGATCCGCACGGTGTACCCGGCCCGCTCGACCCGGTTGTACGCCTGCCGGACGCTCCGCATCGCCCGCCCGTCGAGGGTGAACTCGGCGGTGTCGACGACCGCCTCGTCCCCGAGCTCCAGTGCGTCGAGCCCATGCCGGGCGTACACGGTCCCGGCCTCTTCCCCCGCCCCCATCACCGCCGGGATCCACCCGTGCACCCGGGCCTCCACGAGCCACGGCCCGATGGCGCCGGGCCATGCCTCGGGGTCGCCGATCGGGTCGCCGGAGGCCAGCGAGACACCGCCCAGCACCCGGTAGGCGATGCCCGCCTTGCCCGTCGGCGACCACAGGACGCTCTTCTCCCGCCGCAGGGCGAAGTACCCGAGGGAGTCCCGGTCGCCGTGCCGCTCCAGCAGCGCCCGCAGCTTTGTCTCGTCCTCCTCGGTGATCGGGTCGACGGCCCTGCGGGAGCGGAAGGCGGCGTAGAACACGGCGAGGACCAGCAGGGTGCTGAGCACGTTGATGGTGACGTCCACCCAGGTGGGGGCGGTGACCCCCTCGAAGGCGGAGTCGTCGGAGGCCACCGAGACCAGCCGCAGGGCCCCGTAGGCCCAGCGGTCCCAGAACGTCGAGAGGTGCTCGTCCGGCGCCTCGTTGGTGACGGTGACGAGGATCGCAGCGAGCAGCGAACAGCTCAGCAGGCCGCCGAGCGCGACGGCCGCCGCGAGCCGGGGGTTCGACCGGTCGCCCTTGGCGTAGAACTCCCGCCGCCCCACGGCCAGGGACACGACGAACGCCGCGGTCAGGGTGAGCGACGCCCAGTTCTGCGGGTGCCGTCTGATCTCCTGGAAGGCCATCGCGAAGACGAACAGCAACAGGAGCAGCGTGCCCAGTACGACGTTCAGGATCCACGCCGCCCGTTTCCGGCGTCGCATGGTGATCGCCAGGAACGTCGTGAACACCCCGGTCGCGAACCCCGCCGTCAGCAGATAGGGCGTGAAGTAGTCGTCCGTGTTGTGCCGCCGGACGTCCTGCCCCAGTGACACCCACACGGCCCCGAGGAAGTTGACGAACGCGACGACCCGCAAGTACCAGACCGCGAACCCGGCGGCCCGCCGGGAGGCGGGACTGCCCACGGGCTGGACGAGGGTCGAAAGTGGGGCATTGGCCATGTTCGTGATCTTATGGGCACCCTTGAGGTCGCCCCTTCTTCCACCGCAGCCGACGCCCCTCACCGGTGCCGGCCCGCACGCCTCCGCCGCGACGCCCCAGGCGGTGCCTCGCCCCGGTACCCCCCTGGTGCGGCCCTTTGACGGTGTCCCTGGTGCTGGTGCCGGTGCCGGTGCCGGTTCAGCTCTTCGCGCCCCGGTCGCGCGCAGCCGGGGTACGGCGCGGTCCGGCGTGCCGAACCGGCCGCTCCGACGTGGCCGGGTCCCGGCTACGTCGCGTCGTACTCCTCGGCGAGGTTCTTCTCCTCGGCCGCGCTGTCGTCGGCCGGCTTCCCCTGCTCGGCCGGCTCCCGCTCCGGCAGTTCCGCGGCAAGCGCCGCCGCGGCCTGCACCAGCGGCAGCGCGAGCAGCGCCCCCACGCCCTCCCCGACCTTCACCCCGTGGTCGAGCAGCGGCTCGATGGCCATCCGGTCCAACGCCTTGGCCTGCGCAGGCTCCCCGCTGTTCTGCCCGGCGAGCCACCAGTCCGGCGCCCGGAAGGCCACCCGCTGGGCGACCAACGCGCACGCGGCGGACACCACCCCGTCGAGGATCACCGGCAGCTTCCGTACCGCGCTCTGCAGCAGGAACCCGGTCATGGCGGCGAGATCGGCCCCGCCCACCGTCGCCAGCAGCTGCAACTGCTCCCCGAGCACCGGCCGGGCCCGCCGCAGGGCGTCCCGCACGGCAGCGCACTTCCGCATCCACGCCAGATCGTCGATCGCCCGACCGCCCCGCCCGGTCACCACCGACGCGTCGGTCCCGCACAGCGCGGCGACGAGGACGGCGGCGGCCGTGGTCCCGCCGACGCTGAGGTCCCCGAGCACGACCAGATCCGTCCCGGAGTCGGCCTCCTCGTCCGCGACGGCGACCCCCGCGCGGAAGGCGGCCTCCGCCTCCTCCAGGGTCAGCGCGTCCTCGACGTCGATGCGCCCGGAGCCGCGCCGCACCCGGTGCCGTACCACCTCGTCGGGCAGCGACCCGGGGTCGCAGTCCAGCGCCAGGTCGATCACCCGGACCGGCACCTCCAGCCGCCGGGCCAGCACCGCCACCGGGCTGCTTCCGTCGAGCACACCCCGCACCAGCTGGTCCGCGGTGCCCGCGGCCCGCGCGGAGACGCCCAGTTCGGCGATCCCGTGGTCGCCCGCGAACAGCAGCACACGGGCCCGGCCGATCGGCCGCACCGGCACGGCCGACTGTGCGGCCGCCAGCCACTCACCGAGGTCGTCCAACCGGCCCAGCGCCCCGGGCGGCACGATCTGCCTCTCCCGCCGCGCCTCGGCGTCGCGGCGCACCCCGCCGTCGGGGCGCTCGATCAGATCGGTGAAGTCGTCGAGATTAAGCGAGCTCATTCGCCGAACAGTACCGGCAGGGATCGAACACGACCGCGCCATACCGGGGCCCGCGGCGTACGAACCCGCACCGGAGCGCCCACCGGCCCGTCGCCCCGCCACGGGCACGTCATTGCGCCCCGGAGCCCGATCACCTACGTACCTTTTTGAGGCGAATGTTCGCATATCCGGATCCTCTTCACCGTCCCAGGAGCCGCCATGCATCCCACGCCTCGGCCGGACCCCGGCCAACTCGCCCCGGACACCCACCCCTTGCACGAACCGCGCCGGGACGACTGCCCCTGGTGCGGCTCACGGAGGCTGCGGACGCGGGTGCGGGCGCCGGAGGGGCCGCGGGGCACACCGGGCACGTTCGTGGTGGACGAGTGCCGGGACTGCTCCCATGCCTTCCAGAACCCCCGGCCCACCGCGGACGGGCTGCTCCTGCGCCACCACCGGCACCCCACCCAGGGGCACATCCGCTCCAACCTCGCCGGCCGGCTGCGCCGTCGGCACCACCGCACCGCGGCCCGCGCGATGCTGCCCTACCCCGAGCCGGAGAGCTGGCTCGACGTCGGCACCGGGCACGGCTACTTCCCGGAGGTCGCACGCGAGGTGCATCCGTACACCGCGTTCGACGGCGTCGACCCGACCCCGCGCGTCGAACGGGCGCGGGCGGCCGGACGGATCGAGGAGGCGTACCAGGGCCTCCTCACCGACCCGGACATCACCGCCCGACTGCGCGCCCGCTACGACGTGGTCAGCATGTTCCACCACCTGGAGCACACCACCGACCCCCGCGCGGAACTCCGCGCCGCCCGCACGGTCCTGCGCCCCGGCGGCCACCTCCTCGTCGAGGTCCCGGCCCCGGCCCGCCCGTTCGGCACGTCGGCCCTCGGCCACCGGTGGCCGGGCGAGGCGGACGACCGCCCCCGCCCGCTCCACCTCATGCCGCTGCGCAACCTCCTCGCCGAACTGCGGTCGCTGGGCTACGAGGTGGTGGCCACACGCTCCCGCATGCCCTTCCCGCCCCGCGCGCATCGGATCATCGCGCGCCGCACGGAGCTTCCACCCGCCCCCGTCGCCCCTCCGCCCGACCCCTCAGCCCCGTAGGGGCAGCGCCTGACCCGCCACGACCAGCAGCACATGCTCGCACTCCGCCGCGAACGCCGTGTTCAGCCGCCCGAGTTCGTCCCGGTACCGGCGTCCGGAGGCGGTGGCCGGCACGATCCCGGAGCCGACCTCGTTGGAGACGGCGACGACGGTCCGGCGGGTCTGCCGCACGGCCTCCGCCAGCTCGGTCACGCGCGCCCGGAGCGCGCGCTCCCCGCCGCCCGCCCACTCCGCGTCGTCCCACGCCCCCACCTCGTCCATGGCGTCCGTCAGCCACAGCGACAGACAGTCGATCAGCAGCGGCGGTCCGTCCTCCTCCTTGAGCAGGGGGACGAGGTCACAGGTCTCGACGGTGCGCCAGGAACCGGGCCGCCGCTCGCGGTGCGCGGCGACCCGCGCCGCCCACTCGCCGTCCCCGTTCCGCGTCCCGCCCGTCGCCACGTACAGCACGTCGGGGAACGCCTCCAGCCGCCGCTCCGCCTCCACCGACTTCCCGGACCGGGCCCCGCCCAGAACGAGCGTGCGGCGCGGTACGTCCGGCACGTCCTCGTAGGCGCCCACCGTCAGCGTCGTCCCGTCCGGCACGGTGCGCGCACCCGCTGCCGCGAGCCGACGCGGCAACTCGGCACCCGGCGGCACGTCATGGTCGACGTGCACGGCGATGACATCGGTCGTCGGCCCCACGGCACCCGCCGCCCGCAGTCGTGCCAGCGCGTCCGGCCGGCCCAGGACGTCGACGAGCACCATGTCGTACGGCGGGGCCGCCCCCTCCTCCAGCCCGGCAGGCGCACCTCCCGGCGGCAGATACAGCAGCCGCTGCCCGCCGGGCCCGGTCACCGCGTATCCCGTGCCCGGCGAGTCCAGGGCCTGCGCCCGCACCCGGTGCCCGGTCAGCAGCGCCAGTTCCTGTCCGTCCGGCACCCGCACCGGCTGCGGCAGCCCCGCCGGCACCTCCACGGAGGGCCCGCTGTGCGGATGCGACAGCAGCACCTGCCGTACGCCGGTCAGGGAGTGCCCGGCGCGCGCCGCCGCGAGGGCGGTGCCGGGAGTGAGGTCGAGCAGCAGCGTGCCGTCCACGAGCAGCGCGGTCGCCCCGCGCGCGGCATCACCGAGCGCGGTCGCGCACGCCGCGCACGGACAGTCGGGGCGGGGAAGCCCCGCGGGAGCGCCGGTGCCGAGCAGAGTCAGTTCCACACCTCCGATTTTCCCGCGTTCCGAGGAACACCCGCAGGTCTTGTGCGTCCGACTAGGCTCAGAGGGAACCGGATCTTGCTCGGTGCCGGTGAGCGGCGCCGGGCCGGTACTTACGGAGGCTCACATGGCGGCATGGACGTGGCGGTTCGAGAAGGCCGACGGGACGGAGGTCCAGCCCGCGGTCCAGCCCGAGGAGTTCACGACCCAGGGGGACGCCGAGTCATGGATCGGCGAACAGTGGAAGGCGCTGCTCGACGGCGGCGCCGACCAGGTCCGCCTCTTCGAGGACACGACTGAGATCTACGGCCCGATGAGCCTCCACGCGCAGGAGGCCTGACAGGCACGGACCCCCCCGCGCCCCTGCCAAGGGGCGCGGGGAACTGCGCGATCAATCACATCGAGCCCGCACCCGCCCGGAAGCAGGTCCTCCCGAGCCGCTGCCCCCAAGGGGGTCGAAGGGGCACAGCCCCTTGAGGACGGGACGGGACAGGAAGGGGCGGTGGAGGCGAGACCCTAGCCCCGCACCCCGCACAGGTGCAGCAGCGCCGCCACCTGGCGGTACGGGTCCGTTCGCCCGGCCCGCTCCTCCGCCGCGAGCAGCGCCTCCAGAGCCTCCCGGCTCTCGGGCACCACCGCGTCGTCGGCCGCCAGGTCCGTGAACACCCGCACCCCGTACCACGCGTGCAGCGGCGCCCCGATCCCCCCGAGCGTGTCCGTCAGCGCGTCCCGCCGGTCCGCCCGCACATCGAGTCCCAGCCGGTTCCGGTACGCGGTCGTGTCGAACGCCGCGAGCGCCCCGGCCCAGTCCCCGGCCAGCCCCGCCCGCATCGCGAGCGCGTCACCGTTGCGCACCAGCAGCGACAGCAGCCCCCCGGGCGCCAGCATCCGGGCCAGCCCCGCCAGCAGGGCGTCCGGCTCCTCGACGTACATCAGCACACCGTGGCAGAGCACCACGTCGAACCCGCCGGGCAGGAAGTGCACACCGGTGTCCCGGCCGTCACCCTCGACGATGCGCATCCGGCTGCGGATGCCCTCGGGCTCCGCGGCCAGCGCCTCCCGCGCCACGGCGATGAGCCGCGGCTCACGCTCGATTCCGGTCACCTCGTGCCCGGCCCGCGCCAGCCGCAGCGCCTGCGTGCCCTGCCCCATCCCGACGTCGAGCACCCGCAACCGCTGCCCCACGGGGAAGCGCGCGGCTATCTGCTCGTCGACCTGGCGGGCCACCAGCTCCTGTCGTACGACCTCACGCAGCGTCCCCAGCCGGTTGAGCCAGGCCTCGGCGGCGTCCCCGGAGAAAGCCGTCGTGCTCAGGGCCGCTCTCCGCGCTTGACCTGCGGCTTCGGCAACCTCAGGCGACGCATCTGAAGGGTGCGCATCAGGGCGTACGCGACGACGCCCCTCTTGTTCTCGTCGGGGTAGCGGGCGTTCAGCTGCTTCTTCAGCCGGATGCCGAGGCCGATCGAGTCGACCACGATCAGGATGATCACGAACAGCCACAGCAGCAGCGCGATGTTCTGCAGCGCCGGTACCCGCACCATGCTCAGCACGAGGATGATCACGGCCAGCGGCAGGAAGAACTCGGCGATGTGGAAACGCGAGTCCACGTAGTCACGGGCGAACCGGCGGACCGGACCCTTGTCCCGCGCGGGCAGATAGCGCTCGTCACCGGTGGCCAGCGCCTGGCGCTGCTTCTCCAGCGCGGCGCGCCGCTCGTCACGGGAACGCTTGGCTGCCTCCTTGCGCGTCGTCGGCGTGCTGGCGACGCTGCGACGCTGGGACTGGGCCTCGCTCCGCTTGGGAGTGGGCCGGCCCTTGGGGGCCTGCGGGTCACGGGTCTGCTTGGAGTCGGTCACCGACGCCTTCTCGGCGACCGCTTCCTTCTCGCTCTTGGCGCGGCTACGAAACACAAAACCCAAGGGTACGGGGTGCCGGGGCATGGACCCCAGCCCCGTGGGGAACGATCCGGCAACACCCGGCGTCTGTGCTGGGGACAGAACGGGACCAAAAGTGGACCGGGGAGCCGGAGAAGACGGAAACGGGGGAGTGCGGTGAAGATTCGTCCGTAGGGGAGCTGAGGTATTCCGGGGGGCAGGCCGTACCTGACCCCGGGGGCCACCTACTCCCTACGCCGGATCGGTGCCGTCCACAGTCGTCCTTGGGGAGGAGCGCATCCGTCCCCGAACAGTGCGGTAATGGATGCAGGGCCCGTACTGTGGGTTCTGTCGAGAGACCGGTGAGCTGGAGTCCGTCAGAAGGGGGCGCGCGAAGCCCATGAGCGGTGTCATGAAGCGTATGGGGATGATCTTCCGCGCGAAGGCGAACAAGGCCCTTGACCGGGCCGAGGACCCGCGCGAGACCCTCGATTACTCGTACCAGAAGCAGTTGGAGCTGCTCCAGAAGGTGCGGCGCGGTGTGGCCGACGTGGCCACGTCCCGCAAGCGCCTGGAACTCCAGCTCAACCAGCTCCAGTCACAGTCCTCGAAGCTGGAGGACCAGGGCCGCAAGGCGCTCGCGCTCGGCCGTGAGGACCTGGCCCGCGAGGCTCTCTCCCGGCGCGCCGCGCTCCAGCAGCAGGTGACGGACCTGGAGACCCAGCACTCCACCCTCCAGGGCGAGGAGGAGAAGCTCACCCTCGCCGCCCAGCGGCTCCAGGCCAAGGTCGACGCCTTCCGTACGAAGAAGGAGACGATCAAGGCCACCTACACCGCCGCCCAGGCCCAGACCCGGATCGGGGAAGCCTTCTCCGGCATTTCCGAGGAGATGGGCGACGTCGGTCTCGCCATCCAGCGCGCCGAGGACAAGACGGCGCAGCTCCAGGCCCGCGCCGGCGCCATCGACGAACTGCTCGCCTCCGGTGCCCTCGACGACCCGTCCGGCATGCACAAGGACGACATCCAGGCCGAGCTGGACCGCCTCTCCGGCGGCACGGACGTCGAGCTGGAGCTCCAGCGGATGAAGGCGGAGCTGGCGGGCGGTACGTCCGGGCAGCAGGCCATCGAGGGCGGACAGGGCTCCGCCCAGCAGCAGTCCCAGCACCAGGACACCCCCCGCTTCGACAAGCAGTAGTCACCGTGTGAGTCCCGTGCCTGAGGAGGGCGACATGATCGTGCGGATCATGGGGGAGGGGCAGGTGGAGCTGGCCGACAGCCACTTCGCCGAGCTGAACAAGCTGGACGACGAGCTACTGGCGGAGATGGAGAGCGGCGACGGCCCCGGCTTCCGCCGCACCCTCCACGCCCTCCTGGCCAAGGTCCGGGAACTGGGCACCCCCCTCCCGGACGCCACCCTCGAGCCCTCGGAACTGATCCTGCCTTCCCCCGACGCCACCCTGGAGGACGTCAGGGAGATGCTGAGCGACGACGGCCTGATCCCGGGGTAGGGGGTGTTAGTGAAAGTCCCGCACAGCACCCGCGGCGCCCGGCACGCACCCTCGCCGCACCGGCCAAAGACCCACGTAGCGCCGCTACGAGGGCCTTCGCCCGGCACGCCGAGGCCACGCACCGGACATCGCGGGCACCGCACTGGACTTTCACAGCACCAGCCACGAGGAAGGGGCGCAGTCCCCTTCCCAGGGGCGCGGGGAACTGCGCGACAAGCCGCCACGGACCCGCACCCGCCGAACCCACCCGCACCCCCGAGTCACAGGGCGGCGCCGACGCCGGGTCGAAGGGGCGGCAGCCCCTGGGGAGGGGACGGGCAGGGGCGGCGGGGGCGAACCCCATGGCTACCGCCCCCCGCGAGGGCCCCGTACCGTAAACCCTCGTGAGCACCCTCCAGCGCACCAGGACCTGGCTGACAACGCACCCCCTCGCGCTGGACGCGGCCATCGCTCTCGGTGTCTTCACCTGCATGCTCGCGGGCTCCTTCGTGGACCCCCACACGGATCACCCCGACAAGTGGGGCACCCGTACCCCCGACGCCGTCGGCATCACCCTCATGGTGCTCGCCGCCGCGACCCTCGTCGCCCGCCGCCGCGCCCCCCTCCCGGTCCTGGCCGCGACCTCCGCCCTCGCCCTCACTGAGCTCGTCACCGGTGACCCCCGGGCGCCCGTCGCGATGTCCGCCGTCATCGCCCTCTACACCGTCGCCTCCACCACCGACCGCCCCACCACCTGGCGCGTCGCCCTCCTCACGATGACCGTCCTGACGGCCACGGCCATGCTCGTCGGCCCCGCCCCCTGGTACGACCAGGAGAACATCGGCATCTTCGCCTGGACCGGCATGGCCGCCACCGCCGGAGACGCGGTCCGCAGCCGCCGGGCCTTCGTGGCGGCGATCAGGGAACGCGCCGAACGGGCCGAGCGCACCCGCGAGGAGGAGGCCCGCCGCCGGGTCGCCGAGGAACGCCTGCGGATCGCCCGCGACCTGCACGACGTCGTCGCCCACCACATCGCCCTGGTCAACGTCCAGGCCGGAGTCGCCGCGCATGTCATGGACAAGCGGCCCGACCAGGCCAAGGAGGCCCTCGCCCACGTCCGCGAGGCCAGCCGCTCCGCGCTGAACGAACTCCGCGCCACGGTCGGTCTGCTGCGCCAGTCCGGCGACCCCGAGGCCCCCACGGAACCCGCCCCCGGCCTGACCCGGCTCGACGAACTCGTCGGCACCTTCCACAGCGCCGGCCTCGCCGTCGACGTGGTCCGCGCCGACGAGGACAGCACCCTCCCCGCCGCCGTCGACCTCGCCGCGTACCGCGTCATCCAGGAAGCCCTCACCAATGTGCAGAAGCACGCGGGGACGCAGGCGAAGGCCGAGGTCAGCGTCGTCCGGGTGGGGCCGAGCGTGGAGATCACGGTCCTCGACAACGGCGCCCGGACCCCAGGCGCCCCGGACGCCGGCGGCGCGGGCGGCGGCCACGGCCTCCTCGGCATGCGCGAACGCGTCACCGCCCTCGGCGGCACCCTCACCACCGGCCCCCGCTACGGAGGCGGCTTCCGCGTCCATGCGATCCTGCCGCTCACCAGCCGCACGGCCCGCGCGGAAGCGCCCGCGCGACCCTGACCACCGCACCGGGGGACTTCGTATGACCATCCGTGTCCTGCTCGCCGACGACCAGGCCCTGCTGCGCAGCGCCTTCCGGGTGCTCGTGGACTCGGAACCGGACATGGAGGTCGTGGGGGAGGCGTCGGACGGCGCGGAGGCGGTGCGGCTGGCGAAGGAGGAGCGGGCCGACATCGTCCTGATGGACATCCGGATGCCCGGCACCGACGGGCTCGCCGCCACCCGGATGATCAGCGCCGACCCCGAGCTGGCCCAGGTCAGGGTGGTCATCCTCACCACCTTCGAGGTCGACGACTACGTGGTGCAGTCCCTGCGCGCCGGCGCCTCCGGCTTCCTCGGCAAGGGCGCCGAACCGGACGAACTGCTGAACGCGATCCGGGTCGCCGCCGCCGGTGATGCCCTGCTGTCGCCGTCCGCGACCAAGGGCCTGATCGCCCGCTTCCTCGCCCAGACCGACGACCCCGCCGGGGACGACGACACCGACACCGCCCGATCCGAACGGCTCGGCACCCTGACCAGCCGCGAGCGCGAGGTCCTCGTGCACGTCGCCGGGGGACTCTCCAACGACGAGATCGCCGAGCGCCTGGAGGTGAGCCCGCTGACCGTGAAGACCCACGTCAACCGGGCCATGGCGAAGCTCGGCGCCCGGGACCGGGCCCAGCTGGTGGTTTTCGCGTACGAGTCGGGCCTGGTACGCCCAAGGGTGGAGTGAACTCCACCCCGCACTACTGCGGCCGGAGTATGCGCGGGATAAGGAAATGGACCTGCGGAGCGACGGATCGGCTCCCTCCATGGCCCAGGGTATGAGGTGGCGCCCACATCGGCGCCCGTCCTCCGCTCACGCCACAAGAAGAGAGATCCGGTCACCCATGTCCTGGCTGTCCCGGTTCAGCCTCGCACAACGGGCCCTCGTCGGTCTGGTGTCGATCATCGCGCTCGCCTTCGGAGCGATCGCGATACCCCAGCTCAAACAGCAACTCCTGCCCACCATCGAACTGCCGGTGGTGTCCGTGCTCGCGCCGTACCAGGGCGCCTCCCCGGACGTGGTCGAGAAGCAGGTCGTCGAACCCATCGAGGACAGCCTCGAAGCCGTCGACGGCATCACGGGCGTCACGTCCACCGCCGGCGAGGGCAACGCCCTGATCATGGCGTCCTTCGACTACGGCCCCGGCACCGACCAGCTCGTCACGGACGTCCAGCAGGCCGTCAACCGGGTCCGCGCTCAGCTCCCGGACGACGTGGACCCGCAGGTGATCGCCGGCTCGACGGACGACATCCCGACCGTCGTCCTCGCCGTCACCTCCGACCAGGACCAGCAGGCCCTCGCCGACCAGCTCGACCGCACGGTCGTCCCCACCCTGGAGGACATCGACGGCGTCGGCCAGGTCACCGTCGCCGGCGCACGAGACATCCAGGTCACCGTCACCCCCGACGACGCGAAGCTCGCCAAGGCGGGCCTGACCACCATGGCCCTCTCCCAGGCCCTCCAGGCCGGTGGTGTCACCATGCCCGCGGGCTCCTTCGACGAGGACGGCAGCAACCGCACCGTCCAGGTCGGCGGCGGCTACACCTCGCTCAAGCAGATCCAGGACCTGAGGGTGCGCGGTGAGGGCGGCAAGAAGCCCGTACGGCTCGCCGACGTCGCCACCGTCAAGGAGGAAGAGGCCAAGGCCGACTCCCTCACCCGGACCAACGGCGAGCCCAGCCTCGCGGTCATGGTCACCATGGACCGCGACGGCAGCGCGGTCGCCATCTCCGGCGCCGTCGAGGACAAGCTGGCCGACATGCGCCGGGACCTCGGCTCCGGCGCCACCGTCACCGTGGTCAGCGACCAGGGCCCGGCGGTCTCCAAGTCCATCGACGGCCTGACCACCGAGGGCGCGCTGGGTCTGCTCTTCGCGGTCCTCGTCATCCTGGTCTTCCTCGCGTCGATCCGCTCCACCCTCGTCACGGCCGTGTCCATCCCGCTGTCGGTGGTCCTCGCCCTGATCGTCCTGTGGACCCGTGACCTCTCCCTGAACATGCTCACGCTCGGCGCGCTGACCATCGCCATCGGCCGCGTCGTCGACGACTCGATCGTGGTCCTGGAGAACATCAAGCGCCACCTCGGCTACGGCGAGGAGCGCCAGGAGGCCATCCTCAAGGCGGTTCGCGAGGTCGCCGGCGCGGTCACCTCGTCCACCCTGACGACGGTCGCCGTGTTCCTCCCGGTCGGCCTCACCGACGGCATGGTCGGCGAGCTGTTCGGCAGCTTCTCACTGACGGTGACGGCGGCCCTGCTGGCCTCCCTCCTCGTCTCGCTGACGGTCGTCCCCGTCCTGTCGTACTGGTTCCTGCGCGCCCCGAAGGGCACGCCCGAGGACGCCGACGAGGCCCGCCGCCAGGCCGAGGAGAAGGAGGCGAAGAGCCGTCTGCAGCGCTTCTACGTCCCCGTCCTGCGCTTCGCGACCCGGCGCCGGCTCACCAGCGTGGTCATCGCGGTCGTCGTCCTGCTCGGCACGTTCGGCATGGCCCCGCTGCTGAAGACCAACTTCTTCGACCCGGGCGACCAGCAGGTCCTCAGCCTCAAGCAGGAGCTGAAGCCCGGCACCAGCCTCGCCGCGACCGACAAGCAGACGAAGAAGGTCGAGAAACTGCTCGCGGGCACCGAGGGAGTCAGGGACTACCAGGTCACCGTCGGCTCCTCCGGCTTCCTGGCGGCCTTCGGCGGCGGCACCGACTCCAACCAGGCCTCCTACAACGTGATGCTGGAGGACTCCGCGACCGCAGAGGACGTCCAGGAGCGCATCGAGGACGGCCTGAAGGACCTGTCCGGTGTCGGTACGACGACCATCGCGGCCGGTGACGGCTTCGCCAACCAGGATCTGAGCGTGGTGGTGAAGGCCGCCGACGCCGACGTCCTGCGCAAGGCGTCCGAGCAGGTACGGGAAGCGGTCGCGTCGCTCGACAACGTCACCGACGTCACCAGTGACCTCTCCCAGAGCGTGCCCCGCATCTCCGTGAAGGCCACCGACAAGGCTGCCGCGGCCGGCTTCGACGACCAGACCCTCGGTGTCGCGGTCGCCCAGGCCGTCCGCGGTACGACCAGCGGCCGGGCCGTCCTCGACGACACCGAGCGGGACATCGTCATCAAGTCGGCCAAGCCCGCCGACACGCTGGACGAGCTGAGGAACCTGCCGCTCGGTCCGGTGAAGCTGGGCGCCGTCGCGGACGTCGAGCTGGTGGACGGCCCGGTCTCCATGACCCGGATCGACGGCCAGCGGGCCGCCACGATCACCGCGAAGCCGAAGGGCGACAACACGGGCGCGGTCAGCGCGGACCTCACCTCCAAGCTGAACGGACTGACGCTCCCCGCGGGCGCCACCGCCGAGATCGGCGGTGTCTCCGAGGACCAGGACGAGGCCTTCGCCTCGCTGGGCCTTGCGATGCTCGCGGCGATCGCCATCGTCTTCATGCTGCTGGTGGCGACCTTCCGGTCCCTGGTCCAGCCGCTGATCCTGCTGGTCTCCATCCCGTTCGCCGCCACCGGCGCCATCGGACTGCTGGTTGCCACCGGTACCCCGATGGGCGTCCCGGCGATGATCGGCATGCTGATGCTGATCGGCATCGTGGTCACCAACGCGATCGTGCTGATCGACCTGATCAACCAGTACCGGCGACAGGGCTACAGCACCGTCGAGGCGGTCGTCGAGGGCGGCCGCCACCGCCTGCGCCCGATCCTCATGACGGCCCTGGCGACGATCTTCGCCCTGCTGCCCATGGCCCTGGGCATCACCGGCGAGGGCGGCTTCATCGCCCAGCCGCTGGCGGTGGTGGTGATCGGCGGTCTGATCACCTCGACGCTGCTCACCCTGCTGCTGGTCCCGACCCTCTACACGATGGTCGAGATCCGCAAGGAACGCCGGGCGAAGAAGAAGGCCCTGAAGCGCGCGGGCGCCACGTCCGCCGCGACGGAGCCCCGCTCCGAGCAGACGGAGACCGCCGGGGTGTGACACCCCGCGACCGGCGCGGCCGGGCACCGGACCGACACGGTCCGGTGCCCGGCCCTCGTGTTTCCCCCGGTTACGTATCCTGGCGCTCGACTGCTTCACGGCTTCACGGGCTTCATGGCCTGCACAGGCCGCATACGGGGGAGGGATGCGGGCGTGCCGCTGCACAGCGACGACCCGAGATCGGTCGGCGGCTACCGGCTGGTCGACCGGCTCGGCACCGGGGGCATGGGCGTCGTCTACCGGGCGAGAACCCGTTCGGGCCGCGAGGTCGCGGTGAAGGTGGTGCACGCCCAGTACGCCGAGGACGCCGTCTTCCGCACCCGGTTCCGCCAGGAGATCGAGGCCGTGCGCAGGGTCAGCGGGGCCTTCACGGCATCGGTCGTGGACGCCGCCCCGGAGGCAGTGCGCCCGTGGATGGCGACCCAGTACGTGCCCGGCTGCTCGCTCGCCCAGCGGATCCGGGACGGGGGCCCGCTGCGGGACGGGGAACTGCGCCGGCTGACCCTGGGCATGGTCGAGGCGCTCCGGGAGATCCACCGGGCCGGTGTCGTGCACCGGGACCTGAAGCCGGCCAACGTCCTGATCGCCCCGGACGGGCCGCGTGTCATCGACTTCGGCATCTCCCGCGCCGCCGAGAACCACACCCTGACCGAAACGGGACAGATGATCGGCACCCCGCCCTTCATGTCCCCGGAACAGCTCACCGACGCCCGCACGGTCGGCCCCGCCTCGGACGTCTTCTCCCTGGGCAGCCTGCTGGTGTACACCCTCACCGGCCGGGGGCCCTTCGACGCCGACAGCCCCTACCTGACGGCGTACCGGGTGATCCACGACGAGCCCGTCCTGGACGAGGTGCCCCAGCCGCTGCGCGCGATCCTGGAGCGCTGCCTCGCCAAGGCCGCCGCCGACCGTCCCGGCCTCGACGAACTGGCGGAGGCGTTCGCGGCCATCCTGCCCGAAGGGGACCCGGACGAGCCGACGACCGTGACCCCCGACGCGGAGGCCCATACGGTGACCCGGCCGGTCCCCCGGCTGCGCCGCCGCCCGGTGCTGGCCGCGACCGGTACCGTCGGCGCGCTGGTCCTCGCGATGACGGCCTATCTGCTGGGGCCCGGCTGGGCGGAGAGCGGTGCGGAGGAGACCCCCGAACCGTCCCCGACATCCCGCTGGGTGTCACCGCCCAGCGGCTGGAAGCCCTGGCAGACGACGGTGTACGAGACCGCGGCGTCCGGTGCCCGGAAGCCGCTGGCCGGAGACGGCGGGATGACGGGCGGGGATCCCCAATGCCGGGTGCAGAAGGACGCCGTCTACTGCGGGGGCGACGGGGTCCTGCCGGTACGCGTGGACGGCCGCACCGGAAGAACGGTGTGGCGCGCGGGCATCGCACCGGCCGGTACGGAGCGAGGGTCGTACTCCTCGTCCGTCCTCGGTGTCACGGACGGCACCGTGCTCGTCCGGCAGACGGTTGTCACCGAGGCCCCCGTCGACGACCCGTCCCGTCTGGTCGCCCTCGACGCCGAGACCGGTGACCGGCTGTGGACCAGTGAGGTCGTCAACCCCGACCTTCCCGTCGTGCAGGTCGGCGACCTCGTGCTCCTTGCCGAAGCGAACGGCCGGACGGCGACGGCACGGGTGCCGCGCACCGGAGCCGAACTCTGGTCACTGGAGTTTCCCGCCGGTCACGACTGTCAGTTGACCACGACGTCCGGAACGGCGTGGTACGTGTACTGCCTGCCCAACACACTGGAGACGAGCGCGGCCGAGACCGGCCTGCTCCTGGCGGTGGACACGCGCGACGGATCGGACCGGCGGTGGAGGGTCCCGGTCGACGGCTCCCCCCTCGGGGTGCTCGACGGGCAGGTGGCCGTGATGCTCCGGGAGGAGGCCAAGCCCGGCTCCCGGCACCGCTACACCGGAGTCCTGCTGCTCGACCCGGACACCGGGAGCCGCACCACCACGAAGCTGTCGGAGCCGTACGAGGGCCGGGTGACAGCTGCCGACGCCACGCTGGCGTTCAGCGAGCCCAGCGGCCGGGTCACCGCCGTGTCGCCGCGGACGGGCAAGCGGCTGTGGCAGACCCGTACCAGTCTGGAGAGGCCGAGCGCCCCCCTGTACGACGGGCGTACCGACACCCTGTTCGTGGTGAGCTCCAGCGGTCGGGTCGCGGCCCTCGACGGTTCCAAGGGCACCGCGCTGTGGGAGACCCTGCCCCGCACCGGGCCGGCCACGGCCGGCCAGGACCGCCCGCAGGCCCTGGTGTACGAGGGCGCGCTGGTGGTGGCGATCCCGGACGGCACCCTCTGCTCACTGGACCCGGCCCACCCCGAGCGGAAACCCGTCTAGGGGCTGTGGTGAAAGTCCGGGCGCCGCGGGTGCTGTGCGGGACTTTCACCACAGCCCCCTAGGGGTGAGCGCACGTCGCGTGCGACCTACGGCAGCGCCAGCATCCGCTCCAGCGCCAGCTTCGCGAACGCCTCGGTCTCCTTGTCGACCTCGATCCGGTTGACGAGGTTGCCCTCCGCCAGCGACTCCAGCGTCCACACCAGGTGGGGCAGGTCGATGCGGTTCATGGTCGAGCAGAAGCAGACCGTCTTGTCGAGGAAGACGATCTCCTTGTCCTCGGACGCGAAACGGTTCGCCAGTCGGCGTACGAGGTTCAGCTCGGTACCGATGGCCCACTTGGAGCCGGCGGGGGCCGCCTCCAGCGTCTTGATGATGTACTCGGTGGACCCGACGTAGTCCGCCGCCGCCACGACCTCGTGCTTGCACTCGGGGTGCACGAGGACGTTGACCCCGGGTATGCGGGCCCGTACGTCGTTCACCGAGTCCAGGCTGAAGCGGCCGTGCACCGAGCAGTGGCCCCGCCACAGGATCATCTTCGCGGCCCGCAGCTGCTCGACCGTGACACCGCCGCCCGGCTTGTGCGGGTTGTAGACGACGCAGTCCTCCAGCGACATGCCCATGTCCCGCACCGCGGTGTTGCGGCCCAGGTGCTGGTCGGGCAGGAACAGCACCTTCTCACCCTGCTCGAAGGCCCAGTCCAGCGCCCGCTTGGCGTTGGAGGAGGTGCAGATCAGACCGCCGTGCTTGCCCGTGAATGCCTTGATGTCGGCCGAGGAGTTCATGTACGACACCGGCACGACCTGCTCGGCCACCCCGGCCTCGGTCAGCACGTCCCAGCACTCCGCGACCTGCTCGGCGGTGGCCATGTCGGCCATCGAGCACCCGGCGGCGAGGTCGGGCAGGACCACCTTCTGGTCGTCGGAGGTCAGGATGTCCGCCGACTCGGCCATGAAGTGCACGCCGCAGAAGACGATGTACTCGGCCTCCGGCCGCGCCGCCGCGTCCCGGGCCAGCTTGAAGGAGTCGCCCGTGACGTCCGCGAACTGGATGACCTCGTCGCGCTGGTAGTGGTGGCCGAGCACGAAGACCTTGTCGCCGAGCTTCGCCTTGGCCGCCCGGGCACGCTCCACCAGGTCGGGGTCGGAGGGGGAGGGGAGGTCGCCGGGACAGTCGACACCGCGCTCGCTCCTCGGGTCGGCCTCACGGCCGAGCAGCAGCAGGGCGAGGGGCGTCGGCTGTACGTCGAGCTCCGTGGTCTGGGCGGTGGTCACGACACGCACCCTTTCTGTTCTGCGGCTCGCCGACCCGAGGGGGGTCGGCGGGACATGCGGGCTAGCCTTTTCGTCGAAATGACGCTATCTATCATAACCGCTTCACGTCACGTTGACGATGCCCATAGCGTCGATGTGACATGAATCCCGGCGGCAGGACCGGCCGCGCGTGCGGCGGCCGGTGCCCACCGCACGGGCCATGTGCGAGCATGAAGTAAGACGCGGTGGAAATCCGCTCGCCCCGGAATGAATCCGGGACCCCGGCGGTTGCACTCGTCGGCAAGCAGTCTCCGTACAACCCGGGAGAGATGTAGATGTCCGTATCGGACGAGACCACCACCGTCACCGACGGCATCATCCTGACCGACGCCGCCGCGGCCAAGGTCAAGGCCCTGCTCGACCAGGAAGGCCGTGACGACCTGTCGCTGCGCGTCGCCGTCCAGCCCGGCGGCTGCTCCGGCCTGCGCTACCAGCTCTTCTTCGACGAGCGTTCGCTCGACGGTGACGTGGTCAAGGACTTCGACGGTGTGAAGGTCACCACCGACCGTATGAGCGCCCCCTACCTGGGCGGCGCCACCATCGACTTCGTCGACACCATCGAGAAGCAGGGCTTCACCATCGACAACCCGAACGCGACCGGCTCCTGCGCCTGCGGCGACTCCTTCAGCTGAGCCCGCCCGCACGCCCTACGGCGCGCGCTGAGCACGACGAAGGCGGCTTCCCCCTCCGAGGGGGACGCCGCCTTCGTCTGTTCCCGGCTCACGCGGCCGGCCCTACTGCGGCTGCATCTCCTGGATCCCGCCCTCGGGGATCTCCTCGCCGTCCGGTCCGACCACCTCGCGGTCGCCCAGCGGCCCGTCCAGTTGCACGGTGCGTTCCATCGCCTTGGCGATCATGACGCAGACCCTGCCGGGGTGGGAGGTGCCGGTCACGGTGACCGTCACCTCGCCCGACTTCTCGGTCGCGGTGGCCGTGTACTCGCTGCACACCCCGCCCCAGAAGCTGACGGTCAGCTCCCTGCCGTCGACGGTGTAGCCCTGGACCGGGACACTCCGCGACGCGGGGTCGGCCGGCCCGTCACCGGGGACGTTCGGGTCCTCGGGCCCCTCGGTCGGCTCCTCCGGCTGGGAGGAGGCCAGGTACTTCGGGTCGACGGCCGGATGCGTCACCGTGAAACTCTCTGCAGCCTTCTGTGGCCGCACCTCGAACAGCCAGGACGGCACCAGCGCCGGCCGGCCGTCGACCTGGTGGGAGGCCAGCCCGAACACCGCGTCCTCGACCGGCAGGGGCCCTCGCGGCGCCGACGGCGCGACGTCCTCGTGGGCGGGGCCGACGCCCTGCCCAGAGTCGTTCAGCAGCTTCAGTGCCCGCTCCGCGTCGACCACGGGATACGTGTCGCCCTTCACGGGCGCCTTCACATTGCCGCTGCCGCCGACCACGGTGCCGTCGACGCCCACCTGGAGGTTGGTCGCCCAGCCGTACGTGGGCAGCCCGCCGACCTCGGGATCGGCGTTCACCACGCGGATGGTGCCGAGGAGCTGGGAGACGTCGAGCTTGGCGTCGTCCTGGCCGACGGCCTTGAGGATCGGCGTCGCCGCCTTCCTCGCCGCCGCCTCGCTCACCGGGTCGGTGTCGCCGGCCGGGGGCACGGCGCAGACGACGACCTTCCGGCAGTTGTCGGTGCCCGGTGTGAACCGGCTGAACGTCCACGTGCCTGGCGCCTGCCTGCCGACGTGCAGGGTGGGGCCCGATCCGTCGCCCGTGGTGCCGACCCGCCAGTTCTCGCCCTCGGCCCTCGGCTCGCCTTCGACGCCCAGCGCCTTCGCGAGCCGCGCCACCTCGGCGGCCGTGACCTGCCCCCTGGCCCGGTACACGGGGGCGGAGTCCGGGCCGTCCGGCAGCTTGCCGACAGCCTGGTAGGTCACCCCGTGGGGGTCGGGTTCACCGGGAGCGATGCCGTTCGAACCGCCGCCGCCGTACCCGTCGAGCGCCAGCGGCGGAGGAGTGGCGTCGGAGCCGGCCGATCGCCCGGAGCCATCGCCGGACCCACCGGACGTGGTCGCCGCGAGAAACGCCCCGCCACCGCCGACGAGCAGCACGGCCGCGGCCACGGAGGCCACGACCACGCGCGCCCGCCGCCGCGCCGCGCGCCGGGTGTCCTCGGTGTCGGCCGCCTCGGCCTGCCCGACGTCGGTCCGCCCGACCCCGGCGACCTCGGACACGTCGGCCGTACGGGCCTCCCGTGCCCCGTCGTCGCCCCCGTCCGGACCGCCCCGGTCGTCACCGCCGTCGTCCACGACCTCCGCGGGGCCGGGCCGATCGCCGCCGCCGTCCACGGGACCGGCCGTACGGGCGCGCGCCTCGTCGTGCCCGGCTTCCGTGGTGGGAGCCTTCTCGGCCTCGGCCGGGTCGGTCTTCTCGACCTCCTCGGCCCGGTCCCCGGCAGCCCTGATCTCCTCGATGACGTCGGGCCGGGTGCCCTCGTCCGGGTTCTCGGGGTGGTCGGGTCGCTCGGCGTTCACCGCATCGCTCCTTCGACTGGTCGTACACCGCCTCCCCTATACGGGGGACAGCGATGGGACGCGGTGGAGGAGCCGATGGTTCCCTGTCCGCTGCGCGGATGCGCGGCGGACCCGTCAGTCGCCGTAGTCGGACATCGCGTCCACCAGCCGCGCCGAGGTCGCGGGAACCGTCACCCCGTGGATGAGTGAAGGGGACACCGGAGCCGTAATGACCTTTGTGGGGGCCGCCCAGTGCGGAGCCATCCGGGCGCAGTCACCGCGAAGCGCCGCGAGGCCGCCCTCCGGGTCGAACGGGACGGTGCCGTGGATCTTGGGGTTCGTCATACCGGCACCGTATGCACCGTGAACCCCACGAAGAAAGCCCTACTATCGGGTAGTTTTGCCTGCTTCTGAGGGCGTGGACGACCCGGTAGCGTGAACTGTCAATCCCCTCTCCCTTCGCAGGAGCGTGTCCTCGCCGTGCGTATCGCAGTCTCCGGCTCCATCGCCACCGACCATCTGATGACCTTCCCGGGCCGCTTCGCCGACCAATTCGTCGCGGACCAGCTGCACACGGTCTCCCTCTCCTTCCTCGTCGACCAGCTCGACGTCCGCCGGGGCGGTGTCGGCGCGAACATCGCGTTCGGCATGGGACAACTCGGCACGAGGCCGATCCTGGTCGGCGCGGCCGGCTCCGACTTCGACGAGTACCGCGCGTGGCTCGACCGGCACGGCGTGGACACGGCCTCCGTGCGCATCTCCGAGACGCTGCACACCGCCCGCTTCGTCTGCACCACCGACGCCGACCACAACCAGATCGGCTCCTTCTACACCGGCGCCATGAGCGAGGCCCGCCTCATCGAGCTCAAGACCGTCGCCGACCGCGTCGACGGCCTCGACCTGGTCCTCATCGGCGCCGACGACCCGGAGGCGATGCTCCGCCACACCGAGGAGTGCCGTTCGCGCGGCATCCCCTTCGCCGCCGACTTCTCCCAGCAGATCGCCCGCATGGAGGGCGAGGAGATCCGGATACTGCTGGACGGCGCGACGTACCTCTTCTCCAACGAGTACGAGAAGGGCCTCATCGAGTCCAAGACCGGCTGGTCGGACGCGGAGATCCTCGGCCGGGTCGGCCACCGGGTGACCACCCTCGGCGCGCAGGGCGTCCGCATCGAGCGTGTGGGCCACGACCCCATCGAGGTCGGCTGCCCGGAGGAGGAGCGCAAGGCCGACCCCACCGGCGTCGGCGACGCGTTCCGCGCCGGCTTCCTCTCCGGGCTCGCCTGGGGTGTCTCCCTGGAGCGCGCGGCCCAGGTCGGCTGCATGCTCGCCACGCTGGTCATCGAGACCGTGGGCACGCAGGAGTACCAGCTGCGCCGGGCGCACTTCATGGAGCGGTTCACCAAGGCGTACGGGGACGAGGCGGGCGCCGAGGTGCAGACCCACCTCGCCTGAGGGCTCAGCTCACCCTGCGCACCACATAGGCCGAGCCGCGCTCCGCCGCTTCCTCTCCGACGTACTCCTGGCCGCGCATCTCGCACCATGCCGGGATGTCCAGGCGGGCCGCCTCGTCGTCGGAGAGGACGCGGACGCTGCCGCCGACGGGGACGTCGCCGATCACCTTCGCCAGCTCGATGACGGGGATGGGGCAGCGCTTGCCGAGGGCGTCCACGACGAGGGCGTCCTCGTGCACCACGGCGGCCGGGGCCGGCGCACCCAGCTTCTCCCGTACCGCCGCGACCGCCCCCGGCAGCACCGCCAGGAACCGCTCGACGTCCTCCTCGGATGTGCCCTGCGGCAGCGACACCCGGACGTTCCCCTCGCTCAGCACCCCCATGGCGCGCAGCACATGGCTGGGTGTCAGTGTGCTGCTGGTGCAGGAGGACCCGGAGGACACGGAGAACCCCTCGCGGTCCAGCTCGTGCAGCAGTGTCTCCCCGTCGACATAGAGACAGGAGAAGGTGACGACCCCCGGCAGCCGCCGCACCGGATGCCCGACCACCTCCACGTCCGGCACCAGCGACGGCACCCGCGCCCGGATCCGCTCCGTCAACTCCCGCAGCCTTTCGGCCTCCGCGGCGGCCTCCGCCCGTACCGCCCGCAGCGAGGCGGCCGCCGCCACGATCGCGGGGACGTTCTCGAACCCGGCGGCCCGCCCCGACTCCCGTTCGTCGGCGGGCCCTTGGACCGCGAACCGCACCCCCTTCCGTACGACGAGCAGTCCGACGCCGGACGGACCGCCCCATTTGTGGGCACTCCCGGTCAAGACCGACCAGTCCCCGTCGACCCGGCCCCACCCCAACGACTGCGCGGCGTCCACCAGCAGCGGCACCCCGGCCTCCCGGCACACCGCCGCCACCTCGGCCACCGGCTGCTCCGTCCCCACCTCGTGGTTGGCGGACTGGAGACAGGCCAGCGCGGTGTCCTGGCGCAGGGCCTCGGCGTACGAGGAGGCGGAGACCGCACCCGACCGATCCACCGCCACCTGGGTGACCGTCCCGCCGGCTGCCTCATGCGCCTCCGCGGCATGCAGCACCGAAGAGTGTTCGACGGCCGACACGATCAGGTGGCGTCCCACGCGCCGCCGCCCCGCCAGCACCCCCGCGACCCCGGAGTGCACCGAGCGCGTACCCGACGCGGTGAACACCAGCTCGTCCACCCGGCACCCCACCGCCTCGGCGGCCGCCTCGCGGGCGGCGTCCAGCAGCATCCGCGCCCGCCGCCCCTCCCGGTAGAGACGAGCGGGATCGGCCCACCCCTCGTCCAGGGAGGCCAACAGCGCCTGCCGGGCCACGGGATGGAGGGGAGCGGAGGAAGCAGAGTCGAAGTACGCCACACGTCAACGCTAAGGGGTCCTTTCACCATGAGCGTCCGATCAGGTCGCGGGGGGGGGGGGGGTGGGGGGGGGGGGGTGGGGTCACGCGACCCGGGTGGGGAAAATGAAAAGAAACCCCAAACACTG